>NZ_JBEYTL010000005.1:0-247891 GCF_040643025.1 Streptomyces sp. NPDC047525
AGCTTGCCCTTCGCGTGCTGGGCCTTCGTCGCCTTCTCACTCGGGCCGCGCAGCGCCTCGGCACGGATCGCGTGCAGCTCCGCCACACGCCCACGCGCGTCGGTGGGCTCGCCCTGGGGAGAAGCGGTGTCGTCCAAAACGGTCATGTAGTGACCTTACGAAGTGGGCCTACGGAAACGGACCGTCGACTCTGAACAGTCTCCGGCCCGTTTTCCTGGCACCCCCGAACAGAAGCTCACTCCAGTGAGTCCGAAGTGACTGCTCAGAGGGCCATCACGCTGTAGGAATTCCACAAAGGGTCAGGTGAGAGACACCTCACACCATCCGGTCCCGCAACCCGGTTCGGCATCGACGACATCGCCCGCACCCTGGCACCGGCGTGGGATGCTGCGGGCGAGGCACGCTCCCCCGAGGAGACATGCGCCTGCCGGATGACCTGCTTGGAGCATCATGACCCACGCAGTAGTGCCCAGCTAGGCACGGACCGTGCCCTGGCCCTGGGAGAGCGACACCGAGGAACGCATCTACCAGGAGTCCGTCCGGGCCTGCCTGGAGGAACCCCGCACGGCGAAGCGGCTCGACGCGCGCCCGGGGATCTCGCCCGAAGCAGTGCTCGACGCCATGGGCACGCAGGCCAACGTCGAACGCTCACTCCAGTCCTGCGACGGGGCCCTCCGGGGCTACCGGGAATCCGTCGCCCGTCAGGAGCGCGTCGGGGAGGCGTTCGTACGCACCAGTGACGGAATCGAGCCGAACGCGCGGACCGCCGTCCTCTACACGCTGGCTCTGACCACCCTGGTCTGCTGGTTCGGCGGTGCCGACTTCCTCTTCACCCTCGTGGTCCTGCTCGCCCTCACCTCCATCGCCCTGGCCTTCGCTCTCCGGAATCCCGACTCGCGGGCGCAGTCCGGGCGTTGGGCGACGCTGGCCGTGCTCGGGCTCATCTGGGCGGCGCTGCGGGTTCCGGTCCGGGCCGGACGGCGTGCCTGGTCCAGGGAACTGCGCCGCGACGGAACGAACCACGTCGTACCGGGAGTTGTCGACGAACTGCTCGGCGACGACGCCGACGCGCTGCTCCTGCCCCGCAGCTCCCACGGGCTGCGCTCGCCGAGGGGCCGACGGTACATCGTCGAGAACGACACCCTGGCACGCCTGCAGCGGAAGCTCGAGCAGATCGACAGCGGGACCATCGCCGTCAGCGGACCCCGCGGGACTGGGAAGACGACGCTCCTGGAGAGCTGTCTGAAGGAGTCGGACTTCGCCGTCATCGAGCAGGCCCCGTCGACGTACGCCCCGCACGACTTCCTGTCCTCCCTGTTCGTGACGCTCTGCACGAGCTACATGCAGTACCAGGACTTCGCTCCCCCCGCGTTCGCCCGGCTGCCCACGTGGCACTGGTGGCTGCGCGTCCGCGTCGTCCAGCCGCTGACCCGCCTGGCCCGCTGGCTCGGATACGCCGTGCCCGCGGCGGCGCTCATCTTCCTCGGGCTGTACGCGGCGGCCAGGTCTCTCCAGGAGGAGTACGGCACGACCGTACGGAATCGGATCACCGACGTGTTCGACGCGGTCGGTGAGCGTGCGTCGGACGTCTGGCAGGGGCAGGCGGTGGGGACCGCACTCGTGGTGACCGGCGTCGGCGTCCTGGTGTGGATGCTGCGCTATTCCTCGACCCTCTCGTGGGTCCTGCGCACCCTGCGCCGCAGGCTGCCCGTTGTCATCGCGTACGGACTGATATGCGGTTCGGCCGTGTTGCTCGCCTTCGATCCCGATGTGCGCCGGCACGCGAGCGAGCTACCCCGCCACGGGACGCTGTACTGGCTGATCGCGCTGGCCGTCGCCTGGTGGATCTGCAACGACCAGTACTGGACGACCTGGTTCGAGACCCTGCGCGTCGGCCGGTGGTCGATACCGAAGAAGCGGATCTACGGCCCGCTCAACCAACTGTTCCTGCCGCTCCTCGCCCTGCTCCTGCTGATCTCCGTCGAACCGTCCAGGCTCATCCTCACCGACCCGGAGAATCCGGCGAGGCTCTGCGCATGGCTAGCCGGAATCCTGCTGCTCCAGCTCACGTCCGGTCCCTGGAGCCTGATGCGGCCGGAACCGGCCCTGGTCACCACCTGCCGCAACCGCCTCTACCGGCTGCAGACCGTGCAGAGTTCGTCGTCCGCCCTCAACACCGCCACCCTGCAGCTCCTCACCCTCGGTGCCACGCAGACGGCCTCGGTGTCCACCGTTCCGCCCAACTACCCGGAACTGGTCTCCGACTTCCGCGACGTGCTCGGTGACATCGCGCGGACCCTGCAACGCCGCGGCATCCGCGTGATCATCGCCATCGACGAGCTCGACCGCCTCGGCACCGATACGCAGGCCCTGGCCTTCCTCAGCGAGATCAAGGCGATCCTGGGCGTGCCGCACGTGCGCTATCTCATCTCGGTCGCCGAGGACGTCGGCGCCGCGTTCGTGCGGCGCGGTCTTCCGCACCGTGACGTCACCGACAGCTCGCTGGACGACGTCATCCACGTACAACCCGGGCTGCTCGCCGAGTCGACGAAGATCCTCACCAAGCGTGCTCCTGACATCACCGCCCCGTACATCCTGCTCGCGCACGCCCTCTCCGGCGGCATCCCCCGCGACCTCATCCGGTACGCACGGCGCCTGCTGGAGGTCCAGAAGGCGACCAGCGCACTCGAACTCACCTCCATATCCCGGTCGGTCATCGCGGAGGAGCTCTCCGAGACGCTCGCCGGGTTCCGCACGCTGCTCGCCAAGCAGCAGTGGACGCCCGAGACCAGCACGATCCTCGGCTCGTTCCGAAGCCTGGTCGGCTATCTGCGCACGACAGGACCGCACCGCGGCCGGGAGCTTCAGGCGGCCCTGGAACACTTCGCGATCCACGCGCCGCGGGGCCGGTGGGCCGAGCTCGGGGAAGGCGATCTGCCCGACGAAGCCCGCGTCCTCATCGACGAAGCGGCCACGTACGCCTACTTCTCCCTCACCCTGCTCGACATCTTCGGGCGCAGGGGGTTCAACCGCCGCCGGACCTCGGCAGCCGGCCGCGGCCCCGACGGCGACCCCGAACTTCTCGCCGAGGCGCGCCTGGAGCTTGCGGTGTCGCCCTACAGTGCGCGCCCGCTCATCGACGGGATACGGCAGGCATGGGGCCTGCTGCTGTCCCCGTCGGCGGACCCGTCGGACCCGCCTGCGGGGCCGGTTCCGCCGCCCTCCCGGCGTCCGCGGAGCCTCCGGGGCTAGGGGGCGGTCATCAACTCCCGCAACGGGAGCGGGGACAGGGGCGGCGGCACTGCGGCAACATGGGGTGCGGAACGGGTCGGCCTGTCAGGGGGAGGCACGGGTGAGCGGACGGAGCCAGCCGTCCCGGCTGGAGCTGGTGCGACGGCAGCGCCGGGACAGCTTCGTGGGACGAGGACACGAACTGGAGTTGTTCCGGGAGAACTTGGCGCGGGCGCCCGAGGACGCGGCGCAGTTCCTCTTCCACGTGCGCGGCCCGGCCGGGGTGGGCAAGTCGACGCTGATCAGCCAGTGGGAAGCGGCGGCCAGAGAACAGCGGGCCGTCACCGCCCGGGTCGACGAGACGGCCACCGGCGTGGCCGAGGCCATGGAGACGATCAGCGCGCAGCTCACGCACCAGGGCGCGTCCATGAACGGCCTCGACGATCTACTGAAGAACTATCGCGACCGGCAGTACGAGGCGCAGGTCGCGGCCTCGGCGGAGTCCGGCCCGGAAGGTGCGGCAGACCCGGGACAGTCGCAGCCCTCCGCGGCCAGTACGGTCACCGCACAGGTCCTGCTCGGCACGCTCGGAGCGGTGCCGGGCCTCGGACCGGTGGCCGGGGCGATCGACCCCAGCCAGGCGGCCATGATGCCGGACCGCATCCGACAGGCCTGGGCGAATGGCCGGCTCCGCAACCAGTCGGACGCCCAGCTCGTGCTCCAGCCGCTCCAGACGCTCGCACCGGTCTTCCTGAAGCACATCAACAAGGCGGCGGAGAAGGCCAGTTGGGTCACGATCTTCTTCGACGCGTACGAGCGGACAGGCCCCACCCTGGACGTCTGGCTGCGCGACACGCTGTTCAGCGACCGGTACGGGGAGCTGGCAGCGAACGTCATCGTCGTGCTCGCCGGTCAGGGCCGCCTGGAGACCCGCTGCTGGGGTGACCAGCTCGCCTTCATCACCGACCTGCCGCTGGACATCTTCACCGAGGCCGAGGCGCGACAGCTCCTGGCGGCGAAGGGCGTCGACGACGAGCGCGTGATGGAGGTGGTGCTGCACCTTTCCCGGCGGCTGCCCGTCCTGGTCTCGATGCTCGCCGACGGCCGCCCTGCGAGCGGTGAGGAGGTCGGCGACCCGAGCGGCACCGCCGTGGAGCGGTTCCTGAAGTGGGAGACCGATCCGGTGCGCCGGGGCGTCGCCCTTGCGTGCGCGCTGCCCCAGGAGCTGAACGAGGACATCTGCCGGACCGTGGTGGGGGCGGAGGGCGCCGAGCTGTTCGACTGGCTGCGCACCCTGCCCTTCGTGCAGGACAGCAGCGGGCGCTGCCGCTACCACGACGTCGTGCGCACCGCGATGCTGCGGCTGCAGCGCATCCAGTCGCCCAGCCGGTGGCAGGCGCAGCACGGCAACCTGGCCAACGCGTTCGCGGGCTGGCAGGCGCAGTTGGAGGACAACGACGGCAAGACCGACGAGGAACGCTGGAGGAGCCAGCGGTGGCGGGACCTCCATCTGCAGGCGACGTACCACCGGTTGTGCGGGGACGAACGAGCCGGTCTGGTCGCGGCCGTGCGCGCTCTGGTGCACGCTTACGTCACTGCGGACAGCGAGTTCCGCCGCTGGGTGCTGATGGTGGGCGCGGCAGGCGACGACGCGGACGCCCGCGCGGTACGGGACCTGGCGAAGCGACTGCTCGGCACCCTGGAGGGGGAAGCGGCGGACGACGGCGGGGCGCTGAACGTCCTGCTGGGGCGGGCCGAGCTGGACACGGAGACGAAGGCCCTGGCCTACACCCTGCGCGCCAAGCGGTGGGTGATCGTCGGCACTCTGGACCGGGCGCTGGCCGATTACGACGCGGCCATCGCCCTCACCCCCGAGTGGGAGCGCGCCTACCGGGGGCGCAGTGAGGTGCACCAGCTCGCGGGCCGCTCCGCACAGGCCATGGCGGACGCCGACCGCGCGGTGGAGCTCTGCCCGGACGAGCCTTCGCCCCTGGTCAGCCGCGCCATGCTGCATCTGCACGTCGCCCGTCATGACGAGGCCCGCAGAGACATGGCCCGTGCCACCGAACTCGACGCCGACCACATCGACACCGCGATGGGCCGGATGCTGCTGCAGGCCATGGACGGGGACGTCCATCGGACCCTCGACGAGCTCGTCGTCCTGCTGCGGGGATCCTCCGAAGAAATACCGGACGAGCTCAGCACCGCGATCCTGGCAGCGCAGGACGGGCGCGTGGACGACGCGAAGGCCGCCCTCGACGTACTGGAGAAGAAGTTCGCGCCGGAGGTGCGGACCGCGCTGGACGGGGTGCGGAGCCCCTCGCTCGTGGGCCTCGCCGGGCGCGTGGCCTCGGGCCGGGACGACGTCATCGCCGGCAACCCCGAACTGCACATGATGCGCGTGAGACGGGCCCAGGAGCACTTCCTCGCGGACCGCCACGACGAGGCGCTGCGCGACCTGGACCACGTCCTGGAGCACGTGCCGGACTTCGGGCAGGCCCTGCTCACCCGGGGAGCGGTCCACGCTCAGCTGGAGAACTACACGGCGTCCCTGCGGGATCTGAACGCCGGGATCAACCGTACGAGCGGCCAGCTCGATGCCTTCCTGGCGCGCGGGAGAGTGCTGGCCTACACCGGGCGCCTGGACGACGCCGAGGCCGACTGCGACGTCTATCTGCACACCTACAACCGGCACGCCGACGCTCTCGGTCTGCGCGCCGACATCCGCAAACAGCTGGGACGCCACGAGGAGGCCATCGCCGACTACACCCTGGCGCTCCGCTCCGACTCGGCAAGCGCGGACCTCCTCACCGGGCGGGCGAGGACGTTCCTGCTCATGGGCCGCTTCCAGGAAGCGCTGTCGGACGCAGGCAAGGCCGCCTGGCTGGACGGGGCGGAGGGGCTGCCCCGCTATCTGAAGGCCCTGGCGCTGCGGGCGACCGGCAAGGCTCGTTGGTCCCAGGTGCTGGCGGAGGCCGTCGCGCTCTACGAGGCCGACACCGCGTCGGACGACGAGAACCATGCCGCGACAGGCACCGGAAATCTCTTCCTGTGCGCGTGCACCGCCGGTGAGTGGGTGGACGCGTGGCGGCCCTTCGAAGAGTTCCTGCGGCGCGGCACCAGCGTCAGGCTGCTGCGTGACGCGGCCATGGCGATGCGGGAGCTGGTGGCCGCCCTGCCCGAGACCGAAGAGCGCATGGCGGACTTCCGGACGCGACTGGACGAGGTGCTCGCGGCGCGGCAGTCCTAGCTCGGCCGGGGCTGCGACCTGGGCGGGGTTCGCTGCATGGGCCGGGCCCACCGCCTGGGCGGGAGCCCCCGAACGGGTGCCTCCTCCCCTCCCTCGGCGCATCACGCCCCGCAACATGTTGAATGTTGAACGAGATGGGTCTATGGTGAATCTCGTTGAACCTTCAACAGATATCCCTCATAGCTCGCAGCCCGGGCTCACCGCCCGCAGCTCGTCCCCCAAGGAGCAGTCATGGGTCTCTTCGGCCGCAAGAACGAAACCGCCACCTCCGCCGCCTCCGCCGTCGGCACCGCCACGGCGCCCGCTCCGGTCAACCCGGACCTGGCCGCGCTGACCGGCGAGTACGCGATCGACCCCTCGCACACGTCGATCGGCTTCGTCGCCCGCCACGCCATGGTCACGAACGTCAAGGGCTCCTTCACCGACGTCGTGGGCACGCTGCACCTGGACGGCGCGGACCCGTCGCGCTCGACGGCTTCCATCGACATCAAGATGGACAGCATCGACACCGGCAGTGCGGACCGTGACGGTCACCTGAAGAGTGCGGACTTCTTCAAGATCGATGAGTTCCCGGAGATGACGTTCCGCTCCACGAAGGCGGAGGCGCTCGGCGGCGACGACTACCGCATCACCGGTGACCTGACGATCCTCGGCACCACGAAGCCGCTCGCCATCGACCTCGAGTTCAACGGCTCCGCCACGGATCCCTTCGGGAACGAGCGGGTCGGCTTCGAGGGCAAGGCGGAGATTCTCCGTTCGGAGTGGGGCCTCACGTGGAACGCGGCGCTGGAGACGGGCGGGGTGCTTGTCTCCGACAAGATCAAGCTGAACTTCGACATCTCCGCGATTAAGTCTGGCTCCTGAGCCTCGCTGGTTCTCTGGGCCGCCGCTTCGCGACGGATCACTCCCACCCACCCACCCGATTACCCCGCAGCACGCGGGGTGGGGTGGGTGGGTTGCCTCGTGTGGGCGCCGGGTGCTGGGGGTGGGTGTCGCCTCGCCTGCGTGCCAGGTGCGGTGGGTGGTTTGGCCTCGTGTGTGCGCCGGGGCGGTGGGTGGGTTGCCCCGCATGCGTGCCAGGCGCGGTGGGCGGGCTGGCCACGTACGTGTGCCAGGTGCGGTGGGTGGGTCGCGCCGCATGCGTGTGGCGTGGGGTGGGTTGCCCGCGTGCATGTGGCGTGGGGTGGGTTGCCTCGTATGTGTGCCGGGTGCGGGGTGGGGTGAGGTGAATCGCATGTGTGCCCGGGGGCCGTGCGTGGGTTGCTTCGCGCGCGTGCTGGGTGCGGTAGGGGTCCTATAGCGTTTGGGTGTGGTCGAGTTCATACAGCAACTGCCTGCCCTGATAGGCGTGATCGTCGGTGCGCTCGGGTCGTATCTGGCGATCACCCGAGGCGACCGGGCCCGCTTTCAGCGGGAGCAGGCCGCCCGTTGGGACGAGCGGCGGCTCACCGTGTACGGCGACTACGCCCGCGTCGTGAAGCAGGCGGTCACGCTCACCTACCGCGTCGCGGCGCACCTCGGCAACGACCCGCACCCGCACCCCCTGACCCCCGAAGAAGCAGCTCCCCACCTGGCGGAAGCCGCCATCGCGCGGGATCCGGCCGGGGAAGCACTGCTGATGCTCGGCACACCCGACGTGGTGGACAAGGCGCGGGTCTGGGTGCTCACGGTCGTCGAGATGGAGCGCTTCTTGCGCGCGGGCACTCACGATCCGGACGCGTGGTCCGTCCTGCTCGATCGTCAGCGGACCACACGCGAGGGCTACTACCAGGCGGTCCGGCGTGACTTGGCGCTCCCGCCCGGACATTCGGGGAGGTGGCGCCTTCCGTCGGCGGACGGCGCCTGAGCCCCCGGCCCTCGGCCTCCGGCTCCCGGCTACGCCCAGTCGGGCCTGCGGCCGAGGTACCTCAGGAGTTCGGCGGCCTCCCCCTTCTCCGCCCCACCCGCTTCCGCCTCAAGGGCAGGCGCGAACGCGAAGGCACGGACCGGCTCGACGATCTGCCGGGCCACGTCGAGCAGCTGCCTCGCCAACTCGTCGTCGAGCGGCGAGGGTTGGCCCGTGGCCACGGCCATGTCCCATGCGTGGACGGCCGCGTCGAGTGCGCACGCGCCGACGCCGAGGGGGGCCGTCATGGTGCCGGGCGGAAGCGGTACGCGTACCTCCTGGACCGACGCGTCGACCGTCCCCCATGCCGCCGCGGCGGCCGCGAGCGCCGGTTCCAGCAGGGCCTCCGGGGAATCCGTCAGCTTGCCGGAGGGTGCGAACGGGTTCTCCGTGGGGCCGGGGCCCCCGGTGAGGGACGAGGCATAGCCGAGCTGGTCGCCCGCGGCGTGCTGGAGGACCTGGGTGACGTTCCACTCCGCGCAGGGCGTCGGGCGGTCCCAGCCCCCGTCCGGTACGCCGGAGACAGCCGTGCGCAGCGCCGCGTGCGCTCGGTCGAGGATGGGCCAGGTGGTGCTGTTCGTGCCGTGCTCGCTCACTGTCTTCCCCCGCTTGCTTGTCGGTGTGCGCCCCGGAGAGAGCCCTCCGCCGGTCAGGGCTCACCTTGCCCTAGAGCGCGGTCCAGCTTCTAGCGTCACGCACATGACCACACAGCAGGGGCAACAGCAGGTGCGACAGCAGGCGCAACAGCACAGGATCGGCAGCGGGTTCGGCGCATCGAGCACGGCGGACGACGTACTCGCCGGGATCGACCTCTCGGGCAGGACGGCGCTGGTCACCGGCGGCTACTCGGGGCTCGGCCTGGAGATCACCCGGGCGCTCAGCCGTGCGGGCGCGCACGTCGTCGTCCCGGCGCGCAGGCCCGACACGGCGAAGCAGGCGCTGCGGGGCACGGACCGCGTGGAGGTGCGGGCGCTGGACCTGGCGGATCAAGAGAGCATCCGGCACTTCGCGGAACGCTTCCTGGCCACGGATCGCGCCCTCGACATCCTCATCAACAACGCGGGTGTGATGGCGTGCCCCGAGACCCGGGTCGGCCCGGACGGCACCTGGGAGTCGCACTTCGCGATCAACCACCTGGGCCACTTCGCCCTGGTCAACCGCCTCCACCCGGCGCTGAGTCCGGGTACCGCACGCGTCGTGTCCGTGGCCTCGTCCGGGCACTTCCTCTCCGACATCCGCTGGACGGACCCGCACTTCCACGAGGGCTACGACCGCTGGCTGGCCTACGCCCAGTCCAAGACGGCGAACGCCCTCTTCGCCGTCCACCTCAACTCATTGCGTACGACCGACTCATTGCGTACGGCCGACACCGGCCGCCCGCGGGCCTTCTCCGTCCACCCCGGCAGCATCCTCACGCCCCTGCAGCGCCACATCCCCCGCGAGGAACAGATCGCGCAGGGCTGGATGTCCGCCGACGGCACACCGGCACAGGGATTCAAGACCCCGGCGCAGGGTGCGGCCACCGCGGTCTGGGCCGCGACGTCACCGCTCCTGGACGCCCAGGGCGGCGCGTACTGCCAGGACTGCGACATCGCGGAGCCCGCCACCACGGAGGACATGCTGATCGGAGGCGTCAAGCCCTGGGCGACGGACCCCGATGCCGCGGCCCGCCTCTGGCAACTGTCCGCGGACATGACGGGGTTGGGCGACCTGGCATCATGACGGCATGACCCCGAACCGCCACGAGTGGATCACCGTCGCCGCGTACGAGAACACGTCCGGCGCCCCGCGGCCCCTTGCCGCCCTCCGCGCTTGACTGCGTGAGCGCGGCATCGACTGGATGCCGTTCACACCGGACGAGGTGTACTGGGACCACATGTGCGGCCGCGGCTCCGACGGCCACTGGCACGGCTCCTTCGTGATCCACGTCCGGGCGGACGCCCTGCGCCCCCTGGGCCTGCACCCGAGCCAGCCCTCGTCCCGGGCGGTCGGCCCCTCGCCACCGGGCTGGTGGCACGCGGCGGCGGAACGGCGAGGCTAGGCCCCGACGGCATCCGTGTGCGTCAGGATCGCCTCCGCGAGCGGGCCCTGCACCGCCGGGGGCAGTGCGTGCCCCATGCCCGCGATCTCCACCACGCGTGCGCCGCCGGCTCCGATGACCTGGGCCAGGTGGCGCGGGTGCGGGGGCGGGAACACCGGCTCGGCCGGGCCGGAGATGACGAGCGTGGGGACCTTCGTGTCGGCCAGTTCCTCGGTGCGGAGCATGTGGGAGTCGTCGGCTCGGGCGTGTGCGGTCGAGGCGACGTGGGTTCCTGTGTGCGCGATGATCCGGGCCTCCAGGTCGCGGAAGTACGCGTCTTCGACGGGGAGTTGGCCGCCGTTCAGGACACGCCAGTGCTCCACGCGGCGGTCCAGTTCGGCCTCCGGGCCCCTGTCCTCGACCGGGCGGGACCACATCTCCAGGACTTCCGGGGCGATGCCGGGGAGTTCACCGACGGGCACCCGCGTGCCGTCCGGCGCCTCGTACGGGGTCTCACTGAGCGCGCAGGTGCCGATCAGGGTGGCGCTGAGGACGCGCTCGGGGTGGTCGGCGAGGACCAGCTGGGTCAGCATGCCGCCGAGGGACATGCCCACCAGGTGCGCCTTCTCGACGCCGAGGCCGTCAAGGACCCGCACGGCATCCCGGGCCAAGTCGGTGATGGGGTAAGGGTGTTGATCGAAGGCGGTGGTGGAACGGCCGGTGTCCCGGTGGTCGTAGCGGATGACCTGATGCCGGGCCGCGAGCGCGTCGACCAGGGCGTCGGGCCAGCCGAGGCCGGAGGCCTGGGCGCCCATGACCAGGAGCAGTGCGGGGGCCTCGGGGGCTCCGCGCCGCTCCGTCCACAGGCGGACGCCGGGGGCGGTTTCGACGTACTGCTGCTGCATGGGGTGACCTTCCGGTTCGACGACGGCTCAACGGAACGAAACGTATCGTCTCGCTAACCCGCTGGAACGTCAACCCCGGCATCACCACATCACGGCATCACGGCGTCACAGACAGACCAGCACCCCCCGGCGCCCCCGCACCCCTCAGCCGATCCCCCTAGAACCCCCCACCCCCGAAGTCCCCACCACCCCCGAAGTCCCCACCGCCCCCAAAGTCCCCGCCACCCCCGAAGTCCCCAGGATTGAAGTCCGACCCCGAGTAGTCCCCGCCGTCGTACCCTCCCCCGCCCCCGAAGTCCCCGTACCCCGACCCGTAGTCCGCCCCGTACGCCGGGCTCGCCATCATTCCGCCCAGCATCGTGCCGACCAGGAGACCCGGCAGCATGCCGCCGCCGAAGTAGCCACCCGCCCACGGGCCGTAGGCCGGGCCCGCCTCCCAGTACGGGCGTCGCTCCCCCGACTCCGTGGTCACCGTCCGCGCCATCGGCTCCTCCCCGTCCGCGAGGCGCGTCGCGTCCGCCAGGCAGACCGGGACCGAGCGCTCGGCCCCGCCCTGCGGCGCCCACTGCGCGTCCTTCACCGACGGGCCGTGGCGCGGGTCGAAGAAGCAGGGGGCCCGCCGCTCCGGCAGCGGGCGGCCCTCGCGTCGTGCGGCCAGGAGCGCGAGCGAGAAGCGGCCGTCCTCCAGGGACTGGGTGACCGCCCGCACCTCCTCGGGCCGCTCCGCCGCCGCCATGAACGACTTCGCCTTCTCGTACGAGTCGAGGGCCCGTTCGTAGTCCGCGCGCATCGTGTCGTCGGCGCCCGCCTCCGCGGGGTGGAAGTCGAGACGGTCCAGCTCCTCGCCGTACGCCGTGATGTCCTCGTCCACCACGACCCGCAGCTTCTCCAGGGCGACCCGCTGCTCCTCGGCCTTCCGCCGCCGGTTGCGCCGGACCACCGCGTACGTGGCCCCGCCACCCGCGACGAGCACCGCGCCGACACCGATCAGCGCACCCACGGGAGTGCCGCCGTCAGAACCCGCGGCGTCGTCCCACGAAGCCGGCGCCGAGCCGCGCGCGTCCTTCACCGCCTGGTCGACGAAGTCGTTGAGCTGGGTCTTGGTGTCGCCCACGTCCTTGTACGTCGTGACGAGGTTCGCGACGGCCGCGTTGCTCAGGACCGCCCGGTCGGCCTTCGCGTCGAAGGCGTCACCGAGCCGTACCCCGTACACACCCGTCACACCGGTCTCGGTGCGCAGCTTCTGGAAGAGGTCCTGCTTCGGGAAGTCCGCGGGCAGGACCGCCACGAACACCGGCTTGTCGGCGTCCTTGATCTTCTCCGCGATGGCGTCCGCGTCGGACCCGGACAGCTGGTCCGATGCGGCCGGATCCACGTACACCGGGCTCTTCTCCCAGGCGTCGGCCACCGCCGGGACACCGGTGGCAGCCGCGGCCCCGGGCGCTGCGGTCAACGACACGGCACCCAGGGTCACGAGAAGCCCGGACAGCGCGACAAATATTCGCTTCGTCCCATTGCTCATACTTCGAAGCTAACTCAGTCGGGCCCCCGACGGAGGTCCGGGACGACCCCAGTTCCGGCGACTACTCCACCGGCTCGACGCCCGCCCGCAGCAGACCGAACGTGTACGCGTCCTCCAGCGCCTGCCACGACGCCGCGATCACGTTCTCCGCCACACCCACCGTCGACCACTCACCGTCACCGTCACTGGTGGAGATCAGCACCCGGGTCGTGGACGACGTGCCGTGCTTGCCCTCCAGGATGCGGACCTTGTAGTCGACCAGCTCCATCTTGGCGAGCTGGGGGTAGATCCGCTCAAGACCCACCCGCAGCGACCGGTCGAGCGCGTTGACCGGGCCGTTGCCCTCCGCAGTGGCGACGATGCGCTCACCCTTGGCCCAC
Source organism: Streptomyces sp. NPDC047525 (assembly GCF_040643025.1). Taxonomy (NCBI): domain Bacteria; kingdom Bacillati; phylum Actinomycetota; class Actinomycetes; order Kitasatosporales; family Streptomycetaceae; genus Streptomyces; species Streptomyces sp. NPDC047525. Next base: position 13,194 of record NZ_JBEYTL010000005.1, read on the forward strand.
AGCTTCACGGTCGCCTCGTTCGCGTGCGTGCCGTCGGGCCGGTCCTCGACGATGGCCCGCCAGGACTCGACTCGGAAGTAGCGCCGGGCCCGCCCCTCGGCCTCTTCCCTGAGGAGCAGTTCGAAGGACGCGTCCGCGGCCTCGTAGGTGTAACCCCTGAGCTCCCGCTCCTTCACCCGCTCGACGACCCTGCCCACCAGCGCCCTGTCGTCGCCCAGGTCGATCCCGAGCTCCTTGCCCTTGAGCTCGATGGAGGCGCGCCCCGCCATGTCCGAGACCAGCATCCGGATGCGGTTGCCCACCAGGTCCGGGTCGATGTGCTGGTAGAGATCCGGGTCGACCTTGATCGCGGAGGCGTGCAGGCCCGCCTTGTGGGCGAAGGCCGAGACGCCTACGTACGGCTGGTGCGTGGAGGGCGTGAGGTTCACGACCTCGGCGATGGCGTGCGAGACGCGGGTCATCTCGCGCAGCGAGCCCTCGGGCAGGACCTGCTTGCCGTACTTCAGCTCCAGGGCACCGACCACGGGGAAGAGGTTGGCGTTGCCGACCCGCTCGCCGTAGCCGTTGGCGGTGCACTGCACGTGCGTGGCGCCCGCGTCGACGGCGGCGAGGGTGTTGGCGACCGCGCACCCCGTGTCGTCCTGCGCGTGGATGCCGAGCCGGGCGCCGGTGTCGGCGCGCACGGTGCCCACGATCGCCTGGACCTGGGCGGGGAGCATGCCGCCGTTGGTGTCGCACAGGACGACGACATCGGCGCCCGCCTCGGAGGCCGTGCGGACGACGGACTTCGCGTACTCGGGGTTGGCGCGGTAGCCGTCGAAGAAGTGCTCGCAGTCGACGAAGACGCGCCGCCCCTGGCCGGTGAGGTAGGAGACGGTGTCGCGCACCATCTCCAGGTTCTCCTCCAGGGTCGTGCGCAGAGCGAGCTCGACGTGCCGGTCGTGGGATTTGGCGACGAGCGTGATGACCGGGGCGCCGGACTCCAGCAGGGCGTTGACCTGCGGGTCCTTTGCCGCCGAGCCACCCGGGCGGCGCGTGGCCCCGAAGGCGACGAGCTGGGCGTGCCGGAAGGTGATCTCTTGCGATGCGCGGGCGAAGAACTCGGTGTCGCGGGGGTTGGCGCCCGGCCAGCCGCCCTCGATGAAGCCCACGCCGAAGTCGTCCAGGTGCCGGGCGATGGTCAGCTTGTCCGCGACGGTCAGGTTGATTCCCTCGCGCTGCGCGCCGTCGCGCAGCGTGGTGTCAAAGACGTGGAACGTATCGTCGGGTGTGCTGGTTTCCGTCATGCTGATCTGGCTCCTGTGTCGGATCTCGGTCTACCGGAATGACCGGCTCCACCGCCTCAATGATCCCTCGCGCTCCGCGTCCGGCTGATGTTGGGCCAGGAAACGAAAAAACCCCTCGTGGGTACGAGAGGTTTGCGCGCGGGTCGAGAGACGACGGTGTCCGCCCGTACATGGTGGTACGAGACGGTCACTGCGGACCGGCGCGCCTGCTGCCAATAATCATGGCGAACGAGAGCACGGTGGCAGCCTGCCACAGTCCGCACACACCGCGCTGCCCCGTCTCACGATGCGGGCGCACGTGGACCACGGCACGTTGCCGTACGGGCGGCGCGTGTGACGCGCCGCCCGCACGGCATGGGACGTCAGCGCACGTGGCGCACGAACGTGTCGTAGCCGTCGTTCGTGTCGCCGCTCAGGAGCGACGCGTCACCGGAGAGGAAGGCGATCCTGCGGCCGTCGGCCGAGATCCCGCCGGGGGCGACCTGGGCCGAGGCCGCGCCGCCCGTGGTGTCCGGCGTGACCAGCGTGGTGGTGCCCTTCTTCAGGTCACGCAGATAGACGGGCCACTCCTTGCCGTACTCCGATCCGGCTTCGGTCAGCTCCGACATGAACGTCAGGCGGCGGCCGTCGGCGCTGATCGCGGGCGAGCGGGTGTAGGCCTCGCCGGGGCCGCCCTGGGTGCCGTGGATCCGCTGGTTCTTGCCGGATGCGACGTCGTGCACGAAGACGTTCCAGGCCACGTCGTCGTCGTTCGGGACGAGATGCGTGTCGCGGGACTCGAAGACGACGGTGCGGCCGTTGCCGCTGATCGACGGCTCGAGGGACTCCTTCTCCGTCTCCGACCCGTCGTGGGAACGGTCGACCTCCGTCAGCTCACCGGTCTTGCGGTCCCGGAGCAAGACGTCGCTCCAGTCGTCGCCGCGCGGGCCGTTGAAGTAGTTGTACGCGTAGACGACACGGCTGCCGTCGTCGCTGACGGTCGCCCCGTGCGCGGTGCGCCCCTCCCTTGCCGGGTCGGCCTCGCTGATCCGCTCGGTCGTACCGGTCTTCCGGTCGCGCAGGAAGACGACGCCGCCGGGACTGCCCGCGCTCCGGCTGACGTCGAAGACGGCGTACCGGGCGTCGGGCGTCAGCGAGACGCTGCCCGCGCCCGCGGCGCCGTCGGGCAGCTCGACGTCGAGCCGTTCGGTCTTCTTGGTCCTGCGGTCGTAGAGCCGGACGTCGGAGTCCGAGTAGGAGCCCGCGGGGCTGGTGATCACCGCGACGTAGCGCCCGTCCGCACTCAGTGAGGGGCTCCTGACGTCACGCCCTTCGAGGGCGATCCGCTCGGTCTTCCCGGTGCGCAGATCGCGTACGAAGACGTCGCTGAGGCCGTTCGTGTCGCCCGCAACCAGATCGGTGGCCTCGGAGTCGAAGGCCGCGAACCGGCCGTCGCGGCTGATCACGGCGCCCGCCGAGCGGTCGTTCGCGGCCTTGCCGTCGGCCGTGACGCTGACGCCCTCGGTGCGGGGCGCGTCGGCGGCGGGCGCGGCGAAGGCGGCGGGCAGCGTCGTGGCCGTGACGGCGGCCACGAGTGCGGCGGCGGCCAGGGCGGCGCGGCGCTTGGTGCTGTGCATGGTCAAATCCCCCGTGTTTTCTTGGTGTTCGGTGCGGATGCCGCGTTCAGTGGCATGCGGCGTTCAGTGCGTGCAATGTCTGTGATACGCGAGATGGGCATATGGTTGCGGGCCTCGTGGAACTGTCCGCACGAAGATGTCCGCACGAAGATGCCGGAGCTGCCGTCCGTCAGCGCGCCGTCCACTTGAACACGTCGCCCACGCCGTTCGTGTCCCCCGGCACGATGTCCGCGTCGTCCGAGGAGTAGACGACGCTGCGCCCCTTGTCGGCGATCGCCCCCACCGCGGCGCCTCCGCCGTGGCCGATCGTCCGCTCATGGCCGCTGGGCAGGTGGCGCAGCCGGATGTCCGACCGGCCTTCTCCGTAGAGCCCGTAGACGAGCTGACGGCCGTCCCGGCTGACCGCCTGCGCGCTCGCCCCCGGGAAGTGCTGGGTCTTTCCGGTGCGCAGGTCCCGTACGTAGGCTCCGTCCGCGCCGTTCATCGCCACCGTGCGGCCGTTGACCTGCACCACCTTGGACGCGGTGCCGTCGTCGACGCGGGTGAGGCGGCCGGTGGTGCGGTCGTGGAGCCAGACCTCGCCGGTGCCCTTGTCCTCGTAGGCGACGTAGCGGCCGTCGGCGCTGATGGACGGGTCCACCATGTCGCGGGCCGAGTCGGGCGGTCCGTCGCTGACGACCTCGCGGGTGTCGCTCTCGCGGTCGTAGACCTCGACCCGCTGGGGGTCTCCGGGGTGCTGCGGCTGCAGGTCGTAGGCAACGTGGCGGCCGTCCGCGCTGATGGACGGCGAGGACGCGCTGTACTTGAAGCCCCGGCCGTCGATCTGCTTGATCTCCCCCGTGCTCAGGTCGGTGAGGAAGACGTTGATGCCGTGCGAGCCCCAGCCGGTGTGCGCCGCGTATCGACCGTCGTCGCTGATCACGGGGGCGGCCATGGAGTTCTTGAGGCGCTTGACCTCGCCGGTCTCCAGATCCTTCACGAACGCCCAGTCGTACGGCCCCTGATGACCCTGAGTCAGATTCTCCGCGTCGCTGTAGAAGGCGACGTAGCGGCCGTTCGCGGAGATGGACGCGGTGCGCGATGCGCCGTCGGCCTCGGTCCCGTCGGCCGCGGTGCTCACGCGCTCCACCTTCGGCGCCGGCGGCTCGTGCGGCGCGGCCTGCGCCGCGGCCGGTAACACCGTGGCGCCGAGCGCCGCGACCAGTAAGGCGCTCAAGGACACACGTCTTGCAGTGGACATGGCTTCCCCCAAAACCTGTCATTCCCCCCGGCCCGGTACCGAAGGCCCACGGGGATACAAGCGCACCGCCAGGTCACACGCAATCCGCCGGAACGCGTACAACCTAGACGGGGGCAACGCGGTCCTACGAGCCGGAGGCGAGTGCTCCGTCCAGGAACTCCCGTACATGCGCGAGGATCTGGTCACGTCCCGTGCCGCGCAGGCCGATGGCCACATGGATGGAGAACCCGTCGAGCAGCGCCCGCAGCCGCGCAGCGAACCGGTCGGGGTCAAGGGGCCCGAACTCACCCCGCGAGACGCCCTCGGCGAGCAGCGCCACCAGGTCGCGGTGCCAGGCGCTCTCGATGGCGACCTGCCGGTCGCGCTCGTCCTCGTCGGCGTTCAGGGAGCGGTTCCAGACCTCCAGCCAGAGGGTCCAGTGGGGGTCGCCGGGGGCGTCGGGGACATACAGGTCGACGTACGCGTCGAGCCGTTCGCGGGCCGTGCCCCGCCGGGCGAGCAGCCGGCCGCGCTCGGCGCCGAGCGCGGCCTCGCTCCACTCCAGGGTGCGCAGGAGCAGCTCGTCCTTGGTGCGGAAGTAGTAGAGGAGGTGGCCGCTGCTCATGCCGACCTCGCGGCCGAGCGCGGCCATGGTCAGCTTCTCCAGGCCGCGCTCGGCGATCATCTCCATGGCAGCGGCCAGCACGTCCTCGCGCGGTGGTGCGTTCTTCCGGCGGGCGGCCTGGGCCACGGGGACTCCTGCGGTGACTCGTCTGACGCTAGATCTTCGGCTGCTGCTGGGTGATGCAGTGGATGCCACCACCCCCGGCAAAGATCGTACGGGCGTCCACGAGCGTCACGGTCCGCTCCGGGAAGAGACGGCGGAAGATACCGGCCGCGATCTCGTCGCGCGGGTCGTCGAAGGCGCACAGGACGACGCCGCCGTTGCAGAGGTAGTGGTTGATGTACGAGTAGTCGACCCACCCCTCGTCGTCGGTGAGGACGGTCGGCGCGGGCACCTCGACGATCTGCAGGGTGCGGCCCCGGGCATCGGTCTGCCCTTGCAGGACCCCGATGATCTCCTTGCTGACCTCGAAGTCCGGGTGGGCGGGGTCCTGCTGCGAGTGGACGAGCACGATGCCGGGCGCGGCGAAGGCGGCGACGATGTCGACGTGCCCCCGGGTGCCGAACTGGCCGTAGTCGCCGGTCAGGCCCTTCGGCAGCCATAGCGCCTTGCGCGTGCCGATGCGGGCGTGGATCGCCTCCTCGGCCTGCTCGCGGGTCAGTCCGGGGTTGCGTCCGGGGTCGAGCTGGACGGTGTCGGTCAGCAGGACCGTGCCCTCGCCGTCGACGTGGATGCCGCCGCCTTCGTTGACCAGGGGCGAGGAGTGGACGGGCACGCCCGCGATGTCGGCGACGTGCCGGGCGATCTTCGCGTCGTGCTCCCAGCGGGCCCAGTCCTGGCCGCCCCAGCCGTTGAAGATCCAGTCCACGGCGGCGAGTTGATCGCCGTCGCGTACGAAGGTGGGGCCGATGTCACGCATCCACGCGTCGTCCAGGTCCCGCTCGACCAGTTCGATGTCGGGACCGAGGAGCGCGCGGGCCGACTCGCTCTGGCCGGTGCCGACGACCATCGTGACGGGTTCGAAGCGGCGTACGGCACGGGCGACGCCCGCCCAGGCGGCCCGGCCCTCGGCGAGCTCACGCTCATTGGTGAACGTGGGATTGGGGCCCGGCCAGGCCATCCAGGTGCGCTCGTGCGGGGCCCACTCGGCGGGCATGTGGAAGGTCATGGTGATCCCTACGGGAAGGACTGACGGGACGGACTGCAGGACTGACGGAACGGGAACTACAGGAAGTAGAGGCGGTTGAGCGAGACGGAGTCGGCGGGCTCGGACCTGACCGGGTCGCCGTCGAGCGTGACCAGGCCGGAGCGCTGGTCGACGTCGATGGATCCGGTGCGGGAGTTGAGCCGCAGATCGGCGGGGCCGATGCCCCGGGTTCCCCGCACGGCGACGCGGCGCCGCCGGGTCGGCATCTGGTCGTTGCCCTGGTCGACGGCGGCCTGCGCGACGAAGGCCACCGAGATGTCGGCGGGCGTCGCACCGTACGCCCCGAACTGCGGGCCGAGGACGAGAGGCTCGCACGTGTCGGTCGCGGCATTCGGGTCGCCCACGACGCCGTAGGCCGGGAAGCCGGACTTCAGCACCAACTGCGGCTTGGCGCCGAAGAATTCGGGCTTCCACAGCACCACGTCGGCCATCTTGCCGACCTCGATGGAGCCGACCTCGTGGGCCAGGCCGTGGGCGATGGCGGGGTTGATGGTCAGCTTGGCCATGTAGCGCAGGACGCGCGCGTTGTCGTCGCCCGCGCCGTCCCCGTCCATCGGACCGAGCTCGGCCTTCATCTTCCCGGCCATCGCGAACGTCCTGCGTACGGTCTCGCCCGCGCGCCCCATGCCCTGCGCGTCCGACGAGGTGATCCCGATGGCACCCAGGTCGTGCAGCACGTCCTCCGCGCCCATCGTCCCGGCCCGGATCCGGTCACGCGCCATCGCCGCGTCACCCGGCAGATCCGTCTTCAGGTCATGGACCGAGACGATCATCCCGTAGTGCTCGGCCACCGCGTCACGCCCGAAGGGCAGCGTCGGATTGGTGGACGAGCCGATCACATTCGGCACGCCCGCCATCTTCAGCACGTTCGGCACATGCCCGCCGCCGCACCCCTCGATGTGGAAGGCGTGAATGGTCCGCCCCTCCAGCACCTTCAAGGTGTCCTCGACGGACAGACACTCATTCAACCCGTCGCTGTGCAGGGCGACTTGGACGTCATGCTCCTCCGCCACCCGCAACGCCGTGTCGAGTGCCCGCGTGTGCGCGCCCATGTCCTCGTGCACCTTGAAGCCCGACGCACCGCCCTCGGCGAGCGCCTCGATCAGCGGGGCGTCGTGCGAGGACGAACCCCGGCCCAGGAAGCCGATGTTGACGGGCCAGGCGTCGAAGGCGTTGAACGCGTGCTTCAGCGCCCAGGGCGAGTTGACCCCGACGCCCCACACGGGCCCGAACTCCTGGCCGATGATCGTGGTGACGCCGGAGGCCAGCGAGGCCTCCATGATGCGCGGCGACAGCAGATGGACATGCGTGTCCACGGACCCGGCGGTGGCGATGAGCCCCTCGCCCGAGACGATGGACGTGCCGGTGCCGACCACGACGTCCACGCCGTCGAGGGTGTCGGGATTGCCCGCCCGCCCTATGGCGTGGATCCGCCCTTCCCTGATGCCGATGGACACCTTGCGGATGCCCTGCACGGCGTCGATCACCAGCACATTGCTGATCACGACGTCACAGGTCTCACGCACCGCGGCGGCCTTCAGGTGCAGCCCGTCACGGGCCGTCTTGCCGAACCCGGCCAGGAACTCCTCGCCGTACTCCTGCGAGTCGGACTCCACCCGGACCACCAGGCCCGAGTCGCCGAGCCTGACCCGGTCGCCCGCGCGGGGCCCATGGGTGGCGGCGTACGCGTACGGATCGATGCTCATCGCTCAGCTCCCAGATATCCGCAGGCCACGGCCCTGCGCAGGGCCTCTTCCTTGGCGCCGGGCGCATCGAGCGCACCGTCCACCAGACCGGCGAAGCCGATCGCGACACGCTCACCGCCGATCGGCACCAGCCCGACCTCGACACTCTCGCCGGGACCGAAACGGACCGAGGACCCGGCGGGCACCGCCAACCGCATGCCATAAGCGGCCGAGCGGTCGAAATCGAGCCGCGGATTGGCCTCGAAGAGATGGAAGTGCGAGGTCACGGAGACGGGTACGGACGCGGTGTTGTGCACGGTGAGCGTCACGACGGGCGTGAGCTCCGCGTGCTCGGGACCGGGCAGCAGTGCCCCCGGGGCCTCACTCCCCAGCCCCGCCCCGATGGGCTGCGAGACGACCGCGAGCCGGGAGCCGTCGTCGAAGACGGCCTCCACATGCACCTCGGTCACCACGTCCGCGACGCCCGGCAGGACGTCGTCGGGCCCGAGGACCGAGCGTGCCCGCTCGATCGCCTCGGCGAGCCTGGCCCCGTCGCGGGCCGCCTCGCACACCGTGTCCGCGATCAGCGCGGTCGCCTCGGGGACGTTGAGTCTGAGGCCGCGCGCCTTGCGGGCCCTGGCCAGCTCGGCCGCCCCGAAGAGCAGCAGCCGGTCGCGTTCCGTGGGGGTAAGCCGCACGCCACCACACCTCCATCGTTTGAACAACACTCTAACCACGAGATTGATCCGACGGAAACATTGACGTGCGAGCTTGACTCAGGTCACATAGAGCGGCACTCAAACAGTCGAACGGTGGCCTGTGTGCGCAGGCCGCCACGATCGAGCGTCAGGGGCACCCTCATGCCGATAGAACAGCGCGGAGTCGACACCATCCCGGACGGGGAACGCACCAGCGGCCCCCGCGATCTCATCTCGATCCTGCTCGGCTCCAACCTCTGTCTCGGGGTGATCGTCTTCGGCTGGCTGCCGGTGTCGTTCGGCCTCGGCTGGTGGGCGTCGGTCACCTCCGTGGTGGCGGGCACGGTGATCGGCACGGCCCTCACGGCCCCCCTCGCCCTGGTCTCGCTCCGCACGGGCACGAACCTCTCCACCTCCTCCGGAGCGCAGTTCGGCGTACGGGGCCGCCTGGTCGGCTCGATCGTCGGCCTCCTCCTCTCCCTCGGCTACACCGCGCTGACCATCTGGATCGGCGGCGACGTCATGGTGGGCGTCCTGCACCGTCTGATCGGGCTCCCGGCGGGCGGTCTGTCCTACGGGATCGTGTACGCGCTCCTGGCCGCCGCCACGGTGACGGGCGCGGTCTACGGCTACCGGGTCCTGCTGAAGCTCTCCCGCGTCCTCGCCGTCGGCATGACGGCACTCCTGATCCTCGGTGCGGTGGCCTACGCCCCCGACTTCACGACGTCGGCCCTTCCCGATGCGGGCGGCTACCTCCTCGGCTCCTTCTGGCCGACGTGGCTCCTCGCCCTGGTGGCGGCGGGCCTGAGCGGCCCGATCGCGTTCATCACGCTCCTGGGCGACTACACGCGCTACGTCTCGCCCACGCGCCACAGCTCACGCACGGTGCTGCGGGCGTCGTGGGTCGGCCTGCTCGCCGGGCTCCTCGTCCCCCAGCTCTTCGGTACGTTCACGGCGTACGCGGCGGGTGCGGCGCTCGACTACGCGGGCCCGCTGGTCTCCGCGTCCCCCACCTGGTACTTGGTCCCGCTCCTCCTGGCCGCCTCGGCGGGCTCGGTCGGCAACGCGGGCCTGATGCTGTACTCGATGGGCCTCGACCTGGACGCGATCCTGCCGCGGGCCTCGCGGGCACGGGCGACGTACACGGTGGCGGTGGTGGCCACGGGGTGCGTGTTCGTGGGCCATTACGCGTGGGAGGCACAGGACGCGATGACGTCCTTCGTCCTGCTCCTCACGGCGATCGGCACACCGTGGGCGGTGATCACCCTGATCGGCTTCGCGCGCTGCGGGGGCGTGTACGACGCGGAGGCGCTCCAGGTCTTCAACCGCCGCTCCAGGGGCGGGATCTACTGGTACCGCGGGGGCTGGAACGTCCCGGCGGCGACGAGTTGGGCGCTGGGCGCGGCGGTCGGCCTCGCGGCGGTCTCGCTGCCCTCGTACGAGGGCCCGCTGCTCTCGCTCACCGGCGGGGTGGACTGCAGCTTCCTGCTGTCGGGCGTGGTGGGCGGCCTTGCGTACGTGGTCCTGGAGCGGGGGAAGGTCACCGAGCCGAGCCCGGAGGAAGCCCCGGCGGTCAGCGTGCCGACGCCGTGATCAGCTCATGCAGATACCGCTTGACGATGATGCCGCCGTACGTGCCGTCGATCAACTCCCTCACACACCCGAGCAGTCCGGCACGGGTGTCGTGATCGAGGGCACGGTGGCCTGAGTAGGTCCGGAGCACGTCGATGTACTGATCGGCGGTGTAGGTGATGTCCCGCGCGAAGCGCCGCACGGTGACGGGGCCGAGGCCGTCCGTCCGCTCGATCTCACCGACGTCGGTCCGGACGGTGCTCTCCTCGGGCAGCCGCAGGCCGGGCTCGGTGGCATCAGGGTCCCACCGCTCATAACACCCCTGGACCTCGACCCAGAAGTCCGAACTCCCCCCGGCGACATGCTCGGTGGTGACAACGGCGAACGTCCCGCCACTCCGCAGCGCCGCCCTCATCTTGGGCACCCGCACGGCAGGGTCGAGCCAGTGAAAGGCGGTGGCGCACACGACGAGGTCATACGGCTCCGGAGGCAGAGTCCACGCCTCGAATTCGGCCACCTCGACGTGGGCCCGGGGATACGGGGCGAGGTTGCGCCGCGCCACGGCGGCGAGGGCGGGCCCCAGCTCCACGGCAGTGAGAACACCGCCGATCCGGGCCAGCGGCACGGTCAACTGCCCCGTACCCGGGGCCACTTCCAGCACCCTGCTGCGGGGGCTCAGCTGCGCCTGCTGGACCAGTGCCTCGATCAACCCGGAGGGATACCGCGGCCGAACCCGGTCATACAACTCGGCATCCCCATCAAAAATCCCACGCAACATCCCCCCACTGTCCCACCGCACCCCGCATCCACCCCGCCCGAACAAGCTCTCCCCCCACCCACCCGATTGCCCCGCAGCAACGAACGATGGGCCGCAGTCGGCAGCGCACCCGAGGGGACGTGCCGGTATGTCCGCCCGGAGCACGGTTCGCAGGACTCCCCCACCGAAGGAACTGCACGGCCACCGGACGATAGCGAGGACGGACATACCGGCACGGCCCCGCCCCCACAGACGGACCAGCCCCGCAGCACGAGTGCACCCGCAGCCGGCAGCGCACACGAGGGGACGTGCCGGTGTCCGCCCGGAGCACGGTTCCCCGCGCTCCCCGCCACAGCAGCCCCGCAGCACGCCCGCCCTCACACCCCCGGCAGCTCCGGCAGCTCCGGCAGCTCCGGCGCAGTCTTGGGCGGCGCAGTCTCCAGCGCGGCGAGCGCCAAGCGGATCGCCTCGTCCAGCTGCGGGTCCCGCCCCGCCGCGTAGTCCTCCGGGGTCGTCACCACCTCCACGTCCGGGTCGACCCCGTAGTTCTCGACGCCCCACCCATACCCCTCCAGCCAGAACGCGTACTTCGGCTGCGTCACCAGCGTCCCGTCCACCAACCGGTACCGGCTGTCGATCCCGATCACCCCGCCCCACGTCCGCGTCCCCACCACGGGCCCGATCCCGAGCGCCTTGATCGCCGCGTTCACGATGTCCCCGTCGGAACCCGAGAACTCGTTGGCGACGGCGACCACAGGACCCCGCGGCGCGTCCGCCGGATAGCTGTACGGCTGCGAACCCCGCGGCAGGTCCCAGCCCACGATCTTCCGGGCCAGCTTCTCCACCACCAGCTGGGACGTGTGCCCGCCCCTGTTCTCACGGACGTCCACCACAAGACCGTCCCGCGCCACCTCCACCCGCAGGTCCCGGTGGATCTGCGCCCACCCGGGCGCCTGCATGTCCGGCACGTGCAGATACCCGAGCCGTCCCCCCGACCGCTCATGGACGTACGCACGCCGGTCCACCACCCAGGCGTGGTACCGCAACGGCTCCTCGTCGTCGACGGGGATCACCACCGCGTGCCGCGGATCGCCCCCGCCCGCGGGCGACACCGTCAGCTCCACCGGCTTCCCCGCCGTACCCACGAGGAGCGGCCCCGGACCCGCCACCGGATCCACCGGCCGCCCCGCGACGGCGAGCAACGCGTCCCCGGCCCGCACCGCCACCCCCGGCGCGGCGAGCGGCGACTTGGCGGCGGGGTCCGACGTCTCGGAGGGGAGGATCCGGTCGATCCGCCATGCCCCGTCCGCGCCCCGCGAGACATCCGCCCCGAACAACCCCTGCCGCACCGCCGAACTCCCCCAGGCCCCGCCCCCCATGACGTACGCGTGCGACGTACCGAGTTCCCCCGCGACCTCCCACAGCAGGTCCACGAGGTCGTCGTGGGTGGCCACCCGGCCGAGGACAGGACGGTAGCGGTCGAGCACGCCGTCCCAGTCGACCCCGCCCAGGTCGGGCCGCCAGAAGTTGTCCCGCATGAGGCGTCCGGCCTCGTCGTACATCTGGCGCCACTCGGCGGCGGGGTCGACGGTCTGCCTGACCCGTGTGAGGTCGACGGTGATGTTCGATTCGGACTTCTCGTCGCCGGAGGCCCGCCGGTCGCTCGGCACGACCTTCAGCTTCCCGTCGGCCCACAGCAGCACCCGCTTGCCGTCCCCGCTGACGGCGAAGTGGTCGGCGTCCGAGGCCAGTTCCTCGATGCGCTGCTGGACCAGGTCGTACCGCTCCAGCTCGGTCTGCGGGTCAGGGTCCGACGGGGTGGCGCGGGACGCGCCAAGGACACCCCGCACGGGGTGCCGCAGCCACAGGACGCCGTCCTTGGCGGCCCGCAGCGTCGAGTAACGAGCGGCCTCGACCGGGAACGGCACGATGCGGTCCGCGAGCCCGTCGAGGTCGATGCGGGTGACGGGCGAGCCCTCGCTGTCCGGGGTCTCGTCCTTGTCGGGGGCCTCGAAGGGCCGCCCGTGCCGCTGCGGCCCGAAGGGCGAGGGCGTGGTGGCGGCCAGCGTGATCAGATGCGGCCGCGATCCGCCGACGAAGGCCAGGTCGAAAACGTGCTCGTCGTAGACGGGGTCGAAGGCCCGCGCCGACAGGAACGCCAGGTGCTTGCCGTCAAGGGTGAACGCGGGCGCGTAGTCACGGAACCGCAGCGGGGTCGCCTCGGACACCGAGAGGTCGGCCGTGTTCGCCAGCTTCAGTTGCCGCAGCGGACTCGGCCCCGGATGCGACCACGCGAGCCAGGCCGAGTCCGGCGAGAAGACGAGCCCACTGGCGTCCCCGTGCTCCCCTCGGTCGACCTCACGCACCTCCCCGCTCTCCCGCTCCACCAGGAGCACCCGCCCGTCGTGCGAGGCGACGGCGGCCTTGCTGCCGTCGGGTGCGATGGCGAGGGCGAGCACCCGGCCCAGCTGCCCGACGGCGATCCTGCGCGGCGTCGCCCCGGGCGCGAGCCCCGTGGCCGGCGCGAACTGGAGCGCGTCGTCGCCCTCCGCGTCCGTCACCCAGACCACGTGCTCCTCGCCGTCGACGCGGAACGTCCGCGGCAGCCGTGCCCGCACCCCGTGCTCGGCGGCGAGCGCGCGGGCGGGCCCCTCCCGGTGGGTCACCCAGTGCACACCTCCGCGCACGGAGACGGCGCTGCCACGGCCCGTGTGATCGGGAGCGGCGGCACCGAACCAGCGCGCCGCGGTCACCGGGAACGGCTGGAGGTCGGTGCGCTGACCGCCGAGGCGGACGTCGATGCGGCGCGGCTCGGCGTCCAACAGGTCGTCCAGGAGCCAGAGTTCACCCGCGGACGTGTAGACGACGCGCGTGCCGTCGGTGGCGGCATGGCGGGCGTAGAAACCGTCGACTCCCGTGTGCCGACGCAGATCCGAGCCGTCCGGCAGCGAGGAGTAGACGGCCCCGACGCCTTCGTGATCGGAGAGGAAAGCAATGCGATCCCCCACCCACAGCGGGTACTCGATGTTCCCGTCGAGCTCTTCATGGACGCGTACGAAGCGGGGCTCGCCGCCTTCCCCGTCCTGACCGCCCGCGCCCCCGCCCCGGATCCAGAGCTTGCCCGCCGTGCCGCCGCGGTACCGCTTCCACCAGGCGGCCTCGCGCCCCATCGGCGCGGAGAGCAGCAGGACTTGGCCGTCCTGCGGGCCGTGCGCGACATCGCCCACGATGCCGTACGGCAGGGTGTCCGCGGGCCCGCCGTCGAGCGGAACGGCCCGTGCCCAGCTGCGGCGCAGCGAGGCCTGGCCCGCCGTGCTGACCGCGAGGACCTGTCCGTCCGGGGTCCAGCCCCGCACCGAGGTGCGTGAACTGCCCCAGTACGTCAGGCGTTTGGAGGAACCGCCGTCGACCGGCGCGACATGCACCTCGGGGGCGCCGTCACGCGTGGACGTCCAGGCGACGGTCGTCCCGTCCGGAGAGATGCGGGGATGGTTCACCGGCATGTTGTCGGCGCTGACGCGCCACGCCCGGCCGCCGTCGAGAGGTGCGACCCAGACGTCGTCCTCAGCGGTGAAGGCGACCAACTCGCCGCGCAGATGCGGAAACCGAAGATACGCAGGGTGCCCAGTCAGTGTCACACAGCCAGCCTAAGCAGCCACGGCGGAGCCGGTCAGCGTTTTGGATCACTTGCCCTTGAAGCACGAGCATGTCGGATCGGGCGCCTGCGGCGGCGGATCGGCCGTGACGGTCACCGTGGCCGTCGCTCCGGGCGGCTGTTCCGGCGGCTGGGTGGGCTTGTCACCGTCGTGGTCGTCACCGCCGTTGCCTCCGCCGTTGCCGCTCCCGTCGTCACCGCCGGAGCAGTCGCCGAGCACGTCCACCCGGAACCACTCCTTGCCGTCGACCTTGGCGGTCAGGTTCCCGCGTACGCAGTGTCCGTCGACGACCGACCACACCGTCCCCTTGACGGTGATGTTGCTGGTGTCGTCGGACCCCTTCCCGTTCCTGGCCTGCCCCTGGCAGTCCACGGTGGCGACGGTTTCGGGCGTCGGGTCACCGCTGGACGGGGTGACCTTGTCCTTGAAGCGGGCGGTACAGCTGATCCACAGCACGTCGAGGTGCTGCCGCTCAAGCTCCTTCGTCGCCATCTCGTCGGTGGTGATCGCGATGGCCGCGGTGTTCATGTCCCCGTCGACCGGATCGCACGCGGCGACCCCGATCACCGCCGCCCCCGCGAACCCGACGGCGTACAGCACCCGTCCGCGCCGGCCACGTACGTCCCCTGCACGATCACGTAAGCGCCTCAATGCCCCCATAGGCGGCAGAGTGCCACTGCGAGCCGCCTGACGATAGTCCCCTTTGCGTCCACTCCGGCCGGACCCGTCCGCCCGGCCGTCGACGCGGCGGCGCCCCTAGCCGCGCATCAGCAGCCACTCCTGCAACTCCACCAAGTTCCCCTCCGGGTCCTTGAGATGGGCCACCCGCATGCGGTCCGTCAGCGGCGCGGGCCCCTGGACGATGGCCCCGCCGCGCTCGACGATCTTCGCGCAGTACGCGTCGAGGCCGTCGACCCGCAGCACCACCAGGGAGCGGTGCCCGGTCGCCGACTCCTCCAGCTCGTCGAGGAGCCGGGCCATCATCGAGCGGTCCTGGAGCGCGATCCCCGCGGAGCCGGTCGCGGGGCTGAATTTCTCGTACGGCCCGTCCACCGCCCCCGACTGCGGCTTGAGGCCGAGGATGTCGGCGTAGAAGTGGTAGCAGGCACTGAAGTCCGATACGAGCAGCCGTACTTGGGCCAGTTCCACGGCATCCCCCTTGCTCGGCGCGGGGGTTCAGGACCAGCGGCCCGTGCGCCCCAGGAGCAGTGCGGCCGCCGCCGTCCCCGCGGTCGACGTACGCAACACGCTACGCCCCAGGCGGTACGGCTTGGCTCCCGCGTCGGCGAACGCCGCGAGCTCGTCCGGGGACACGCCGCCCTCGGGGCCGACCACGAGGACGATGTGCCCGGCGGCCGGAAGCTCCGCGGTGGCCAGCGGTTCGCTGCCCTCCTCGTGCAGGACCGCGGCGAAGTCGGCCGCGGCGAGCAGCGCCGCCACCTGCTTGGTCGACGCGGCCTCCGCCACCTCGGGGAAGCGCACCCGGCGCGACTGCTTGCCCGCCTCGCGCGCCGTGGCACGCCACTTGCCGAGCGCCTTGAGCCCGCGCTCGCCCTTCCACTGCGTGATGCAGCGCGAGGCGGACCAGGGCACGATCGCGTCGACGCCGGTCTCCGTCATGGTCTCGACGGCGAGTTCACCGCGGTCGCCCTTGGGCAGCGCCTGCACGACGGTGATCCGGGGCTCCTGCGGCGCCTCTTCCGCCACGGAGTCCATCCGCAGGACCAGCCGGTCCTTGCCCTCGGTGTCCAGGACGACGCACTCGGCCCAGCGCCCGGCGCCGTCGGTCAGGACGACGTCCTCACCGGCGTGCAGCCGCTTCACGGAGACGGCGTGGCGCCCTTCGGGACCATCGAGTACGTAGCGTCCGTCGCCGCCCGCGGCAGTGTTCTCGAAGCTCTCGACGACGAAGACGGGAGCGGTCACACCTGGCTCCCGGGCTCGGTCCCCTGCTGGCCTTCGGCCGCCAACGCAGCCTTGGCCTCGGCCAGTTCGGCCGCGAGGACCTCCACGAGCTGCCCGGCCTCCAGCTCCCGCGCCATGCGGTGTCCCTGCCCGGCCCACAGCGCCATGCCCTGCGCGTCACCGGCCTTGGCCGCGGCCTTGCGCAGGCCGCTGGTGAGGTGGTGGATCTGGGGGTAGGCGGCGGGGGCGTAGGGGCCGTGCTCGCGCATGAAGCGGTTGACCAGGCCCCGCGCGGGGCGGCCGGAGAAGGCGCGGGTCAGTTCGGTGCGGGTGAACAGCGGGTTGGTCATGGCCTGCTTGTGCAGGACGTTCGCGCCCGACTCCGGACAGACCAGGAAGGCCGTGCCGAGCTGCGCGGCGTCGGCGCCCGCGGCGAGCACCGCGGCGATCTGCGAGCCGCGCATCAGGCCGCCTGCCGCGACGATCGGGATCTGCACGGTCTCGCGCACCTGCGCGATGAGCGAGAGCAGGCCGAGCCCGGCGCCGTCCGTCTCGGGGTTGTCGCGGTGCGTGCCCTGGTGACCGCCTGCCTCGATGCCCTGCACGCACACGGCGTCGGCGCCGGACCACTGGGCGGTCTGCGCCTCTTCGGGGGTGGTCACGGTGGCGACGGTGATGGTGCCGACCCGCGCGAAGGCGTCGAAGACGTCGCGGGTGGGGCAGCCGAAGGTGAACGACACCAGCGGCACCGGGTCCTCGACGAGGATCGCGAGCTTGGCGTCGTAGTTGTCGTCGCGGCCGCTGTCCGGATCGCCGAGCTGCGTCTCGTACCAGGCGGCCTCACCGGCGAGCTGGTTGCGGTAGACGTCGACGGCGGCGGCGTCGGCGTACTCGGGCTGCGGCATGAAGAGATTCACGCCGAACGGCCGGCTCGTGAGCCCCCGCAACTGTTTGATCTCCTGGTACATCCCGTCGGCGGTTTTGTACCCGGCGGCGAGATATCCGAGCCCCCCGGCCTCGGAGACGGCCGCGGCGAGCTGGGGGCACGAAGCGCCGCCCGCCATGGGGGCCTGCACGATCGGAAGGCGGGAAAGACCGGTCAGCACGGAGGACATGAACGCATCGTGCCATGCCCCGCGCGGGCCGCCGAATCGCGCCCCGAAGGGGCGCGGGGAACTGCGCGAGCAACCAAGGACGGTCCGCAGCCGAAGACGACAAAGCGCCCCCGGCGGCGGTTATCCGCCACCGGGGGCACCAAGCCACTGCTTCAGGCGCTACCGCCCGTTGAACGCGTCCTTGAGGCGCGAGAACAGGCCCTGCTGCCCCGGCTGGAACTGCCCGGTGGGCCGCTCCTCGCCGCGCAGCTGCGCCAGCTCCCGCAGGACACGCTCCTGCTCCGCGTCCAGCTTGCTCGGCGTGAGGACCTCGACGTGCACGATGAGGTCGCCTCGCCCGCCGCCCCGCAGGTGCGTGATGCCCCTGCCGTGCAGCGGCACCGACTGGCCCGACTGCGTGCCAGGCCGGATGTCGACCTCTTCGAGGCCGTCCAGCGTCTCCAGGGGCACCTTGGTGCCCAGAGCCGCGGCGGTCATCGGGATGGTGACCGTGCAGTGCAGGTCGTCCCCGCGCCGCTGGAACACGGCGTGCGGCAGCTCGTGGATCTCCACGTACAGGTCGCCGGCGGGGCCGCCGCCGGGGCCGACCTCGCCCTCGCCCGCGAGCTGGATCCGCGTGCCGTTGTCGACACCGGCAGGGATCTTCACGGTGAGCGTCCGCCGCGACCGGATGCGGCCGTCGCCGGCGCACTCCGGGCACGGGGTGGGCACGACCGTGCCGAATCCCTGGCACTGCGGGCACGGCCGTGAGGTCATGACCTGGCCGAGGAAGGACCGCGTGACCTGCGACACCTCGCCGCGACCGCGGCACATGTCACACGTTTGAGCGGATGTCCCCGGGGCGGCACCTTCACCGCTGCAGGTCGTACAGACGACCGCCGTGTCGACCTGTATGTCCTTGGTGGTCCCGAAGGCCGCCTCGTCCAGGTCGATCTCGAGCCGGATCATGGCGTCCTGGCCACGGCGCGTGCGCGACCGGGGGCCACGCTGCGACGCCGTCCCGAAGAACGCGTCCATGATGTCCGAGAAGTTGCCGAAGCCACCGGCCCCGAAACCGCCCGCACCGCCGCCGCCCGCCTGGGACAGCGGGTCGCCGCCGAGGTCGTAGACCTGCTTCTTCTGCGGGTCCGACAACACCTCGTACGCGGCGTTGATCTCCTTGAAGCGCTCCTGAGTCTTCGGATCCGGATTCACGTCCGGGTGAAGCTCACGGGCCAGCCTTCGGAAGGCCTTCTTGATTTCGTCCTGGGAAGCGTCGCGGCGCACGCCTAGTACGGCGTAGTAGTCCGTGGCCACTTACGACTCCGCCAGGATCTGTCCGACGTAACGTGCCACTGCGCGTACTGCTCCCATCGTTCCCGGATAGTCCATGCGGGTCGGGCCGACCACGCCGAGTTTGGCTACTGCCTCGCTGCCCGAACCGTAGCCGACGGAGACCACGGACGTGGAGCTGAGTCCCTCATGGGCGTTCTCGTGACCGATCCGTACGGTCATGCCCGAATCTGTGGCCTCGCCAAGCAACTTGAGCAGGACGACCTGCTCCTCAAGGGCCTCGAGGACAGGCCTGATGGTGAGGGGAAAGTCATGTCCGAAGCGGGTGAGATTGGCCGTTCCGCCGATCATCAGCCGCTCTTCGGTCTCTTCGACGAGGGTTTCGAGGAGGGTGGAGAGCACCGTCGCGACCGTGCCCCGGTCCTCCGCGTCGAAGGACTCCGTCATGTCCTGCACCAGCTGCGGCACGTCCGCGAAGCGGCGGCCCGCGACCCGGCTGTTGAGCCGCGCCCGCAGGTCCGCGAGCGAGGTCTCGCCGAACGGGGCGGGACAGTCGATCATGCGCTGCTCGACCCGGCCGGTGTCCGTGATCAGTACGAGCATCAGACGGGCGGGAGCAAGGGAGAGCAGCTCCACGTGCCGCACCGTCGACCGCGTGAGGGACGGATACTGCACGACCGCGACCTGCCGGGTCAGCTGCGCGAGCAGCCGCACCGTACGAGCGACCACGTCGTCGAGGTCGACGGCGCCGTCGAGGAAGTTCTGGATGGCCCTGCGCTCCGGCGCCGCCATCGGCTTGACGCCCGCGAGCCGGTCGACGAAGAGGCGGTACCCCTTGTCCGTCGGGATGCGCCCCGCACTCGTATGAGGCTGGGCGATGAACCCTTCCTCCTCCAGCGCCGCCATGTCGTTGCGGACCGTGGCCGGTGAGACCCCGAGGCTGTGCCGCTCGGTGAGCGCCTTGGAGCCGACGGGCTCCTCGGTGCCGACATAGTCGTGGACGATGGCGCGCAGCACCTCGAGCCTGCGTTCATTGAGCATCCGCGCACACCTCCACCTTTTGCCCTGAATCCTGCCTGCCCTGATGTCTCGCCTGGCACTCACCTGGGGCGAGTGCCAGCCTTCACCGGGCCCAGTGTACGGCCGCGAGGTACGGCCCCGGCAAGGGCCGGACCACCTGTGTCGGTCCGACGGGTGGGCCAGCGGCTGCCAAGCCGCCCGTGCGGGGCTAGCGTCGGCTCATGGACGTGGCACTGGCTTGGGACGAGGCGGGTTGGGAGCGGCTCGCGCCGCATGTGGGGCGGCGGCGCCTGCCGGTGTGGGACTGCACGGCGGGCCTTGTCGTCGGCGGCGAATCGGCGCTGATGATCGAGGCGGGCGCGACCCTGCGCGAGGGGGCACAGCTGCGCACCCAGGCGCGCGGCATCCTCGGCGGCGGCCGCCGGGTCACCCACCTCGCCCTGACGCACCCGCACTTCGACCACGTCCTGGGCGCCGCGGCGTTCGCGGGCGTGGAGGTGTACGGCGCGGTCGGCATCGACACGCTCCTCACGAAGGGCCGCGACGAGCTGCGCGACTCGGCGGTCCGGCACGGGGTCGCCGCGGACGCCGCGGCGGAGGCCGCCGACCTGCTCGTCCGCCCGCACCACCTGGTGTGCGGGGAGTGGACGCTCGACCTGGGCGGCGGGGTGCAGGTCCTGCTCGCCAACGTCGGTCCCGGCCACTCGGGCCACGACCTTGCGGTCCTGGTCCCCGGCACGGACGGCTCTCCGGAGATCGTCTTCTGCGGCGACCTGGTCGAGGAGTCGGACGAACCGCAGGCGGGGAACGACGCGGTCCCGAAGCGGTGGCCGGCCGCGCTCGACCGGCTTCTCGACCTGGGCGGGGAGGACGCGTTGTACGTGCCGGGGCACGGCGCGGTGGTCGACGCGGCATTTGTCCGTGCGCAACGCGCCACACTGGCGGCCCGCTTCGGCGTGTCGTAGCCGGTCGTACGCCGTTTCTCCTATCGTCATGCGAATGCGCCAGTACTCCGCAGACCTCACACCGCCGTGGAAGAAGCCGAAGTCCGTGCCGGAGGTCGCCGCGGAGGCGGACCTCGTGGTGGAGGAGCTCGGCACCGGCTTCTGCGGGGCGGTGATCCGCTGCGAGAAGACGGCGGAGGGTCCGACGGTGACCCTGGAGGACCGCTTCGGCAAGCACCGCGTCTTCCCGATGACTCCCGGGGGCTTCGCCCTGGAGGGCCGGACGGTCACACTGGTCCGCCCGTCGGCAGCGTCTCCTCTTGTACGTCCCACGCGCACCGCATCCGGTTCGGTGGCCGTGCCGGGGGCGCGGGCCCGGGTCGCCCGTGCGGGGCGGATCTACGTCGAGGGGCGGCACGACGCGGAGCTCGTCGAGCGGGTGTGGGGCGACGACCTGCGGATCGAGGGCGTGGTCGTCGAGTACCTGGAGGGCATCGACGACCTGCCCGCCATCGTCGCGGATTTCTCCCCCGGCCCCGACGCGCGCCTGGGCGTCCTGGTGGACCACCTGGTCCCCGGCTCCAAGGAATCAAGGATCGCGGCGCAGGTGGGTTCCCCGTCGGCTCTGGTGGTGGGGCACCCCTACATCGACGTGTGGGAGGCGGTGAAGCCTTCGTCGGTGGGCATCGAGGCGTGGCCCCGCGTCCCGCGGGGCCAGGACTGGAAGACGGGCGTCTGCGAGGCGCTGGGCTGGCCCCTGAACACGGGCGCCGCGTGGCAACGGATCCTGGGCTCGGTGCGGAGCTACCGGGATCTTGAACCGGCGCTGCTGGGCCGCGTGGAGGAACTGATCGACTTCGTCACCGGCGGCGAGTCCTAGCCCTCCGCTCCGCGGGGGATCTTTCCCGCCCACCCACCCGATTGCCCCGCGGCTGCCCACCCAGCCGACGCAAGCTCTCCAGCCGAGCCGGGATCATTCCAGCCCGTCCGGCGTTTGAGGACGAACTCGGCGGAGCCGGTGGTGACGCCAACCAAGGCCCCGCGCCCCGAGCCTCAGTCCACCAGGTCCCGCACCACGCCATCCGCCAGCAACCGCCCCCGCAGCGTCAACACCGCCCGCCCCTCCTCGTAAGGCCCACCCTCAAGCAACCCCTCCTCCAACGCCCGGCGCGAAGCCGCGAGCCCCGCGGGCCGGAGCAAGCTCAACGGACACCCCTCGAGCAGCCGCAGCTCAAGCAGGATCCGCTCCACCCGCCGGTCCTCCGCAGCCAGGACCTCCCGCCCGGCCCCGGGCGAGCGCCCAGCGGCCAGCGCCCCCGCGTACGCCCCGGGATGCTTGACGTTCCACCACCGCACGCCCCCCACGTGGCTGTGGGCCCCCGGCCCGGCCCCCCACCAGTCGGCCCCCCGCCAGTACAGCTCGTTGTGCAGGCACCGCCCGGCCTCGGACGTGGCCCAGTTGGACACCTCGTACCAGGAGAATCCCGCACCCCCCAGCACCTCGTCCGCGATCAGATACCGGTCCGCGTGCACGTCGTCGTCCGTCATCGGCACCTCGCCGCGCCGGATCCGCCGCGCCAGCTGCGTACCCTCCTCGACGATCAGCGCGTACGCGCTGACGTGGTCGGGCCCGGCGCCGATCGCCGCGTCCAGCGTGGCCCGCCAGTCGTCGTCGCTCTCGCCCGGCGTGCCGTAGATGAGGTCCAGGTTGACGTGGTCGAAGCCCGCCGCACGCGCCTCCGCCACGCACGCCTCGGGCCGCCCGGGTGTGTGCGTACGGTCGAGCACCTTCAGTACGTGCTGCTTGGCGCTCTGCATCCCGAAGGAGACGCGGTTGAAGCCCCCGGCCCGCAGCTCGCTCAGGTACGCCGGATCGACGGAGTCGGGGTTCGCCTCGGTGGTGATCTCGGCGTCGTCCGCGAGCCCGAACTCCTCCCGCACGGCCCCCAGCATGCGGACGAGATCGGCAGCGGCGAGGAGCGTCGGCGTACCGCCCCCGACGAAGACGGTCTGCACCGGGCGCGGATCGTCGCCCAGGGTCTTGCGGGCGAGCCGCACCTCGTCGATCAGGGTGTCCGCGTAGTTGTCGCGTGAGGCGAGCACGCCGCCGGAGCCGCGCAGCTCGGTCGCCGTGTACGTGTTGAAGTCGCAGTAGCCGCAGCGCGTGGCGCAGTACGGGACGTGGAGGTAGAAGCCGAGCGGACGGGCCCCCGCTCCCTGCAGGGCGGACGCGGGCAGCGCGCCGTCCTCGGGCATGGGCTCACCATCGGGCAGTGCGGAAGGCATACCTTCGATTGTCCCGCACCGCGGAGGAACCCGACGCCGCGCACGAGACCACTACTGCGCCTGTAGCACGAGCACCGCCAGATCATCGTCCGGCGGCCTCTCCGAGAACGCGTGCACCATTCTCTTGATCCGTTCCGCCACCAGGTTCGCGTCAAGACCCGCACAGCTCGCGAGCGCCGTCGCGAGGCCGTCGCCGTCGTCGAACATGTTCCGTCCGGCGCGGCGCTCCGTCACCCCGTCCGTGACGCAGAGCAGTGTGTCGCCCGTCCGAAGCTCGAACGTTTCGCTTGTGTACGTCGCGTAGTCGACGACCCCGAGCAGCAGCTGGGGCGTGGCCGCCGGCTCGACCGTCCCGTCCGGGGAGAGCAGCAGCGGCAGGGGGTGCCCGGCGCTCGCCACCGTGCAGCGGACGCCGCCGTCGTCCATGGGCACCAGCTCTCCGTAGAGGAGGGAGAGGAAGCGGGAGGTGGCGCCGTCGGGCGGCAGGCCCTGGCCGCCCGCGACCGCGACCACCGCAGCCGCCGCGTCCGCCGCCTCCGTCGCGTCGTCCAGGAGGAGCTGGTTGAGGCGGTCGAGGACTTCCGCGACCTCGTACCCCTCGCGGGCGAGCAGCCGCAGCCACGGCCGGGCGAGGCCGATCACTACGGCCGCCTCGACGCCCTTGCCCTGGACGTCGCCGAGCGCGAAGCACCAGCGGCCCTTGCCCGCCTGGAACACGTCGTAGAAGTCGCCGCCGGGGCCGCCCTTGTCCCGCGGCTCGTACACGACACCGCTGTTCATTCCGGGGATGTCCGCGACGGAGCTCGGCAGGAGGCCGCGCTGGAGGACCTGGCTGATGGTGGCCTGCCGCTGATAGCGCCGCGCCGTGCTGATGGCAAGCGCGACGCGGCGGCTGAAGTCCTCGATGAGGCCGGTGACTTCGTCCGCGAACCGCATCATCCCGGCCCGCCCGATGACGAGCGTGCCCAGTGCGCGGCCGCCCGCCATGAGGCGGTAGGCCAGGGCCGTGCCCGTCGCCTCGCCTGCCGGGCCCTCGCCGGGCCACGGCACGGGGACGGCGCCGGAGCCGACCGCGTCGAGCAGCAGGGGCGGGTCCTTCTCCAGGCTGCGGCGCAGTTCCTCTATCCGCTGCTCGCTGGTGTGCCAGACGCGGGCGAGCCGGGTCCCCGGGGCCCCGCTCGCGGCGCCGCGCGGCGCGACCTCCGGTTCGTCGTCGAGCCACACCGCGCACCAGTCCGCGAGCCGCGGCACGAGCAACTGCCCGGCGAGGGCGGCCACCAGATCCTCGTCGAACTGTCCGGCGAGCAGGTCGGAGGCCTCGGCGAGGAAGGTGAGCGCGCCCCGGTTGACCCACTCCGTGTCGTGCGTGATCCGCTTCGGCAGCGGCGCGAGGATCTCGCTGGCGCGCAGCCCTCGGTGCATCGCCTGTTCGCTCGCGTACGACTCGATCTCCTGTACGGCCTGTACGCCGCCGACGGGGAGGCGGGCCCAGACGGCCTTGGTGCCGGTGCGGTAGGTGATGCCCCAGGAGTCGGAGAGGGTCGCGACGAGCTGCAGGCCCCTGCCGTACTCGGGTGTGCCGGGCGGCTGGGGCGCGGGCTCGCTGCGGACCGCGCGGGCGGGGTGGTGGTCGGAGACCTCGATGACCAGGGTGTCGCAGCTCTCCCCCAGGCCCGCCTCGTCGAGCCGGCACAGCAGTTCCACCGTCGTGCCCGCGTGCACGACGGCGTTCGTGACGAGTTCGCTGACCAGCAGCACTGCGTCGTCCGCCAGCCGGTCGGTGATGCCCGCCGCAGCGGGCACCTCGAGCTCGGCCCAGTCGGCGAGCGCCGCGCGCACAAACCTTCGTGCGGCGGCGGGCGCCATCGGGTTCCCGGGCAGCGATGTGCACACCACCGCCGGCGGGCCGGGCTGGTGCCCCGGCTGGGCGGACGCACGGAAAGTGGTCTCCCGTTGCATCGGAATGGACCCCACGTTTCGGCTCCTGAGCAGTTCGGTCGAATACGCCTCAGGCGACACGAACAGAGTGACAGACTGGCCACGCCCATAAGCACCGAGTTACTGAAGTGGGCCGTTATGAGTGAGAACAGTGCTACGCCCGCGCTCGGTTACGGTCGGATTCCGGCCCCGAAACGAGCTCCGACACCCGCGTCGCCGTCCGGACATGCTCCGGACACGACGCCTGAAATCACCCCGGAGACCGTTCCGGAAGCGATCTCCGACCTGCGCCCGCTCCTGTCCGCCATGCGGGCCGCGCGGGACGGGGACTTCACCAAGGTCCCCGTGACCGGCCACGGCATGACCGCCGAGCTGCACTCGGTGTTCAACGAAATGCTGGACCGCTCCCTGCACTTCGACGGCGAACTCGCCCGCGTGCGACGGGAGATCATCCGGCACGGCCATCTCAACGAACGGTTCTCGGCGAGCCCGGGGCACGGCAGCTGGGCCACGCGCGTCCACGACGTCAACTCCCTGCTCGACTCCCTGGTCGCCCCCGCGGCCAACGCCACCCGCGTCCTGAACGCGGTCGCGGGCGGCGACCTCACCCAGCGCGTGGACCTGCACGACGGCACCCGCGAGCTGCGGGGCGACCTGCGGCGCCTGGGCCGCGCGGTCAACACGATGGTCGACCAGCTCTCGCTCTTCACGGGCGAGGTCACCCGCGTCGCCCGTGAGGTCGGCACGGAGGGGCGGCTCGGCGGGCGCGCCAAGGTGCGCGGCCTTTCGGGCAGTTGGCGCGACGTGACGGAGGCCGTGAACACAATGGCCGCCCGGCTCACCGCCCAGGTGCGCGACATCGCCCTGGTGACGACGGCGGTGGCACAGGGCGATCTGACTCGCACGGTCACGGTCGAGGCGACGGGCGAGCTGCTCGAACTGAAGCTGACCGTCAACACGATGGTCGAGCAGCTCTCCGCGTTCGCCGCCGAGGTGACACGTGTGGCCCGCGAGGTGGGCACCGAGGGTCAGTTGGGCGGCCGGGCGCAGGCGCGCGGTGTGTCGGGGGTCTGGAAGGACCTCACGGACAACGTCAACTTCATGGCGTCGAACCTCACCTCTCAGGTGCGCAACATCGCTCAGGTCACCACGGCCGTCGCCAACGGCGACCTGAGCCAGAAGATCACCGTCGACGCCCGGGGCGAGATCCTGGAGCTGAAGTCGACGGTGAACACGATGGTGGACCAGCTCTCCGCCTTCGCGGACGAGGTCACCCGCGTCGCCCGCGAGGTCGGCACGGAAGGAAACCTGGGCGGCCGGGCCCAGGTGCGCGGCGTGTCGGGGGTCTGGAAGGACCTCACCGACAACGTCAACTTCATGGCGGACAACCTCACCTCACAGGTGCGGAACATCGCGCTCGTGTCGACGGCCGTCGCCCAGGGCGACCTCGGCAAGAAGATCACGGTCGAGGCGAAGGGCGAGATCCTCGAACTGAAGTCGACCATCAACACGATGGTGGACCAGCTCTCCGCCTTCGCGGACGAGGTCACCCGCGTCGCCCGCGAGGTCGGCACGGAGGGCAACCTCGGCGGTCAGGCCCAGGTGCGCGGCGTCTCCGGCGTATGGAAGGACCTCACCGACAACGTCAACTTCATGGCCCTGAACCTCACCTCTCAGGTGCGCAACATCGCCCAGGTCACCACGGCCGTCGCCAACGGCGACCTGTCCAAGATGATCACGGTGACGGCGCGCGGCGAGATCCTGGAGCTGAAGGACACCGTCAACACGATGGTGGAGCAGCTGCGCGCCTTCGCGGACGAGGTGACCCGCGTGGCCCGCGAGGTGGGCACGGACGGCCGGCTCGGCGGCCGGGCCCAGGTGCTCGGGGTGTCGGGCGTCTGGAAGGACCTGACCGACAACGTCAACTACATGGCGGACAACCTCACGGGACAGGTCCGCAACATCGCGCAGGTCGCGACGGCGGTGGCCCAGGGCGACCTCTCCAAGAAGATCGACGTGGACGCGCGCGGCGAGATCCTGGAGCTGAAGACCACCATCAACACCATGGTGGACACGCTGTCCTCCTTCTCCTCGGAGGTCACCCGCGTGGCCCGCGAGGTCGGATCCGAGGGTCAACTGGGCGGCCAGGCACGGGTCGAGGGCGTCTACGGCACCTGGAAGCGCCTGACGACGAACGTGAACGAACTCGCCCTGAACCTCACCACGCAGGTCCGCGCGATCGCCGAGGTCGCATCGGCCGTGGCCCAGGGCGACATGACCCGCTCCATCACCGTCGAGACCCGCGGCGAGGTCTCCGAGCTCAAGAACAACATCAACGTCATGGTCTCCAACCTCCGTGAGACCACCCGCGCGAAGGACTGGCTGGAGTCGAACCTCGCCCGTCTGGCGGGTCTGATGCAGGGCCACCGTGACCTGATGGAGGTCGCCGACCTCATCCTGCGCGAGCTGACCCCGCTGGTGAACGCCCAGTACGGCGCCTTCTTCCTGGCCGACCCGGAGGCAGGGGACGCCGCGACGCTGCAGACTCCCCCGGTCAAGGGGCTCGCCTTCATCGCCGGGTACGGCTCCGCGCAGGGCTCGGTCGTCGACACGGGCGCGATGCCCGCGCACGGCCTGGTGCGCCAGGCGGCCCTGGAGAAGAAGCGGATCCTCGTCGACGAGGTGCCGCCCGACTACATCAAGATCACTTCGGGGCTCGGGGACGCCGCACCGGCCAGCCTGGTGATCATCCCCATCCTCTTCGAGGACAAGCTGCTCGGCGTGATCGAGCTGGCCACGTTCTCCCGCTTCTCGGACGTGCACCTGGCGTTCTTCGACCAGTTCGTCAGCACCATCGGCGTCGCGATCAACACCATCATCGCCAACTCCCGTACGGAATCACTGCTCAGCGAGTCCCAGCGGCTCGCCACCCAGCTCCAGGACCGCTCGGACGAACTCCAGCTCCAGCAGGCGGAGTTGCAGCGCTCGAACGCCGAACTGGAGGAGAAGGCGGCGCTCCTTGCCACCTCCTCGCAGTACAAGTCGGAGTTCCTCGCGAACATGTCGCACGAGCTGCGCACCCCGCTGAACTCGCTGCTCATCCTCGCCCGGCTGCTCTCCGACAACCCCGACAGCCATCTCTCCGACCAGGAAGTGCAGTTCGCGACCACGATCCACCGCTCGGGCTCCGACCTCCTCCAGCTCATCAACGACATCCTCGACCTGTCGAAGATCGAGGCGGGCCGGATGGACGTACGCCCCAAGAAGCTCCCCCTGATCAAGGTCCTCGACTACGTCCACGCGACGTTCCGCCCGCTCACCCTCGACCGCGGGCTCGCCTTCGAGGTGTCGGTCGGCGAGGACGTGCCGCGCGAGATGTTCTCGGACGAGCAGCGGCTCCAGCAGATTCTGCGCAACCTCCTGTCGAACGCGGTCAAGTTCACCGCGAGCGGCGGCGTCGAGCTGCGCGTGAGCCGCGTCAAGAAGACCGGCGACCGGCTGCACGACGGCGGCGACCGGCTCTGTTTCGCCGTCAAGGACACCGGCATCGGCATCCCGGCCGACCAGCTGCCCGCCATCTTCGAGGCGTTCCAGCAGGCCGACGGCACCACCAACCGCAAGTACGGCGGCACCGGCCTCGGCCTCTCCATCAGCCGCGAGATCGCCGGGCTCCTCGGCGGCCGCATCACCGCACAGAGCACCCCGGGCCAGGGCTCCACCTTCACGCTCTACGTCCCCGTGGTGCACCCCGGACACGGCCCCGCCGCCGCCGCGTACGCGGCGACCAGGTCACTCACGACCCCGGAGCCGCACGACGACCGGGTCGCCATGACCCCGCACACCTTCCACGAACAGAACGACAGCTGGCCCACTCCCACCAAGCTGGAGGAGTACAGGGAGGGTCCGGCCGGCCGCATACTGCGCGGGCGCCGCGTCCTGATCGTCGACGACGACATCCGCAACGTCTTCGCGCTCACCCACGTCCTGAGCCGTGTCGGCATGCCCGTCCTGTACGCGGAGAACGGCCGCGAAGGTATCGAGACCCTGGAGCGCAACCCCGATACCGACCTGATCCTGATGGACATCATGATGCCGGAGATGGACGGCTACGAAACCATCACCGCGATCCGCCGAACCCCCCGCTGGACAGGCCTTCCCATCATCGCGCTGACCGCCAAGGCGATGCCCGGCGACCGCGAGAAGGCCATCGAGCAGGGTGCCAGCGACTACGTACCCAAGCCTGTGGACGTGGACCAGCTGCTCTCGGTCGCCTGCGCCCTTCTGGCCCCCGAGGGCGACGGCGGGACAGAGCCGGAGTCGCCCACCACAGCAGAGAAACCCGTTGCAGCGGAACCGGCGGACGCTCCCGGGGAGCCCGCCGTTCCGCCGACGACCGAGTGAGGCATGGTCACCATGAGCACCGAGGTCATGACCGACAACCGCGCGAGCATCCTCCTTGTCGATGACATGGAGGACAATCTGATGGCGCTGGAAGCCGTCCTGGGGTCACTCAACGAACCACTGGTACGCGCCCGTTCCGGCGAGGAGGCGATGAAGGCACTCTTGCGGCAACGATTCGCCGTGATCCTCCTGGACGTCCGCATGCCGGGGATGGACGGCTTCGAGACCGCGTCGAACATCAAGCGGCTCGACCAGACCAAAGACGTGCCCATCATCTTCCTGACGGGCACCGACAATGACGCGGGCTACGCCTTCCGGGGCTATGCGACGGGCGCCGCAGACTATCTCACCAAGCCGTTCGACCCGTGGGTGCTGCGCGCCAAGGTCACCGTCTTCCTCGAACTGCACCGAAAGAACCAGCAGTTGGAGAAGATCCTGGCGCGCGAGCAGCAGCAGTTCGACGAACTGGCGGCCCGCCTCTCGGCGATCGAGGCGCACATGGCCGCCAGCAGCCTGAACGACGTACTCGAACTGCGCCACCACGTGACGCACATGGAGGAGCTGGTGAAGGAGATGCGGCGCGGGCGGGGTGCCTGACGTGACACGTCAGGCACCCCGCCCGCACAAGCAAGCAAACAGACAGAGGCTCAGGCCTCGCGCGATCCCGCGTACATCTCGTCGATCAGGTGCTGGTACTCGCGCTCGACGACCGGGCGCTTCAGCTTGAGGCTCGGCGTCAGTTCGCCGTGCTCGATGTCCAGGTCGCGGGGCAGCAGCTTGAACTTCTTGACGGTCTGCCAGCGCTGCAGACCTTCGTTGAGCTGCTTCACATAGCCGTCGATGAGTTCGACGGTCGCCGGGGCCGCGACCACGTCGGCGTAGCTCTTGCCCTCCATGCCGTTGTCCTTGGCCCAGGCCAGGATGGACGGCTCGTCGAGCGCGATCAGGGCGGCGCAGAAGTTCCGGTCGGCGCCGTGCACCAGGATGTTGGAGACGTACGGGCAGACGGCCTTGAACTGGCCCTCGACCTCGGCGGGCGCGATGTACTTGCCGCCGGAGGTCTTGATCAGGTCCTTCTTGCGGTCGGTGATCCGCAGATAGCCGTCCGCGGACAGCTCGCCGATGTCCCCGGTGTGGAACCACCCGTCGGACTCCAGGACCTCGGCCGTCTTCTCGGCGAGACCGTGGTAGCCCTCCATGATGCCGGGGCCGCGCAGCAGGATCTCGCCGTCGTCGGCGATGCGGACCTCGGTGCCGGGCAGCGGCTTGCCGACGGTGCCGGTGCGGTAGGCCTCGCCGGGGTTGACGAAGGACGCGGCCGAGGACTCGGTGAGGCCGTAGCCCTCCAGGATGTGGATGCCCGCGCCGGCGAAGAAGTAGCCGATGTCGGGCGCGAGCGCGGCCGAACCGGAGACCGCGGCGCGCAGCCGGCCGCCGAAGGCCTCCCGCAGCTTGGAGTAGACGAGCGCGTCGGCGACCTTGTGCTTGGCGCCGAGCCCGAAGGGCACCGAGGCGGAGCCGGTCCTGCGGAAGTTGTCCTGGCTGACCTTGGCGTACTCGCGGGAGACCTCGGCCGCCCACAGGAAGATCTTGTACTTGGCGCCGCCGCCTGCGCGCGCCTTGGCCGCGACCCCGTTGTAGACCTTCTCGAAGATGCGCGGCACGGCGGCCATGTACGTCGGCTGCACCACCGGCAGGTTCTCGATGATCTTGTCGACGCGGCCGTCGACCGCGGTGACGTGCCCGAGCTCGATCTGCCCGGAGGTCAGCACCTTGCCGAAGACGTGTGCGAGCGGCAGCCACAGGTACTGCACGTCGTCCGGGCCGAGCAGACCGGTCGACGCGATGGCCTTGGCCATGTACGACCAGTTGTCCTGCGGCAGGCGCACGCCCTTGGGCTTACCCGTGGTGCCGGAGGTGTAGATGATCGTGGCGAGCTGGTCCTTGGTGATCGCCGCGATGCGCTCCTTGACCGCCTCCGGGTTCTTCTCCAGGTGGGCGGCGCCGCGTGCCTCCAGGTCGGCGAGGGTGAGCACCCAGCCCTCGGGGTCGCCCTCCGCGGGGCCCGCGCCCTCGGTGTCGATCACCACGACATGCCGGAGATCGGGCAGCTCGGCGCGCTTCTCGCGCGCCTTGGCGAGCTGCTCGGCGTTCTCGGCGATCAGGACCCGGCTGTCGGAGTCGGCCAGGATGTAGGTGGACTCCTCGGCGTTGGTCTGCGGATACACCGTGGTGGTGGCCGCGCCCGCGCAGAGGATGCCGAGGTCGGCGAGGATCCACTCGACGCGCGTGGACGAGGCGAGCGCCACGCGGTCCTCGGGGGCGAGGCCGAGCTCGATGAGGCCCGCGGCGATGGCGTAGACGCGCTCGGCGGCCTGCCCCCAGCTCAGCGACTTCCACTCGTCGGGCCCCTCGCCCGAGGCCGCTGGCACGGGATAGCGGTAGGCCTCGGCGTCGGGCGTGGCCGCCACGCGTTCCAGGAAGAGGTGCGCCACGGACGGCGGACGGTTCTCGATCAAGGTCTGTGTGTCGCTCACGACATCCTCCGGACCCGCGACATGGCGGCGACTGGCTGGCGGCTGCTGGTCTTGTTTAACTTGCGAGTAACCTACGAGCAGTGATCAGAGTAGAGCGCTGAAGCCCAGCGCGTAAGGGGCTTCTGCCTGTCACTTCATACAAGAACGGGTCCGCCGCGCAAGAGCGCGACGGACCCGTTGAGATGCCTGTGTGACGCCCGTGTCGGACGGGACGGCGGCTGAGGCGTGGGCTACTTCTTGGCCTTGCCCGGACCGCTGTCGTCACTGGAGAGCACCGCGATGAAGGCTTCCTGCGGCACCTCGACGGAGCCGACCATCTTCATGCGCTTCTTGCCCTCCTTCTGCTTCTCGAGCAGCTTGCGCTTACGCGAGATGTCACCGCCGTAGCACTTGGCGAGGACGTCCTTGCGGATGGCACGGATGGTCTCGCGGGAGATGACCCGGGAGCCGATGGCCGCCTGGACGGGGATCTCGAACGCCTGGCGCGGGATGAGCTCCCGCAGCTTGGCCACGAGCCGCACGCCGTACGCGTACGCGGCGTCCTTGTGGGTGACGGCGGAGAACGCGTCGACCCGGTCGCCGTGCAGCAGGATGTCGACCTTCACGAGATCGGCGGCCTGCTCTCCGGTGGGCTCGTAGTCCAGGGACGCGTAACCACGGGTCTTGGACTTCAGCTGGTCGAAGAAGTCGAAGACGATCTCGGCGAGGGGGAGGGTGTAGCGGATCTCCACCCGGTCCTCGGAGAGGTAGTCCATGCCGAGGAGGGTGCCGCGGCGGGTCTGGCAGAGCTCCATGATCGCGCCGATGAACTCGCTGGGCGCGAGGAGCGTGGCACGTACGACGGGCTCGAAGACCTTGTCGATCTTGCCCTCGGGGAACTCGCTCGGGTTCGTGACCGTGTGCTCGGTGCCGTCCTCCATGTCCACGCGGTAGACCACGTTCGGAGCGGTGGCGATGAGGTCGAGTCCGAACTCGCGCTCGAGCCGCTCACGGATCACGTCGAGGTGGAGCAGACCCAGGAAGCCCACGCGGAAACCGAAGCCGAGAGCGGCCGACGTCTCCGGCTCGTAGACCAGCGCGGCGTCGTTGAGCTGCAGCTTGTCGAGGGCCTCGCGCAGGTCCGGGTACTCCGAGCCGTCCAGCGGATACAGACCCGAGAAGACCATCGGCTTCGGGTCCTTGTAGCCGCCGAGGGCCTCGGTCGCACCCTTGTGCAGGGAGGTGATCGTGTCACCGACCTTGGACTGACGGACGTCCTTCACGCCGGTGATGATGTAGCCCACCTCGCCGACGCCGATGCCGTCGGCGGGGGTCATCTCGGGGGACGACACCCCGATCTCAAGGAGCTCGTGCGTGGCACCGGTGGACATCATCCGGATCCGCTCACGCTTGTTGAGCTGACCGTCGACGACACGGACGTACGTCACGACGCCCCGGTAGGAGTCGTACACCGAGTCGAAGATCATCGCGCGGGCGGGCGCGTCCGCGACGCCGACCGGCGGCGGGACCTCGGCGACGACCTTGTCGAGCAGCGCCTCGACGCCCATGCCGGTCTTCGCGGAGACCTTCAGCACGTCGGCCGGGTCGCAGCCGATGAGGTTGGCGAGCTCCTCGGAGAACTTCTCCGGCTGGGCGGCCGGCAGGTCGATCTTGTTGAGGACCGGGACGATCTTGAGGTCGTTCTCCATCGCCAGGTAGAGGTTGGCGAGAGTCTGCGCCTCGATGCCCTGCGCGGCGTCGACGAGGAGGACCGTGCCCTCACAGGCCGCGAGAGAGCGGGACACCTCGTACGTGAAGTCCACGTGACCCGGGGTGTCGATCATGTTGAGGATGTGGGTCTTGCTCTGCTCGGGGCCCTCCGTGGGGGCCCAGGGCAGACGCACCGCCTGGGACTTGATCGTGATGCCGCGCTCGCGCTCGATGTCCATGCGGTCGAGGTACTGAGCACGCATCTGCCGCTGCTCGACCACACCGGTCAGCTGGAGCATGCGGTCGGCGAGCGTGGACTTGCCGTGGTCGATGTGCGCGATGATGCAGAAATTACGGATCAGAGCCGGGTCGGTACGGCTCGGCTCGGGCACATTTTTAGGGGTCGCGGGCACGCAGGGTCCTGTCTCTTGAGGCGCCTGTCGCCTCGGGTCGGATCTATACGTAGGTTCCATGGTCCCACGGGTGGGGCACTGGACCCGGTCTGGGCCGGTCCGAGCGGGGATCGGCCCCATGAGGGCGGGGAGCACCGCCCGGATTGGGCCGGTCGGAGGGCGGCTGGTAATCTGGGCAGCTGTGTCTCCTGACCCTCTCGGGCCCTCGCGGTTCCGATGGCCCTGAGGCACGTGTCAAAGAAACTCATCTGCAGTACCTCTGCAGTACCTGAACCTGAAAAGGCTCTTTCGTGGCGAACATCAAGTCCCAGATCAAGCGGATCAAGACCAACGAGAAGGCGCGTCAGCGCAACAAGGCGGTCAAGTCTTCCCTGAAGACCGCGATCCGCAAGGCCCGCGAGGCCGTTGCCGCTGGTGACTCCCAGAAGGCCATCGAGGCGACGCGTGAGGCTTCGCGTCAGCTCGACAAGGCTGTCTCCAAGGGTGTCATCCACAAGAACCAGGCCGCCAACAAGAAGTCGGCGCTTGCTTCGAAGGTCGCGACCCTCCAGGGCTGAAACCCTTGCCCCGGCTCGCCGGGGCGCTGATCAATCCTCCCGCGAGGGTAATTCGAGCCCTCTACCTCGAATCGCGGACAGACCACGCAGTACGCCACGCTGCGACAATGCCCCCGGCCCACTCCGGGGGCATTGCTGTGTCCGGGGCCGGTTCTTCAGGGACGCGGGGCCCCTTCAGGGGCGCGGGGCCCCTTCAGGGGCGCGGGGAACTGCGCGACCAGCCAGGGACGGCCCGCAGATACCGAACCGGCGGGCGTTGTGTCCGCGCAGTCTCAGCGACGCGACCTCGCCGCGCGGGCGATGGCGACGACGGCCTTCTCCAAGGCGTACTCAGGGTCGTCGCCCCCGCCCTTGACGCCCGCGTCGGCCTCGGCGCAGGCCCGCAGAGCCACTGCCACCCCGTCGGGAGACCACCCCCGCATCTGCTGCCGGACCCGGTCGATCTTCCAGGGCGGCATGCCCAGCTCACGGGCGAGGTCGGCGGGCCGCCCGCCCCGCGCGGAGGAGAGCTTGCCGATGGCCCGCACGGCCTGGGCGAGGGCGCTGGTGATCAGGACGGGAGCGACGCCGGTCGACAGGGACCAGCGCAACGCTTCGAGCGCCTCGGCGGCCCGCCCCTCCACGGCTCGGTCGGCCACGGTGAAGCTGGAGGCCTCGGCACGGCCCGTGTAATAGCGGCCGACGACCGCCTCGTCGATCGTGCCCTCGACGTCCGCCACCAGCTGCGACACCGCCGAGGCGAGCTCCCGCAGATCGCTGCCGATCGAGTCGACCAGGGCCTGGCACGCCTCGGGCGTGGCCGAACGGCCCAGGGTGCGGAACTCGCTCCGCACGAACGACAGCCGGTCCGCGGCCTTGGTCATCTTGGGGCAGGCGACCTCGCGGGCCCCCGCCTTGCGGGCGGCGTCGAGCAGACCCTTGCCCTTGGCCCCGCCCGCGTGCAGCAGGACGAGGGTGATCTCCTCGGCCGGCGACCCGAGATACGCCTTCACGTCCTTGATCGTGTCGGCCGACAGATCCTGCGCGTTGCGGACGATCACGACCTTGCGCTCGGCGAAGAGCGAGGGGCTTGTCAGCTCGGCGAGCGTGCCGGGCTGCAACTGGTCGGACGTGAGGTCGCGCACGTCCGTGTCCGAGTCGGCTGCACGGGCGGCCGCGACCACCTGCTGCACGGCGCGGTCGAGGAGGAGGTCCTCCTGGCCCACGGCGAGCGTGAGAGGAGCGAGCGGGTCGGCGGTATCTGTCTTCCTGGCCATCGCGGTCAAGCATCCCACGCGGCACTGACAGCCCGTCCCGTACGGCCGGGCCGGTTCCCGGGCGGCTCGCCGCGTACCGGAGAATGGGCAGGTGACCGACGTACGACATGTCCTGGTGCTGCCCGACCGCGATGCCGCGGAGGAAGTGGCCGAAGAACTCCCCGACCGTTTCGGCGTGCGCGAGCAGCCTCAACTCGTCCGCGACGCCCTGGCGGGCGAGGACGACGCCGAGGACGCCCAGTGGCTGGTCGTGGTCGAGGACCCCGAACGACGCCTCGACCGCACGGCGCTGGACGACCTGGCGGCAGAGCACGAGGGCTGGCTCGAGGCTCCCTAGGCGGGGGCCGGTGGGCCAGGTGGGGTCTGGTGGGGCCCGATGCCAGCTATTAGCTCTTAGCTCTTGGGCAGGACCTGGATGTCGAGGTCGATCGTGATGCTGGGTCCGACGGCCGCGATGCCGCGGGCGAGCATCGTCTGCCAGTTGATCGTGAAGTCGTCGCGGTGCAGCTCGGTGGAGGCGCGGCAGGCGACGCGGGTCTCACCCTCAAGGCCCTGGCCCACCCCGAGATACTCCGTCTCCAGCGTGACCGTGCGCGTCACGCCGTGCAGCGTCAGACCGCCCGTGATCGCCCAGCGGCTGCCGCCCTTGTGCACGAAGCGGTCGCTGTAGAACTCCATCGTCGGGAAACGCCCCACGTCGAGGAAGTCGCCGGACCTCAGGTGGTCGTCGCGCATCTGCACCGCGGTGTCGATGGAGGCGGCGTCGATGACGACATGCATCGCGGACTCCTCCATCCGCTCCCCCAGCCGGATGGCACCCGCGAAGCTGTTGAACCGGCCGTGAATACGGGCAAGACCGATGTGCCGCGCGGTGAAGGCGACCGAGGAGTGCAGGGGGTCGATCTCCCAGTCGCCGGGCTCCGGCAGCGCCGGGGGCGGGGCGATCTGGAGCATGACGTCACCGAGCGAGGCGTGCGCGCTCTCCCCGACCGTGGCGTTCGCCCGGTACGGAGTGAACCCTTCCGCCGAGACCGCCAGGCGGTAGTCCCCGGCAGGAACGGTCGCGACGAACGAACCGAACGGATCAAGGCCCCCACCGACGACCTTGCGCCCCATGGCATCGCTGACCGCGAACTCCGCGTGCCGCACGGGCTCATTGACCGGGTCGAGCACCCGGCAGCTGAGCACTCCCGCACTGGGCGGAACCGCCACGGCGGACAAGGGCCCCCCGGCCCGACCAGCCCGCCCTGCCCTGCCGGCCGGGCCGCCTCGGCCTGCCCCACCCGCTCTTCCCGCCCCACCGGCTCGATTCGTCCGACCGGCTCGGTTCGTACGGTCTCCCAGCCAACGGCCGAACATCTGCGACATACCCCCGCGCACCTTGACAACTCCTGTCCCGAAGAGGCATTCGATCACCGTTGCGGCATTCGATGCAACACGAACCCACTTCGCTGGAATGCGGCGCTAGCACTTGAAGTGTCACGAGTAGCCCGAATTAATCACCGCCGGGGCGCGAGGGAAGCAGAGGGAACCAGAGGGCAGCAGGACAGGGCTGGACGAACACCGCCCGCTAGGGCGGCCGCGTAGCCACCTCCAGGACCGGAGCCGCCCCGTCCGCCAAACCGCCCGCCGATCCGCCGGTCGGTCCGCCGGGCGGTCCGCCGGGCGGTCCGCCGGGCGGTCCGCCGGGCGGTCCGCCGGTCGGTCCGCCGGGCGGTCCGCCGGTCGGTCCGATGACCGCGATCGAGCCGTCCGTGTCCGTCCGGAACACCTCAGCTCCCCCGGCCCGCAGCGCCGCGACCGTACGGGGTGCCGGGTGTCCGTACGAGTTGTCTCTTCCCGCACTGATGAGGGCGAGGCGCGGCGCGGTCCGCCGCAGGAGCCCGGGGTCCTGATAGGCCGATCCGTGATGGGCGACCTTGAGGACGTCCACGGGTGGCAGCGCCGCCACGGCCGGCGTGCGCAACAGGGCGCGCTGGGCGGGCGGTTCGAGATCGCCGAGCAGGAGCAGGGTCACTCCCCGGGCGCGTGCGAGCAGGGTGACGCTGGCGTCGTTCGGACCATCGGGGGTCGGCATCCGGCCCGAGCCCTCCGCCGTCGGCCACAGCACCTGCCAGTCGAGGACGCCACCACCCGCACGGCGCCGCTCCCCCGCCACGGCCTGGCTCACCGGAATCCGGCGGACGGCCGCCTGTTCACGTACGAACCGCGCCTGCACGGAAGGCTCTTGATACCCCGTCGTCTGGATCGCCCCGACCGAACGCCCCCGCAGCACACCCGGCAGCCCCGCCACATGATCGGCGTGGAAGTGGGTCAGCAGCACGAGCGGTACACGGGTCACGCCGAGCGAACGCAGACAGCGGTCCACGAGCACCGGGTCGGGCCCCGCGTCGACGACCACTCCCGCCCCGTCACCCGCGGCGAGCACGGTGGCATCTCCCTGGCCCACATCACACATCGCGAACCGCCAGCCCGGCGGCGGCCAGCCCGCGATCACCCTGGTGAGGGGCGGGGGTTGCACGATCGTCAGGAGGAGCAGCAGAGCACAGGCCGCGCTGAGCCAGGGATGCCTGACGAGCCTGCGGCCGACCAGCACCACGCCGACCGTGGCGAGGGCGAGCAGCAGACCGCCACGCCAGCCGCCGGGCCAGTCGACGCCACTGCCGGGCAGCGCCGCACCCGTACGGGCGATGTCCGCGATCCATGAAGTGGGCCAGCTCGCACACCAGGCAAGGAACTTGGCGACCGGCATCACCAACGGCGCCGTCGCGAGCGTGGCGAAGCCCAGGACCGTGGCGGGCGCGACGGCCACCTCCGCGAGGAGGTTGCAGGGCACCGCCACCAGGCTCACCCGCGCCGCGATGACGGCGACGACGGGCGCGCACACCGCCTGCGCGGCAGCCGCGGCGGCCAGCGCCTCGGCCAGGCGCGGGGGAACCCGGCGTCCTTGAAGGGCGGCGCTCCATCTGGGCGCGAGGGTCAGAAGGGCGCCGGTGGCGAGCACAGAGAGCAGAAAGCCGGGGCTGTGGGCCAGCCACGGGTCGTACAGGACGAGCAGCAGGACGGCGGCGGCCAGGGCCGGGATCAGCGAACGGCGCCGTCCGGTGCCGATGGCGAGCAGCGCGATCAGCCCGCAGGCCGCGGCCCGCAGCACACTCGGGTCCGGTCGGCAGACGATGACGAAGCCGAGGGTGAGAGCGCCGCCGATCAGCGCGGTCGCCCGCAGCGGAATCCCCAACCGTGGCGCGAGACCGCGCCGTTCGGCACGCTGAGCAAGGCCGGGCGGGCCGATGAGCAGGGCGAGGACGATGGTGAGATTGGCACCGCTGACGGCGAGGAGGTGCGTCAGATCGGTCGCCCTGAACGCCTCCTCCAGCTCGGGCGGCACGCGGGAGGTGTCCCCGACCACGAGGCCGGGCAACAAGGCCCTGGCATCGGGCGGCAACCCGTCCGTGGCCTCCCGCAACCCGCCCCGCAACCGCCCCGCCAGGCGCTGCGGCCCCGACGGCGCCTCGATCACCCGCGGCGTCTGCCCTCCTTCCACTCGGAGCACCGCCGCTACACGGTCGCCCTCCGGCAAGGGAGGCGCGAGGGCTGCCCGGACGCGAAGCCTGGTCGAGGGCAGGATCGCGAGCCAGCGCGCCCTGGACCAGGGTCCTGCGGAATCCTCGCCGCCTGCCCCGCCCTCACGTCCGCGCCCGTTGCCCGCCCTCTCCGACTCCCCCTCCCCCTCCTCCCCGGCGAAGACCAGGACCGGGGCGCGGGTCACGGAGGTCCTGCCGTCCGCCGGCGTGACCCGGACGATCTCCGCGTCCAGCATGACGGAGGGTGGCACGGCATGGGCTCCCGTGACGCGGGGCCGGGTGAGCCGGGGGTCGGAGGTGACCTCCAACTCGATCTCCGCTTCGGCATAGTGACGAGCCAGGGCAGGGACCGGCCCCCGGTGC
This sequence comes from Streptomyces sp. NPDC047525, assembly GCF_040643025.1. NCBI lineage: Bacteria > Bacillati > Actinomycetota > Actinomycetes > Kitasatosporales > Streptomycetaceae > Streptomyces > Streptomyces sp. NPDC047525. The sequence goes on from NZ_JBEYTL010000005.1 coordinate 52,795, forward strand.
AGGTCGGCCCCGTGCAGCGCCGCGGAGCCTGCGCCCGCCGCGGCGCAGAGGAGAACGGCCGCCACCGAGACCCGGCGCCAGGGCTGCCGCCACCCAGCGGCCTGAGCGGGCTCAGGAGCATCCTGCCGCGCTCCACCAGCAGCGTCAGCCCGCACTGTCCGTACCGGGTGCGTCCGCACTGTCCGTACCGGGTGCGCCCGCACCGTCCACATCACCAACAGGGCAGCGGCCACCGCCACACAAACGATCACGGCTGCGATCACCCACCGGGGCGGGGCATCCACCGCCAGGGCCGCCGTCCCCCAGGCCGCGAGGGCGGGTGGCACAAGGCGCAGGTCCAGTGGGCCTTCCTGGCGGGGGTGGGCGTCCCCGAGCCGACGCCCGGACGGGGCGCGAACGGCGGGGTCGGGTGGGTCCGTTGAGGCTCCGGACACCACTGCCGCCTGCCTCCGCGACCTCATGGCCGCACCAGATTCTGCAGGTCTGCATAGCGCCTGTCGCCGATTCCATTGACCTCGCGCAGCTCATCCACCGAGCGGAAGCCGCCGTGTTCCGTGCGGTAGTCGATGATGTGCTGGGCCAGCACGGGGCCCACACCCGGCAGTTCGTCGAGCTGCTCGGCAGTGGCCGTGTTGAGGCCGACCGGGGCGGCAGGACTCGCTCCCGTCGGCCCGGCGGCTGCCCCGGCGCCAGGCGTCGCCGGAGCCGATGGAGCGGATGCAGCCGCCGGTGCGCCGACCACCACCTGTTCGCCGTCGATGAGCAGGCGGGCACGGTTGAGGCCGTCCGTGTCCGCGCCGGGGCGAACCCCGCCCGCGGCCTTCAGGGCATCGGCGACCCGGGAGCCCGCGGGCAGCCGCAGGATTCCGGGGCTGCGGACCTTCCCACTGACGTCCACGACGACCCCACCGCCGCCGGCACCTGGCGCACCGCTCGCGCCGACCGCCGGCCGGCCGCCACCCTCCGAAGGAGGCGGGGCTCCGGGGGACGGAGACGGCTCCGCGCCCCGATCGCGCGCCGCCCCGACCACGTCCGGAGCCCGCACCGGCTGCGTCCGCCCCGCCCAGAAGTGCTGGGCGGCGAACACCGCGGCAAGGACGAGAACCACCGTGAGCGCGACCAGGCTCCGTCGCTCAAGACCACACCGCAACTGCAGCCACAACGGCAACCGCTCCCGCACAGCAAGCCCCACCCGCCCCCGCAGGGGCGCCCCCAACGCACCTCCGTCCGCTCCGCCAGCCCCACCTGCGGACGACCCCGACTGCTGGGACTGGGCTTGAGGCAGGGGCTGGGGCTGCGCTGAGGTCTGAGGCTGATGCTGGGCTCGGATCTGGGGCTGGGCCTGTGCCAGGGCTTGAGGCCGAGCTTGGGTCCGGGTCTGAGGCTGAGCTTGGGTTCGGGTCTGAGGATGAGCCTGGGCTCGGGTCTGAGGATGAGCCTGGGCTCGGGTCTGAGGATGAGCCTGGGCTCGGGTCTGAGGATGAGCCTGGGTTCGGGTCTGAGGCTGAGCCTGGGCTCGGGGCCAAGCCTGCGCTTGGGGCCGGGGATGCGACTGGGCCCGAGGCTGCAACACGGCCTGAGGCCCCAGCCCGGCCTTCGGATCCGGCTGCGGCTGCGGCTGCGGCTGCGGCTGCGGCTGCGGCTGCGGCTGCGGGACTGGAACGGCCCCCGCCTCCGACACCGACCGCGGTCCCGGCCCCGCCCCCACCTCGAACTGCCGTACAACCCGCGATTGCCGCACGGCCTGCGGCTGCGGTCCCAGCCCGGCCCGCTGCCGCGCAGCCCCCAATTGCCCCACGGCCTCCGACTGTTGCGAGTCCGACCGAGGTAGCTGCGCGTTCTGCTGCTCCTCTTGCCACAGCGCCTGCAGCACAGCTTGCGCTCGCCCCACGGCCTCCGGCTTCCCCACGACCTCCGCCTGCCGCACCCCCTGCGGCTGCGTCACCGGCCGAGAGTGCCCCAGGGCACCCGGCGGCGGCGCTCCCGACCTCAACCCGCTCTCGCCACCCGCCCGTTCAGGCTCGGCGAACAGCGTCTCCGCGCGCTGCCGCAACGCCTGTGCCCTGGCCCGCGCCTCCGCCGAAGCGTGTCCGCGCCGGAGCGCCCGCCTGCGGGCATGGCCGTATCGCTCGCGACCGCCAGAAGCAACGCTGCCTGGAGCGCCGTCGGCAGAAGCGCCGCCAGCAGAAGCGCGAGTGCCCGAGCGAGTGCCTGGAGCGCGGCCGTCGGACCCGGGGCCTCGCCCAGGTCCACTCGTCGCGGCAGGGGTCCGTGAAAGTGATCGAAGTTCCATGCCGACGACGCTAGAGACCCCGGCAGAACAATGTTGATCTTGCTCAATTCCCGTGGATTACCCAGCGGTTGTGGATAACTCCGTCACCCACAAGCCCCGCGCGCGCACCGACGCGCCGACGCACCGGTACACCGGCGCACCCACACACCCCTCACCAGGGCGAAACCACAGCCCCCAACAACCCCGGCCCCGTATGCGCCCCGATCACCGCACCGACCTCGCTGACATGCAGCTCCGCAAGGCCCGGCACCCTGTCCCTGAGCCGGTCCGCCAGGGCCGATGCGCGTTCCGGCGCCGCCAGGTGATGCACCGCGATGTCGACGCGGTGGGTCCCGGCTCGCTCGATCACGATCTCCTCGAGCCTCGCGATCGCCTTGGACGCCGTCCGCACCTTCTCCAGCATCTCGATCCGCCCGCCGTCCAGCTGGAGCAGCGGCTTCACCGCCAGCGCCGAGCCCAACAGCGCCTGCGCCGCGCCGATGCGGCCACCCCGGCGCAGATAGTCCAGCGTGTCGACGTAGAAGTACGCGGACGTGTTCGCGGCCCGCTTCTCCGCCGCGGTCACCGCCTCGTCCACCGAGCCACCGGACTCGGCGGCCTCCGCCGCCGCGAGCGCGCAGAAGCCGAGGGCCATCGCGACCATTCCGGTGTCCACCACCCGCACCGGCACCGGCGCGTCCTTCGCCGCGAGGACGGCTGCGTCGTACGTGCCCGAGAACTCGGCGGACAGATGCAGCGAGACGATGGCCGTCGCGCCCGACTCCGCGACCTTGCGATAGGTCTCCGCGAAGAGTTCCGGGCTCGGCCGCGAGGTGGTCACAGAGCGCCGCTTCTGCAGCGCCAGGGCCAGGGAGCGGGCGGAGATCTCCGTGCCCTCTTCGAGCGCCTGGTCACCGAGGACCACGGTCAGGGGTACCGACGTGATGCCGTGCCGCTCCATCGTCCGCTGCGGCAGATAGGCCGTTGAATCCGTGACGATCGCGACATGACGGGACATGCGGTGGAGATTACCTGCCTGGGCCCGACGACGGCAGCCCGACCCCTTGCGGGCCAGTCTGCCAGCCGTGATCCCGGCCGTGCCAGGTCACCCGCCCGCTCACGTCGTGCTCTCGGGCCTGGCCTGCTTCTCCCAGGGGTACGAGGGCCGCGGCGTCGGCGGCGTGATGGCGGGCCGCTCCGGCTCGTCCGCCGATGCGGACGGCTTCGGCCGCTCCGGCTGCTCGGACGGCTCTGTCCACGTCTGTTCCGCGCCCTTGCCCGCGTCCGCCGCCGGTTCGGGCTCGGGCCACGCGGCGGGTGTCTGCGTGGGCGCCGGCTCCTTCGTCCAGTGCCGCAGCGCGCCCGCCTCCAGGTCGATCTGCGTGCTCAGCGAGTCCAGGTCGTCGTCCGCGAACCGGTGGGCGCGGTCACGCGCGGACCACCGCAGCGAGTCCGCCGACTTGGTGATCTGCTCCGTGCGCTCCCGCAGCGCGGGGAGCCGCTGGGCGAGGGCCGCCTTGTCCGGGTCCCGCTCGAGGCGCCGCAGCTCGTCATCCAGCTCGTGGCCGTGCGCGCTGAGCCGCTCGAAGAGTCCCAGGGACTCCTTCAGGGAGGCGTCCTCGGCCACGCCCGCCTGCAGGGCGTCCTGCGTGGCCCGCATCGACGTACGCAACCTGATCCGCAGCTGGGCCAGTTCGGCGGCCGTGCCCACCTGCGCGAAGCTCCTCGCGCGCAGCGTCGTGTCCTCGACCGACCGGCGCGCCTGCGAGATCGTGCGGTCCACGCCGCGCTTGGCGGCACCGATCGCCTTCACCGTCATGTACGCACCAAAGATCACGAACAGCAACACGAGCAGCGCCACGATCACGCCCACGGCTTCCATGACGCTCCCCTCAGGTCCTGCGGCGGGTTCCGCACCGACTCTTCAACGGTAAACGCAAAGGGCAGGCGGAGGGTTCCAGCGGAACCCCCAACCTGCCCGTAGGGGACTACCCTCATGCCCCCTCGCGCGACTCTCCCGCGGCTCAGGCCGGGACGATGTTCACCAGCTTCGGCGCCCGCACGATGACCTTGCGGATCCCGGCGCCGTCCAGCGCGGCCAGCACCCTCTCGTCACCCAGGGCCACCTTCTCCAGCTCCTCGTCCGAGATCGACGGGGAGACCTCCAGGCGCGCCCTGACCTTGCCCTTGATCTGCACGACGCAGGTCACGGTCTCGTCCACGACGTACGCCGGGTCGGCCACGGGGAAGTCCTGGTGGACGACCGAGTCGCCGTGACCCAGCTTGCGCCACAGCTCCTCGCCGACGTGCGGGGCCAGCGGAGCGATCAGCAGCACCAGGCGCTCGGCGACCGAGCGCGGCAGCGTGCCGCCCTCCTTGGTCAGGTAGTTGTTCAGCTCGGTGATCTTGGCGATGGCGGTGTTGAACCGCATGCCGTCCAGGTCCTGGCGCACGCCGTCGATCGCCTTGTGCAGGGCACGCAGCGTACCCTCGGCGACATCGGACTCCGCGACGTCCGCGACCGTGACCTCACCGGTCGACTCGTCGACGATCAGACGCCACATGCGCTGCAGCAGGCGGTACTGGCCGACGACCGCGCGCGTGTCCCACGGGCGCGAGACGTCCAGCGGGCCCATCGCCATCTCGTACAGACGCAGGGTGTCCGCGCCGTACTCCTCGCAGATCTCGTCCGGAGTGACCGCGTTCTTCAGGGACTTGCCCATCTTGCCCAGCTCGCGCTTGACCGGTTCGCCCTCGAAGAAGTACTGGCCGTCGCGCTCCTCGACCTCGGTGGCCTGGACCGGGAAGCCACGGCTGTCGCGGTACACGTAGGCCTGGATCATGCCCTGGTTGAACAGCTTGTGGAACGGCTCGGCGGACGAGATGTGCCCCAGGTCGAACAGCATCTTCGACCAGAAGCGGGCGTACAGCAGGTGCAGCACCGCGTGCTCGGCGCCGCCCACGTACAGGTCGACGCCGCCCGTCGGCTGACCCTCTCGCGGACCCATCCAGTACTGCTCGACGGCCGGGTCGACCAGCTTCTGGTCGTTGTGCGGGTCCAGGTAGCGCAGCTCGTACCAGCAGGAACCGGCCCAGTTGGGCATGGTGTTGGTCTCGCGGCGGTACTTCTTGGGGCCGTCGCCCAGGTCCAGGGTGACGTTGACCCAGTCCTCGTTGCGCGACAGCGGCGTCTCCGGAGAGGTGTCCGCGTCGTCCGCGTCGAAGGTCCGCGGGGAGTAGTCGTCGACCTCCGGCAGCTCCAGGGGCAGCATCGACTCGGGCAGCGAGTGGGCGATGCCGTCCTCGTCGTAGACGATCGGGAAGGGCTCGCCCCAGTAGCGCTGGCGGCTGAACAGCCAGTCGCGCAGGCGGAAGTTGACGGTGCCCTCGCCGATGCCCTTGCGGGCCATCCACTCCGTGATGCGCGCCTTGGCGTCGACGACGCCCAGGCCGTCCAGGGAGATGCCCTCCCCGGAGGAGTTGACCAGCTTCGCGTCGTACGAACCGAACGCGTCGTCCCATGTGGAGGCGTCGGTCCCGCGGTCGTCGGAGGGCTCGACCACGCACCGCATGGGCAGCTCGAAGGCGCGCGCGAAGGCGAAGTCACGGCTGTCGTGCGCCGGGACGGCCATGATCGCGCCGGTGCCGTAGCCCATCAGTACGTAGTCGGCGATGAAGACCGGGACCTGCTCGCCGCTGACCGGGTTGGTGGCGTAGACGCCGGTGAAGACACCGGTCTTCTCCTTGGCGTCGGCCTGGCGCTCCACGTCGGACTTGGAGGCGGCGAACGCGCGGTACTTGGCGACGGCCTCGGCCGGCGTCGCGTGCCCGCCGGTCCACACGTCGTGGGTGCCCTCGGGCCAGGCGGCCGGGGTCATCTTGTCGACCAGCTCGTGCTCGGGCGCCAGGACCATGTAGGTCGCGCCGAACAGGGTGTCCTGGCGGGTGGTGAAGACGGTGATGGCCTCGTCGCCGGAGCCGACCGGGAAGTCGACGCGGGCGCCTTCGGAGCGGCCGATCCAGTTGCGCTGCTGCAGCTTGATGGCCTCGGGCCAGTCCAGGCCGTCCAGGTCGTCCAGCAGGCGGTCCGCGTACGCCGTGATGCGCATGTTCCACTGGCGCAGCTTGGCCTTGAAGACGGGGAAGTTGCCGCGCTCGGAGCGGCCGTCGGCCGTGACCTCCTCGTTCGCCAGGACGGTGCCCAGGCCGGGACACCAGTTGACGGGGGCGTCGGAGGCGTACGCCAGGCGGTACTCGCTCAGCAGGTCGGCGCGCTCCTGGGTGGTCAGCTGGTGCCACGCGCGCGTGGAGTTCGGTACGGCACGCTCACCGCTCTCGAACTGGGCGACCAAGGCGGCGATCGGACGCGCCTTCTGCGCGTCCTCGTCGTACCAGGAGTTGAAGATCTGGACGAAGATCCACTGGGTCCACTTGTAGTAGTCCGGGTCGATCGTCGCGAAGGAGCGGCGCTTGTCGTGGCCCAGGCCCAGACCGCGCAGCTGCGACTTCATGTTCTCGATGTTGGCCTCGGTGGAGACCCGGGGGTGCGTGCCCGTCTGCACGGCGTACTGCTCGGCGGGCAGACCGAAGGCGTCGAAGCCCAGGGTGTGCAGGACGTTGTGGCCCGTCATGCGCTGGAAGCGCGCGTAGACGTCCGTGGCGATGTACCCCAGCGGGTGGCCGACGTGCAGGCCCGCGCCGGAGGGGTACGGGAACATGTCCATGATGAACTGCTTGGGCCTGTCGACCAGCGCGGCCTGCGCATCCCCGTCCGCGGCCAGGTCACCGCTCGGGTTGGGCGCCTCGTACGTGCCGTTCGCGTCCCAGAAGTCCTGCCAGCGTGCCTCGATGTCGGCGGCCAGGGCGGCCGTGTAGCGGTGCGGTGCGGCCACCTCGGAGGCGGCAGCAGAATTCGTCTCGCTCATGATCCTCAAAGCTCCATCGATCGTCTCTGCCTGCGGAAATGACCGTCCCGGCCAAATGAAAAATCCCCTCACACAGGAGGGGACGCCGCGCCGATGCCGACCGCGATTTTCCGGCGGTCGGGACTGATCAGCGCGGCCCGCTAAGCAGAAGGCGTACGGCACGCATGGCGTCAGGGTACCGCAGCGCCCGCGCGGCCCGCGACGAGGTTCCACCGCGCCGCCCCGTGCCGCTCCGCGCTCCACCGGAGGCTCGGAACCCAACCTTTGGCCAAGGGTTACTCCGCGTACCGACCGCTATCGGGGCAACACCAAGATCGCATCGCGTTTAGATAACAACGCAATAACTCAAACCTCGTACTCACTGGTATGCGGCCACTTAGCATGCGGCGATCGAGCCATTTCGGAGTCGCCCCCATGAACCCTCTGAATCCGCATCGCAAGAGCCGCACCAACCGCACCAACCGCCAGAGCCGTTCGTTCGCAGCCTTCCCCGAACCGAGCAGAACCACGCGCGGAGTCCTGACGACAGCCGCGCTGCTGCTGATACCCCTGCTCGTCGTCCTCGGGAGCGACGCCTTCCGCGCCGCCCTCGACTTCACCACCGGCGTCCTGTCCCTGGTCTCCCTGACCGCCGCCGTCGTCTGGGGCCTGGTCGCTTCGGACCGGCTCTTCCTGCACTCACGTCAGCGACTGCTCGCCCAGGCCGTGCACCGGGCCACAGCCGTCGCGTCCATCGGTTTCCTTCTGCTGCACGTCAGCGTCAAACTCGCGCTCGACCACGTGTCGCCGGTCGGGGCCCTGATCCCCTTCGGGCTCGGCTTCTCCGGCAGCGACGGGCTCATCGGCCTCGGCTCGCTCGCCGGGCTCCTCATGGTGGTCACCGGCGTCACCGGGGCCCTGCGCAGCGCCTTCGCGTCCCCGGTCCAGGTCGCGTCGCGCTGGCGCGCGCTGCACATGCTCGCCTACCCCGCCTGGTGTTCGGCCCTGATCCACGGCCTGTACGCGGGACGCGCGCCCAAGCCGTGGGTGATTGCCCTGTACTGCCTCTGCCTGGTCGCCGTCGCGGGTGCGGTCGCGTTGCGCGCCGCCCCGCTCCCGATCAAGCGGAAGGCGGCCGCCCGGATCCTGGCCCTGCTCGAACCGGAGGGCAGGGCCCGCAACCGGGAGCCCGTCCGCCGGGACACCGCCGAGTCCCCGCTCCCCGGCACGGCCGCCGCTCCTGGCCGCGCCCCCGAAGCCGCCTCCGACCCGCCCCCGGTGGTCGGCATCGCCGCGGCCTACCGCGTCCTCGCCTCCACCAACCAGCCCACGGAGGTCGTGCCAAGCACCGACCCCCCGCCGCCCCGCTGGCCGGCCCCGTCCCCGCCTCCCCCGGCCGAGGCCCCGCACATCCCGTACGACCCGCCGTACGACACCCACTCCACGGCGTACGGCTTCGAGGACACCTCCTACCGCTCCCACGACACCGCGTACGACCCGCCGCCGTACGACCCCCCGTACGACGCGGCCCACAACCCTCCGTACGAGGCGCCGTACCAAGCCCCGTACGACAGCGGCCCCGCCACCGAACCGCTGCCCAACACCTTCCAGGCGCCGAGCTCGGGCGAGCCCTGGAACGCCGCCACCGGAGGCAACAAGTGAACGCGTCGCTGCCCGACGTCCCCGAAGTCCGCGTCGTCGGGCTTCCGCTCCTGACCTCGGGCTTCGACCTGGTCGAGCGCCTGGACCTGGCGATGCACCTGAAGGTGCACGGCCCGCTCGAACCCATGGCGGGCGAGTCCCTCGCCGGCCTCTCCGAGGCCATCTCGCTGCGCGGCAGGGGCGGTGCGGGCTTCCCCTTCGCCAAGAAGCTGCGCGCGGTCGCCGACGCGGCGATACGTCGGGGCGTGCGCCCCGTGGTCGTCGTCAACGGCAGCGAGGACGAACCCGCCTGCCGCAAGGACACCGTCCTGATCAACCGCGCACCGCACCTCATCCTCGACGGCGCACTCCTTGCCGCCGAGGCCCTGGGGGCCCGCACCCTCGTGGTGGGCGTGACCCGGGACTCCACCGAGTCCTCGATGCTCGCGGCGCTCGCCGAGCGCGGCCTGACCAACCGGCGCGGATCGAGCATCCGCGCGCGCGTGCAGCGCAATCCGGTGCGCATGGTGACCGGCGAGTCGTCGGCCCTGGTGCGCTCGGCGGACGGCGGCCCCCCGATGCCGCCGGGGCGCAAGGTGCGTACCTCCGACTCCGGAGTGGGCGGAGCACCCACGCTGCTGTCCAACGCGGAGACCTTCGCCCAGCTCGCGGTCGCCGCCCGGATCGGCGCCGACCGCTACTGCCGCACCGGCCTGCGGGAGGAGCCCGGCACGGTGCTGCTCACCGTCTCCGGAGCCGTCGCACGGCCCATGGTGGTCGAGGTCCCCACCGGAGTGCCCCTGCGGTACGTCCTGCAGCTGGCCGGTGCGCCGCCGCTCCCCCAGGGCGTCCTGACGGGCGGCTATCACGGCAAGTGGCTCGACGCGATCACCGCTCATGACGCGGTCGTCTCACGCGCCTCCCTGGAGGCCTGCGGCGGCGCGCTCGGCGCGGGCGCGATCCTGCCGATCGGCCCCGGCACCTGCCCGCTGGGGGAGGCACTGCACGTGGCGAACTGGCTGGCCTCCGAGAGCGCGGGGCAGTGCGGCCCCTGCTATCTGGGCCTTCCGGCGGCGGCCCGCGGCCTCGCGGACGTCCTGGACGGCGGTGGCCCCACCGCCCTGGAGGCGCTGCGCGAGGTGACACGGGCCGTGAAGCGGCGCGGCGCCTGCAAGCACCCCGACGGCACGGCGGCCTTCATCGAGTCCACGATCACGGCGTTCACGGACGACCTCGCCGCGCATGTCCTGGGCGGCGGCTGCGGCCGCCCCGTGGAGGGCGTCCTGCCGCTCCAGCAGGAGGTCTCGCAGGCCGAGGCCCCCAGTGGCCGCAGGCTCGCCGTCGACTGGACGCTCTGCCAGGGCCACGGGCTGTGCGCGGACATCATCCCCGAGCTGATCCAGCTGGGCCCCGACGGCTTCCCCGGCGTCGCGGAGGCGTCCGTACCGCGGTACTCCGAAGCGCGTGCCACACGTGCCGTACGCCGCTGCCCCGCGCTCGCGCTGCGCATCGAGGAGGACCCGTCCGCGCCCTCGCCGCGCACGGCGCTGCCGCTCGCGCTCCCGCCGGGCCGTGGCCGGGGCCGCAGGGCGCTCGGCAGCGGACGGTCATGACCCGCCGACGGACCGACTAGGAGACACACGAAAGCGGGCCACCCGATCCGGGTGGCCCGCTCTCATCTTCTGTGGAGCTAAGGAGAATTGAACTCCTGACCTCCTGCATGCCATGCAGGCGCTCTACCAACTGAGCTATAGCCCCTTGCCTGTCCGCCCGGTTCCCCCGGCGGCTTCGCCAACATTACACGCTCCTCCCCGTGCTCCACCAAATCGTTTCCGGTCTGTACGGATACGGCCGGTACTGTCAGCCTTCGTGACCGTGATCGCGCTTGTCGGCGCCCGCCGCCGCGTACCCCTCGCCGCCGGGGCGTGCCTGCTCTCCTTCACGGCCTTCTGGCTCGCGCAGCGCGCCGCGGATGTCTCGATGATCGACTTGATGGTCTACCGCGCCGAGGGCGAGACCGTGCGCGCGGGCGGCGACCTCTATGCGCTGCGCACCACCGAGGCCCATCTGCCCACCACCTACCCGCCGTTCGCCGCCCTGCTGTTCACGCCGCTGACGCTCCTGGACACGGCGGACATGCGCACGCTGGCGACGCTGGGGAACCTGCTCCTCCTGGTGGCCTTCACGCACCTCGCACTGCGACTCGTCGGGCCCGTACCGACCGCCGGAGGCGTCGGCCACGCGCGCGTGGAGACCGCCCTGTGGGTGTCGGCCCTCGCGGTCTGGGCCGAGCCGGTGTGGACGACGCTGCGGTACGGCCAGATCAATCTGCTGCTCGCCGTCCTGGTCCTGTGGGACCTGTCACGGCGGCCCGGCCACCGCTGGGCCGGCCTGGGCATCGGCATCGCGGCGGCGATCAAGCTCACGCCCGCGCTCTTCGCGGTGTTCCTGCTGCTCACCGGCGCCGCCGAGGCCGTACGGCGCGGGCCTTGGCGCCCGCCGACGCGGCACGCGTGCGTGGCGGCCGTCTCGTTCGCCGGCGCGACGCTGCTCGCGGCCGCCGTCCTGCCCTACGACTCCCGGCGCTTCTGGACCCGCATGGTCTTCGAGGCGGGCCGGGTCGGGCTCGCCGAGGACACCGCGAACCAGTCACTGCGCGGGGTCCTGGCGCGGCTCCTGCACACCGATGAGCCCGGCATCTGGTGGGCGGTGGCCGCGGCGGCGGTCGGCGCGCTCGGCCTCACGGTCTCGGTGCACGCCGCGCTGCGCGGGGAGCGCGCCCGTGCGGCGGTGTCCTGCGCGGCGACGGCGCTCCTGGTCAGCCCGGTGTCGTGGTCGCACCACTGGGTGTGGTGCGTGCCGATGGCACTGCTCGTGTGGACGGACGCGCCGCGCCGGGGCGGCCGGGCCCGGTGGGCGGCCACCGGCGCAGTGGTCCTCGTCTTCTGTTCGTACGCCCTGTGGTGGGTTCCGCACGGCGTGGGACGGCTTGAACTCGGCCAGAACTATGGCGAGATGACGTTGTCCGCCCTCTACGTAGGGACCGCTTTCGCGTTCCTGCTGCAAGGAGCCGGACGGAATCGGACGTCGGACCCGCCGGTGGATCAGGCCGTGGCGAAGGAATAGAAGCGCTTGAGCGTGCAGTGTTCGTCGAGCAGCCGGCCATAGATCGGCTCCCCTTCGAGCTCGCGGTACGTCTCGATGGGGTCGCCCTTTATGATCAGCGCCCGCGCGCACTCCTCGCACCAGTACTGATAGTCCGGGTTGACCGGTTCCATGTCGCGGACGATCGGCGTACCACTGCCGCACCAGTCGCACTTCCGCCTGTGTGCACCCATCAATCAGCTCCAGCTGCGGCCGCAGGCCGTGCACACGTACGAGACACCGCCGTTGTCGCCGAGCACTTGGGCGACATGGGACGAACCGCAGGACGGACAGGTCAGGAGGGTGATCGCCGCGAAGGGAGCGGCAGCGCGACACGGCGCGGCCGCTGCGACGGGGCGGTCGGCCCCATCGAGGATGCTCGCAGGCATCGCTCTCCCTCCCGTCGGGTCACAATCGGTGGTCTGGTGCGGTCCCCTTCCGGCTGTCCGATTCTGCCACGGCCTGAGCGACCCGGTCAGCGACGCAGTCGTACCAGTCCGGACACGGCGCCCAGTGCGGCCGCCCCTGCCAGTGCGTACGCACACACCAGGAGCGCGTCCGCGGATGAATACGCCCCCGGAGCCCCTTGTGACTCAAGCCGGTTGAGGAAAAGTGCGCCGTAACACGCGACACCGATCAGCTGGCCGAGCTGAGCGACCGTCGAGAGCAGTCCGCTGGCGTCCGCCGCGTCCTCGGGCCGCACCGTGGAGAGCGCCCGGGTGAGCGTCGGGCTGAACCCGAGGGAGAGACCGGCGCCGATGCCCACGAAGGCCGCATACAGCCACAGTCCGCCCTCCCCGCCGTCCCGCAGCAGCAACCCCACCGCCACCGCCGACACCGCGGTGAGCGCGAAACCGCCGGGAATCAGTGCCCGTTGGGCCACCGCAGGCCAGCGGCGCCAGGTCAGGCCGACCGCGCCGAAGACCACCGCGGTCGGCGCGAACGTCAGGCCCGCGCGCAGCGCGCTGTAGCCGAGGCCGCCCTGGAAGTGCAGCGTGAGCACGAACAGGAAGCCCGCGTTGACCGCCATCACCGCGGTGATCCGGAAGACCGCGAGGCCCATGCCGGGGATGCGCAGGACCCGCGGCGCGATCAGCGGCGCCCCGCCGCCGCGGGCGAGCCGGGACTCGTACGCGCAGAAGAGCACGAAGAGCACCACGGCCGAACCCATCGAGAGCCAGGACCACAGCGGCCAGCCCTCCTGCTGGCCGAGCACGAGCGGCACGGTGAGCAACGACACGGCCCCGCCGAGCAGCACGAGCCCCGGCAGGTCGAGCCCACGCTCCCGTCGCCCCTCCCCCGGCTTCCTGGCAGCGTCACGCGGCAGCACCCGCCGCGCCATGACCAGCAGCACCACGCCGACCGGAACGTTCACCAGGAACACCGGACGCCAGCCGGTGCCGAACAGATCGGCGCTGACGAGGACCCCACCGAGCACCTGCCCCGCGGCCGCCCCGACGGCGAGCACGGCCGAGTACGCGCCGAGCGCCTTCGTCCGCGCCTCGCCGGTGAAGTTGCGCTGGATCAGGCTGAGCACCTGCGGGATGAGAAGCGCCGAGCCCGCGCCCTGCAGCAGCCGGAAGGCGATCAACTCGCCCGTGCCCTGGCTGAGTCCACAGGCGAGCGAGGCGGCGGTGAAGACCGCGAGGCCCATGAGGTAGACGCGACGGTGGCCGAGGCGGTCGCCGAGCCGCGCTCCGGTGATCAGTAGCACGGCGTACGTGATGGTGTATCCGGCGATCACCAGCTGCAACCCGGCGCCGGAAGCGCCCAGTTCGGTACGGATGGTGGGCGCGGCGACATTGACGATGAAGACGTCGAGCAGCGCCATGAACTGTGCGGCGATGACGACCGCGAGAAGCCGCCCGGGGCGAGTGTCAGTGCCGGGGGCTTTACTGGATGCGGGACGTGAACCAGCGGGATCCGCTGCGGTGGACGGGGTGGTCGTTGTCATGACACCGAGCGTGACGGCGAGTTGGTACGGGTAACGAGAGCCCGCTGATGCTGGTACTGACAGCACCTGGCAAGGCCGGGGGCGTGGACCGACGATGGGGGATGTGACGACGATGGGGACGACTCAGCGACGCAGGCCGGAGCTCGCCGCCTTCCTGCGCGGCCGCAGGGCCAGGGTGACACCCGCCGACGTGGGCATGCCCCCGGGCCTGCGCCGCCGCACGCCGGGCCTGCGCCGCGAGGAGGTCGCCCAGCTCTCCGGAGTCGGCGTCACCTGGTACACGTGGCTGGAGCAGGGCCGCCCGATCAACGCGTCGGCCCAGGTCCTGGACGCCGTGGCCCGCACGCTCCGCCTCGACAGGGCGGAGCGCGAGCATCTGTACCACCTGGCCGACGTGCCGTACGCCCCGGACTGCACGGCCCCCTCCCCCGAGGCCGTCGGCCCGGAGATCCAGGGCATCATCGACGCCCTCGACCCCCGCCCGGCGGTGGTCTACAACGCGCGGTACGACATCCTCGCCACCAACCCCGCCTATCGCGATCTCTTCTTCGTCCCGCAGATAGAGGCCTTCGGCGTCCCGAACGTGCTGTGGACCCTGTTCATCGCGCCCGATCCCGTCTGCCCGCTGGTCTTCCGCGACGAGGAGCTGCCGGTGATGGTGGCGACGCTGCGCAGTTCGTACGGACGGCATGTGGGCGAGCCCGCCTGGGAGGGGTTCATACGCCGCCTGTCCGCCGCGAGCGCGCACTTCGCCGCGCTGTGGGAGAGCGGCGACGTGGCGCCGCCGGGGCCGCGCGTGAAGACGTTCCGGCACGACGCGGTCGGTGAGCTGCGCATGACGTCGGTCTCGCTGTCCATCAACGGCATGCCGGAGTGCCGGATCGTGGCGTACACACCGGACGACGAGGAGAGCCGCAGGCGGTCGGCCGTGCTGCGTGAGCTCAGGCCCCCGGAAGCAGACGGAGCTGGGGAAACGGAAGGGGCTGGGGAAACGGAAGGATCCCGCCCTCTGATGAGGACGGGATCCTGATTGTGGAGCTAAGGAGAATTGAACTCCTGACCTCCTGCATGCCATGCAGGCGCTCTACCAACTGAGCTATAGCCCCGTGTGTTCTTCCCGCTCGGCGGGCGAACAAGAAGAACTTTAGCCTGCGACGAGCCGGAATGTGAAATCCGGGTGACGGGCCCTCTCAGGCCCTCCGACCAGCGGCTCTCGCACCCGCCCGGTCCAGGGCTAATCGTCGTCGCCGAGCACCGGCTCCGGCAGCGTGCCGGCGTTGTGCTCAAGCAGGCGCCAGCCCCGCGCGCCCTGGCCGAGCACGGACCAGCAGCAGTTGGAGAGCCCGCCGAGGCCCTCCCAGTGGTGGGACTCCAGGCCGAGGAGGCGGCCGATGGTCGTACGGATCGTGCCGCCGTGGCTGACCACCACGAGCGTGCCGTTCTCCGGCAGCTTCTCGGCATGGCGCAGCACGACGGGCGCGGCCCGGTCGGCGACCTCGGTCTCGAGCTCGCCGCCGCCCCGGCGCACCGATTCGCCGCGCTTCCACGCGGTGTACTGGTCGCCGAAGCGCGCGATGATCTCGTCGTGCGTCAGGCCCTGCCACTCACCGGCGTACGTCTCCTGGAGGGCCTGCTCGTGCGTGACCTCCAGGCCGGTGAGGGCGGCGAGCTCACTCGCGGTGGCCGCCGCCCGCTTGAGGTCGGACGCCACGATGGCGTCCGGCTTCAGCGAGGCGAGCAGCCGGGCGGCGCGCCTGGCCTGCGAGACACCGGTGTCGGTCAGCTCGATGTCCGTGGAGCCCTGGAAGCGGCGCTCCAGGTTCCAGGACGTCTGGCCGTGCCGCCACAGGATGATCCGGCAGCCGCGGTTGGTCACCGAAGCTCACCGTCCAGATCGGCTGCCTCCTCCGCGGCGCGCTGCTCGGCGTGCTCAGCGGCCTTGCCGCGAGTCGCGACGGCGTCCGCGGGGAGCTCGATCTCGGGGCAGTCCTTCCACAGGCGCTCGAGGGCGTAGAAGACACGCTCCTCGCTGTGCTGGACGTGCACCACGATGTCCACGTAGTCCAGGAGGACCCAGCGGGCTTCGCGGTCGCCCTCACGGCGCACCGGCTTGACGCCGAGCTCCTTGCTGAGCCGCTCCTCGATCTCGTCGACGATCGACTTGACCTGGCGGTCGTTGGGCGCGGACGCGAGCAGGAAGGCGTCGGTGATCGACAGCACGTCACTGACGTCGTACGCGATGATGTCGTGCGCGAGCTTGTCGGCGGCCGACTGTGCGGCTGCCTTGATGAGCTCGATGGAGCGGTCCGTGGCGGTCACTAGTGAGCTTTCCTTCAGGTGGTCAAGACACACCAAGGGTCTCACGGACCGCCGACAGCACTCCCGGCCATCGCTCGATCACCCTGTCTGCTGCGTCACCCGCGCCGGGAAGGCCACGGACCCCCGGCCGGGAAAGGCTCCCGGCCGGGGGTCCGTGCCGTCAATGCCGTCGTGCCGTCAATGCCGCCGTGCCCTCATCCCGCCTTGTAGTCCTGGCCGAGGACGACCGACACATCCGCGTTCGGTGCGGTCTTGCCCTTGCGGACCGCGCTGTCCGGCAGGCCGAGGGTCTTGGCGACCTCGGTGGCCTGCGTCTTCTTGTCCGCGTCGGCGTACGTGACCTGCGATGCCGCCTGGGCCGTCGAGCCCGCGCCGCTGTCGACGAAGGTGTAGCCGCCGTTGACCAGCGAGATCCGCGCGTCCTGGCCCGCGCCCTTGCTGCCGGAGGCGTTCTTGACGCCGACCCGGACGGCCGCGTCCTTGTCCGGGTTCTTGACCGCGCCGCCGAGTACCTCCTTGACCACGTTCGCGCCGGCCTGCTCCGAGAGCGTCCCGTCCTGCTGCACCGGGAGCCGCTCCGTGGAGTAGTCACCGCCCTTCGCACGGTCGGCGAGCTTGGCGAGGAAGGCGCCGAGGTCCTTCTCCTTGAGCGACGGGTCCAGGATCTGGGCGAGCGACTGGACGGTGGTCGTCGCGGCCTGCGGGTCGGACGACAGCTTCCGCAGGACGCCCTGCATGACCTGGCCGAACCGGCCGAGCTGCGCGGTCTCGGACTCGCCGGACGCGCGGTAGGTGGCGTACGCGACGGCCATCGGGCCACTCAGGGTCTGCTGCTCGCCCTTCTTCACGAGAGGCGCCTGACCCTTCTTGGCCTTGGGGTCCGGCACATTCGCGTTCGTGTCGACGTCGATGTTGCCGACCAGCTCGACGAGGTTGTTCAGGTACGGGGTGTCGAGCCGCCAGGTGCCCTCGACCTGGGTGCCGAGCAGGCTGTCGATCGACTCCCGGGTGCCGGTCGAGCCGTCCTCGTCGACCGACTTGCCGAGCGTCGTCCCCGCGCCGTCGTCGTCGGTCACGGCGAGGGAGTTGGGCAGCAGGACGGTGGTGCCGCGCTTGGTCGTGGTGTTGTTCACCAGGAGCGCCGTGGAGGTGCCGCCCCCCTTGGTGTTGTGCAGGTGGACGACGATCACGTCGCGGTTCTGCGGCCCGGCCGCCGCGGCGGCGTCGCCGGACGCGTCGTCCGAAAGGCCGGGCAGCTTGCCCGCGTACCAGAGATAGCCGACGCCGCCCGCGATCACGAGTGCGAGCACCACGACGAGCGCGACGACACGGGAACGCCCGCGCCGCTTGGCCTCCTCGCGCCGCTCGGTGCGGCTCTCGGTGAACTTCAGCCAGTCGATGACGTCTTCGGACTCTTCGTCCGGCTCCTCGATGAAGGAGAACTGCTGCGTCTCGTACGCGGGATCGCGCTCCGCACCGCGCCGGGGCTCGGGTTCGAGATCCAGCTCCGGCTCCGGCTCGGGCTCCGGCTGCCGCGACTGCTGCGGGATCCAGCCGGTCTGCGTCTGCTGGGCGGCCTGCTGCTGAGGCTGGTGCGACTGGTGGGGCTGCTGAGGCTGGTGCTGAGCCTGCTGCTGGTCGTACGTCCCGTAACCGGAGTCGTACGAGGCGTCGTAGGGCGGGACAGGAGGCTGCTGCCCCGTCGCGTACGGGTCGTAGCCGTACCCCTGCGGCTGCTGTTGCTGCTGATGTTGTTGCTGCTGCTGCTGCGACTGCTGCTGGGCCTGGGCCCCGTACTGGTCGTACGAGGCCGAGGGCTGCACCTGCTGGTACACCGGCTGGCCGTACTCGTCGTACCCGACGACCTGGTACTGGTCAGCCGCGTACTCGCCCGCATACGGGTCGCCGCCCGCATACGGGTCGTACTGTCGGTCGTTCACCGGTGCCCCTCTCGGCTCAATCGCCGCGGTACAGCTCGCGCTTGTCGATATAACGCACCACACCGTCCGGCACCAGATACCAGACGGGATCCCCCTTGGCGACCCGCTCACGGCAGTCCGTGGACGAGATGGCGAGGGCCGGGACCTCCACGAGGGAGACACCGCCCTCCGGCAGGCCCGGGTCGGCCAGCGTATGGCCGGGCCGGGTGACCCCGATGAAGTGCGCCAGGGAGAACAGCTCTTCGGTGTAGCGCCAGGTGAGGATCTGGCCGAGGGCGTCGGCGCCCGTGATGAAGAAGAGGTCCGTGTCGGGATTGAGCGTGCGCAGATCGCGCAGCGTGTCCGTCGTGTAGGTCGGTCCGCCGCGGTCGATGTCGATGCGGCTCACCGAGAACTGTGGGTTCTCGGCCGTCGCGATGACCGTCATCAGATAACGGTCCTCGGCCGGGGACACCACCTTGTCGCTCTTCTGCCACGGCTGCCCGGTCGGCACGAACACCACCTCGTCGAGGTGGAACTGCGCGGCGACCTCCTGGGCCGCCACCAGGTGTCCGTGGTGGATCGGGTCAAACGTTCCGCCCATGACTCCGAGGCGGCGCTTGCCCTTGCTGGCCGGGCCGGTACCGGGACCGGTAGGCATGTCCTGCTCTCCCATGCGTGCAGACCCTACCGGCCCGGTCGACGGGCGCTGTTCCAGCCGTCCGTTCCGTGAGACCGCTCAGCGGTCCCGGTTGAAGCGCGTGGTGATCCACAGGAGCAGCATCAGCGCGACGAACGCGCCACCGCCGGTGACCAGAGGACTGATGCTTGCGTGCTCGTCGACGTGCTTGCCCTCGGAGGCGAGAGTGACCAGCTGGGAGGCGGTGCTGTGGAGGCTCATCGTCGGCAGGACCTATCCGGAGGTGGGCGGGACAAAGACTTCGGGGCCATCGTATGCGGGGGCACCGGCCGGGCTCACGCCGACTCAGCCGTTCTGGTCCGCGCGGTCGCCCTTGTCTCCCCCGCCGGGACGGTCTTCGCCGCGCTCGGCGTCCCCGCCCCCGCGCTCGGCGTCCCGGCCCCCGGGCTCGGCGTCGGCACCCTGCTTGTAGCCCCGCAGCAGGAACCACGCCATGAGCACGCAGCCGACGACCATGACGATCAGCACGATGCGGAGCAGGTTGCCCGCTCCCTGCTCCTTGGCGGCCAGGGCGGCCGCCTCCGTGACCCAGTGGTGGGCTGCGGCGCTGTGCTCCATGACGGGGGACTCCATTCGCTGTGCTGCCCTGTCACGGTATCTCCGCCTAGGCTGGGTCCCACCTCGGGGGCATGACTGGACGAGCATGGGGGATGGGGCATGACCGACGACAACGACCACGGCCAGCAGGACGGTGGCCACGAGAACGTGCCGAGCAGGCAGCGCAGGCGCTTTCCCGGCATCTCGTCACGGGCGTACGAGCACCCGGCGGACCGATCGGCCCTGGTGGCCCTGCGCAAGCTGACCGGCTTCGACACCGTCTTCAAGGCGCTCAGCGGGCTGCTCCCCGAGCGGAGCCTGCGGCTCCTGTTCCTCTCCGACTCCGTGCGGGTCTCCGACGCGCAGTTCGCGCACCTCAACACCATGCTGCGGGACGCCTGTTACATCCTGGACCTGGAGAAGGTCCCGCCGATGTACGTGAACATGGACCCGAACCCGAACGCGATGTGCATCGGCCTCGACGAGCCGATCATCGTGGTGACCACGGGGCTCGTCGAGCTGCTGGACGAGGAGGAGATGCGCGCGGTCGTCGGTCACGAGGTGGGCCACGCCCTGTCCGGCCACTCGGTGTACCGGACGATACTGCTCTTCCTCACGAACCTCGCGCTCAAGGTCGCCTGGATCCCGCTCGGCAACATGGCGATCATGGCGATCGTGACCGCCCTGCGCGAGTGGTTCCGCAAGTCCGAGCTGTCGGCGGACCGCGCCGGGCTCCTGGTGGGCCAGGACCTCAAGGCGTCGATGCGCGGCCTGATGAAGATCGCGGGCGGCAACCACCTGCACGAGATGAACGTGGACGCGTTCCTGGAGCAGGCCAAGGAGTACGAGGCCGGGGGCGACCTGCGCGACTCCGTCCTGAAGATCCTTAACGTGATGCCGCGCACCCACCCCTTCACCACCGTGCGCGCCGCCGAGCTGAAGAAGTGGGCCGAGACCCGCGACTACCAGCGGATCATGGACGGCCACTACCCCCGCCGCGACGAGGACAGGGACACCTCGGTGTCGGACTCCTTCCGCCAGTCGGCGTCCAGCTACGCCGACGACATGCGCAACAGCAAGGACCCGCTGATGAAGCTGGTCAACGACATCGCGGGCGGCGCGGGCGACCTGGGCGGCAAGCTGCGCGGGAAGTTCACCGGGCAAGGCGGACAGGGCGGCCAGGGCGGGCAGGGCGGCCAGGACAGCAGCGGCCCCACCGAGGACAAGTAACCCCCGGGCAGTCCCCGGGAAGCACCTCAGAGCGAAGGCTGGGCGGTGGCCGCGAGCGAGCCGCACAGCGCCGTGGCGTCACCCGTCGCGTACGGGTCGGTGCCCGCGGGGCCGCCCGCCTTCGCCTTCTGCCCGGCGAGCAGCGGCCGCAGCTGGTTGGCCGCGTCGGCGGAGCAGGCGAGCGGGCCCGCCTGCATGTACGACACGAGCAGCTCGGCCTGGCGCATCCGCAGGTCGTCGCGGTCGAAGCGGAACTGCAGCTCGCGGCGGACGGTGAACAGCGAGGCCTTGGCGTGCTCGCCCTTGCCGGCCGGACGCAGCGCGTAGACGAAGGTGTGGTCCGAGGTCACCTCGAGGGTGTTCTTGTCCGTCTCCGTGGCGTGCAGCGTGCCGTGGACCCGGATGCCGGGCGTGGCGAGGGCCGTCTTCGTCGGGTCGAAGCGCACCAGCCAGCCCGTGGGCGCGTGCCGTCCGTCGGCCGCCGGGTGCGCGAAGCTCTCGTCGAACTGGTCGAGCTGCTGCGGGTCAAGCAGGATCCGGGCGGAGCGCACGGCGCCGCCGGTGAGGACGTCCGGGTCGAGCGAGGACTCGACCAGATAGTCCTTGGCGGTGGTCAGCGCGGTCATGACCTGGCCGTCCGAGAAGTGCGAAGTGCGGTGCGCCGAAGGGAGGTTGATGCCCGATGCGCCTACCCGGAACTGCGCGGCCTGGCTGTGCGCGAACAGGTCGGCCGGCTTCTCGGCGCCCGGCACAGGGCCCGGCGGGGCGAGCGGTATGACCGTCATCCGCAGCGGCTCGGGGCGCTGTGCGGCCGGGGTCTGGTACGGATGGCGTACGCCCATGTAGATCGCGGTGCCGAAGGCGACGGCGATCAGCAGGACGAGGATCACGGCCTGTTTGGACAGGTGGCGATGGCGCGCGGGACGGCGGCGCACCGCGTGCGTGTGATCGTCCAGGCGCTCCTGCGCGGAGTACTCCTGGAGCCGTGCGGCGCGGACGAACGACTCGTCGAAGACGACGGATCGATACTCGTCCTCACCACCGGCGGGAGCGCCCTCGGGCGTCCCCTCGGGTGGTTCTCCTGGCCCGCCCATACCTTCAGGGTAGGTCTCAGCGCGGTCAGGTAAACGCCCTGGTACACGACAAGTTCTGACAACTTCTCACGGGATGCGGGGCGCCGCGGACACGGGCGGCGGGTCGTACTCCGCGGAAGCCGAGGGCTCCGTGGACACCGGCGGCGGGGACGGGTCCTGGCGGCCCGTGGACGCGCCGCGATAGACCGCGGTGAAGGCGAGCGCGACCATGCCGATGCCCATCAGGAGGGCGAGCATCCAGGCGACGGGGCGGTGCCAGCGGTTGCGGCTTCCATAGCCGCTCTGCCGGCCGTACCCGTCCTCGGTGAACTCGCGGTCGTACACGTCGTCGAGGTCCGGGTCGTGGCCGAACTCGCCGCCGTCGTCGGGGCCGAAGCCCTCGTCGTAGAGGTCGTCCTCCGGCGATTCGCGGCCCGGACCCCGGGTGCGGGCCCGGCGGTTCTCGGCCTCGGTGGCCTCGGCACGCGCCTGGGCGGCGGCCAACAGCCGCTCCACCGCGGTGGGTTCATGGACTTCGGCGGCCTTGATGAAGTCCTCGTCGAAGACCACGGAGGCGAACTCTTCGTCCGCACCCCCGCGGTCGCGGTCGTCGTCGGGCTCCCAGCCGTCAGGAAACGACGGCGTGCCCCCCACGTCCTCCGGCACCCTTCCAGCGTAGACCCGGAAGGGGCAATCTGGGCAGACGGTACGAGAATTGGACCCGAGCGAGAATTCAGCGGATGTGGCCGTCGCCGGTGACGATGTACTTCGTGGACGTCAGCTCGGGCAGCCCCATCGGGCCCCGGGCGTGCAGCTTCTGCGTGGAGATGCCGATCTCGGCGCCGAAGCCGAACTGGCCGCCGTCCGTGAAGCGCGTCGAAGCGTTCACGGCGACCGTCGTGGAGTCCACCAGCTGGGTGAAGCGGCGCGCGGCCTGCTGCGAGGTGGTGACGATCGCCTCGGTGTGCCCGGAGGTCCACAGGCGGATGTGCTCGACCGCCTGCTCCAGGGAGTCGACGATGCCCGCCGCGATGTCGTACGAGAGGTACTCGGTCTCCCAGTCCTCCGTGGTCGCGGGCACGACGGTGGCCTTCGAACCGTCGGCGTACGCGATGACCCGCTCGTCGGCGTGCACGGTGACCCCGGCCTCGGCCAGGGCGTCCAGGGCGCGCGGCAGGAAGGCGTCGGCGATGTCCGCGTGCACCAGGAGCGTCTCGGCGGCGTTGCAGACGCTGGGGCGCTGGGCCTTGGAGTTGATGAGGATGTCGACGGCCATGTCCAGGTCGGCCTCGGCGTCCACGTAGACGTGGCAGTTGCCGGTGCCGGTCTCGATGACCGGGACGGTGGACTCCTCGACGACGGTCTTGATCAGCGAGGCGCCGCCGCGCGGGATGAGGACGTCGACGAGGCCGCGGGCGCGCATCAGCTCGCGCACGGAAGTGCGGTTCTCGCCGGGCACGAGCTGGACGGCGTCGGCGGGCAGGCCCGCTCCGTGGACGGCGTCGCGCAGCACGCGGACGAGCGCCGTATTCGATTCGTACGCCGATGACGAGCCCCGCAGGAGCACCGCGTTGCCCGACTTCAGGCAGAGGGCTGCGGCGTCCACGGTGACGTTCGGACGGGCTTCGTAGATGATCCCGACGACGCCGAGCGGGACGCGGACCTGGCGCAGGTCGATGCCGTTCGGGAGGGTCGAGCCGCGGACGACCTCGCCGACGGGGTCGGGCAGCGCTGCCACGTCGCGCACGTCGGCGGCGATGGCGCGGACCCGCTCCGGGGTGAGCGTCAGGCGGTCGACGATGGACTCGCTGGTCCCGGCCTCGCGGGCGCGGGCGGTGTCCTTGCCGTTGGCCTCGATGATCTCGGCGGTGCGCACCTCGAGGGCGTCGGCGATCGCCAGGAGCGCGTCGTCCTTGACGGACCTCGGCAGTGGCGCGAGCGTCGCGGCGGCGCCGCGGGCGCGGTACGCGGCCTGGGCGACCGGCGAGAGGTTGTCGTAGGGCGAAACCGGCGTGAGGGACGTCATGCCCGCAGCGTAATGCGGAGCGGCCGGGGTCCACCCGCTGTTTCAGCAGCCGAGACCGCCGTGCTCACGACGGCTCAAAAAGGGTGCACGCCCACCGGGGTCGCAGGCAGCGGACCGTACCCCTCCGCGATGCGCTGGTGGTACGTGTCGCGGTCGATGACTTCAAGCCCCACGATCTCCCACGGCGGGAGCTTCGCGCTCTGCCGGTGCTCGCCCCAGAGC
Source organism: Streptomyces sp. NPDC047525 (assembly GCF_040643025.1). Taxonomy (NCBI): domain Bacteria; kingdom Bacillati; phylum Actinomycetota; class Actinomycetes; order Kitasatosporales; family Streptomycetaceae; genus Streptomyces; species Streptomyces sp. NPDC047525. The sequence goes on from NZ_JBEYTL010000005.1 coordinate 76,736, forward strand.
CGGAGCGCGACCGCGGCCGCGTCGTGCAGGTCGCGGGCCTCTTCCCAGTACCGGATCTCCGCGTGGTCGGGGGCATACCTGCTGGTCAGCAGAAAGGGGTGGTCGTGGGCGAGCTGTTCGAGGCCTCGCCTGACCTCCTTCAGAGGGGCTTCGGTCCCCGAGACGCTCAGGGTGACGTGCCACAGACGGGGCGCCTCCACCGTCTCGCCCTCCTGTCTCTCTTCCGTCTCGCCCGCCGCTTGCGTGTCGGTGTACGTCGCCCCGGCGGCGACGCTGGTCAGGGACCGCTCAGCCGACGCGCGGGACGACGCTCCCGGGCGCACTCGTCTCACGACGGCCTCCTCTACGCAATGGTGGTGCGGATACGCAATGGTCATGCGGAAGTGTCTGGAACAAAGTTGAGCAGGCCAAGCGCCCCCGCGGGGCGGTTTTGGGGAGTTTCACCTCGCAGGGGCCGGTCGGAACGCGGCGTTCGCGCCTGTTTTCGGCCGGGGACCACTGGGGCGGCTGTGACTCCTGGGACGACGGAACCGTGGGGCGCGGGGGCCGCGAAGGGCCGGAAGGGCTAGCCGTGCAGGAGGGCCAGGTCGTCGCGGTGGACCACTTCCCGCTCGTACGCCGGTCCGAGCTCCCGCGCGAGCTCCCGCGTGGAACGGCCGAGGAGCTGCGGAAGCTCCTTGGCGTCGAAGTTCACCAGACCGCGCGCCACGGCACGCCCCGAGGCATCCCGCAGCTCGACCGGGTCGCCCGCGGAGAAGTCGCCCTCGACCGCCGCGATCCCGGCGGGCAGCAGCGATTTGCGCCCCTCGACGATCGCGCGCACGGCCCCGTCGTCGAGCGTCAGCGCGCCCTGCGGCTCGGAGGCGTGCTGGAGCCACAGGAGCCGGTCGCCGGTGCGGCGGCCCGTGCGGTGGAAGTACGTCCCGGTGTCGCGGCCCGCGAGGGCGTCGGCGGCGTGGATCGCGGAGGTCAGGACGACCGGGATCCCGGCGGCCGCCGCGATCCGCGCGGCCTCCACCTTGGTGACCATGCCGCCGGTGCCGACGCCCGCCTTGCCCGCGCTGCCGATCTGGACGTGCGCGATGTCGGCGGGGCTCGCCACCTCGGAGATCCGGGAGCTGCCGGGCTTGGCCGGGTCGCCGTCGTAGAGGCCGTCCACGTCGGAGAGCAGGACGAGGAGGTCGGCGTGGACGAGGTGGGCGACGAGGGCGGCGAGCCGGTCGTTGTCGCCGAAGCGGATCTCGTCCGTCGCCACGGTGTCGTTCTCGTTCACGACGGGCAGCGCGCCCATCGCGAGGAGCTGGTCGAGGGTGCGGGACGCGTTGCGGTGGTGGGCGCGGCGGGCCATGTCGTCGGAGGTGAGGAGCACCTGCCCGACGCGTACGCCGTAACGCGCGAGGGAAGCGGTGTAGCGGGCCACCAGAAGGCCCTGGCCGACGCTGGCGGCCGCCTGCTGCCTCGCGAGGTCCTTGGGGCGCCTGCGCAGGCCCAGCGGCGAGAGCCCGGCGGCGATGGCACCGGACGAGACGAGCACGATCTCGCGCTCGCCGCCGCTGCGGCTCTTGGCGAGCACGTCAACGAGTGCGTCAACGCGGTCGGCGTCCAGACCTCCCGACGCGGTGGTCAGGGACGAGGACCCGACCTTGACGACAACCCTGTGGGCCTCTGCGATGCCCTGCCTTGCCCCAGCCACGCGCTTCCCCAATGATCCCGAAGATCCCATTCCCTGCCGGACCAGCCAATCTACGCGAGTGCCCAGGTGGGGTGCCCCCGCATTTCGAAGGGCGGACGGGGCAGGGACCGAAGACTCCCCCGAGGCGAAACCCGGCCTCGAGGTTCAGTACCTTTGCCCCTTTATCCGGTGATTGTCGTCACGGAAGATTGCTAGAGAGCCACCGCACGTCATACGGTCAGTGGTCGACTTCCCGCATTCCCCCCAGTCCGATCCCCCCGATCCCCCGCCAGGAGCCCAAGCCCGTGCCCTCTGCCGGACTCGCACCCCGCCGCATCGTGCAGCTCTCCGCGCTGTTCGCGATGTTCGCGCTCTTCACGGCCCAGCTCGTCAGCGCGCTGGTCCCGTATGTACCGGTGTTCATCGCCGCGTCGGCGGCGAACCTCGCGCTCGACGTCTATCTGCAGTACAAGCAGCCGGGGCTCCTCTCCCTCCTTGGCAAGATCCGTTTCGATGTCACCGTCAGGCAGCTCCTGCGCGACATGCTGATCCTGGTCGGCCTGCTGCGCATCGACGGCATCGAACCGCTGGCCGAGCAGTCGCCGCTGACCATCTCGCTGCTCGCGTTCTACTTCCTGCACTTCGGCTGCCAGGCCACCGCCATACTGGTGCGCCGCCGCCGTCAGCTGCCGATCGTCACGCGCAACATCGACACGTCCGCGCTGCACCTGACCGCGGCCCCGCCGCGGATCCTCTCGCGCCGCCAGGCCCACCGTCTCCTGACGTTCTCGATCCCCGCCACGGCCGGCCTGATGGTCACCGCGGCCACCACGGACGCGTACTGGGGCGGCATCGGCCTCGGCGTCTCCATCGCCCTGATGGGTCTCGGCGCGATCTACCTCGCCACGTGGCTGCTCCCCAAGAAGCGCGCGAAGAACGACGAGAAGGTCATGGAGTGGCTGGACAACTGGCTGGCCGACTACCAGCCGTCCGTCGCGATGTACTTCTCGGGCGGCGCCACGTCCGCGTACCAGGCGAACATGTGGCTCTCCACGCTCTCCAAGCTCGACGGCAAGCCGCTGATCGTGCTGCGTGAGCGGTTCATGGTGCAGAAGATCGACGCGACCGACGTCCCGATCATCTGCTTCCCGAAGGTCGCGACGATGTTCTCCCTGGAGACCTCGACGCTGAAGATGATGCTGCACCCGGCGAATGCCGCGAAGACCTCGCAGGTCCTGCGCATCCCGACGATCAAGCACGCCTTCATCAACCACGGCGAGAGCGACAAGCTGTCCTCCTGCAACCCGTACGCGAAGGCGTACGACGAGGTGTGGGTGGCGGGCCCCGCCGCGCGCGACCGCTACCAGGCGGCCGACGTCGGCGTCGAGGACAAGGACGTGGTCGAGGTCGGCCGCCCCCAGCTGTCCCCGATCCTGCGCTCGACGGGCGCCCCCACGGGCCCGTTCACGACCGTTCTGTACGCCCCCACCTGGGAGGGCTGGGACGGCAACCCCGGCAACACATCGGTGACCCTCGCGGGCGAGAACATCGTCCGGCACCTCCTCGCCGACCCCGGCGTGCGGCTCATCTACAAGCCGCACCCGATGACCGGTTCGCAGGACCCCCGCGCGGGCGCGGCCAACGAGCGCATGAAGGCGATGATCCGCGAGGCCGCCGCCAAGCGTTCGGGCGAGCGTCCCGGCCAGGAGGCCCTGGCCGAACTGTCGCTCCGCACCGCCGAGTTGGACCGGCTGACCTCGACCGCGTTCCGCAAGAGCGTGGACGAGATGGAGCGGATGATGCTCCAGGGCACGCCGGACGGCGACCAGCAGGCGGCCGTCGCCGAGGCGACGGCGGCGTGGGAGGCGGCGTACTGGGCGTCGTTCCCCGAGTGGGAGCACCAGATCATCACCACCGCGCGCCCCGCGATCTTCTCCTGCTTCAACCAGGCGGACCTGCTGATCAGCGATGTCTCCTCGGTCGTCTCCGACTGGCTGACGAGCGAGAAGCCGTACGCGGTCGCCAACACGTCCGGCATGTCCGAGACGGACTTCCGCTCGGGCTTCCCGACGGTGAGCGCGGCGACGATCCTCTCCCCGACCGCCGAGGGCGTCCCGGCCCTCCTGGAGGCCGTCCGCTCCCCGGAGAAGGACACGCACGCCGAGGCGCGCGCCGCCCTCAAGGAGCACCTCCTGGGCCCCTCGGACCCGCCCTCCCTGGTCCGCTTCAACGAAGCGGCCCTCGCCCTTTCGGCCAAGGCCGACGAGCGCCGCTTCCGCATGGCAACGCGCATCGACGCGGAGATCCCCGGCCAGCGGGCGGCGCAGGACGCGGCGGAGGAGATGGAGTCCGACCCCACGGAGCAGAACGGCGCGGAGGACTCGGTCACGGCTTAACCGCAGGGAGCGCCCCATCAGGGGCGCGGGGAACTGCGCGACAAGCCCCCACGCACCCGCACGGTGTACGAACAACAGAAAGGCCCCCCGGAGCCCATGCTCCGGGGGGCCTTTCCAATCTGCCCGAGGCGATCCCGCCTAGAACGGTTCGAAGTCGTCGTACGCCTTCTCCGCCTCGTCCCGCTCCGAGTCACGGTCCCGGCGGCGCTGGGCCGCGGGACGGGGCGCCTCGAGGCGGTGGTCCTCGCCACGGCGGCCGAGCATCTCCGCACCGGCCATCACCGAGGGCTCCCAGTCGAAGACGACCGCGTTCTCCTCCGGGCCGATGGCGACGCCGTCGCCGGTGCGCGCACCGGCCTTCATCAGCGCTTCCTCGACCCCGAGACGGTTCAGCCGGTCCGCGAGGTAGCCGACGGCCTCGTCGTTGTTGAAGTCGGTCTGGCGCACCCAGCGCTCCGGCTTCTCGCCGCGCACGCGGTAGATGCCGTCGTCGCCGAGCTTGACGGTGAAGCCCGTGTCGTCCACGGCCTTGGGACGGATGACGACACGGGTCGCCTCCTCCTTCGGCTTCGCGGCACGCGACGCGGCCACGACCTCGGCGAGCGCGAAGGAGAGCTCCTTGAGCCCCTTGTGCGCCACGGCCGACACCTCGAAGACGCGGTAGCCGCGTGCCTCCAGGTCGGGCCGGACCAGGTCCGCGAGGTCCTGGCCGTCCGGAACGTCGATCTTGTTCAGGACGACGACCCGCGGCCGGTTCTCCAGGCCCGCGCCGTACTCCCGCAGCTCGGCCTCGATGATGTCGAGGTCGGAGACGGGGTCACGGTCGGACTCGAGGGTCGCCGTGTCCAGGACGTGCACCAGGACGCTGCACCGCTCGACGTGCCGCAGGAATTCCAGGCCGAGGCCCTTGCCCTGGCTGGCGCCCGGGATCAGACCCGGTACGTCCGCGATGGTGTAGACGGTCGAACCGGCCGTCACCACACCGAGGTTGGGGACGAGCGTCGTGAACGGGTAGTCCGCGATCTTCGGCTTGGCGGCGCTCAGGACCGAGATCAGCGAGGACTTGCCCGCGCTCGGGTACCCCACGAGCGCGACGTCCGCGACCGTCTTGAGCTCCAGGACGACGTCGCCCGCGTCACCCGGCTCGCCGAGCAGCGCGAAGCCGGGCGCCTTGCGGCGGGCCGAGGCGAGCGCCCTGTTGCCCAGGCCGCCGCGGCCGCCCTGGGAGGCGACGTACGTCGTGCCCTGGCCGACCAGGTCGGCGAGGACGTTGCCGTCCTTGTCGAGGATGACGGTGCCGTCCGGCACGGGCAGGACCAGGTCCTGACCGTCCTTGCCGGAGCAGTTGTCACCGGCACCGGGCGCGCCGTTGGTGGCCTTGCGGTGCGGGGAGTGGTGGTAGTCGAGCAGGGTCGTGACCGACTGGTCGACGACCAGGATCACGTCACCGCCACGGCCGCCGTTGCCACCGTCAGGGCCGCCGAGCGGCTTGAACTTCTCACGGTGGACGGAGGCACAGCCGTGGCCCCCGCTACCCGCGGCGACGTGCAGCTCGACGCGGTCCACGAAGGTGGTCATGGGATGTGCCTCCAGAAACATACGAATGTCAGGGACGAAATGCCCCTAGATGTAACACGCGAAGGGCGGACCCGCTTCCCGACAGGGAAGTGAGGTCCGCCCTCGCGAAGAACCTGTTCTACGGAAGCCTGATTCAGGCGACCGGAACGATGTTCACGACCTTGCGGCCACGGTGCGTGCCGAACTCGACCGCACCGGCGGCCAGCGCGAACAGCGTGTCGTCCTTGCCACGGCCGACGCTCGAGCCGGGGTGGAAGTGGGTGCCACGCTGGCGGACCAGGATCTCACCGGCGTTGACGGTCTGACCGCCGAAGCGCTTCACGCCGAGCCGCTGAGCATTGGAATCGCGCCCGTTCCGAGTGGACGATGCGCCCTTCTTGTGTGCCATGTGTTCTCAGTCCCTTACTTCGCAGCCGTGGGGATACCGGTGACCTTGATCGCCGTGTACTGCTGGCGGTGACCCTGGCGACGGCGGTAGCCGGTCTTGTTCTTGTAGCGAAGGATGTCGATCTTGGCACCCTTGTGGTGGTCCACGACCTCGGCCGTGACCTTGATACCGGCAAGCACCCACGGGTCGCTCGTCACGGCGTCGCCGTCGACAACGAGCAGCGTAGAGAGCTCTACGGTGTCGCCAACCTTGGCGGTGGGAAGCTTGTCAACCTCAACGATGTCGTCGACAGCAACCTTGTGCTGGCGACCACCGCTGCGCACGATGGCGTACACGGATCTCTCTCTCGCTCGGAACGGGACCCCCGCAGTCCAGCCGCCCGCATGACACGGTCGGCCTCTCCCGGACGCCAGGCGCCGGAAGGAAATCAGGTTTACAGGGGTATGACGTGCCTAGTAACACGCCGACGGTCAAGATTACGGGCCTGGGCCGGAAGGGTCAAACCGGCTTCTCACCGTCCGGCGGCAGCGGCTTGACGCCCTTGCACAAGTCGGTGCTGTCGGCCTTGCCGGGCCAGGCGATCGTCCGTACGCGGTCGAAGTGTCCGCGGTACGCGTCGTGCACGGAGTCGTCGTCGATCTTCACGATCGCCTCGTCGTTCTCGCGCAGCGCGGGCGCCGTGTAGTTCTGCGAGCCGGTGAAGGAGAGCTTGTTCTGCTTGCCGTCGTACTTGCCGTCGATGAGCAGGTACTTCGAGTGGATGATGTAGGGCGTCACCAGCTTGGTGCCGGGGTGCAGCGGGTCCCGGTCGTCGTTGAAGCAGCGCATGGTCGGCCCGCCGGACTTGTGCAGCGCCTCCCAGGTGCCGGGGGTGCCGCCCTGGCTCTTGGCGCTGTCGGTCTCGGCGTAGACGATGCTGACCGTGCAGCCCGCCTTCTTGAGCGAGACGAGCTTGTCGGCGATCTGCTTCCGGGTGATCTTGAAGATCGAGGCGCGGACGTTCGTGTGCCGGGCCACCCCTGCCGCGTCCCTGTAGTTGCACTGGACGTTGTTCAGGACCGAGTACATCGTGTCGGTCTCGTTGACCGTGCCGGAGCGCGGGAAGAAGTACGCCTTGTAGAGGCCGTCGCTGACCGTGCGGTAGTCCCAGTTCCGCCAGTCCTTGCGGATCATGTCGGCGAAGTAGTCGGCGTACGCGTCGTACATCGTCGGGTTGTTCGGGAGCTGCAGCGCGTCGTTGAAGAACTTCGTGTGCGCGGAGGGCGTCGAGTTCGACGTGGTCTGCACGACGACGTCCTTGGCGCCCTCGACCTCCGAGAACAGCCAGAACTTGTTGTGCATGATCGACTTGCCGTACGCCGGGTCGCCCAGGCAGGACTTGCCCGTCGGGCAGAGCGTGACGAAGGACGCCTTGTTCTTGTCGGTGCCGAGCGCCCCCGCCAGCGTGCTGTACGAGGTGTTCGTGGGGCGGTCGCTCCTGCTGGACTCGTCGAGCAGCATCTGGACGTTCACACCACGGTTCTTGGCCGCCACGAGCGCGTCCACGACCGAGGCCTCCCACACGTGGTAGACCGCGACCTTGATGGTGGATCCCGGCACCGCGGCGTTCGTCAGCTCGATCAGGCGGGTGCGTATCGCGTACTGCTGCTCGGTGGTGCCCAGCGGGTTGTTGAAGATCGGCGCCTCGACCAGTGGCGGCTCCCCGTCCGCCGCTGCCGTCCCCATCGCGCTGACGGTCTGGATCCCCGCCGCCGACAGGACCGTGGCCAGTGCGACGGCCTGCCGTCCGCCCTTGACCTGCTTCACGGCACGGTGACGTCCCGTGCCTCTCAGGCGACCGTGCGCCATCGTCCATCCCTCCCCTGACACGAGCGGAGCGTTTCCCCAAACGCCACGCTCGCGTGCTCCTTCATCAACCGCATGAGTTTTACAGGTACTTCACTGCGTTCCAACAGCGAGATGCCCCCGGCGTGGCCAATTCACCACGCCGGGGGCACCCGGTCATACGTACGGACTACGAAGGGCGAGGTCAGCCCTCGTCGGCCGCGGAGGCCTTGACGCCGGCCGGCGCCTGCTCCGCCGCGGCGGTCTTCTTCGTCGTCTTCGACGCCTTCTTGGCCGTCGTCTTCTTGGCGGCCGTCTTCTTGGCCGCGGTCTTCTTGGTGGCGGCCTTCTTGGCGGGCGCCTTCTTGGCGGCGGTCTTACGCGCCGTCTTCTTGGCCGGAGCGGCTTCCTCGGCGTCAGCCTCGGGCTTCCCCGTGGCCTTCTCCGGGGCCTGGGCGGCCTTCTCCGCCGACGGGACGACCAGGACGGCCGCATCCTCGGACGCGGTCGGCGCGGTGGCCTTGCGGACCGCACGGCGGCGCGGACGGGCCGGGGCGGCGTCGGCAGCGGCTGCGCCGGCGGAGGCCACCGGCTCGGCCACGACGGGCTCGGCCACGGGCTCCGCCTTGGGCGCCTCGGTGACGATCACCTCGGCGGCTTCCGGCTCGGTGCTCTCGGCGGCCTTCGGCGAACCGGCGGGCGCCGTCGCCTTGCGGGTCGCACGACGGCGCGTACGCCCCTTGGGAGCGGCGTCGTCCACGGGCGCCTCGGGGGCGGCCTCGACGGCGGCGGGCTGCGGGGCAGCCTCCTCCTTGGCCGGTGCGGCCGGAGCCTCGACGACCGGGTCCTCGGCGGCCGGAGCCTCGGCCGTGGCTGCGCGCCGGGACTTGGAGCGCTTCTCCGCCTTGGGCTCGGTCTCCGCCTTCGGGGCGCCGGCCGGAGCCGATGCCCGACGGGTCGCCCTGCGGCGCGAGCGGCCACCGCGGGACGCCGCGGCCTCGGCCTCGGACGCGCTGCTGTAGAGCTCCTCGTCCGGCACGAACTCCGGCTCGGGAAGCGCCACCGGGGCAGCGGCCTCCGCGGCGACCTCGGCCTCGGACTCGGTCTCGACCTCGTCCGCGACCTCGTGGGCCTCGTGCTCGTGCGTGTGCTCCTGACCCTGCTCGGAGCCACCGCGGCCGCGCTTCTTGCGCTTGCCGCCGCCACCGGCGGAGGTCGGCTGCTCCATGTGCACGATCACGCCGCGGCCGTTGCAGTGGACGCAGGTCTCGGAGAAGGACTCCAGGAGGCCCTGGCCGACCCGCTTACGGGTCATCTGCACGAGACCGAGCGAGGTGACCTCGGCCACCTGGTGCTTCGTACGGTCACGGCCCAGGCATTCGAGCAGGCGGCGCAGGACCAGGTCCCGGTTGGACTCGAGCACCATGTCGATGAAGTCGATGACGACGATGCCACCGAGGTCACGCAGGCGCAGCTGGCGCACGATCTCCTCGGCCGCTTCGAGGTTGTTCCTCGTCACGGTCTCTTCGAGGTTGCCGCCCTGCCCGGTGAACTTGCCGGTGTTGACGTCGACGACGATCATCGCCTCGGTCTTGTCGATCACCAGCGAGCCGCCGCTGGGCAGCCAGACCTTGCGGTCGAGCGCCTTCATCAGCTGCTCGTCGATGCGGTACGTCGCGAAGACGTCGACCTCGGAGGTCCAGCGCTGCAGGCGGTCGGCCAGGTCGGGGGCGACGTGGGAGACGTACCCGTGGATGGTGTCCCAGGCCTCCTCTCCGCTGACGATGACCTTCGAGAAGTCCTCGTTGAAGATGTCGCGGACGACACGGACGGTCATGTCCGGCTCGCCGTACAGAAGCGTCGGCGCGGCGCCGCCGTTCTTCGCCTTCTTCTGGATCTCTTCCCACTGCTGCTGCAGACGCTCGACGTCACGGCGCAGCTCGTCCTCGCTCGCGCCCTCGGCGGCGGTGCGCACGATGACGCCCGCGTCCTCGGGGACGATCTTCTTGAGGATGGTCTTCAGACGCGCGCGCTCGGTGTCGGGCAGCTTGCGGCTGATGCCGGTCATCGAGCCCTCGGGCACGTAGACCAGGTAGCGGCCGGGCAGCGAGACCTGGCTGGTGAGGCGGGCGCCCTTGTGGCCGATCGGGTCCTTCGTGACCTGCACGAGGACCGACTGGCCCGACTTGAGGGCGGACTCGATGCGACGGGGGCCGTTGGCCATCCCGAGCGCCTCGAAGTTGACCTCACCGGCGTACAGGACCGCGTTGCGGCCCTTGCCGATGTCGATGAAGGCGGCCTCCATGGACGGCAGCACGTTCTGGACCTTGCCCAGGTAGACGTTGCCGACGTACGAGGTGGCCTGCTCCTTGTTGACGTAGTGCTCGACGAGCACGTTGTCCTCGAGGACGCCGATCTGGGTGCGCTCGCCGTTCTGGCGGACGACCATCACGCGCTCGACGGCCTCACGGCGGGCCAGGAACTCGGCCTCGGTGATGATCGGGACGCGGCGGCGGCCCTGCTCGCGGCCCTCGCGGCGGCGCTGCTTCTTGGCCTCCAGGCGGGTCGAGCCCTTGATGGACGTGACCTCGTCGACGCCGGTGCCCAGCTCGCGCTCTTCCTTCTTGCGCGGCTCACGGACCTTGACGACCGTACGCTCCGGGTCGCCGTCCGCGGTGTTCTCGGCCTCACCGGAGTCACCGGCGCGACGGCGACGGCGACGGCGGCGACGGCTGCTGCTGGAACCGGCACCCGAGCCGTTGTCGTCCGAGTCGTCCTCGGCCTGCTCGGCCGAGTCATCGGCGCCCTGCTCCGGCTGCTCGGCGGAGGCGTCCGTGTCGGAGTCGGCGTCCGAGTCCTGCTGGTCGCCGGAGTCGTCGGCGGACTCACCGCGGCGGCGGCGACGGCCACCACGACGGCGACGGCGGCCGTGACGCTCACCGGAGTCGTCGGACTCGTCGTTGTCGTTGTCACTGCCGTTGTCCGCGGCGGTGTCCTCGGCCTCTTCGGGCTCGGGGGCCTCGGCCTCGGCGGGCTGCGGAGCGGCCTTGGCGGGCTCGCGCTCGGCGGCGGGCTGCTCGTCCTGGGCCCGACGGCGGCGGCGACGGCGCGGGCCGGTCTCCTCCTCCACCACGGGTGCGGCGGCCACGGGCTGCTCGGCCTCGACCTCTTCGGCGGGCTCGTCGGCCGCTTCGGCGGCGGCAGCGGCAGCGGCGCGCTCGGGGGTCTGGAACATCGGCTCGGCGAACACCGGCGCCTGGAAGACGGCGACGGCGGGGCGCGCGGGCTTGTTCCCGGAGTCGTCGTCGGCGTCACCGCCACGCGCCTTGCGGGCACGGGCCGGGGCGGGCGCGGAGAATCCGGCGGCGGCCTTGCGGGTGGCACGGCGGGGCCGGCGTCCACGGGGCGCGTCGTCCTCGGCGGCTTCCGCATCGGGGGTCTGCGCGGGCTCCGCGGCGGCCTTCGGCTCAGCGGCCTTGGGCGCCTCGGTGGGCTCGGGTGCGGCGGCGGCCTCGGCGGCGGGCGCGGACGAGCCGCGGGTCGCACGGCGGCGGGCACGGCGCGGGGCGGCGTCACCGGACTCCGGCTGCGCCTCGGGCGCGGCCTCGGCGGCGGGCTCCTCGACGGCGGGCTCGGCGGCCACAGGCGTCTCGGCGGGCGTCTGCGCACCCTGCGGCGCACCGGCAGGAGCCGAGGCACGGCGCGTGGCACGGCGGCGGCGCGGAGCGGGAGCGGCTTCCTCGGCGGGCTCGGCCTCGACCGGGGCCTCGGCGGCCACGGGCTCGGCGGCCACAGGCGTCTCGGCGGGCGTCTGCGCACCCTGCGGCGCACCGGCGGGAGCCGAGGCGCGGCGGGTGGCACGGCGACGGCGCGGAGCCGGAGCGGCCTCCTCGGCCGGTTCGGGCTCAGGAGCAACGGCCTCGGCGGGCTCTTCGGCGGCGGGGGTGGCCGGTATGGCCGGGGCCGCGCCCTCGGTGGCTCCCACGGGCGGACCCGCGGGCCGCGACGCCGCACGGCGCCTGCGGCGCGGCGGCAGGGTGTCGCTGGGTGTGTTGTTGTCCGAGCCCTCAGTGGGTTCGTTCGGCTCAAGCATGCGGGCGGTTCTCCCGTCACGCTCCCGGGCGCCGCGCCTGGTCCGGTGATGTCCGCGGCCCTCGCTCACCTACGCGGGGCCGCCATCCGGGGGCGTGGGCGCCGCACGGGAGCTCTATGTGTCTGTCTCGCCGGTTCCGTACGCCCAAATGCGGACGGCCTGGCGAAAGTCTCGGTCAGTGCGCTGCCCGACCCAGGTGGCTCCCGAGTACAAGGGCGGCGCTTCGACGTGCGTCCCTACGCGGGACCTTCCGTCGCCGGCACCTTCGCGGCGGCTGCGGCGGCCCCTTGGTTCTCAAGTGGGGCCGTGGCTGCCTCGCGGTCGGGCGCGAGCGGGTCGGTCACCGTGCCGGTCTCGTCGTCAAGAAGCCCCTGCGCCAGCCTGGTCACCGCTGCGGCGACCGGCGGCGCCAGGTCAGCAACAGCTCTGAGACCGGACAAGACGTCGTCGGGTCGTACGGCAGGTGTCACGTGCCGAACAACCAGCCGCAGTATCGCACAGGGCTGGTCGGTCGGCCTATCAGCGTCGTGGCTGATCGCCTCGTCAGAGGCGATTGCCTCAAGGCTCACGACGGCCGCACGGGCGTCGAAGGTCCGCATGCCGTTCTTCGCCCGGCGCTGGACCTCGACGACCTCCGCGGCCCGGAAGGCCTCGGCGGCACGCTCCGCGTCCGCGGGCTCCACGCCGTCCAGGCGCAGCTCCCAGACGGATCCGGTGAGCCGGTCGGCGAGCCCCGAGGTGCGGGACTCGACGGCGTCCACGATGTCGAGCCCGCTGGGCATCGATTCGTTGAGCAGCTCGCGCAGTGTGTCGGGGTCACGCGTCTCGGTGAGCGCGATCTCCAGGTACTCGGCCTCACTGCCCGTGCCGGTGGGTGCGGCATTGGCGTACGACACCTTCGGGTGCGGGGTGAACCCCGCCGAGTAGGCCATGGGCACCTCGGCGCGGCGCAGCGCCCGCTCGAAGGCGCGCTGGAAGTCACGGTGGCTGGTGAACCGGAGGCGGCCGCGCTTGGTGTAGCGCAGTCGGATGCGCTGCACCGCGGGAGCGGGCGGCGGGCCTTCGGGCTGTCGCTTGCCCAGTGTTCTAGTCCTTCGTGAGTGCGGTCGTACTGCTACCTAGAGTACGTGCCGTGGCCGTGTCCGGTTCCCGCCGGGCCACCGGCACCGGCGCGGGCTCCATCGGGGCGGCCCCCACCGGGACCTGTTCCTTCGGCGCACCGAACAGCATCCGGCGTACGTCGGCACGCGCGTCCCGCACGCTCTGGCGGGCGGCGGACAGTGCCTGGCGGGTGGCGCGGCCCGCGTCCTTCACCGCCCGGGCGGCCGGCCGCCAGACCCCGTCGCGCACGGCGTGACCGACCGGGGTGAGGACCGCGCGGTAGACCCAGCGCACCGGGTCGACGAAGAGCCACCGCAGGATCCTGCCGAGGAAGCGGCCCACGGCGAGGGACACATACCCGGCGATGCGCCAGGCATGTCCGAGCGCGGCACCGATCTCGCGTACGACGACCGCGATCCCGCGCCCGATCGGCGCGAGCACCCAGCGCCACAGGGCGACGGCGGGCACGACGAAGATCCAGCGGCCCAGGGCGCCGAGCACCGTCCCGATCCCCCGCAGGAGCCAGCCGAAACCGGCGCCGATCCCCCGTGCGGCCCAGGCGATGCCCGCCCCAACTCCCCTGGCCAGCCAGGCGATCGCGTGCCCGATCGGCGTGAGGACAGCCGCGTACAGCCAGGCGGCGGGAATCACGATCAGCATGCGCCCGAGCCAGGCAAGGCCCTTGCCGACGGGTACGACCACGTACCGCCACAGCCCCACCCACGGCCACACGAACACCGCCTTGAGCAGCCACACCAGGGCGACGCCGATGCCGCGCCCGGCCACCGCGGCACCCGCCGCGATGCCCCGCGCGAGCCAGGCGATCGCGTGCCCGATCGGTGTCAGTACGGAGGTGTGGAGCCACACGGCGGGGATCACGACGAGCGTCCGCACCAGCCATGCGACGCCGTGCCCGACTGCCACGCACAGCCACGCGGCACCGTGCCCAACTCCCCCGCACAGCCAGGCGATGCCACGACCGATGGGGGCGAGGACGGCCGCGTACAGCCACTCGACGGGCACCACGATCAGCACGCGACCGAGCCACGCCAGGCCCCTGCCCACGGGCACGACCACGTACCGCCACAGCCCCACCCACGGCCACACGAACACCGCCTTGAGCAGCCATGTCACGCCCGCGCCGAGAGCGCGTCCCACGGGGCGCAGCGCCCGGAAGTAGAGAAAACGGCCGCACACGGCGAACGCGTCCCACACCAGGCGTACCGGCACGACGAGTACGAGCACGACGATCCGCACCGGGATACGGATCGCGACGGCGAGACAGCCCTCGGCCTGCGGTTGCGGCTGCTGTGGTGCCGGTGGTGCGGTGAGCGGCTGCTCCGGCTCGCGCTCGTGCAGCGGGGGCCGCTTTTCCAGGTCCATGCCGTCCTAGACGCGTCAGTGGTGGGTACCGGTTCGGTCAGGCGCCGGTCGGGATCCAGTAGCGCAGCTTTCCGCCGCGTTCGTCCTCGAAGGCGCCGCCCGCGGCCTCGATCACCTTGCGCGAACCGGTGTTGTCGGTGTCGCAGGTGACAAGGACCGACCCAAGGCCAAGATCACGAGCATAGGGCAGGGAGGCGATCAGCATCGCCGTGGCGTGGCCGCGGCGGCGGGCCGTGGGGCGTACGTCGTAGCCGATGTGGCCGCCGTACTCGCGCAGGAAGCGCGTGGCGACGCTGTGCCGGATGGCGAGGCGGCCGAAGTAGTCGGCACCGTCCGCGTACCAGAGGGTCGTCACGGGGACGGAGAACGGCTCGGCGGGGTGCGCCGCTTCGCGGGCCTCGACGACGTAGCGCTCGAAGACCACCGGGTCGTGCCACTTGTCGCCGTAGTCGCGCAGGGTGCGGCCGAGCGTCGTGTCGTCGTCATCGCCGCCGCGCCCCTCGGCGCGGAACTCCTCCATCGCTGCGATGAAGGAGAGATGCACGAGGCCGGAGGGCGGGGCGAGTCGAGGAACACCCGCCGCGCCCTCCGGCTCGCGCTGCGTCACTTACTTCACTACCGACAGCGGCAGGAGCTTCTTGCCGGTCGGGCCGATCTGGATCTCGGTCTGCATCTGCGGGCACACGCCGCAGTCGAAGCACGGGGTCCAGCGGCAGTCCTCGACCTCGGTCTCGTCGAGCGAGTCCTGCCAGTCGTCCCAGAGCCAGTCCTTGTCGAGACCGGAGTCCAGGTGGTCCCAGGGCAGGACCTCCTCGTACGTCCGCTCACGCGTGGTGTACCAGTCGAGGTCCACGCCGAAGCCGGGCAGCGTCTTCTCGGCGCAGGCCATCCAGCGGTCGTAGCTGAAGTGCTCGCGCCAGCCGTCGAAGCGGCCGCCGTCCTCGTACACGGCGCGGATGACGGAGCCGATGCGGCGGTCACCGCGCGAGAGCAGGCCCTCGACGATGCCGGGCTTGCCGTCGTGGTAGCGGAAGCCGATCGAGCGGCCGTACTTCTTGTCGCCGCGGATCTTGTCGCGCAGCTTCGTGAGGCGCGCGTCCGTCTCCTCGGCCGACAGCTGCGGGGCCCACTGGAAGGGCGTGTGCGGCTTGGGCACGAAGCCGCCGATGGAGACCGTGCAGCGGATGTCGTTGCCCGCGACCTCGCGGCCCTTGGCGATGACGTTCGCCGCCATGTCCGCGATCTGCAGGACGTCCTCGTCGGTCTCGGTGGGCAGGCCGAGCATGAAGTACAGCTTGACCTGGCGCCAGCCGTTGCCGTACGCGGTCGCGACGGTGCGGATCAGATCCTCTTCGGAGACCATCTTGTTGATGACCTTCCGCATCCGCTCGCTGCCGCCCTCGGGGGCGAAGGTGAGGCCCGAGCGGCGGCCGTTCCTCGTCAGCTCGTTCGCCAGGTCGATGTTGAAGGCATCGACGCGGGTCGAGGGCAGGGAGAGGCCGATCTTGTCTTCCTCGTACCGGTCCGCGAGGCCCTTGGCGACGTCCGCGATCTCCGTGTGGTCCGCGGAGGAGAGCGAGAGCAGGCCGACCTCTTCGAAGCCGGTCGCCTTGAGGCCCTTCTCCACCATGTCGCCGATGCCGGTGATGCTTCGCTCCCGCACGGGGCGCGTGATCATGCCGGCCTGGCAGAAGCGGCAGCCGCGGGTGCAGCCGCGGAAGATCTCCACGGACATGCGCTCGTGGACGGTCTCCGCGAGCGGCACCAGGGGCTGCTTGGGGTAGGGCCACTCGTCCAGGTCCATGACGGTGTGCTTGGACACGCGCCACGGGACACCGGACTTGTTCGGTACGACGCGGCCGATGCGCCCGTCCGGGAGGTACTCGACGTCGTAGAACCCGGGGACGTAGACGTTGCCGGTCCTGGCGAGGCGGAACAGGACTTCCTCGCGGCCGCCGGGGCGGCCCTCGGACTTCCACTCGCGGATGATCGCCGTCATGTCGAGCACGGCCTGCTCGCCGTCGCCGATGACCGCGCAGTCGATGAACTCCGCGATCGGCTCGGGGTTGAAGGCCGCGTGGCCTCCGGCGAGGACGATCGGGTCGTCGACCGTGCGGTCCTTGGACTCCAGCGGGATGCCCGCGAGGTCCAGGGCCGTGAGCATGTTCGTGTAGCCGAGCTCCGTGGAGAAGCTGAGCCCGAACACGTCGAAGGCGCCGACGGGGCGATGGCTGTCCACGGTGAACTGCGGGACCTTGTGCTCCCGCATCAGCTCTTCGAGGTCCGGCCAGACGCTGTACGTGCGCTCCGCGAGGACGCCCTCGCGCTCGTTCAGTACTTCGTAGAGGATCATGACGCCCTGGTTGGGCAGCCCGACCTCGTACGCGTCGGGGTACATGAGTGCCCAGCGGACATCACACGCGTCCCAGTCCTTGACGGTGGAGTTGAGCTCTCCGCCGACGTACTGGATGGGCTTCTGGACGTGCGGGAGAAGCGCTTCCAGGCGTGGGAAGACGGACTCGACAGGCATCACAGCGTCTTTCGGCAGGGTTCTCATGATCTGACAGGGGTGACCATCCAGCGTACCCCGGCGGTCAGCTGCTCAATGCCGCCCTCAGTTTGGGCCGGGACGCCCGGTGCCACACCCCCGGCAGTTCGTTCTCGCGCTCGGCGGCCGTGGCTTCCTCCTGGCCGTACAGAAGTCCCCAGGTGAAGGAGGTCTCGCCCGCCGCATGGGCCTGGACCGCCAGGTTCCGCAGCGCCTCACGGGCCACGACGCTGTCCTGGTGATCGCCGAGAACCTTCTGGACGGCCTTCATCCGCTTCGCGAACCGCTTGGCGGACTTGCCGAGCGCGGGCCTGGCCGCCTCGCCCGCGTACCGGGCGCGCTTGGCGGCCTTGCGGGCGCCGTGCATCGCCACATCCCTCTCCTCCCCCGGCTCCAGCGCGAGGGCGTGCTCGATGCGGGCCTCCAGGCGGGCGTAGTCCTTCCGTACGGCCTTGGGGAGGGCCTTGTCCGGGGACGCGGCGGCGGCCTTGCGCAGCGGAGGGTCGGCGAGCAGTGCGTCGACGGAGTTCAGGAGCTGCACATACCGCTGCCCTTCGAGCGCGGCGACGGTCCGGCTCCGGGCGTCACCGGCGCCGGCGACACCCCAGATCTGCAGGCGGGCCCGTACCGGACCCAGGAGCAGGGTCCCCGGCACGGCGTCGACGCGGTGCGTGAGCCGCTCGGCGAGGACCTCCTGGTCGCGGTCGACCCCGAGCTCGCCCGCGAGCCACTTCAGCTCGTCGCCGATCGGGTCGGTGACGGCACGGTCGAGGAGCTTCCTGTACGAGCGGAACGCGCTGCGCATCCGCCGGGTGGCGACCCGCATCTGGTGCACGGAGTCCGGCACGTCGCGGCGGACGTCGGGGTCGAGGGCGACGAGGGCGTCGCGCTGGGTGCGGACGTAGGCGAGGACGTGGTCGGCAGCGGTGACGGGGTCAGGTTGCACGGCGGAGTCCTTCAGCTGGATGACGATGTACTGCTCATCCGCCTTCCCCTTCCTGGCCTTGGCAGGCTTCAGCGTGCCCTCCGCGAGCCGCTGCCGGGTCTCGCTCAGCGCCGTGTCCGCCTGCGCCTTGGCCAGTTTCGACGCGGAGGACGACCGCTGGACGCCCAGCTTCTTCAGCTTCTTCTCGATCCGGTCGAGCAGCGCGGGGTCCGCGCCGTCCGCCAGCTCCACCTCGATCTCGGCCCACTCGGAGGTGCCGCCGCCCTCCGTGAGCCGCTCGGCCCTGACCCGGTCGATGCTCAGCTCGGCAAGGAGCGCGCCCTTGGCGTCGAGGAGGTGGCGCAGGTCCCGCGCGGTCAACAGGCGCATGACGGGCACGAGTCCGGCATCGCGCACGCGGGACCGCACGAGCCCCGCGAGCTCGGGCGGCACCGCGTCCGAGAGCGGGGCCCGGATCTCGTCCCGCACGCCCTGCGCGAGGGACACCGGCAGCTTCAGGTGCCAGCCCTCGTCGTCGCCGCCCGTGCGGCGGCGCAGCGTGATCGAGTCGGAGAGCAGGAGTTGGTCGGTCGTGTCGTGATAGACGGCGTCCAGTTCGACGACGCCCTTGTCGACGACGTCGACCACCCCGGCGACCCCGGTCAGGTCAGGCAGCGCCGCGTCCGCCTCGACGTCGTACTTACGCTCGATCTCGCGCTGTGTCTCCGCCATGAACCGAATCTAGACGCGATCCCAGGCCAAGGGCAGACCTGCAACCGGCCTACGCCGACATCGGCCGTTGCACCTTGATCGACTGGAGCAGGCCGACGGCCACCCAGACAGCGAACATCGATGACCCTCCGTACGAGACAAAGGGCAGCGGCAGTCCTGCCACCGGCATGATGCCGAGCGTCATGCCGATGTTCTCGAAGGACTGGAAGGCGAACCAGGCGATGATCCCGGCCGCGACGATCGTGCCGTACAGCTCGGTCGTCTCGCGCGCGATGCGGCAGGCCCGCCAGAGCAGGATGCCGAGCAGGACCAGGATCAGACCCGCGCCCGCGAAGCCGAGCTCCTCGCCCGCGACGGTGAACACGAAGTCCGTCTGCTGCTCGGGCACGAACTGCCCCGTGGTCTGCGAGCCCTTGAAGAGGCCGGTGCCCGACAGACCGCCGGAACCGATCGCGATGCGCGCCTGGTTGGTGTTGTAGCCAACGCCCGCCGGGTCGAGCGCGGGGTTGGCGAAGGCCGCGAAGCGGGCGATCTGGTAGTCGTCGAGGATGCCGAGCTGCCAGACGGCCACCGCTCCTGCCGCGCCCGTGCCGAGGAGTCCGAAGACCCAGCGGTTGGAGGCGCCAGAGGCGAGGAGCACGCCGAGCACGATCATCGCCATCACCATGACCGACCCGAGGTCGGGCATGAGAAGCACGATCAGTATCGGTACGGCGGCCAGGCCGAGGGCCTGCAGGACCGTGCGGTGGTCGGGGTGGACCCGGTCGCCCGCGTCCACCCGTGCCGCGAGCAGCATCGCCATGCCCAGGATGATCGTGATCTTCACGAACTCGGAGGGCTGCAGCGAGAAGCCGCCGCCGATCACGATCCACGCGTGCGCGCCGTTGATCGTCGCGCCGAGCGGCGTGAGGACGAGCAGCACGAGGAAGACGGAGATGCCGTAGAGGATCGGCACGGCCGTGCGCAGCGTGCGGTGGCCGAGCCAGACCGTGCCCGCCATCAGGGCGATGCCGATGCCGGTGTTCAGGAGGTGCTTGAGCAGGAAGGCGTACGGGTCGTCGCCGACCAGCTCGGTGCGGTTGCGCGTCGCGGAGTAGACGAGCGCGGAGCCGATCGCGGAGAGGGCGAGCGCCGCGAGCAGTATCGGCCAGTCCAGCCTGCGCACCAGCGAGTCGCGGGCGAACAGGCGGGCGGACATCGACGAGCGCTCGGGCCCGTAGCCGGAGACGGAGAAGCCATTGTTGCCGGCCACTAGTCGCGCCTCCCGTTCGCGGGCGCGCCCGCAAGTTCCTGCTGCTCCTGCGGCGGCTTGGGGGCCTCGGGCTTGAACGGCTTGATCTTCGGGGAGTCGATCGAACCGTCGGTCTCGATCTTCGGCAGGTCCTTCTGCGGCTGGGGCAGCAGGGCCTTCTTGAGGTTCTGCTTGCCGCTGTCGTCCAGGCCGTAGATGCCGTCGTAGATCTTGCGGACGGCGGGTCCCGAAGCGCCGGAACCCGTACCGCCCTGGGAGATCGTCATCACGATCGAGTAGTCCTTGGTGTACGTCGCGAACCACGAGGTGGTCTGCTTGCCGTAGACCTCCGCCGTACCCGTCTTGGCGTGCATCGGGATCTTGTCCTGCGGCCAGCCGCCGAACCGCCAGGCGGCCGTTCCCTTGGTCGCCACGTCGGCGAGGGCACCGTCTATGTCGGTGCGCGTCTTCTCGTTCATCGGCAGCTTGCCGTGCGACTTGGGCTTGAGCTCCTGGACCTGCTTGCCGTCGGCGCTGATGATCGCCTTGCCGACGGTGGGGTCGTAGAGGGTGCCGCCGTTGGCGATCGCGGAGTAGATCGTCGCCATCTGGATCGGGGTCACGAGGGTGTCGCCCTGGCCGATGGAGTAGTTGACGGAGTCACCGGCGCGCATCTTCATGCCTTCGAGGCAGTTCTCGTACGCGATCTGCTGGACGTAGTCCCCGCCCTTCTTGCCCTGCTTGCACCAGCCGTCCTTGTTGGCCTTCCAGTAGTCCTTCTTCCACTGGCGGTCCGGGACACGGCCGGAGACCTCGTTCGGCAGGTCGATGCCGGTCTCCTTGCCGAGGCCGAACTGGTGGGCCGTCTTGTAGAACCAGTCCTTGGCGTCCCTCTTCGGCTTGTTGCCGCCGTCCTTGGCCCACTGGTCGTGCGAGAGCTTGTAGAAGACGGTGTCGCAGGAGACCTCGAGGGCCTGGCCGAGAGTGATGCTGCCGTGGCCCTGGGACTCGAAGTTCTTGAAGGTCTGGCCGCCGATGGAGTACGAGCTGGGGCAGGGGTAGCGCCCGTTGAACTCGTAGCCCGCGTTGACCGCGGCGGTCGTCGGGATGACCTTGAAGATCGAGCCGGGGGCCGCCTGGCCCTGGATGGCGCGGTTCAGGAGCGGGTAGTTGGACTTCTTGCCGGTGAGGCGCGTGTAGTCCTTGCCGGAGATGCCGCCGACCCAGGCGTTCGGGTCGTAGTTCGGGTTGGACGCCATGGAGACGATGCGCCCGGTCTTGTTCTCCATGACGACGACGGCGCCCGCGTCGGCCTTGTAGTTCTCGTTGGTGTTCTTGTCGAACTCCTGGCGGGCCTTCTTCATGGCGTCGTTCAGCCAGTACTCGGACAGGGCCTGCACGCGCGCGTCGATGCTGGTGACGACGTTCGCGCCGGGCTGGGCCGGGTCCGCCTTGGCCTTGCCGATGACACGGCCGAGGTTGTCGACCTCGTAGCGGGTGACGCCCGCCTTGCCGCGCAGCTGCGCGTCGTACGTCCGCTCGAGACCCGAGCGGCCGACCTGGTCGGAGCGGAGGAAGGGCGAGTCCGTGTGCTCGGCCTTGGTGATCTCCTCGTCGGTGACCGGCGAGAGGTAGCCGAGCACCTGGGCGGTGTTGGACTTGCCGGGCGCGGGATAGCGGCGCACGGCGGTGGGCTCGGCGGTGATGCCGGGGAAGTCCTCGGCGCGCTCGCGGATCTGGAGGGCCTGCTTGGGCGAGGCCTCGTCCGTGATCGGGATCGGCTGGTAGGGCGAGCCGTTCCAGCAGGGCTGCGGGGTCTTGGAGTCGCAGAGGCGGACCTTGTCGGAGACGTCCTTGGCACTCATGCCGAGGACGTCGGCGAGCTTGGCGAGGGCCGCCTTGCCGTCGTCCTTCATCTTCATCAGCTCCGTGCGGGACGCGGAGACGACGAGACGGGTCTGGTTGTCGGCGATCGGCACGCCGCGGGCGTCGAGGATCGAGCCGCGCACGGCGGGATCGACGACCTGCTGGACGTGGTTGCCCGAGGCTTCCTCGGCGTACTCCTCACCGTTGCGGATCTGGAGGTACCAGAGCCGGCCGCCGAGGGTGAGGAGGAGGGAGAGCACGAGGATCTGGATGACGATGAGACGGATCTGGACCCGTGGGGTCCGTCCGGTCTCGGGGATGTTGGTCACTGCTGTTCCTCCCCCTCTCAGAGTGTGTACGAGTGGTACGTGTACACGACCGACCTGTGTGCGCGGCCGGTCGGGTACGAGGCCAACGGCAGCGCGGTCACAGGCGCTTGACCCCCTTGATGCGTCCGGCGCGCGCGACGCGGGCCTTGGCCGCCTTCATCCGCAGGCCGCCGCGCTGGTTGCCGATGCGCAGGCCGGTGCCCGAGGAGAGCCAGCCGGACGAGACGTCCGTGGCCTTGTTGGCCGGAGAGCTCTCCCCCAGCGGGTCGTTCTCGGCTCTGCGGGCTAGCGCGATGATCAGCGGCACCGTGAACGGCGCGAGCAGCAGGTCGTACAGGGCGGCCGTGAAGAGGAGCCCGCCCAGGCCCACGTGGCGGGCGGCGGTGTCCCCGACGAGGGCGCCCACGCCCGCGTACAGGAGGGTCGACCCGATGGCGGCGCCGACGACCACGACGAGCGGCCCTGTAGCGGACCTGAGGCGTCCGGTCTCCGGCTTGGCCAGGCCCGCGAGGTAGCCGACGACGCACAGGACCAGGGCGTACCGCCCTGCCGCGTGGTCGGCCGGCGGTGCCAGGTCCGCGAGCAGTCCGGCGCCGAAGCCGACGAGGGCGCCGCCCACGTGGCCGTAGACCAGGGCGAGGCCGAGCACCGTGAGCAGCACCAGGTCCGGGACCGCGCCCGGCAGTTGGAGCCGGGCGAGGACGCTGACCTGGATGACCAGGGCGACGACGACCAGGGTGGAGGAGAGCAGGATTCGGTTGAAGCGCATGGGTCCGGGGCTCCTACTGCTCGTTGCCGTTGTCGACGCCGTCGGCCGGGGGCTGTCCTGACGGGGTGGCCGTGACGGTCACCGTCGGGGTCGGCTTCGGCTTGGCGGGCTTCTTCGGCAGGACCGTGTCGCGCGGGTCCTCGCGGGGCGCCTCGACGACGACGCCGACGATGTCCAGCTTGGTGAAGCCGACGTACGGCTTGATGTAGATGTTGCGCGTCAGGTCGCCGCCCGAGGGGTCGACGCGGACGACCTCGCCGACGGGCACGCCCGGCACGAACGGCTTGTCGGCCTGCGAGCCGAAGGTGACCAGGCGGTCGCCCTTCTTGACCTTGGCCTTGCCGTTGAGCATCTGCACCGAGAGCGGGCGGTCGCCCTGTCCGGTGGCGAAGCCGAGCTCGTCGGTCTTCTCCATGCGGGTGCCGACGGTGAAGTCGGGGTCGTTGGCGAGCAGGACGGTCGCGGTGCTGGGGCCGACCGTGGTGACGCGGCCGACCAGGCCGTCGCCGTTCAGGACGGTCATGTCGCGCTTGAGTCCGTCGTTGGCGCCCGCGTCGATGGTGACGGTCCAGGAGAAGCCCTGGGCCGCTCCTATACCGATGACCTCGGCGCCCTTGATGCCGTACTGACCGGCACCGGCCTTCTTGAGCATGCTGTCCAGCTGTCTGACCCGACTGCGGTTGCGGTCGTCGCTGCCGAGCTTCGCCTTCAACGCGGCGTTCTGACGCTCGAGTTCGGCGATCCGGTCATGCCGGTCGCCGGAGTCCCGTACCGCGCCGATGGCGTTGCCGACCGGGTCTACGGCGGACGACACTCCGTCCTCGACGGGGCCGAAGACCGTGGCGGCGGCCTGGCGGGCACCGTCGACCGGCGAGTCCTCGCCACCACGGATGTCCACCGTGATCAAAGCGAACGCGATGGCGATCAGCAGCACCAGGAGCAGCCGGCTCTCTCGTGTGTCCCTCACGTGCGGCGGCCGTGCCTTCCTCAGTTGGAAATCCTTGGAATTCTGAGCAACTGTGCGTATGTCCGAGCAAATCTACGCAATCCAATTCCACGGCGTCTGCGGGCGCCGCGGAATTGTTATGCCATGCCCGTCTTATGTGTTGCCTTCTGAGCTCTCTATATCAACGATCCGCCGCACGAGGTGACAGGCACTCGTACGGCGGACACCCTTGTCGCGGGTTCGCGCCACCCTCAGCGGCGCGGTGATGCGTCAAGCACTTGCTGGAGCGCCTCGAACTCCTCGACGCACTTGCCGGAGCCGAGCGCCACGCTGTCCAGCGGGTCCTCGGCGATGTGGATCGGCATGCCCGTCTCGCGACGGAGGCGCTCGTCGAGGCCGCGCAGCAGGGCGCCGCCTCCTGTGAGAACGATGCCACGGTCCATCACGTCACCGGAGAGCTCCGGCGGGCACTTGTCGAGGGTCGTCTTCACCGCGTCCACGATCGCGTTGACCGGCTCCTCGATGGCCTTGCGGACCTCGGCGGCGGAGATGACGACGGTCTTGGGCAGCCCGGAGACCAGGTCCCGGCCGCGGATCTCGGTGTGCTCGTCGGCGTCCATGTCGTACGCCGAACCGATGGTGATCTTGATCTGCTCGGCCGTGCGCTCGCCGAGGAGGAGGGAGTACTCCTTCTTGATGTGCTGGATGATCGCGTTGTCCAGCTCGTCGCCCGCGACACGGATCGACTGTGCCGTGACGATTCCGCCGAGCGAGATGACAGCGACCTCGGTGGTGCCGCCGCCGATGTCGACCACCATGTTGCCCGTGGCCTCGTGGACCGGCAGGCCGGAACCGATGGCGGCGGCCATGGGCTCCTCGATGATGTGCACCTGGCGGGCGCCGGCCTGCGAGGAGGCCTCGATGACGGCGCGGCGCTCGACTCCGGTGATGCCGGAGGGCACACAGACGACCACGCGCGGGCGGGCGAGATAGCGCCGCTTGTGGATCTTCAGGATGAAGTAGCGGAGCATCCGCTCGGTGATCTCGAAGTCGGCGATGACGCCGTCCTTCAGCGGTCGCACGGCAACGATGTTGCCCGGCGTGCGACCGATCATCTTCTTGGCTTCGGCGCCGACAGCGAGGATGCCACCGGTGTTGGTGTTGATCGCGACGACGGACGGCTCGTTGAGAACGATCCCCCGACCCCTGACGTACACCAGCGTGTTGGCGGTCCCGAGGTCGACAGCCATGTCACGGCCGATGAACGACATGTTGTTCCCCATGAGGATGCGTCTGGCCTTCCCTGGAGCGTTTGATGGCTTTTTAGGTAGGCGAGGTGGGTGCTGTGTGGCGTGGAGGCTTCCATCGTAGTCTCGCCTGCACGAACACGGCGCTAGGGTCTTCGCCATTGTCAGCAGATGATGCGCCGCCTCGCTCTTGGAGACGTGCCATCGGAGGCACGGGTTCCCCCAATTGGGGCGCATATGCCAAGGGGCGGCCGGATTTCTCGGCCACCCCTGGTCAGGGCGGTGCCCTGCTGACTAGGCGTCAGAAGTCTTTACGGAACTCTTTACGCGCGTCTCTGTATGCGGACGTCAGACGGCACCCGGGAAGAAGATCTTCAGCTCGCGCTCGGCGGACTCCTCGGAGTCCGAGGCGTGGATCAGGTTCTCCCGGACGATGGAGCCGAAGTCGCCCCGGATGGAGCCGGGCGCCGCGGCGATCGGGTCGGTCGGACCCGCGAGGGCGCGCACGCCCTCGATGACACGCTCGCCCTCGACGACGAGCGCGACGACCGGACCGGAGGACATGAAGGCGACCAGCGGCTCGTAGAAGGGCTTGCCCTTGTGCTCGCCGTAGTGCTGCTCCAGCGTCTCCTGGTCGAGCGAACGCAGCTCGAGCGCGGAGATCGTCCAGCCCGCCTTGCGCTCGATGCGGCCGATGATCTCGCCGATCAGGCCACGACGGACGGTGTCGGGCTTGAGCAGGACGAGAGTGCGCTGGGTCATGTGCGGCTCCAAGCAGTTTTTCTACGAGCGTGTGGGTTGACCGGCACGATACCGGCACCCACTACACCGCGTTACCTCCGGTCCCGGGAGCCCGCCCGGCTAGGCCCCGGCCTCGGCCCCGGCACCGGACTCGGCCTGCGCCGCGAACCGGGCCTTCGCCTCGTCGATCTTCTGGCCGAAGTGCAGCGAGGCCCACCACAGCGCGGCGAACACCGCGCCCATGAAGAACATGATCGGCACGACGAACCCGCTCGCGATGAGCGCGATCTGCAGCGCCCAGCCCAGCTGCACACCGCCGGGCCGGGTGATCATTCCGCACAGCAGGACGCAGAACAGCATCGCGATGCCGCTGACCGTCCAGACCGTGCCCATCGACAGGTCCGGGTCCTTCATGGCGACCAGACCGGCGAAGCCGATGACGAAGAACTCGCCGATCAGCGTCGAAGCACAGAGCGTACGCACAGGAGTCAGCCCCTCCCCAGGAGCAGTCGGGCCTCGCCGACGGTGATGACGGAGCCGGTGACAAGGACACCGCCGCCCGCGTACTCGCCCTCTTCCTCGGCGAGGGTGATCGCGGCTTCCAGGGCGTCCGGCAGGCGCGGCTCGACCTGGACGCGCTCGTCGCCGAAGACCTCGACGGCGAGCCCGGCCAGCGTGTCCGCGTCCATCGCGCGGTGGCTGGAGTTCTGCGTGATGACGACCTCGGCGAAGATCGGCTCGAAGGCTTCGAGCAGCCCCTTCATGTCCTTGCCGTCGCTCGCCGCGACCACGCCGATCAGATTGCTGAAGTCGAAGACCTCGCTGACCGCCTCGGCGGTGGCGCGGGCGCCCGCGGGGTTGTGCGCGGCGTCCAGGACGACGGTCGGCGAGGTACGCACGACCTCCAGGCGGCCCGGCGACGAGACCGAGGCGAAGGCCTTGCGGATGGTGTCGATGTCCAGCGGGCGCGCGTGCTGCGAGCCGATGCCGAAGAACGCCTCCACCGCGGCGAGCGCGACGGCGGCGTTGTGCGCTTGGTACGCGCCGTGGAGCGGCAGGAAGACTTCCTCGTACTCCCCGCCGAGACCGCGCAGGGTCAGGAGCTGGCCGCCGACCGCCACCGTGCGGGAGACGATGCCGAACTCCAGGCCCTCACGGGCCACCGTCGCGTCGACCTCGACGGCCTTCTTCAGGAGCACCTGCGCCGCGTCCACCGGCTGCTGGGCCAGGATCACCGTGGCGTCCGGCTTGATGATGCCGGCCTTCTCGCCGGCGATCTCGCCCGGCGTGGAGCCGAGGCGGTCGGTGTGGTCCAGGTCGATGGGCGTGACGACGGCGACCGAGCCGTCGATCACGTTCGTCGCGTCCCAGCTGCCGCCCATGCCGACCTCGACGACGGCGACGTCCACGGGGGCGTCGGCGAAGGCGGCGTACGCCATGCCCGTGAGCACCTCGAAGAAGGAGAGCCTGTACTCCTCCTTGGCGTCGACCATCTCCACGTACGGCTTGATGTCGTTGTACGTCTCCACGAAGCGCTCGGCCTCGATGGGGGCGCCGTCCAGGCTGATCCGCTCGGTGATCGACTGGACGTGCGGCGAGGTGTACCGCCCGGTGCGCAGCTCGAAGGCGCTGAACAGGGCCTCGATCATGCGGGCCGTGGACGTCTTGCCGTTCGTGCCGGTGATGTGGATCGAGGGGTACGCGCGCTGGGGCTCGCCCAGGACGTCCATCAGCGCGGAGATGCGGCTGACGGAGGGCTCGAGCTTCGTCTCGCCCCAGCGGCTCGCGAGCTCTGTCTCGACCTCGCGCAGCGCCTTGTCCACCTCCGGGTCGGTGGGGCGGGAGGGGATGTCGCCCTGGGGCGGGCCCGCCTGGGTGCGCAGGGTGCGGCTGCCCGCCTCGATCACGGCGAGGTCGGGGTCACGGTCGGTCTCGGCTTCGACGATCTCGGCGAAACGGTCGTCGTTGTCGTCACGGCCGTCGCGGTCGTCGCGGTCGGGGTGCTCGCTGTCAGGCGGGGGGAGGTCACTCACGCACGCCAGTCTACGGACGGGGTATGACAGTCGCCGTCGGGACCTGCTCAGCCCTTGTCGGGACTTTGGTCCCGGGTGATTCGGGACCTTGGTCCCGACGATCCGGGAATTCGCCGGGCAAACTTGGCGATCATGGACATAGGCATCGACCTCGGCACGGCGAACACCCTTCTCTACGTCCGCGGTCAGGGGATCGTGCTCAACGAGCCGTCCGTGGTCGCCGTCAAGGAGGGCGCGCGGACGGCTCTCGCCGTCGGTACAGAGGCCAAGGAGACGATCGGCCGTACGCCGGGCTCCATCACCGCGATCCGCCCGCTGCGGGACGGCGTGATCAGCGACTACGAAGCCGCCGAGGAGATGATCAGGCACTTCGTGCGCAAGGCGGTGCCGGGGCGCCGTCCTCGTACGCGGATGGTGGTGTGCGTGCCGAGCGGTGTCACGCCGGTCGAGCGGCGGGCCATCGTGCACGCGGCGCAGCGGGCGGGGGCGCGGGCGGTGCATCTGGTGGAGGAGCCGATGGCGGCGGCGATCGGCGCGGGACTCCCGGTGGCGGAGCCGCGGGGGTCGATGGTGGTCGACATCGGCGGCGGCACGACGGAGGTCGCGGTGATCTCACTGGGCGGGATCGTCACGGCGCAGTCGCTGCGGGTGGGCGGGGACCGTCTGGACGAGGCGATCACGAACTTCGTGCGCAAGGAGCACGGGCTGCTGATCGGCGAACGGACGGCGGAGGACATCAAGGTCGCGATCGGCTCGGCGTGGCCGGTGCCGGGGGACGAGGCGCTGGAGTCGCGGACGTTCACCGTGCGGGGGCGGGAGAAGGTGCGGGGGCTGCCGAAGACGGTGGAGCTGACGGTGCGGGAGGTGCGGGCCGCTCTCGACGAGCCGGTGGAGGCGGTGATCGCCGCGGTGCGGACGACACTGGAGGAGTGCCCGCCGGAGCTTTCCGGGGATGTCATGGAGCACGGCATCGTACTGACGGGCGGGGGCGCGCTCCTGCCGGCCCTGGACCTGCGCATGGCTTCGGCGACCGGGATCCCGGTGTTCGTGGCCGATGATCCGCTGGACAGTGTGGCGATGGGGTGCGGGAAGTGCGTGGAGGACTTTGACGGGTTGGAGCGGGTGATGTCTGCGGCGTAGGCGCTTGTGCGGTGCGGGTCCGGCCCTTGGGGGGGGCGGGGCCGTGCCGGTATGTCCCCTCACGAGCGTCGCCGACTGCGGGGTAACGGGCGGGTGAGTGGGAAAGGCTTGTTCGGTCGGGCTCCTGCGGGGGGGGGCAGTGGAATCGGCGCGGGCCCCGCCGCAGGTGGGCCTCAGGGCAAGTCCCCCGCGGGAAGCGTCGCAAGGACCTCGTAAGCCCCGCGCAGCGGACCCGCCGAGAAGCTCCCGCCCACCGTGTGGACCCGTTCGGCCATGCCGGCCGTGCCGGTCCCCGCGGAGACCGGCGACGGGGCAGGCCCGGCCACGGGCAAGGCGTTGCGGACCTGCACATGCAGGCGGCCCCCCGCCAACTGCACCCGCACATCCACCCGCTCCCCCGGCGCATGCTTCGCCGCGTTCGTCAGACACTCCTGCACCACCCGGTGCACCGCCGCCTGCCGGATGGGCGAGAGGCCGTAGGCCGACCCGTCTATCAGGAGGTCCACCGGGGTGCCCGCCCGCTCACTGCGCTCCGCCAGCTCGGCAAGCGCGTCGAGACCCGGCGTCGGGGCACCGTCCACGCCCCGCCGCACGATGATCTCGTTCAGCATCCGGTGCGCCGAACGCGCCGTCTCGGAGAGCTCCTCGAAGCCCTCCTCGAAGGCCCCGCCCGTCGCACGGCGCGCAAGCACCTGCGAGCGCACGCTCAACAGCGTCAGCTCACGGCCGACGAAGTCGTGCACGTCCCGTGCGATACGGGACCGCTCCTGCTGCACCGCGTGCAACGCGTCCGTCTCCGCCCGCTGCGCCTGCAGCGCACGGACCAGGTCCTGCCGGTTGGCCGCGACCCCGACCCCCGCCGCCAGCACCCCGATCGGCACGACCAGGCTGAGGAAGGAGCTCAAGGTGTCCCCGCGGTGCACCGGCCAGCCGGGCAGGGTGAACATCACGTACGCGAAAGCCACATAGCCGATCACGCCGACCGTGCCGGCGAGACGGCCCCGGTACCTGCCGAGGGAGTACAGCGCGAACTGGGCCAGCGTCAGCTCGTGCAGCCAGCCGATGAGCGCGAGGGCCACCGCGTACGTCACCCAGGGCGCGGTCCTGCGCAGCAGCAGGGACGCCGCGCCGCAGGCGAGGACCAGGGCCGCGAGCGGGCCGTTGAGGGAGTTGTCCGCCTCGGCGAGGCCGGGGATGTCCAGGCTCATCAGGGCCAGGCAGCTCAGCGCGGTGAGAGTGTCCTGCACCCGGGGCGCGCGTGCCCAGCGCCCGGCGAGGCGGCGGCCCGCAGCCGTCGCCTGGCGGAACGCCTCGGCGGCGGGCAGGTCGTGCATACCCTCCATCATCCAAGGTCTTTCTGCCCGAATCATCAGACTTATGACCTTTATTTCGTGAAGTGTGACACGTCGGCGTGGCGGTCCCCCAAAGGCCGTCGCCGGGGGTCAAATCAGACCATGTGGTATGCCCAGAACCCCGGCCGACGGACCCGCCAGCTCCTCGGCGACGGCGCGGTCCTGCTCTGGACCGCGCTGTGGACCGCCGCCGCCGTCGTCGCCTACCGGCTGGCCTGTCTGCTCACCCGTCCCGCACCGGAAGCCCCCGCCCCGTCCCTCGGCGCCCCCTCCCGCCTGCCCCTGGTCGGTGATCGCGTCGACTCCGCCCTGCGGGCCGCCGCGGACGTCGCCGGAGCCGGGGACCCGGTGACCGTCCGCGCGGCGGTGATCGTGGGCGCCGTCGTCGTCTTCCTCGTACCCGTCGGCCTCGTGCTCAGCAGCTGGCTCCCCCGGCGCCTGCGCTGGATCCGGCAGGCAGCCGCCGCCCAGGAGCTCGCCGCGAGCGACGACGGCCGCGAGCTGCTCGCCCTGCGCGCCCTGCTGAGGCCGCTGGACGAGGTCGCACGGACCGCGTACGAACTCCCCGACGCCACCGCGGGCAGCCTCGCCGAGGGCTGGCGCGGCGGCGACCCCGACATCATCGACGCGCTCGCCGAGGCGGAGCTGGTGCGCCTCGGGCTGCACATCCCCGAGCAGGTCCTGCTCATCCCCGGGCAGGAGACGGGCCCCGAACACGGGACAGGGCCCATGGAACCGGCTGGTTCCATGGGCCCTGTCACCACCGCCTGACTAGGCCTGCGGCAGGCCGTCCAGCTGGGCCTGCAGCCGGCTGATGTCGGCGTCCGCCTTGGTGAGGCGGCCACGGATCTTGTCGACCACGTTGTCCGGAGCCTTGGCCAGGAACGCTTCGTTGCCGAGCTTCGCCGTGGCCTGCGCCTTCTCCTTCTCGGCCGCCGCGAGGTCCTTGGCGAGGCGCTTGCGCTCCGCCGCGACGTCGATCGTGCCGGACAGGTCGAGCGCGACCGTGGCGCCCGAGACCGGCAGCGTGGCGGTGGCCGCGAAGCCCTCGCCCTCCGGCTGGAGGCGCAGGAGCTGGCGGATGGCGCCCTCGTGCCTGGCCAGCGTCGTGCCGTCGAGGGACAGCCGGGCCGGGACCTTCTGGCCCGGCTGCAGACCCTGGTCGGCGCGGAAGCGGCGGACCTCGGTGATGACCTGCTGGAGGGTCTCGATCTCCTGCTCGGCCGCGGCGTCACGGAAGCCGCTGTCGGAGGGCCACTCGGCGATCACGAGGGACTCGCGGCCGGTGAGGGTCGTCCAGAGCGTCTCCGTCACGAACGGGACGATCGGGTGCAGGAGGCGCAGCGTCACGTCGAGGACCTCGCCCAGGACACGGCCCGAGACCTTCGCCGCGTCGCCGCCCGCCATGAACGTGGTCTTGGACAGCTCCACGTACCAGTCGAAGACCTCGTCCCACGCGAAGTGGAAGAGGGCGTCCGACAGCTTGGCGAACTGGTAGTCGTCGTAGAGCGCGTCGACCTCGGCGACCGTCGCGTTCAGCCGGGACAGGATCCAGCGGTCCGTCGCCGACTGCTGCTCCACGGGCGGGAGTTCGCCCTCGATCGTGGCGCCGTTCATCAGCGCGAAGCGCGTGGCGTTCCAGATCTTGTTGGCGAAGTTCCGCGAGCCCTGGACCCAGTCCTCGCCGATCGGCACGTCGACGCCGGGGTTGGCGCCGCGGGCCAGCGTGAAGCGGACGGCGTCCGAGCCGTACTTGTCCATCCAGTCGAGCGGGTTGACCGCGTTGCCGAAGGACTTCGACATCTTCTTGCCGAACTGGTCGCGGACCATGCCGTGCAGCACGATCGTGTGGAACGGCGGGGTGCCGTCCATCGCGTACAGGCCGAACATCATCATCCGGGCGACCCAGAAGAAGAGGATGTCGTAGCCGGTGACCAGGACGGAGTTCGGATAGAACTTCGCGAGGCTTTCGGTCTCCTCGGGCCAGCCGAGCGTGGAGAACGGCCACAGGCCCGACGAGAACCACGTGTCGAGGACGTCGCTGTCCTGCGTCCAGCCCTCGCCGGTGGGCGCCTCGTCGTCGGGTCCGACGCAGACGACCTCGCCGTTCGGGCCGTACCAGACCGGGATCCGGTGGCCCCACCACAGCTGACGCGAGATGCACCAGTCGTGGAGGTTGTCGACCCAGTCGAAGTAGCGCTTCTCCATCTCCTGCGGGTGGATCGCGACCTTGCCGTCGCGGACCGCGTCACCTGCGGCCTTCGCGAGCGGGGCGACCTTGACCCACCACTGCATCGACAGGCGCGGCTCGATGGTGGTCTTGCAGCGCGAGCAGTGGCCGACCGAGTGCGTGTACGGGCGCTTCTCGGCGACGATGCGGCCCTCGGCGCGCAGGGCGCCGACGATGGCGGAGCGGGCCTCCAGGCGGTCGAGGCCCTGGAAGGGACCGGGCACGGTGATGACCGCGTGCTCGTCCATGACCGCGATGTTCGGCAGGTCGTGGCGCTGGCCGATCTCGAAGTCGTTCGGGTCGTGCGCCGGGGTCACCTTGACGCAGCCCGTGCCGAACTCGGGGTCGACGTGCTCGTCCGCGACGACCGGGATCGAGCGGTCGGTCAGCGGCAGCTTGATCAGCTTGCCGACGAGGTGCTTGTACCGCTCGTCGTCCGGGTGGACGGCGATGGCGGTGTCACCGAGCATCGTCTCGGCGCGGGTGGTGGCGACGACGACGGTCTCGTCACCGTCGCCGTACTTCAGGGAGACGAGCTCGCCGTCGTCGTCCTGGTACTCGACCTCGATGTCCGAGATGGCCGTCAGACAGCGCGGGCACCAGTTGATGATGCGCTCGGCGCGGTAGATCAGCTCGTCGTCGTAGAGCCTCTTGAAGATGGTCTGGACGGACTGGGACAGGCCCTCGTCCATGGTGAACCGCTCACGGTCCCAGTCGACGCCGTCGCCGAGGCGGCGCATCTGCCCGGAGATCTGGCCGCCGGACTCGCCCTTCCACTTCCAGACGCGCTCGATGAACTCCTCGCGCCCCAGGTCGTGGCGGGACTTGCCCTCCTTGGCGAGCTCGCGCTCCACGACGTTCTGCGTGGCGATGCCGGCGTGGTCCATGCCCGGCTGCCACAGCGTCTCGAAGCCCTGCATGCGCTTGCGGCGGGTGAGGGCGTCGATGAGCGTGTGCTCGAAGGCGTGGCCCAGGTGCAGGGATCCCGTGACGTTCGGCGGCGGGATGACGACGGTGTACGGGGGCTTCTCGCTCGCCGCGTCGGCGGAGAAGTAGCCGCGTTCTACCCAGCGCTCGTACAGCGTCCCCTCTACCTCGGCCGGCGCGTACTGGGTCGGCAGTTCGGTGGTGGGCGCTGGATTCTGCTGCTGAGTGTTCTCGGTCACCGGGCCAGTTTAGAGGTGTCACAGACCCGTCCCGAAACCGGATTCTTGAGTAACGGTTGCGGCCGGGAGCCACAAAGGGGCTCTGCCTTCGTACAGGATGTCGGGAACACATAAGCGTTCGGAGGGGAACCCACGCAATGAGCTACAACCAGCCTGGCCCGTACGGCGGGCAGCAGCCCCAGCAGCCCGGTCCTTACGGGCAGCAGCCGGGTCAGCCTGGCCCCTACGGCCAGCCGCCGCAGGCACCCCAGCCCGGCTACGGCTACCCCCAGCAGGCGCCCCAGGGAGTTCCCCCGCAGCAGGGCGGCTACAGCCAGCCGCAGCAGCCGGGTCCGTACGACCAGAACCAGCAGGGCCCGTACGGGCAGGTCCCGCCGCCCCCGCCCGCGGGTGGCGGCAGCGGCAAGAAGACCGGCCTCATCATCGGTGCGGTCGTCGCGCTCGTCGCGATCGGCGGCGGCATCTGGTGGTTCACGGCGGGCAAGGACGACAGCTCGTCGGCGGGCAACTCCGCGGTTTCGGACGACGGCCCGCACAAGCTGGTGACGCCCGAGACGGTCCTCTCCGAGTACAAGAAGGCGGCCGGGAGCGACAGCAGCGGCGGCTTCAGCGACGAGGACATGGAGAAGGCCGAGAAGGACGGCGTCAAGAACGGCAAGCCCGTGAACGCCGAGTACCAGTCGGGCGACAAGAGCAACCCGCTGGCCCAGAAGATGATCAAGTTCATGGGCGTCTACGGCGAGATCGACGACCCGTCCAAGGTGGTCGACGGGATGTTCTCCAAGATGAAGGAGAACGCCGCGGAGGAGGAGTCCGACATGGGCGCACCGGTCGGCAGCCCCAAGAGCTTCAACGGGGACGGCGCGGTCCTGAAGTGCCAGGAGATGAAGGTCAAGGGCGGCGGCTCCGGTCCCAAGGAGATCCGCATGCCGGTCTGCATCTGGGGCGACAACAGCACGGTCGGTGTCGTGCTCCCGGTCGACATGGCGAGCGCCATGACCGGCAAGGCCCCCGACCTCGGGAGCGCCGCGGACACCACGACGAAGCTCCGCAAGGAAGTCCGCGTCAAGGCCTGATGCCCTGACGGCGTCACTCCGCGCTCAGCAGCCCCGGTCGCTTCGACCGGGGCTGCTTCCGTCAGGATGTTCGAAACACATAAGCGCGCTTAGGGGGAACCCACGTCATGAGTTACAACCAGCCAGGCCCGTACGGCGGCCAGCAGCCCCAGCAGCCCGGTCCTTACGGCCAGCAGCCGGGCCCCTACGGCCAGCCGCCGCAGGCACCCCAGCCCGGCTACGGCTACCCCCAGCAGGCGCCCCAGGGAGTCCCGCCGCAGCAGCCGTACAGCCAGCCCCAGCAGCCGGGCCCGTACGGCCAGCAGCCGCAGGCTCCCTACGGGCAGGTCCCGCCGCCCCCGCAGGGCGGCGGCAAGAAGACCGGCATCATCATCGCCACCGTGGTCGCGGTCGCCGCGGTCGCTGTCGGCGGGTACTTCGTCTTCGCGGGCGGTGACGACAAGGACGGCGGCAAGAAGGGCGGCTCCTCGTCCGTTGCCGGTGGCGGCTCCGGGATCGAGGACGACGGTCCGCACAAGCTGATCACGCCAGCCACGGTCCTCACCGAGTACAAGAAGGGCGAGGAGGGGGCCGCCGAGAGCGGCATGACCTCCAGTGACGTCAGGGAAGCCGAGAAGCACGGCGTCAAGAACGCCAAGGACGTCTCGGCGCAGTACCAGGCGGGCGACGAGGACAACCCGCTGTCGCAGAAGATCCTGCAGTTCAACGGCGTCTACGGCGACATCGCGGACCCGGAGACGGTCGTCGACGCGATGTTCGGCGAGGCGGAGAAGAACGCCCAGGAAGGCAGCGGCAGCGGCGGCCAGAAGATGACGCTGGTCGGCAGCCCCAAGTCGTACAGCCCCGCCGGGCTCGACGGCGCGCTCCTGAAGTGCCAGGAGATGAAGGTCGACCTCGGCACGTCGTCGGCCGGCAGCAGCCAGAGCCCCAGCGAGATGTCGATGGCCACCTGCATCTGGGGCGACAAGAGCACGCTCGGCATCGTGATCACCACGGACGTGGCGAACGCGATGTCCGGCAAGAGCGCCGACCTCGACGAGGCCGCCGAGAAGACGGCCAAGTTCCGCAAGGAAGTCCGCGTCAAGCTCTGACACCAAGGGGAACCCACGAAATGAGCCACCACCAGCCGGGCCCGTACGGCGGGCAGTCGCCGCAGCAGCCTGGGTCCTACGGCCAGCAGGGGCCCTACGGCGGCCCTCAGCAGCCTCCGGTGCCGCAGCCCGGCTACGGCTACCCCCAGCAGCCCCAGGGCCCGTACGGGCAGGTTCCGCCGCCTCCGGCCCCGCAGGGCGGTGGCGGCAAGAAGGCCGGCATCGTCGTCGCCGCCGTGGTCGCGGTCGCCGCGGTCGGTGCCGGCGTGTGGTGGTTCACCGCGGGGAAGGACGGCGGGTCCGTCGCCGATGACGGCAAGACGTACAAGCTGACGGCGCCCGCGTCCGTCCTCGGCGGCGAGTACAAGAAGGACGACTCGTCCGCCGGCGGCGGTGGCGGCATGTCGTCGAGCGACCTCAAGGACCTGGAGAAGCAGGGCGTCAGCAACCCTCAGGACGTCTTCGCCGCCTACAACCGTGGCGAGGGATCGACCATGAGGTCCCTCAACTACTCCGGTGTGTACGGGGAGATCGACGACCCGGAGAAGGTCGTCGACGCCATGTTCGCCGAGATGAAGAAGAACTCGAAGACGCCCGGCGGCATGAAACTCATCGGCAGCCCCGAGGAGTTCACTCCGGACGGCTTCGAGAACGGCGTCATGAAGTGCCAGGCGGCCGAGTTCAGGATGGGCGCGGTCGGACCGGACGACGAAGGTGTCCCGAACAGCTTCAAGACGCCCATGTGCGTCTGGGGCGACCACAGCACGGTCGCGTACGCCGCGTACTCCGATGCCGCCGCCACCGCGAGCGGCGACGACATCGCGCTTGAGGACGTCGCAAGCCTGGTGGCCAACCTGCGCGACGACGTCCGCGTCGAGGTCAAGTAGGCGACGGGACAAGGCCGTTCAACGCGAAGGGGCGCCCGGCGATCACTCGCCGGGCGCCCCTTTCACGTAGACCTGGAGTCACGTAGACCTGGAGACGGCTACGCCGACTTCTGCTCCCCCGGGCCCGGACCCCGCGCGTCGCGCGGCACCAGCGTCGGGTTCACATTCGAGTGGACGACGTCCGCCGTGATGACGACGCGGGCCACGTCCTTGCGGGACGGAACCTCGTACATCACCGACTGGAGGACCTCCTCCATGATGGCCCGCAGACCACGCGCGCCGGTCTGGCGCAGGATCGCCTGGTCGGCGATGGCCTCGAGCGCCTCGCGCTCGAAGTCCAGCTCCACGCCGTCCAGTTCGAACAGGCGCTGGTACTGCTTCACGAGTGCGTTGCGCGGCTCCACCAGGATCTGGAGCAGGGCCTCGCGGTCCAGGTTGTGGACCGAGGTGATCACGGGGAGGCGGCCGATGAACTCCGGGATCATCCCGAACTTCACCAGGTCCTCCGGCATGATGTCCTCGAACCGGTCCTTCTCCTGCAGCTCGCGCTTGGAGTGGATCGTGGCGCCGAAGCCGATGCCCTTCGCGCCCGCCCGCGACTCGATGATCTTCTCGAGGCCGGCAAAGGCGCCGCCCACGATGAAGAGCACGTTCGTCGTGTCGATCTGGATGAACTCCTGGTGCGGATGCTTGCGGCCGCCCTGCGGGGGGACCGAGGCCGTCGTGCCTTCCAGGATCTTGAGCAGGGCCTGCTGGACGCCCTCGCCCGATACATCGCGCGTGATCGACGGGTTCTCGCTCTTGCGGGCGACCTTGTCGATCTCGTCGATGTAGATGATGCCCGTCTCGGCCTTCTTGACGTCGTAGTCAGCGGCCTGGATGAGCTTCAGGAGGATGTTCTCGACGTCCTCGCCGACATAGCCCGCCTCCGTGAGCGCCGTCGCGTCCGCGATAGCGAACGGGACGTTCAGCATGCGCGCGAGCGTCTGCGCGAGCAGCGTCTTGCCGGAGCCGGTCGGGCCGAGCAGCAGGATGTTGGACTTGGCGAGTTCGATCGCGTCGTCACGGCCCTGCGCGCCGCCGGTCTCACCGGCCTGGACCCGCTTGTAGTGGTTGTAGACCGCTACCGAGAGGGCTTTCTTCGCGGGCTCCTGGCCCACGACATACCCCTCGAGGAATTCGTAGATCTCGCGAGGCTTGGGGAGTTCCTCCCACCGCACCTCGCTCGTCTCCGCGAGCTCTTCCTCGATGATCTCGTTGCAGAGGTCGATGCACTCATCGCAGATGTACACACCGGGACCTGCGATGAGCTTCTTGACCTGCTTCTGACTCTTCCCGCAGAACGAGCACTTGAGCAGATCGCCGCCGTCACCGATGCGTGCCACGAGGTGCTTCCCCTTCGCCTGGGAGACGCCACGTTCAGCGACTCCTGGTGCCTCATATCCGACGGTACCTTGCCTGGCCCCCCGTTCGGGCCCCCCTTGGCACGGTTCACTTTGACGTGAACCGTGCCAAGGAACGGCAGATGCTACAGCGCTGCGTCAGACGACCGAGGCGTTGTTCATCTTCCGAGTGGAGATGATCTGGTCGA
Source organism: Streptomyces sp. NPDC047525 (assembly GCF_040643025.1). NCBI lineage: Bacteria > Bacillati > Actinomycetota > Actinomycetes > Kitasatosporales > Streptomycetaceae > Streptomyces > Streptomyces sp. NPDC047525. The sequence continues at coordinate 115,071 of NZ_JBEYTL010000005.1, forward strand.
CCAGGCCGTATGCCAGCGCGTCCTCGGCAGTGAGGATCTTGTCGCGCTCGATGTCGTCGCGGATCTTCTCGATCGGCGTCGTGGAGTGCTTGGCCAGCATCTCCTCCAGCTGCGCACGCATCCGGAGGATCTCGTTCGCGGCGATCTCCAGGTCGGAGACCTGACCGCGGCCCGTCTCGCTGTAGGGCTGGTGGATCAGGACGCGCGCGTTCGGGAGCGCCATGCGCTTGCCCGGCGTACCGGCCGCGAGGAGCACGGCTGCGGCGGACGCGGCCTGCCCCATGCAGACGGTCGAGACATCCGGCTTCACGAACTGCATCGTGTCGTAGATGGCCGTGAGCGCCGTGAAGGAGCCGCCGGGGCTGTTGATGTAGATCGAGATGTCACGGTCCGGGTCCATCGACTCCAGGCACAGGAGCTGCGCCATGACGTCGTTGGCGGACGCGTCGTCGATCTGCACGCCGAGGAAGATCACGCGCTCCTCGAACAGCTTCGCGTACGGGTCGTACTCGCGCACGCCCTGCGAGGTGCGCTCGACGAAGCGCGGGATGACGTAGCGGGATTCGGCCGTGGGGCCGGTGTACTCGGCCTGAGCGCGCTCGTAGAGGCCGCTGCCGGGGTAGTTCTTCATCTCTGTAGGTCTCCTGAGGAGCGTGGGCTGAGGTCGGCTTCGGAAGGGCTGAGCGGCGAGGCTCAGGCTCCGGTGCCGCCGCCGCCCGGCATGCTGGCCGCGTTGGGCATGATGTCGTCGATGAGGCCGTACTCCTTGGCCTCCAGCGGGTCGAACCAGCGGTCGCGGTCCGAGTCGCGGGTGACCTGCTCGACGGTCTGGCCCGTGTGGAACGCGGTGAGGTCCGCCATCTTCTTCTTCGTGAGGAGAAGGCGCTCGGCGTGGATCTTGATGTCCGACGCGGAGCCCGCGAGTCCGGCAGAAGGCTGGTGGATCAGGATCTCGGCGTTCGGCAGCGCGAAGCGCTTGCCGGGCGTACCGGCGCTGAGCAGGAACTGGCCCATCGAGGCCGCCATGCCCATCGCGATCGTCACCACGTCGTTCTGGATGTACTGCATGGTGTCGTAGATCGCCATGCCGGCCGTGATGGATCCACCAGGGCTGTTGATGTAAAGGAAAATGTCCTTGTCCGGCTCAGCGGCAAGGAGCAGCAGCTGCGCCGTGATCTTGTTGGCGATGTCGTCGTCCACGGCCTGGCCGAGGAAGATGATCCGCTCGCCGAGCAGCCGGTTGTAGACCTGGTCGCCGAGGCCACCACCGATGGAGGGGTCGCCGGCGGCGGAGGGCATCAGATTCGTCACGTATCCACCTGCTCGTCTTACGACGGCGCCGGGCCGTCTCACGTCTTCTTCTGAGGCTTGGGACCCCGCGTGCTCGCCGCTCCGGGGCGGCTTCGGGGACTCCCCTGCCCTCGTATTCATGGACCCTAACGCTCAGCCCCGTCCGGGGAATCCCGCAAAGGTGACTGTTCGCTGTGAGCGCAGGTTCTGGCGGGGGTGCCTTACAGGGCTGCCGGGGTGCCCCGTCAGGGGCGCGGGGAACTGCGCGGCCCGCCCCCGACAGGCCGCACCCGCCGTGGGACCGCCCGTGGCAGCCGCGCCTGCGGCTTGTGGGGGTTGCTCGCGCAGTTCCCCGCGCCCCTAAGGCAGTGGGCCCCAGGGACATGCGTCCCTGGGGCCCACTGTGCGTTCAGTGAAGCGAGGCTGCTCAGGCCTCGGTCTTCTCCTCGGCCTTGTCCTCGGCGGCGGCGTCAGCCGACTCCGTGGCTTCGACGGTCTCGGCCGTCTCGTCCTCGTCGTCCAGGTCCACGACCTCGCCGTTCGTGTCCTTGACCGTCGCGGCCTCCACGACGACCGCGAGGGCCTTGCCGCGGGCGACCTCGCCGACCAGCATCGGGACCTGGCCGCCTTCGACGACCGCCTGGGCGAACTGGTCGGGGGACATGCCGGAGGACTGCGCGCGACGCATGAGGTGCTCGGTGAGCTCCTCCTGGTTCACGTTCAGCTTCTCCTTGTTGACGAGCTCGTCAAGGACGAACTGCGTCTTGATGCCCTTCTCGGCCTGCTCCTTGGTCTCGGCGTCGAACTCTTCCTCGGTCTTGCCCTGGATCTCCAGGTACTTCGCGAGGTCGAGGCCCATCTGGCCGAGCTGGTGGTTCACCAGGTTGTGCTTGCGGGTCTCGATCTCGTCCGCGAGGAGCTTCTCGGGGACGGGGACCTCGACCAGCTCGAGCAGCTTCTCCAGGACACGCTCCTGGGCCTGCGTCGCCTGGTCGTACTGCTTCATGTTCTCGAGGCGCTTGCGGCTGTCCGCCTTGACCTCGTCCAGGGTGTCGAACTCCGACGCGAGCTGCGCGAAGTCGTCGTCCAGGGCGGGCAGTTCACGGGCGGCGACCTGGGTGACCTTGACGGTCACCTCGGACTCCTTGCCCGCGGCGGAGCCGCCCTTGAGCTCGGAGGTGAAGGTGGCCTCGCCACCGGCCTCCAGGCCCTTGACGGCCTCGTCGATGCCCTCGAGGAGCTCGCCGGAGCCGATCGTGTAGGAGACGCCGGACGCGACGCCGTCCTCCAGGACCTCGCCCTCGACCTTGGCCTCCAGGTCGATCGTCACGACGTCGCCGTCCTCGGCGGCACGCTCGACCGGCGAGGTGGACGCGAAGCGCTCACGGAGCTCCTCGACGGCCTTCTCGACGTCCTCATCGCTGACCTCGACCGCGTCCACCTCGACCTCGATGCCGGAGTAGTCCGGGATCTCGATCGCGGGACGGATGTCGACCTCAGCGGTGAAGTTGAGGGTCTCGTTGTCCTTCAGCTCGGTGATGTCCACCTCGGGCTGGCCCAGGACGTTGAGCTCGGCCTCGTTCACGGCCTCGGTGTAGAACTTCGGGAGCGCGTCGTTGACGGCCTCTTCGAGGACGGCGCCGCGGCCGAACCGCTGGTCGATGACTCGGGCCGGGATCTTGCCCTTGCGGAAGCCCTTCACCGTGACCTGCTGGTTGATCTTCTTGTAGGCCGCGTCGAGGCTTTCCTTGAGCTCCTCGAAGGGCACCTCAACAGTGAGCCGAACCCGGGTCGGGTTCAGGGTCTCCACGGCGCTCTTCACGGTTCGGTCTCCTTGGGGCTGACTTCTTGGGATTGAGCCCGGCTCAGAGACACACGGGCACACAGCTTGCATAGTAACGGCAAGCGGGAGCCGACCCACAATGCGATCTTGTGAAGGAGATCTTGCTGGTCGGGGTGGCGGGATTTGAACCCACGGCCTTCCGCTCCCAAAGCGGACGCGCTACCAAGCTGCGCCACACCCCGTCGGTGCGAGACGTAGGGTACATGCCTGCAGGCAGTGCGACGCCCGCTTAATCGCGAGTACGTACGGGGTGTGCGGCGAGGGGCTCCGACCCGCTACGATGCTTGCCGTGCCGCGGTCGCTGACCAGCGATGTCCTGTGGTGCGAAGCATGCGGGTGTAGCTCAATGGTAGAGCCCTAGTCTTCCAAACTAGCTACGCGGGTTCGATTCCCGTCACCCGCTCGGTGGCCTCCGGCCCGGTTCCTCGGAACCGGGCCGGAGGCTTTTCTGCGTTCGGGTCTCCGGGGTCGGACCGCCGGGCGGAGCAGGCCGCGGACGCCGGGGCCGGGCCTCGGGCGGAGCGGACCTCGTACGCCGGTCAGAAGCTGATCGAGTTGATCGTCTCGGCCACTTCATTGAGGAAGCGGTTTATGGAGGGCGCCATTCCGGTTGAGGCGAGGAAGAACCCGAAGAGCACCGCGACGATCGCGGGCCCCGCTTTGATCGATCCCCCGCGGATCAGCACGATGAGGATGATCGCCAACAGCAACACCACTGACAGCGAAATGGCCACACTGATCACACCCTAGGTCGGTCTCTCCCCGGCCCGGGGGGTACGACCCCGCACACCCCCGCCAGGACCATCGTGCCACCAACGCGCCTTCTGTATGCGGCCGGTGACACATCGTCGGCCATCGCCGCACGTGCTCGGCGCGGGTCCGGCGCACGGGGTCGCCCTTGGGGCACATGAACACCGCGCTCCCGCACGGCAATTCGAAGCCCGCGCACGGCCACTAATTCGGCTTGATCGTTTCCATCGCCACACAACTCGTTCGCCAGAAATTCGAATTGTTGCCGGACGCACATCACCGGCACCACAAAGGGCCGATCAATCGGACATTTCACCAGAGTCGCCCGCAGGCGTTATGCGCCGTTTAAGGGGGATGAGTTGTGACGTAAAGGACATTCAACCCCGTGTAATGCAAGGTGACGGGAGGTGAATCTCCATGTCGACTTCTGTGATTCCTGGGTACTCGGACCCCAATAGCCCCGAACCGTCTGTGATTGAGCTGACAGCCGAGTTGAGGGTTTTACGAATACACGCAAGCGACGCTAGGGTGCCTCAGATGTTCCACGCTGCCACCATCCCCGCAAGCGCAGTGCGGTCCCGGATCGTCTCACCGAGCTCTTGGTGGGAGGGCCTGTGACGAACTCGGTTCACCCGCACGGCCGCCACCGGGCGCCGCTCCCCCCGGCACATGTGCCGGCGGACGGAGTACCTGGCCCCCGCGCCCCCCAGTCCACCATGGCCGCGACCGTTCCCCACGCCCCGGCCGGCACCACCGCTCGACCCGGCTCGACGGGCCACTCAGGCTCCACGGGCCACACCGGTTCCTCGGACAGACCCGTCTCCACGGGTCAACCCGCCAAGCAGCGCGACTCCTTCTTCGACAACGCCAAGTACCTGGCGATCGTCCTGGTCGCGATGGCGCACGCCTGGGAGCCGTTGACCGACGGCAGTCGCGCCGCAGAGGCGCTGTACATGACCGTCTACACCTTCCACATGCCGGCGTTCATCCTCATCTCCGGCTATTTCTCACGCAGCTTCGACATGCGGTCCGACCGGCTCAAGCGCCTCGTGACCGGCGTCGCCGTGCCGTACGTCATCTTCGAGGTCGCGTACACCTTCTTCAAGCGCTACGCGGACGACGATCCGACGCAGCCGATCAGTCTGCTCGACCCCTGGTACCTCACCTGGTTCCTGGTCGCGCTCTTCGTCTGGCGTCTGACGACCCCGCTGTGGAAGCTGGTGCGCTGGCCGCTGCCGCTCGCGCTCGCCATCGCCGTGCTCGCCACGATCTCTCCGGACATCGGTGACGATCTCGATCTGCAGCGCGTGCTGCAGTTCCTGCCCTTCTTCGTGCTCGGCCTGATCATGAAGCCCGAGTACTTCCAGCTGGTGCGGCGCCGCGAGGTGCGGCTGCTCTCCATCCCGATCTTCGCGAGCGCACTGCTCCTCGCGTACTGGGCCGGTCCGCGGATGACCTCGGCATGGTTCTACCGCCGGGACAGCGCCCAGGAGTTGGGTGCCCCGTGGTGGGCCGGTGTCGTGATGACGCTGGCGCTGTTCGGCTGCTCGGCGATCCTTACCGCGTGCTTCTTCGCGTGGGTTCCGCGCCGGAAGATGTGGTTCACGGTGCTCGGCGCGGGCACGCTGTACGGCTACCTGCTGCACGGCTTCCTCGCCAAGGGCTCGCGTTTCTGGGGCTGGTTCGACGACTACGCGTGGATGCACACGCCTGCCGGCGAGGTGCTCGTGTCACTGGTGGCCGCGGCTGTGGTGACGCTCCTCTGTACGCCTCCGGTGCAGCGGATGTTCCGCTTCGCCATGGAGCCGAAGATGGAGTGGGCGTTCAAGCGGGATGCCGCGGCGTTGGCTCGGGAGCGGGCCAAGTCCTCGGCTTGACCGCTTGGTTCACAGGCCCAACAGGGCGCGCATGTTGGTGTACTTCGCCGTGAGGCGAGTGCGGGTCGGCCCGTCTAGCTCTGCTAGGCGGGCCGGATTCGCGTTGTGGGCCAGGTCCGCCTCCTTCACCAGCCGGGCGCCGGGGGTTTCGAGGATGCGCCGGGCGTACGCCTCCGGGGGCTCGCCCGGGTGCTTGGTGAGGGCGCGGACGATGTCCTTCGTACGTGGGGTGAGTGCGGCGTCCCGCAGCCACTCCTCGGTGAGGGCGTTGTCCTCCAGGGCGTCGTGGAGCCAGGCCGCGGCGATCTGTTCCGCCGAGCCGTTTCTGGCGCGGACGCCCTCTGCCACGGCTTGCAGGTGCTCTGCGTAGGGGCGGCCCGCTTTGTCCTTCTGGGTGGCGTGGGCCTGGCGGGCGATGGTCTCTACCTCGGCGAGGGACAGGGTGGGGCTGGAGTTCATGCGGGGATTCTTCCTCAGGCGCCGGACGGGCTGGATTCCCTCAGCGCCGCCCTCGCCGGCAAGGCGGTCGCCGTCAGGCCCAGGGACAGTGCCGCGGCCGCGAAGGAGCCGTACAGGAGGGGCGGGATGTACGGGGACTCCCCTGTCAGGCCGTTCATCATGGGGACCAGCGTCGCCAGCGCGATCGCCGAGCCGATCACGATGCCCGCGCCGGCGACCAGGAGCGCCTCCCACCGCACCATCCGCATCACCTGACGCCGGGTGGAGCCGATCAGGCGCAGCGTGCCGAGCTCCCGGCGGCGGTCCAGGACCGTCATCACCAGGGTGTTGGCCGCGGCGATCGCCGCGAATCCTCCGAGCACGGCCGCCATCACCGCGTTCGCCCAGGCGTTGACCTGGCGGTCCGTGGACTGGGCGGTGGCGTAGCCGTCACGGTCCTGGAGCGTGCCCAGGGAGGTGAGGGCCGCCGGGGCCGCTCCCTTCGTCCAGATCTCCGAGGAGAAGGACGACGTCACGTGGTGCTTCAAGTCCGTTGCGGGGAGCGTGACCTGGGAGAGGCCAAGGCCCCTGCCGTACGTCGCCACCACCTTCGGTGACGCCTTCGTGCCGTCGGGCATGCGCAGCGTCATGCGCTCGCCCGTCCTCACGTGCGCGGAGTCCGCGAGCTTCGCGTCGACGGCGATCTCGCCCTTGCCGAGCGAGGCCATCGTGCCCGTCCTGACGTCCAGGTCCTGGACCTTGGCCAGATCACGGGACGAGCCCGTCAGGCCCTGCGTCGACGCCGACTCCAGCCAGCGGTCGCCGCCCGAGCCCACCGGCACCAGGACGGAGGTCTTGAGGAGGCCCACGGCCGAGGTGACTCCCGGGGCCCGCGCCGCCTTCGTCACCCCGTCGGGGGTCACTCCCGCTCCCGAGGCGGAGACGATGTGGTCCGCCGTGATGCCCTCGCGCTGCTGGTCGGCCGCCACCCGGTCCTCGCTGGTGTGCATGAAGACGAGGGTCGACGAGAAGGCCATGGCGAGGACGATGGGGGTGATCGCCGAGGCCAGACGGCGCGCGTTCGTACGGGAGTTGGCCGCCGCGAGCGAGGCCGAAGCGCCCGCGCCGCGCAGCGGAAGCCCGAACAGGGCCGCGCAGCCGCGGGCGACCAGCGGGCCGAGCAGGGCCACGGCGAGCATGAACAGCATGACGATGCCGAGCGCCGCGTTGGCCGCGTCGTCGCCCGTCAGCGAGGAGGCGACCCCGGCGAAGACGCAGCCGCCGACGGCCGCCGCGATGCCCAGCGGCGTACGGATCCAGCCGAAGCGCAGGCGTTCCACCGAGGACTCGCTCAGCGCCTGGCCCGGCCTGATGCGGGAGGGGCGGCGGGCCGCCGCGTAGCCGGCGAGCAGCGCGGTGAGCACCGCGGCGCCGACGGCCGAGACGAGGGGGATGAAGGAGACCGAGAGGTCGAGGCCCTCGGGGATCGCGCCCTTCTCCTTCAGCTGGCCGAACCACCAGCCGGCCAGGGCGATTCCGGGCAGTACGCCGACCGCTCCCGCGAGGGGTGCGACGAGCAGGGCCTCGGTGGCGATGGTGCGGCGGATCTGGCGGGGCGTGGTGCCGATGGCCCGCAGCAGCGCGTACTCACGGGCCCGCTGTCCGACGGAGAGCGCCACCGTGCCCGCCGCGGTGAACATGGCGACCATGGTGGCGATGCCGCCGAAGGAGCCGCCGATGCCGGTGAGCATCTCCTGGGCGTAGGCGACCTCGGAGCCCTCGGCCTCGCTGCGGTCGTCGCCGGTGTGGACGTCGGCCTTGGCGCCGAGCGCTTGTGCCACCTGGGACTTGAGGGCGTCGTCCGTGACGCCGTCCTTGGGCAGGACGGCGATGGCGTCGATACGGCCGGGGTGGCCGGAGAGGCGTACGGCGTCGGAGTCGGCGAGCCAGGCCGTGGGGGCGCCGTCGGCGGCCCGGACGGTTCCGGAGACCCGGAAGTCGCGCGGTCCGTCCGCCGTGGTCAGCGTGGTGCGCTCGCCCACGGAGGCGCCGGGCGCGGCCAGGACGACCTCGCCGGGCTGCGGGGCGCGGCCCGCGGTCAGCTTCTCGCCGGTGAAGGACGTGGAGCCCCAGCCGTGCGCGGTGACGCTCCTGCCGCCGGACTGCACGGGGAAGGTGACGTCCGCGACGGCGGTGCGCGCGCCGGGCACCGAACCCGCCGTCCGCACCAGGGAGTTGTCGATGCGGGCCCGGTCGGGCAACGGCGTGGCCGACTCGGAACGGCTGTCCCCGCTGCCCGTGACGAAGTGGGCCCGCTGGTCGGCGGCGGCCACCACGGGGGCTCCGGCGTAGCGGGTGGGCGGCACCGATGCGCGCACCCCCGTCTCCAGGAGGATGCCGCACGCGGACACGATCATCGCGGCCATCATCAGCGCGACGAACGTACCCACGAAGGCGGAGGGTTTGAAGCGGATGGCGGCGCGGGCGAGGCCGTTGGGCATGAACTGCACGGGAAATTCTCCGGAGTCGGTGGAGGGGCGAGGCGGGGCGAGGCGGGGCGGGCGCGCGGGGCTATGCCGCCGCTGTCGCGTACGCCGGTGCCGTGAGCGTCGTCATACGCCTCGCGATCTGCTCGGCAGAGGCCCGCTCAAGGCGGTCCACGATCGCGCCGTCGGCGAGGAAGAGGACCCGGTCCGCGTAGGCCGCGGCCGCCGGGTCGTGGGTGACCATGACGACCGTGGCCCCCATGCCGTCGACGGCCGAGCGGAGCAGGCCGAGGATCTCGGAGGCCGTGGTGGTGTCCAGGGCGCCGGTCGGCTCATCGGCGAAGATCACGTCCGGGTTCGTGACCAGGGCGCGGGCGATCGCGACGCGCTGCTGCTGGCCGCCGGAGAGCTCGCCGGGGCGGCGCTTGTGCTTGTCGGCGCCGAGGCCGACGCGGCTGAGCATGTCGGCGGCCCTGCGGCGGTCGGGGCGGTGGCCCGCGAGGCGCATCGGCAGGACCACGTTCTGCTCGACGGTCAGCGAGGGCAGCAGGTTGAAGGCCTGGAAGACGAAGCCGAGGCGGGTGCGGCGCAGGGCGGTCAGCTTGTTCTCGCTCATGGAGGTGATCTCCGTGCCGCCCAGGTGCACCGTGCCCTGGCTCGGCCGGTCGAGTCCGGCGGCGCACTGCAGGAAGGTGGACTTGCCGGAGCCCGAGGGACCCATGACCGCGGTGAAGCTGCCGCGCTCGAGGGCGAGGTCGATGCCGCTGAGCGCGTGCACCGCGCCGGAGCCCTTGCCGTACTTGCGGCGTACGCCGTGCAGTTCGACGGCCCAGTCGGCGCCGCGGGGCGCCCCGCCGGGCATCGGGGGCATGGGAGGCATCGCGGCCCCGCTCCGCTCGCCCTGTGCGTCCGCCTCGGATCGCTTCTTGCGCCGCAGCCCCATGGCTCTCTCCGCCTTCCGTAGGTGATGCCTCGAACGTACGGATTCCGGGGTTCTGTGAACCATGAGGTCCCCCGGCGAATCGGGGGTGGGGATAGCCCCCGCAGGGAGCGGATGTACGCCCTACACAGTTGCCGCATAAATCCTTTGGTAAGCTAACTATTGACGCGTTCTTGACGCTCCCTTTGCCATTCGTGGCGGGCGGTGCGTCGCCGACTACCAGGAGGAACGGGCCCATCGGACACGCAGACACCCTGATAGCCATGGGCGGCGCCTTTCTCGCCGCCGCCGTGCTCGCCCGCGTGGGCGGCCGCATCGGACTCCCCACCATTCCGCTCTTCATCCTGGCCGGGATCCTCCTCGGCCCGCACACTCCCGGCGTGGTCCTGCTCTCCGACCCCCACGACCTGGAGATGCTCTCGGCGCTCGGCCTGGTGCTTCTGCTCTTCTACCTGGGCCTCGAGTTCCACATGGACGACCTCAAGACGGGCGGCCGCAAGATGGCCCTCGCCGGAGGGACGTATCTCGCGCTGAACGTCGGCGCGGGCCTGGGCTTCGGATTCGCCCTCGGCTGGGGCACCTCCGAGGCGCTGGTCCTCGCCGGGGTGCTCGGCATCTCCTCGTCGGCGATCGTCACGAAGGTGCTCGTCGACACCGGACGCCTCGGCAATCCCGAGACGAAGCCGATCCTCGGCATCATCGTCGTCGAGGACATCTTCCTGGCGCTCTATCTGGCGGCGCTGCAGCCCGTCCTGTCCGGCGCCGACAGCCTCGCGGCGGCCGTCATGGACGGCGGCAAGGCCTTCGGCTTCCTGCTGCTGCTCGCCCTCGTGGCGCGCTTCGGCACCAAGGTCGTCGGGCGGCTCATGGACACCCGGGACGACGAGCTGCTCGTCATCTCCTTCCTCGGGGCCGCGGTCTTCGTGGCCGGGGTCTCGGAGTGGTTCGGGGTCGCGGACGCGATCGGCGCGTTCATGGTCGGCCTGATGGTGGGCAGCACGGCGTCCGGCGAGCGCGTCCGCAAGCTCGTGCACCCCCTGCGGGACGCGTTCGGGGCGATCTTCTTCTTCGCGTTCGGGCTCTCGATCGACCCCGGCGACCTGCCCGTCGTCCTCTGGCCGGTGCTCGCGGCCGTCGCCGTGACGCTGCTCATGAACGTCCTCGCGGGACTCGGTGCGGCGCGCATCTACGGCTTCGGGGCGGGACCCGCGGCGAACATCTCCACCACTCTGCTGGCGCGCGGCGAGTTCGCCCTGATCCTGGCGACGATGGCGGCCACCGCGGGCCTCGACGAACGCCTGTCCCCCTTCATCGCGGGGTACGTGCTGCTGCTCGCGGTGCTCGGTCCGCTCGCGGCGGGACGGTCCCACTGGCTGGCCCGGATCCTGCCGGGCAAGCGCGATCCCGTGCCGGAGCCGGAGCCCGAGATGTCAGGCGCCCGCTGACGGCTCCCGGCAGATCAGCAGCAGCGCCCGGTCGTCGTTGACGTCCTTCGCGACCGCCTCGATCAGGTGCCACGCGGCGCCGTGGAAGCCGCCCGCCACATAGCGGTCGGCTTCCCCGGTGAGGCGGTCGATGCCCTCACTGATGTCGCGGTCGGAGGTCTCCACGAGGCCGTCGGTGAACAGCATCAGTACGTCGCCGGGGCGCAGGGAGCCCTTCACCGGGTCGAACTGCGCCCCGTCGTACACACCCAGGAGCGGTCCCTCCGCGGCCTTCTCCTCCCAGTGGCCGCTGCCCGCGCTGAGCTGGAGGCCCGGCGGGTGGCCCGCCGTGAAGAGTTCGTAGTCGCCGGTCTCCAGGTCCAGGACCAGGTGGATGGAGGTCGCGAAGCCCTCGTCCCAGTCCTGGCGCAGGAGGTAGCCGTTGGCCGCGGTCAGGAACGCGTGCGGCGGCAGCGAGCCGAGGAGGCCGCCGAAGGCGCCCGAAAGGAGCAGGGCGCGGGAGCCCGCGTCCATGCCCTTGCCCGAGACGTCCGTGAGGACGACCTCCAGGGTGCGGCCGCCGTTCGTGCGGGCCGCGACCACGAAGTCACCCGAGAAGGACTGGCCGCCCGCGGGCCGCAGGGCCATCTCGCGGTGCCAGCCCCGGGGCAGCTTCGGCAGCTTGCTCTGCACGCGGATACGTTCACGCAGGTCGAAGAGCATCGTTCCGCCACCGCGCCACGGCACGCCGACCCGGCTGCGGAACTGCGCGATGACGAGACCGAAGAAGCCGCAGGCCGCGACGACGAGGACCACTCCGGGCGTGACCCGCGAGCTCCCTTCCGTGTACGGGCCGAGCTGGACGGACTCCACGATGAGCGCGGCCGCGGCCGTCGCGTACAGGCCGAGCAGGCTGGAGGGCCGAAGGAGCAGGCCGCCCGCCACGATGGGCAGGACGAGCGCGGAGGGCGCGAACCACACGTTGTTGACGATGGTGCAGAAGGTGATCACCGGGATGGTGACGAGCAGGCCCGCGAGCGCGACCCAGTCCGAGCCGTCGCCTCTGAAGTAGTCCACCCCGGATTTGCGCAGCCCTATGCGAGCCCGGTGGATCCGCTTCTTCATCCGGGCTGTAAACGTCTCGGCTTCCGCTCGCCTGCCTGCCATTGCTCCCGGACCCTATCCACCGGGCCAGCCACTTCGCACGGGAGGTGCCCGTTGTCCCCCATCAGAGGCATGCCGTCGGCGCGCGTAAATCCTGTCGCTCCGTCCGCTTCACCCTGGTAGGCATGGCATATGACGACGGAATTGCGGGAGTTGCGCCAGGAAGACTGGGACGAGTACTACGGAACGCTGGAGCTCGCCTTCGGTGGCGTCGCCGAGGCCAAGGAGGAGAGCGAGCTCTGGAACGCGCTGACCGAGTTCGACCGCTTCTTCGGCTCCTGGGAGGGCGAGACCTGCGTCGGCACGACGGGAGCCTTCAGCTTCCGCCTCTGTGTGCCGGGCGGCTCCCTGGTGGACGCGGCCGGTGTGACGATGGTCAGCGTCGCGGCGACGCACCGGCGGCGGGGCATCCTGACGTCGATGATGCGGCGCCAGCTGGACGACGTACGCGCGAAGGGCGAGTGTCTGGCCGTGCTCACGGCCTCCGAGCCCGCCATCTACGGACGGTTCGGGTACGGCGCGGCCACGCAGCAGCTGAAGGCCGAGATCGACACGACACGCGTGCGCCTGTCGGTCCCGGCCGGCACCGATGACGTACGCCTTCGGTACGCAAAGCCCGCCGACGTCCACGCGGCGTGCGAGGCGCTGTACGCACGGCGGGTGAGCGAGCGCCCGGGGATGCTGGCCAGGCAGCCCGGCTGGGAGCGGCTCGGCCTGCTCGACCCGGAGAGCGAGCGGCACGGCGCGTCACCGCTGCAGTGCGTGGTCGCCGAGCGCGACGGGGAGCTCGTCGGGTACGCGCGCTACAGCGTGAAGCCCGACTGGGACGCGGCGGGCCCCAAGGGCACGGTCAGACTGCGCGACCTGGAGGCCGTCGACCCGGCGGCGAACGCGGCGCTGTGGCAGTTCCTCTTCGGCATCGACCTGACGTCGGGGATCGACGCGCACAGCCGTCCGATGGACGACGCGATCCTCCAGCTCGTCTCGGACGTGCGGCGCTGCAGGGTCCAGGTGAAGGACGCGCTCCACGTACGTCTGGTGGAGGTGAGCGCCGCGCTGGAGGCACGCACCTACCGGGCGCCGGTGAACCTGGTGTTGGAGGTCGAGGACGCCTTCTGCCCCTGGAACGCGGGCCGTTGGCGGCTCAACGGCGACCTGAAGGGCGCGACCTGCGAGCGCACCGACGACGACGCCGATCTGGCCCTGTCCGTACGGGACTTGGGCTCGGCCTACCTCGGCGGTGTCTCCCTGACGTCACTGGCGGCCGCGGGCCGGGTACGGGAACTGCGTCCCGGCGCACTGGCCGAGGCGACCCTGGCCTTCGGCTCTGACGTCGCGCCGTGGCTGCCGCACGGGTTCTAGCCGGGGGCTTCAGGCGGGTCGGGGCAGCGGGGTGTCGGGGCTGCGGTCCTAGGCGCTCTTGCGGCGGGAGCGGGCGGGGCGCTGGCACTTCGGGCACCAGAAGAGGTTGCGGGCGGCGAGATCGGCGGTGCGGATCTCGCCGCCACAGATGTGGCAGGGCATCGTGGCCCTGCGGTACACGTACACCTCGCCCCCGTGGTCGTCCACGCGCGGCGGGCGGCCCATCGCCTCCGGCGTGTGCTCGGGCCTGACGGTGTCGATGCGGTTGAGGCGCACGCCCTCGCGCATCAGGGCGACCAGATCGTCCCAGATCGCCGTCCACTGGGCGGGGCGGATGTCCTTGCCCGGGGTGTACGGGTCGATGTGGTGCCGGAAGAGGACCTCGGCGCGGTAGACGTTGCCGACGCCCGCGATGACCTTCTGGTCCATGAGGAGGGCGGCGATGGTGGTGCGGCTGCGGGCGATGCGGGCGTAGGCGGGAGCAGGGCCGTCCTGCGGGCGCAGGGGATCCGGGCCGAGCCGCTCGTGTATCGCCTGCTTCTCCTCGTCCGTGATGAGGGCGCAGGTCGTGGGGCCCCTCAGGTCCACGTACGCGTCCTTGGTGGCCAGGCGGAGGCGGACGGTGTCCGTGGGCGGGTTCACGGCGGCCGCGGTGCCGAAGTTGACCTTGCCGAAGAGGCCCAGGTGGATGTGGATCCAGCCGGTGTCGGCGAAGCCGAGGAAGAGGTGCTTGCCGTGGGCCTCGGCGGTGTCCATCTCCTGGCCGTCGAGCAGGGCCGCGCTGTCGGAGAACTTGCCCTGGGGGCTGGTGACCCTCAGGGGGCCACAGTCCTGGAACCGCTCCCGGTGGTCGGCTGCCAGCCGGTGAATGGTGTGCCCCTCCGGCACGGGGTCCTCCCAGGGGGTGCGGATTCCAGCATCTTCAATCGCCGGACGGGCTGAATTTCAGCCCGTCCGGCGATTGAGGTCGAACTCGGCGGAGCCGGTGATGGACGGTGCCCTGGAGCTGCGAGGGCTCAGCCCTGCGGGTGGTGCGCCGGGATCTCGGGCAGCTCGCCCGTGGTCTCGTACGCGGAGAGCATGTCGATCCGGCGGGTGTGGCGCTCCTCACCCGAGTACGGCGTCGACAGGAAGATCTCGACGAACTTCGTCGCCTCCTCCTGCGTGTGCATCCGGCCGCCGATCGACACCACGTTCGCGTCGTTGTGCTCGCGTCCGAGCGCGGCCGTCTGCTCGCTCCAGGCGAGGGCCGCACGGACCCCCTTCACCTTGTTCGCGGCGATCTGCTCCCCGTTGCCGGAGCCCCCGATCACGATGCCGAGCGACTGGGGGTCCGCCGCCGTCTTCTCCGCGGCGCGGAGGCAGAAGGGGGGGTAGTCGTCCTGGGCGTCATAGATGTGGGGCCCGCAGTCGACGGGCTCGTGGCCGTGGCTCTTGAGCCACTCGACCAGGTGGTTCTTCAGTTCGTAGCCGGCATGATCCGAGCCGAGGTACACGCGCATGCGACTGAGTGTGGCACGTCGCGGGGCGGGTAGCGGCGACCGGGGCCGGGACCTTGGTCACCCAGGTCTGGGCCATCGGGCCGGAATATCACGATCCGGAGTCAGGACTTCCGTCACGTACACCCCTGAGTTTGAATGCGGGGGCTCGTGACCCGAGAACTTAAGGATTCGTCCATGACCTCGCAACCCTCCCTTGCGAAGGCAGACCGCAGCCCCAACGAACCTGGGGATCCGCAGTCTGGAGACACCGGTGACGGCCTCAAGGCCGGGCTGAAGAACCGACACCTCTCCATGATCGCCATCGGTGGCGTCATCGGAGCGGGACTCTTCGTCGGCTCCAGCTCCGGAATCGCCGCCGCAGGGCCCGCCATCCTCGTCTCGTACGCCCTCGTCGGCACGATGGTCGTCCTCGTGATGCGGATGCTCGGCGAGATGGCCGCCGCACGGCCCACGTCGGGCTCCTTCTCCACCTACGCGGACCAGGCGCTCGGCCGCTGGGCCGGTTTCTCGATCGGCTGGCTCTACTGGTTCTTCTGGGTCGTGGTGCTCGCGGTGGAGGCCACCGCCGGTGCCGTCATCCTCAACGGGTGGATACCGGCCGTCCCGCAGTGGGGCTGGGCGCTCATCGTGATGGTGGTCCTCACCGCGACGAACCTCGTCTCGGTCGGCTCCTACGGTGAGTTCGAGTTCTGGTTCGCCGGCATCAAGGTCGTCGCCATCGGCGGGTTCGTGATCATCGGTCTGCTCGCCGTCTTCGGCGTGCTGCCCGGCTCCGACAACCCCGGCGCCGGATTCGCGCACCTCACCGACGCGGGCGGATTCATGCCCAACGGCGCGGGCGCCATCCTCACCGGCGTACTGATGGTCGTCTTCTCCTTCATGGGCTCCGAGATCGTCACGCTCGCCGCAGGTGAGTCCGAGGACCCGCAGCGCGCCGTCACCAAGGCGACGAACAGCGTCATCTGGCGTATCGGCGTCTTCTACCTGGGCTCGATCTTCGTCGTCGTCACGCTGCTTCCCTGGGACGACAAGTCGATCGTCAAGGACGGTTCGTACGTCGCCGCGCTGAACTCGATCGGCATTCCGCACGCCGGTCAGGTCATGAACGTCATCGTCCTCACCGCCGTCCTCTCCTGTCTCAACTCCGGCCTCTACACCGCTTCCCGCATGGCCTTCTCGCTCGGCCAGCGCGGTGACGCGCCCAAGGCCTTCGCGCGCACCAACGCACGCGGTGTGCCGCAGGCCGCGATCCTCGGGTCCGTCGTCTTCGGCTTCATCGCCGTCTGGTTCAACTACCAGTGGCAGGACACCGTCTTCGACTTCCTCCTGAACTCGTCGGGCGCGGTGGCCCTCTTCGTCTGGCTGATGATCGCGTTCACGCAGCTGCGGATGCGCGGCATCATCCTGCGCGAGCAGCCGGAGAAGCTGGTCGTGAAGATGTGGCTCTTCCCGTACCTGACCTGGGTCACGATCGCGATGATCTCGTTCGTGCTCGTCTACATGCTGACCGACGAGGCCGGGCGCAAGCAGGTGCTGCTCTCGCTGCTCGCCGCCGCGTTCGTGGTCGTGTTCTCCCTCGTACGGGACAAGGTGCGGCCCCGCGTGGACACCGACACCGACGCCGACCTCGACGTCGACTCGGACACCGTCGACGCCTAGCCGGTGCCGTCCGGCGGTGGCGTGGTCGACGTACCCGCCACCGTCGGCGGAGGCGTGCCCGGTCCCGGTGGCTCACTGCCGCCGGGATCGCGTGCGGTGAAGAACATGACGGCCGCCACGGCGGCCGCGACCAGCAGGACCAGAGCGGTCAGGACGCGGGCGCGCCAGTCGGTGTCCCCTTTCTGATCTCCGGGTGGCTCCGGCGGCCTCGGCGGTGCCGCGAGCACCGCCCGCAGGGCCGCCTCCGTCTCGTCGAGACCCGGCCGCCGCTCCGGTTCCTTGGCCAGGAGCGCGGCGAGCACCGGATACAACCCGCTTGATTCCGGCGGCAGTTCAGGCGCCTCGTGCAGGACGGCGACCAGCGTGTTCAGCGCCGAGTCGCGGGCGAACGGCGAGCTGCCGCGCAGCGCGGTGCAGAGCGTCGCCCCCAGGGACCAGAGGTCGGACGGCGGGCCCTGCTCCGCCCCCGAGACCCGCTCGGGCGCCATGTACTCGGGCGAGCCCACCAGTTGGCCCGTCTGCGTGAGGCGGCCCGTGTCCTGGAGCGCGGCGATGCCGAAGTCGGTGAGGACGACCCGTCCTGCGGGCCCTCCGTGGCCGAGCAGGACGTTCTCCGGCTTGATGTCACGGTGCAGGACGCCCGCCCCGTGCACCCGGCGCAGCGCCGCCACCAGGGCGAGGCCGACGCGCGCCGCGTCGCGCTCGTCCAGGGGCCCCTCGTCGCCGACGTACCGGGCAAGCGACCGGGCGTCGACCAGCTCCATGACGATCCAGAGGCGACCGTCCTCCTCGGCGACGTCATAGACGCGTACGACACCGGGGTGGTCGATCCGCGCACTGGCCCGCGCCTCGCGCAGCGCGCGTTCTCTGCGGACGCGGGCGTCCTGAGTCTCGGGGCCCTCGAAGGCGCCGTCGATCCGCATCTCCTTGACCGCGACATCGCGGTCGAGCAGCTCGTCGACCGCGCGCCACACGCGGCCCATGCCGCCCTGGCCGATGACGTCGAGCAGGCGATAGCGGCCCGCGACCACGCGATGCTCCGGCATGGGTACACCCCCAACCTCCTTTCATGACAGCACAGTTCACGCGGTTTCCCGAGGCCCGGAAACGACCGGGAAAACTTGACGGCCGATGTCAGGTTTTCCGGGGAAGCTCTGAGGCGTCAGCCAGCACTTCTTGGAGGATCACCGTGGACTTCACCGATCAGCGACTCGTGTTCCGGCCCGGCGACGACGGCTACGACGAGGAGATCGCCGGATTCCAGACCGGTTTCGCACAGCGGCCCGCGATCGTGTTCGCGGCCGGGAGCGCCGATGACGTCGTCGCCGCCGTGTCGTACGCCGCCGACGCGGGGCTGCCCATCGGCGTACAGGCCACCGGGCACGGGCTGCCGGGGTCGTCGGAGGGCGGCGTACTGATCAGCACCCGGCGGATGGACTCCGTCCGGATCGATGCCGACGCGCGCACGGTCACCGTGGGCGCCGGGGTCCGCTGGGGCCAGGTCGTCGAGGCAGCGGCGGCGCACGGGCTCGCGCCGCTGAACGGCTCGGCGCCGGGCGTGGGAGCCGTCTCGTACACGCTGGGCGGCGGCCTCGGCATCCTGGCGCGGGAGTTCGGGTACGCCGCCGACCACGTCCGGCGGCTCGACGTCGTCACGGCGGACGGCACCCTGCGGCACGTCACGGCCGAGAGCGAGCCCGAGCTCTTCTGGGGGCTGCTCGGCGGTGGCGCGAACCTCGGGGTGGTGACGGCCCTGGAGATCGGCCTGGTGCCGGTGGCGCGGCTGTACGGCGGGGCGATCGAGTTCGACGGGCGCGAGGTCGATCCAGGCCGGGTGCTCCGGGCGTACGAGGCGTGGACGCGGACGGTGCCGGACGAGCTGACCTCGTCGGTGGCCGCGCTCGTCTATCCGGACATGCCGCAGCTGCCGCCCCATCTGCGGGGCCGCTATCTCGTGACGGTCCGGGTCGCCTACACCGGCTCCGAGGCGGCGGGCGAGCGGCTCGTGGCGCCGCTGCGGGAGATCGGGCCCACGGTGTCGGACTCGCTGCGGGAGATGCCGTACACCGACAGCCACACGATCCACAGCGACCCGGACTTCCCGCACTCCTACTACGGGGACGGCGTGGCGGTGCGCGAGCTGGATGTCGCGGCGGCGTGCGAGCTGCTCGCGCTGACCGGTCCTGCCGCCGAGAAGATGCACGTCGTGCAGATCAACCAGCTGGGCGGGGCGCTCGCGAAGTCCGCGGGGCCCGCAGAGAACGCCGTGCCGCACCGGGACGCGGGGTGGCTGGTGCGGGTGCTCTCGCCCTTCGACGGCACAGACGGCACGGACGGCGGCACTGATCTCGACGCGGTGCGGGCCGTGCAGGCGCGGGCGTTCGGGCTTTTCGCGCCGGATACGGCGGGGCGGCTGCTCAACTTCGCCTTCGGCGCGGGGGACCGGCCCGAGGGGCTGTACGACGCGGGGACGCGGAAGAGGCTCGCCGGACTCAAGGCCACGTACGACCCGGCGAACCTCTTCAGGCGGAACTACAACGTCAGTTGACCGCTCAGCGGTCGAGGAACTTCCACGCCGTGGGCAGCGCGCCCATCGCGAGCGCGGCCTTCAGGGCGTCGCCGATCAGGAAGGGCGTCAGCCCGGCGGCGACGGCCTGGGTCAGCGACATGCCGGTCGCGGCGGCGAGGTACGGGACGCCGACCGCGTAGATGATCGCGGAGCCGAGCACCATCGTGCCTGCGGTGCGCAGGACGGAGCGGTCGCCGCCGCGGCGGGCGAGGGCGCCGACCACGGTGGCGGCGAGCAGCATGCCGAGCACGTAGCCGAGGGACGGCGCGGCGACGCCGGAGCCCGCCTCGGCGAACCAGGGCATGCCGGCCATGCCGACGAGGGCGTACACGGCGAGGGAGAGGAAGCCGCGGCGGGCGCCGAGGGCGGTGCCGACGAGGAGGGCGGCGAAGGTCTGTCCCGTCACCGGCACGGGCGAGCCCGGGACGGGCACGGCGATCTGGGCCGCTATGCCGGTCAGGGCGGCGCCGCCGAGGACGAAGGCCGCGTCCTTCGCGCGGGACGCGGGGAGCAGGTCCGCGAGGACCTGGCCGGGACGGGAAGAGACGGCGGCGATGCTCATCGGGACTCCGCGGGTTCTGGGACGGGCAGATGGGACCCCAGGACGCTATCTCAGGCGGGGGCGCCTTTCACCGGCGATGGGTGACAAGGTGCCGGGTGCCCCGGTGGTGGGCTCTGCACAAAGCGCGGGGGGTACCCCTGCGGGGGGCGTGATGCTCGTCACTGAGGTGGGGCGTGATGGGGCCCGTTTTGCGCGGGGGGCTCCTGCCCAGGGAGACTGTAGGTTCCCGCCAAAGCCTTGTGAGCCCGAGAGCAGCCTGAGCACATGCACGACGCACCCCCCGACGAATCGGCGCCCAGCAGGGTGGGCACAACGGGGACGGAACCGGAGCCGCTCGGCGGAGGCCTGAAGCAGCGGCATCTGACCATGCTGGGGCTCGGCGGTGTCATCGGGGCCGGGCTCTTCGTCGGGTCGGGGGCCGGGATCGCCGTGGCCGGGCCCGGCATCGTCGTCTCGTATCTCATCGCCGGTGCGCTCGCGATGTGCGTGATGCGGATGCTCGGCGAGATGTCGGCCGCGATGCCCGCGTCCGGGTCCTTCTCCGTGCACGCCGAGCGCGCCCTCGGCCGCTGGGCGGGGTTCAGCGTCGGGTGGCTCTACTGGTTCCTGCTCGTCGTCGTGCTCGCCGTGGAGGCGACCGGTGCCGCGCAGATCGCCAACAGCTGGGCGCCGGGCGTTCCGCAGTGGGCCTGGGTGCTGATCTTCATGCTGGTGTTCACGGCGGCCAACCTCGCCGCCGTGAAGAACTTCGGCGAGTTCGAGTTCTGGTTCGCCGCCCTGAAGGTCTTCGCGATCGTCGCGTTCCTGGTGCTCGGGCTGCTCGCGATCTTCGGAGTGCTGCCGGACACGGACCCGGTGGGCCTCACCAACCTCACCGGGCACGGCGGGTTCCTGCCCCACGGCTGGGAGGGCGTGACGTCCGGCGTGCTCGCCGTCGTCTTCGCCTTCGGCGGCCTCGAGGTCGTGACGATCGCGGCCGCCGAGTCCGACGACCCGGTGCGCTCGGTCGCCCGCGCCGTGCGCAGCGCCGTCTACCGCATCCTCTTCTTCTACGTCGGCTCGATGCTGGTCATCGTGACGGTCCTGCCGTGGACGGCGGAGAAGGCAGGCGTCAGCCCGTATGTGACGGTCCTCGACTCGATCGGGGTGCCGTCCGCCGGCACGATCATGAACATCGTGGTGTTCGTGGCGCTGCTCTCGGCCCTGAACGCCAACCTCTACGGCTCGTCCCGGATGGTCTTCTCGCTGGCCGAGCGCGGCGAGGCCCCCAAGGCCCTGCTGAAGGTGTCGGGCGGCGGGGTCCCGCGCCGGGCGGTCCTCGCGTCGGTGGCCTTCGGCTTCGTGTCCGTCGTACTCAATCTGAAGTGGCCGGACTCGGTCTTCCTCTACATGCTCAACTCGGTCGGCGCGGTGCTCCTCTTCGTGTGGGCGCTGATCGCGGTCTCGCAGCTGCGCCTGCGCCGCCGCATCGAGCGCGAGGCGCCGGAGCGGCTCGTCCTGCGGATGTGGGCGTTCCCCTACCTGACGTGGGCCGCGCTCGCGGCGATGGCGGCCGTGCTCGGGCTGATGCTGACCGATGACGGGGCACGGCCGCAGCTGCTGTGGTCGGCGGCGGCGACGGGTCTCGTTCTCGCGGTCGCGGGGCTGCGGGAGTGGCGCGCGGCGCACATGAAACGGGAGTGAACATCTCGTGTCCACATCTTCACAACGTGTGAGCGTCGTGTCCGTATAGCGGTCAGGTGTTCCCTGTCAGCGGTACCGGACTTCAGACTGTGGCCGCTCGCTCCCCCGTCTCAGCTACTGAACAGGGCACGCCCATGTCTCGGACGTCCACCCCCCAGGACGCATCACCCGACGAGGCCCCCGAGGCCCCCAAGGTCGATTCACCGCTCGTCCACGGCCTCAAGCAGCGGCATCTCTCGATGATCGCCCTCGGCGGCGTCATCGGCGCCGGCCTCTTCGTGGGCTCCGGAGCGGGCATCGCCGCGGCAGGACCCTCGATCGTCCTCGCCTACGCGATATCCGGCGCGCTCGTCATGCTCGTGATGCGCATGCTCGGCGAGATGTCCGCGGCCAACCCGGCGTCCGGCTCCTTCTCGGTCCACGCCGAGCGTGCGATCGGCCCCTGGGCGGGCTTCACCGCGGGCTGGGGCTTCTGGTTCCTGCTCTGCGTCGCCGTCGGCCTCGAAGGCATCGGCGCCGCGAAGATCATGGTGGGCTGGTTCCCCGACAGCCCCGAGTGGGCCTGGGTCGCCCTGTTCATGCTGGTCTTCTGCGGGGCCAACCTGACGGCCGTGAAGAACTTCGGCGAGTTCGAGTTCTGGTTCGCCGCCCTGAAGGTCGGCGCGATCGCGCTCTTCCTGGGCATCGGCGTCCTGGCGATCCTGGGCATCCTGCCCGGCTCCGACGTCTCCGCCCCCGGCACGGACAACCTCACCGGCGTGGGCGGGTTCATGCCGAACGGCACGGACGGGCTGATCATCGGCCTCCTCGCGTCCGTCTTCGCGTACGGCGGTCTGGAGACCGTCACGATCGCGGCCGCGGAGTCCGAGAACCCGGTCCAGTCCGTCGCCAAGGCCGTGCGCACGGCGATGTGGCGCATCGCCCTCTTCTACGTCGGCTCGATGCTCGTCGTCGTCACGCTGCTCCCGTGGGACAACAAGGAGGTCGTCGCGAAGGGCCCGTACGTCGCCACGCTCGACCACCTGGGCATCCCCGGCGCCGGTCAGATCATGAACGTCATCGTCCTGATCGCCCTGCTCTCCGCGATGAACGCCAACATCTACGGCGCATCGCGCATGTCGTACTCCCTGATCGCGCGCGGCCAGGGCCCCAAGGTGCTGGGCCGCGTCCACAGCGGCGTCCCGCGCCTCGCGGTCCTCGCCTCCTCGGTCTTCGGCTTCGTCTGCGTCCTGCTCAGCTACTGGCGCCCTGACGACGTCTTCCCCTGGCTCCTGAACATGATCGGCGCGATGATCCTGGTCGTCTGGATCTTCATCGCCGCCTCGCAGCTGATCCTGCGCCGCAGGACGGAGCGCGAGGAGCCGCAGAAGCTGGTCGTGAAGATGTGGGCCTACCCGTTCCTGACGTGGGTGGCGCTCGCCGCGATGGCGTACATCTTCTACCTGATGACCGAACAGCCGGACACGCGCAAGCAGCTCCTGGCCACGGGCACGCTGACGCTGGTGCTCGCGGTGATCGGTTTCGTCCGCCAGAAGACGGCGGAGAGGCGTGCGGCGGTCGCCGCCGAGTAGGACACCTTCGTTCGCGCGAGAGGGCCCCGAGTCGATCGACTCGGGGCCCTCTCGCGTTTCCCGGGCCCGCGGACCTAGGACGAAGGGCTGATCAACTCCGGCCCACTCCTGCTGCTAGCCTGCACTTGCATATAGGTTGCAATAAGCGTTGCACTACAGCAGAGCAGCAGTCGGAGGGCTCGGACATGGCCATTTACACGCTTCCTGAACTTCCGTACGACTACGCGGCGCTCGAGCCGGTCATCAATCCCCAGATCGTCGAGCTGCACCACGACAAGCACCACGCGGCGTACGTGAAGGGCGCGAACGACACCCTTGAGCAGCTGGAGGAGGCGCGCGACAAGGAGACGTGGGGCGCCATCAACGGCCTGGAGAAGAACCTGGCCTTCCACCTCTCCGGCCACATCCTGCACAGCATTTACTGGCACAACATGAACAGCCCGAAGGACGGCGGCGGCGGTGAGCCGCTGGCCGCGGACGGCGTCGGTGACCTCGCGGACGCCATCACCGAGTCCTTCGGCTCCTTCGCCAAGTTCAAGGCCCAGCTGACCAAGGCCTCGGCGACCACGCAGGGGTCGGGCTGGGGCGTGCTCGCCTACGAGCCGCTCAGCAACCGCCTCATCGTCGAGCAGGTCTACGACCACCAGGGCAACGTCGGCCAGGGCTCGACGCCGATCCTGGTCTTCGACGCCTGGGAGCACGCCTTCTACCTTCAGTACAAGAACCAGAAGGTGGACTTCATCGAGGCCATGTGGCAGGTCGTCAACTGGCAGGACGTGGCCAAGCGTTACGACGCCGCGAAGCAGCGGGTGAACAGCCTGCTGCTGACTCCGTGATCCGACGCCCTGATCCGACGTCCTGAGACGTCCCGCCTCGTGATCGTCTTCTCAACCTTCGCGCGGGCGGGCGGATAGACGAAAGACCCCCGTGAGGACATGACTCACGGGGGTCTTTCGGTATGCCGGGTTCCGGGCGGATGGTGGGGCATGGCCTACAAAGACTGCCCGAACTGCCGCACAATGCAGGAATTTCGCTTCCTCACCGGGGAGGAGAAGACCGAGGTCCGCCTCCTCACCGGATTTCCCAACGTGGACAACTACATACGCTGCGCCCACCGGGGCTGCGTGCGCTACCAGCAGTCGGGCAACGTCAACGCCGGCGGGGACCTGCCTGAAAAGTTCCGCTAGCCGACTGGCTCAGTCGAAGATCGGCCCCTGCGTCCGGGTCCGCTTGATCTCGTAGAAGCCCGGCGTCGACGCCACAAGGAGCGTGCCGTCCCACAGCTTCGCCGCCGCCTCGCCCTTGGGGGCCGGCGTCACGACGGGGCCGAAGAAGGCGACCTGCTCGCCGTCCGCGCCGGGGACCGCGATGACGGGCGTGCCCACGTCCTGGCCGACCTTGTCGATGCCCTCCTGGTGGGAGGCGCGCAGCTGGGTGTCGTACTCGTCCGAGTCCGCGTAGTCGGCGAGCTCCTCGGGCAGGCCGACGTCCTTGAGCGCGGAGACGACCGCCTCGCGGGTCGGGCCCTCGCCGAGGTTGTGGAAGCGGGTGCCAAGGGCGGTGTAGAGCTTGCCGGTGTATTCGTCGCCGTGCTTCTGCTGGGCGGCGATGACCACGCGGACCGGGCCCCAGGCCTTCGTCGCCAGCATCTCGCGGTACTCCTCGGGCAGCTCGTCGAGCCTGTCCTCGTTCAGCACGGCGAGGCTCATGACGTGCCAGCGGACCTCGACATCGCGGACCTTCTCCACCTCGAGCATCCAGCGCGAGGTCATCCAGGCCCACGGGCACAGCGGGTCGAACCAGAAGTCAACAGGGGTCTTGCCGTTCTCGGACATGTCTCTCCCTAGGGAATGCGTGCGCGCTTGGCCAGGGGAACGTCAGTGATCTACCCGGGCATTCCCGGATACCGCGTGCAGAGGGCACATGCGAGGATCGTAGACATTCGTACAGGTCGTGCGATCCACGACTTCCCCCTGCGAGTACAAGGGAGTACCGCCCGTGCCCGGTGAGAATCTTTCCCGCGACGAGGCCCAGGAGAGGGCCGCGCTGTTGTCCGTCGACGGGTACGAGGTCTTTCTCGACCTGCGCTCCGCGATCGGCGAGAGCGTCCAGGAGCCGCGCACGTTCCGCTCCGTCACCACGATCCGCTTCCGCTCCGCCGAACCCGGCGCCGCGAGCTTCGCCGATCTGATCGCCCCGAGCGTCACGGCACTCTCCCTCAACGGCAAGGACCTGGACCCCTCCGAGGTCTTCGACGGCACCCGGATCACCCTTGAGGACCTGGCCGCGGAGAACGAACTGGTGGTGGACGCCCAGTGCGCCTACAGCCGCACCGGCGAGGGCATGCACCGCTTCGTCGACCCGGAGGACGGCGAGGTCTATCTCTACACGCAGTACGAGCCTGCGGACTCACGGCGCGTCTTCGCCAACTTCGAGCAGCCCGACCTGAAGGCGCCTTTCCGGTTCTCGGTGCAGACCCCCGACGGCTGGACCGCCTGGTCGAACGGCTCCGGTGAACTGGTCGACGGCGTATGGAAGTTCGCCGAGACGAAGCCGATCTCGACGTACATCACGGCTGTCGTCGCGGGCCCGTACCACTACGTGACGGATTCCTACAGCCGCACGTTCGACGACGGCACGACGCTGGACATCCCGCTCGGCGCGATGTGCAGGAAGGGGCTCGCCAAGCACTTCGACGCGGACGACGTCTTCCTGGTCACCAAGCAGGGGCTCGACTTCTTCCACGACCACTTCGACTACCCCTACCCGTTCGGGAAGTACGACCAGGCCTTCGTCCCGGAGTACAACCTGGGCGCGATGGAGAACCCCGGCTGTGTGACCTTCCGCGAGGAGTTCATCTTCCGCGGCAAGGTGACCCAGGCGTCGTACGAGCGCCGGGCCAACGTCATCCTGCACGAGATGGCGCACATGTGGTTCGGCGACCTGGTCACCATGCGCTGGTGGGACGACCTGTGGCTCAAGGAGTCCTTCGCCGACTTCATGGGCTCCTTCTCGATGGTCGAGGCGACGCGCTTCACCAACGGCTGGATCACCTTCGCCAACAACCGCAAGGCGTGGGCCTACCGCGCCGACCAGCTGCCCTCCACGCACCCGGTCACGGCCGACATCCGCGACCTGGAGGACGCCAAGCTCAACTTCGACGGAATCACGTACGCGAAGGGCGCATCGGTACTGAAGCAGCTCGTCGCCTACGTGGGCCGTGACGCGTTCCTCGAGGGCGCCCGGCGCTACTTCAAGCGGCACGCGTACGGGAACACCCGGCTCGGCGACCTCCTCTCGGTCCTGGAGGAGACCTCCGGGCGCGACATGGCGTCCTGGTCGCAGGCCTGGCTGCAGACGGCGGGCGTCAACTCCCTTACTCCGCAGGTCATTCTGAACGCGGAGGGCCGGATCACCGAGCTCTCCGTGGTGCAGGAAGCCGCCGAGTCCCACCCCGAACTGCGGCCGCACCGCGTGGCGGTGGGCCTGTACCGCCGCTCACCCGAGGGCGAGCTGACGCGGTTCGCACGCGCGGAGGTGGACGTCGAGGGTCCGCGCACGGTCGTGTCCGAGCTGGCTGGTGAGGAGGCTCCCGACCTTGTCCTGGTCAACGACGACGACCTGACGTACTGCAAGATCCGCTTCGACGAGACCTCCCTCGACACCCTGCGGGCGCACCTCGGCGACATCACCGACCCGCTGGCCCGCGCGCTGTGCTGGTCCGCGCTGTGGAGCCTCACCCGGGACGGGCTCATGCCCGCGCGGGACTTCATCGGGCTCGTGCTGCGGTTCGCGGGGCGCGAGAGCGACATCGGGGTCCTTCAGATGCTGCACACGTGGGCGGACTCGGCCCTCACGCACTACGCGGCCCCCGAGTGGCGCGAGGAGGGCGGGCGCGCGCTCGCCGAGGGCGCGCTGCGGGAGCTGCGGATCGCGGAGCCCGGCAGCCAGAACCAGCTGACGTGGGCGAGGTTCTTCGCCGCGGTTGCCTCCTCCGAGGCCGATCTGCAGCTGCTGCGGACCCTCCTTGAGGGGACGGCGAAGATCGACGGCCTGGACGTCGACCAGGAGCTGCGCTGGGCCTTCCTCGGCCCGCTGGCCGCGCACGGCGTCGCCGACGAGCAGATGCTCGCCGCCGAGCTGGTCCGGGACGACACGGCCTCGGGCAAGCGGCACCAGGTGCGGTGTCTGGCCGCGCGGCCTTCCGAGGCGGTCAAGGCGCAGGCGTGGGCCTCCGTGGTGGAGTCCGACTCCCTGTCCAACGCGCTGGTGGGGGCGACGATCTCCGGCTTCTCCCAGTCCTCGCAGCGGGAGCTGACCGCTCCTTACGCGGCGAGGTACTTCGCCGCCATCGAGCGGGTGTGGGCCGAGCGGTCCATCCAGATCGGGATGGACGTGGTGAAGGGGCTGTTCCCGCACCTCCAGGACAGCCCGTCCACGGTGGACGCGGCCGACGCGTGGCTCGCCTCGCACGAGTCGGCCGCGCCCGCGCTGCGGCGGCTCGTGCTGGAAGCCAGGGACGACCTCGCGCGGTCGCTGCGGGCGCAGGCCTGCGACGCGGCGGCCGTTTCCTAGGCGAACCGGGGCGGGGTGCCCGCCGATCGCTGCTCGGCAGCTTCGGCGTGGCACCCGCCCCGGAACGTACCGCGCACAAACGGACCTTTTCGGCAGTCGAACGTCTGCACTTTAGTGCGGGGTTGTCCAGTTATGTCGACGGGCGTGTAACAGCGGTTAGGGGGCGGATCGGCAGCGGGAATGGCCCGGTCATGAACCACAACACCCCGCTCTCCCCCCGCCCCCTCCGTCACCTCGCCGATGTCCAGCGACGCGTCATGAGCACCGCCCAGCTCCGCGCCCACGGCGTCTCCCCCGCCGACGTCTCCGCCCACTGCCGCCCGGAAGGGCCCTGGCAGCAGCTGCTCCCGGGGGTCTGCCTGCTGCACCCGGGGCCGCCGACCAGTGAAGAGCGCCTGCACGGCGCCCTGTTGTTCGCGGGGCGGCCGCCGGCCAGGGCCGCGAAGACGGTGCCCGCGCAGCCCGGAGCGGGCGAGCCCCACGCCCCGTACGCCGACGCCCTGATCACCGGACTCGCGGCGCTCGCCCTGCACCGCTTCTCGTCGGCTCCCCCGCTGCTCTCCCTGGACCGCATCGACGTCCTCGTCCCGCGCACCCGGCGGCTGCGCTCCACCGGGTTCGTCCGGCTCGTGCGGACCCCGGCGCTGCCGACCGCCGTACAGATCGGCGGAGTTCCGGTGGCCCCGGTGCCGCGCGCGCTCGCCGACGCCGTGGCGGGGCTCACCGACGCGGGTGCGGTGCGCAGACTGCTCACCGAGGCGGTGCGCGGCGGACACTGTGAACCGGCGGCCATCGTGCGGGAGTTGAACCATGCGCGGCTGCTCACCCGCCCCCATGTCGTGGACGCGGTGGACTCGCTGCTCGCCGAGGGGAGGGCCATCGCCGAGGACCGGCTCTACCGGATGGTCGCCGAGCACGGCCTGCCCGACCCCCTGTGGAACGTCGACCTGCGATTGCCCGGTGGGCCGCACCTGGGGGGCGTCGACGCCTACTGGCCGGATCTGGCCGTCGCGGTCGAGCTGGACACCCGGGCGCCCCGGCAGGGATTCCGGCAGGACGACGACGCGCTGTGGTCCGAATACGCCCGCAAGCGCGAGCACTTGGAGCGGCTCGGCATCACCGTCGTCCATCTGACGCCCAAGAAGCTGCGCGAGTCGCTCGAACAGCAGGCGACCGTCGTACGGACCGCCCTGATGGCTTCGGGCGACCGCGATCCGGCCGCGTATGTGGTGGTGCTGCCGCGATAGCCGCCGCGGGAGAGGGGGCGGGACCCGCGCGTCGGGCCCCGCCTGCCACGTCACTTCCCGCAGAACTCCGCGTCCCGGATCGCGAACAGGTCGCCGTCCAGGCTGTTGAAGTTCGCGGAGAGCGCATGGCTGCCGCGCTCGGTCACCAGGGTCATCGACGTCGAGCCCTGGACGTCGCCACCGTTGCCCCAGACGACGGTGCCGCATGAGGTCTCGCGGCTCACCAGGCCGAGCCCGTACCCGTCATGGGGCTTGTCCGGGTCCTGCACGACGACCTTCTTCATCTCGGCGAGCTGCTTCTTGGGCAGGAGCTTGCCGCGCAGCAGGGCCGTGTAGAAGCGGTTCAGGTCCGCCGTGTCGGAGATCATCCCGCCCGACGAGCCGGCCATGGACGGATTGAGCTCCGTGACGTCGTGGAACGTGGCGTCCGGGGCCTTGGACAGCTTCATGTACGCCCGTGAACTCGGCTCCGGCATCGAGGAGTCCGTCTCCGGCACGCTGGTGGCGTCCAGGCCGAGCGGCTCGATGACGCGGCGCTTGATCTCGTCCGCGTACGACTTCCCCGTCACCTTCTTGATGATCATGCCCGCGAGGAGGTAGTTGGTGTTGGAGTAGTTCCAGCCGTCACCGGGTTCGAAGTCCGGCTCGTGGCGCATGGCGATGGCGACCTGCTGCTCGGGGGTCCAGGTGTCGTAGCGGTGCGCGAGGAACTTCTCGGTGAACATCTTCTCCTGGTAGCCGGGGTCGGACAGGACGTCGTAGATGCCGCTCGTGTGGTTGAGGAGCTGACGCACCGTGACGCGGTCTCCGTCATGTCCGTTGCCCTCGACCACGCCCGGCAGCCACCGGCCCACCGTGTCGTCGAGGCTCAGCTCGCCCTCGGCCACCAGCTGGAGCATCACCGTCGAGACGAAGGTCTTGGTGATGCTGCCGACGCGGTAGCGGTCGTGGGCGCCGCGCGGAGTCTGCCGTTCGAGGTCGCCGATGCCCGCCGCGGAGTTCCAGGTCCCGTGCTTGTCCCTGGCCTGGGCGGTGACGCCGGGGGCGTTCTCGTTGACGGCAGCCTCCATCGCCTTCTGTGTCGCCCGGTGCCGGTCGCCGTGTCCGCCACCGCCGGACCCCCCTGCGAGCGCGGGCGCCGCGAAGGCCCCCGCCGTCACCGTCATGGCCACCGCCGCGGCCACACCCACCAGGCCTCTTCTGCGCACTGACATGTCTCCCCCTCTGCTCATCACGTGCTGTCGGCGGGAGGGACTCGTGGGGCTGGTGCGGAGGTTGACCGCCGCGTGTGGGTTGGGCGGTTTTCAGCCCTTCTTGAGGATCAGTTCCGTGTTCCGGTCGCCCGGCTCGCCGCCCAGCGCGGGCTTGGCGCCGGGGGCGTTGAAGGACAGTTCGCGGTAGAGCGCGGCGAGGCCGGTCTGGGAGAGGTCCGCGTAGTCCGTGCGGTGTGGCGCCGACGACTCGATGAGGGTGGTGAACAGGGAGATCGTGCCGTCGTGGTTGTCGCTCAGCTCCACCACGCGGGCCAGCTGCGGGAAGTCGATGTGCGAGGCCGTGGAGACCTCCCAGAACGAACCGCGCGGGGTCTGGTGCGCGGTGATGGCGTTCTTGTGGCTGTGCCCGTTGACCCAGGCGAGGACGGAGGAGTGGCGGCCCAGCAGGGAGACGATCTCGTCGCCCCCGTGCCTGCCCTCGCTCGGGCGCTCCGGGTCCTGGCGCAGATTGCGCATGGTCCTGCTGGTGTGGTGGCTGAAGACGACGACGTACGAACCGCCGCCGTCCTTCGCCTCATTGGCCTTCAACTCCCGCTCCAGCCAGTCCATCTGGGCCGCGCCGAGCGAGCCCTCGTAGTGGCCGCCGGGGTCCGTCGAGTCCAGGCTGATGCCCAGTACGTCGTCGCTGATGCGGAAGGAGTAGTACTGGGTGCCGGATTCGAGGTTCTCCTGCGTGTAGCCGTGGCCCGCGGGCCCGTGCCCCTTGTACGCCGGGTCGAGGTGGGCCTTGACGTACTCGGCGGGGGTGAAGGGTGCGCGGCTCTCGTCCGGGGTGACCGAGCGCATCCGCCGCGCCTCGCTCTTCAGGAGCTCCTTGAACTGTGCGCCCTTGGGGTCGCGGCCCTTCTTGACGGCCTTCCACAGGGCGGCGCCGCGCGACTCGTCCAGGGACATCAACTTCCTCCCGCCGACGGCGAATTCGGAGAAGTACGAGTCACCGGGTCCCCAGCAGCCGCCGGGCAGCGCGTCGTGGTTGCCGACGGTCGAGTACCAGGGGAGGCCGAGCCCGGGGCTGTTGACCTCGCGGAGCGCGGCCTCCAGGAAGCCGTCGATCTGCGGGAAGCCGAGGGCCTTGTCGGAGTCGCGGCGGTCGTCGTCCGGGTGCCAGTACAGCTTGAGGCCGCTGTTCTGGACGCCTTCGTAGCGGCGCGGGTCACCGGTGTTGGGGTTGATGCGCCCGCCGCTCATGGTCTTGAGGAACCAGTCGAGCTCGGAGCGTGAGTTGTTGTCCGTGTTGTCGCCCGTCGTCACCACGCAGTGCAGCGGCGACCCGGTGGCGGGCGCGCCGCGCAGCGCGTTGACCCGCTCGACGAGCGCGACCGCGCCGGCCACCGAGAGGGCCTCCTGCGGGCGCCAGGCGCTCGCGGTCTGGGCGCGCAGATACTCGTACCGCAGCGGATGCTGCACGTCGACCAGGTGCAGGTCGGTGAACTGGACGAACGCGGCGAGCGGGGTGCGCCGCCCCTCGCGGCCGCTCTTGGCGGCGGCGAGGTCACCGCGGACCACCCGGTCCCAGGCGGGCCCGTCCCCCAGACGCCGGTAGCCGGACGTGCCGCGCGGGGCGGCGACGGTGCCCAGCGTGGTGCCGCCCCGGTAGGGCATCAGGGGCGCGGCGGGCGCCTGCCGGGAGAGCGCGACGGGGGCGGGGCCGCTGGCGGCGGCGTGGCTGGTGGCGGGCCGCAGGGCGTAGCCGATGCCCGCGGAGAGGGAGACGGCTCCGGTGGTCGCGAGGAAGGCCCGGCGGTCCACGGAGGAAGCGGCACGGGATGCGGCACGAGAGGCCGCGTGGGTGGCGGTCTGGGCGGCGGTGGCGACAGAGCGTGTGCGCGACATGGCGCGGTCTCCCCGATTGCAAACGCGTCGGCAGTGGTCGCGGGCAGCGCCGCAGTGGGCGAATTTCCCGCTCGTACTGGATCGTTGACATCCGGGATGACCTGCACGTTAACGAGACCGCAACGGGCAACGCCGATCACCGTACGTGGATCATCAGGCACCCTGTGCAGTCATGAACCCCTCTCCGGACGGAGAGGAGGCGGTCACTCCACGTTCATCTTCCGGGGAAGGGAAGGCCCTGCGCGGGCTCAGGAGGGGACCGCCAGGTGTCCGTCGTCGGGGCGGGCCCGCCACAGGTCGAGCCCGATGTCGACGAGCCCGACCCGGTCGAGTCCGGCGACGGCGTCCAGCGCGTGCCAGGCCGCGAGATCGGTCGAACCGTCCCGCTCGTGACGCAGCTCGCCGCCGGTGATGCGCGCCTCGTAGACGATGCGCAGGCCGTGGAAGTCGGCGACGGCGCCGAGCTTGCGCGGATAGCGGCGCCGCAGGGAGTCGACACCGAGCAGCACGACGGGCTCGACGACATACCCCGTCTCCTCGTCGGCCTCGCGGATCACCGTGTCGTACGGGTCCTCGCCGTGGTCCATCCCGCCGCCGGGCAGCGTCCAGCGCTTGCTGCCGTCGCCCGCCACCCAGCGGGCGAGCAGCAGCTGCCCGTCCTGTACGCATACGGCGTAGGCCGCCACCCGAAGCTCCCGGTTCACGTTCAAACGTTAGAGCCGGATGCCGATCAGTGAGGCCTCGAACCGACATACGATCACCGAATTGGAACGCGCATGTTCAAGGAAACGACAGTGTCGGCCTCTTGCGATCTTCCTCAGCGGGACGCCCACGTCACGGCCGTACGGTGGTCGACATGCAGCTTCGTTATCTACCCGATGCCCGGTCGGCGTCAGTTGGCGCAGGAGCAGCTCCTGCAGTGATCGCTGCTACACCACGGGGTGGTGGGGACTCCCCCTACGGCCGAGTGTCATGAAACTGGTGGTGCGGGTGAAGCTGCTGCCGACGCCCGAGCAGGCGGCGGCACTCGAGGCGACCCTGCGCGCCTGCAACCGTGCCGCCACCTATGCGGCACGGGTCGCGTTCGAGCAGAACGTCTACTCCCGTAACGACCTGCAGAAGCTCGTCTACGCGGAGGTGAAGTCGACGTTCGGCCTGTCCGCCCAGCCTGCCGTGCGGGCCATCAAGAAGACCGTCGACGCGTACGCCACACTGCGCACGAACCTGAGGTCGGGGAACCTGGGCAAGGTCGGCTCGAAGCGCTGGGCGAAGGCGACCGGCTCACCGCTCGCCTTCCGGGCCCAGGCCGCCCAACCGTTCGACGACCGGTGTCTGTCCTGGCAGCACGGCGCCCGCACGGTTTCGATCTGGACCCTGAACGGCAGGCTGAAGGGCCTGCACTACACCGGCCAGGTGGACCAGCTCAAAACCCTGGCGGAGTTCCGTCGCGGCGAGTCCGACCTGATCTACACCAAGGGCAAGTGGTATCTCCTGGCCACCTGCGACATCCCCGACCCCGAGGTGTTCGAACCGGTCGACTTCCTCGGCGTGGACCGGGGCATCGTCAACCTCGCCACCACCTCCGACGGCACCAACTACCAAGGCCGCCGCCTGGTCCGCTACCGCCGCTGGCACGCAGCCAAGCGCAGCGAACTGCAGGCCAAACAGACCCGCTCGTCCGTGCGACGGCTCGCCCGGCGCGCCAAGAAGGAGTCCCGTCATGCCACCCATGTGAACCACCGCATCGCCAAGGAGATCGTGGCGGTCGCCCAACGCACCGGTCGCGGGATCGCCGTCGAGGAACTCGGTGGCATTCGCGATCGGGTACGGCTTCGCCGCGACCAGCGCGCCACGCTCTCCTCCTGGCCTTTCCACCAACTCGGAGCGCACCTCGCCTACAAGGCCCGCCGGGCCGGGGTGCCGTTCTTAGAGGTGGACCCGGCCCACACCTCGCAGTGCTGCCCGCGCTGCGGGAACACCGAGCGCGCCAACCGCAGCACTCGGGACCACTTCCGCTGTCGTCGGTGCGGCCTCGCGGGGCCCGCCGATCACGTCGCCGGGGTCAACGTGCGCAACCGCGCACGCTCGGCGTGGGTGCTCGTCAACGCACCCGTTCCTGTTCCGGGCTGACCAGCCCGGAACAGGAAGATGCGACCCGTGACCGTCCCGTCGTAGGGGGTAGTCGGGAGCGCGACGAGGCGTGAATGACCAGAGCCGCACAAGCTCGGTCGTTCACGGCCGAGAAGTTGACAGAGTGACGCTAGTCCTCCTGGGATTGGCAGGCGAGTACTCCGGTGCGGACCATCGCCAAGGGCTCGCGGCGTGCGTCTGGATCGCCTCGGTGAGGGTGAAGTGGAGGGTCCGGGAGCCGTTGTCGTCGTGGGTGGTGCGGGCCGTACCGGTGAGTTGGAGGGTCGTTCCGGTCGTCCAGTCGAGGAAGAGCAGGCCGGCGCGGGGGTCCGTGGCGAGGTTGCCGAGGGTCAGGAACATCGCGTTGCCGGGGTAGTCCCGCCAGGTGAGTTCGGTGGGTGACGCGACCCGGACGAAGCCGGGATTGCCGCCCCGGTGGCTGGCGTCGGCGCCGTGCGCGTGGACGGAGGCGAGGAAGAAGGTGTCGGCGGCGGCGATGAGCGTGCGCTGTTCGGCGGTGAGTTCCGGCGTGCGGGTGGGGGTGGAGGGGCCGCCTGGATTGCGGTCGGGGTCGAGTTGGCGCTTCTGGATGTACTTGGGGCAGTTCGAGAAGACCTGGTCGGCTTCGATCGCCAGACCCCGGGGGGTCGGCCGCGCCCGTCCGTTCAGGCGCATGCGGCGGCGGGTGCGGGGGTCCAGGGCGATGGTGCCCACGGGGGCGCCCTCCTGGGCGAGGGCCCGCGCGAGGGGGTCGGCTCGGCGCAGGCCGCCCGCGACCGATATCTGATGCGGCCCCGTGGCCCGCACGAACCCCGGTTCACCGGTGAGCAGCGAGGCCCAGACGGCGCCCGCCGGGTCCGCGCCGCCGATCACCAGCATGGGCTGGATCTCCAGGAAGGCGGCGGCGACGGGGCGGATGCCGTCGCCGATGGACCGGCCCACGTGATCGGCCGTCTCCCGCACGCCGACGAGGTCCTGAACGGCGCGGGAACCGTGGTGGTACGGGGTGTGCGGGGTGGTCATGTCACTCCCTGCCGAGTCAATGGGTGAATGGGTGAGCGGGCCAGGGCGCGGTCAGAAGAAGCCGCAGCTCGGCGCCGCCGCCACCGGAGCAGCGTCCGAGGCTGCCACGCCGGACCCCGCATAGATCTCCAGGCGCGTTCCGTCCGGGTCGTGGAAGAAGATCCCGCCGGACGCCGCGCCCTCGCCGTGCGGGACGACTCCCTCGTAGGCGAACTCCACTCCGTACGCGCGCAGAGCGCTCTCGTACGCCCGCACCTCCTCGATGGTGTCCACCTCGAGCGCCAGGTGGTGCAGGCCCGCGTTCGAAGCCGCGTATGCCGCGTCCGCCTGCTGCCAGAGCGTGAGCGCGGGGCTCCCGTCCTCGCCCAGGAAGGCGAACCTGCGGCCCTCTTCCTTGCCCTCGCTGATCACGCCGTAGCCGATGACGTCGCGGTAGAAGGCGAGCGAGCGCTCGATGTCGGTGACGTTCAGGCCGATGTGGCCGGTGCGCAGTGTGCCGGTCGCGGTCATGACTCTCCCCTTGCCCGAAGTGAACTAACCTGTGAATGTGACTTTAGGGGTTAGAAGGGGAGGGCGTCAACCAGTCACGTACTCTTTGCTGGTTAGTCCTGAAGGGAGCCCCCATGTCCGCCGCACCCCGCGATCCGCGCCCGCTCGTCGGCGAGCCGCTCTCCCTCGACCTGCTCAACACCCGGTGGATGGCGGACGGCGCGCGCCAGGATCTGCTGACCGATGTCGACGGGCTCGCCGTCTGGCTCGCCGCCCACGGGCTCGATGACCGGTTCGGTGCGGACGAGGCGACGCTGGAACACGTGCTGCGGGCGCGCGACGCGCTCGCGTCCGCCGTGGACAGCCCCGACGACCCCGTCGGCATCGCCCGCGTCGACAAGATCCTCGGGCACGGGCGCATCCGGGCGACCCTGACCGCGCAAGGACCGGGCGAGGAGCCCGAGTTCAAGGACGCGACCTGGGGTGCGGCATGGCTGGCGGCCCGCGACTACCTGACGCTCCTCGCCACCGCCCCGGACCGGATCCGCCCCTGCGCGCACGAGGCGTGCATCCTGCACTTCTTCGACACCTCGCGGAACGGGACCCGACGCTGGTGCTCCATGGCCGGGTGCGGCAACCGGGCCAAGGCATCGCGGCACTACGCGCGGGTGCGCGAGGCGTAGAGGCATAGAGGCGCAGAGGCGCAAGGGCTCCCACCCTCCCCCTCAGGCTTCCGAATCATCCGCTATGTCACCGATGGCGCATGGCGGGATTACGCCACCCTCTGATCCTCTCCGGACAACTCTCCCCAAACAGCAGTCACTTACGTAAGGCTGAGCGGTCATCCGGTTCCGGATTCCGGACCTTTTCGACCTTTACGTACAGGGATGCTGATGCACAGATCCAGTGCTAGACGCACGACCCGTCTCGCGATAGCCGTCGGCCTGACCGCCGCGCTCTCCGCCGCCGGGCCCATACCCATGGCCTTCGCGGCCGACGGGGACCCCGGGGGCCCTGGAGGCCAGAGCACCCCCAAGTCCGCGGAGAAGAAGCTCGGTTCGGCCGACGCCGATCTCCTCGCGGACGCGAAGGCGGACGGCGAGAAGACCGTCACGATGATGGTCGCCACCGCTCCCGGCGCCACCGAGCAGGTCGCCGGCCAGCTCGACGCCGTCAAGGGCGGTTCGGTCGGGCAGACGTACGACAAGCTCGGCTACGTGCGCGCCACCGTGCCCACCGCGAAGGCCGGGGCCGCCATCGAGGCCGCGGGGAAGCTGTCGTCCGTGCACGGCATCGACCTGCGGCACGAGATCGAGCTGGACGACCCGACGCCCGCCGCCGACCGCGCCAAGGGCGCGAAGACGGCGGCCGAGGGGACGTACGCCGGGCCCGGCAAGAACACTCCGGCGAAGAACCCGTACAACCCGTCCTTCGAGACGGGCGCCGTCGACTTCGTGAAGAAGCACCCGAAGGCGGACGGCCGCGGCACCACCATCGGCATCCTCGACTCCGGCGTCGACCTGGGTCACCCCGCGCTCCGGAAGACCACCACGGGCGAGCGGAAGATCACCGACTGGGTGACCGCCACCGACCCGATCGTGGACGCGGACAGCACCTGGCGGCGGATGACCAACCCCGTCACAGGCCCCGTCTTCACCTGGGACAGCGAGACGTGGAAGGCCCCGGCGGGCTCCTTCCAGGTCAACCGCTTCCGCGAGTCGGCCACCACCGGCGGCGACGCCAAGGGCGACATCAACCGCGACGGCGACACCACCGACAGCTGGGGCGTGCTCTACGACCCGGCCGCGGGCACCGTCCGTGTCGACCTGAACGACAACAACGACTTCACCGACGACGAGACGATGAAGCCGTACAAGGACGACCACCAGGTCTCCTACTTCGGCAAGGACGACCCGGCGACCGACGTCGTCGAGCGCGTCCCCTTCGTCGTCGAGATCCGCAAGGACGTGCCGACCGACCCCTACGGCGGCGACTGGGTCGGCAAGAAGGCCGACTTCGTCAACATCGGCGTCATCGAGTCCGAGCACGGCACGCACGTCGCGGGCATCACCGCGGCCAACGGCCTGTTCGGCGGCAAGATGAACGGA
Source organism: Streptomyces sp. NPDC047525 (assembly GCF_040643025.1). Lineage (NCBI taxonomy): Bacteria > Bacillati > Actinomycetota > Actinomycetes > Kitasatosporales > Streptomycetaceae > Streptomyces > Streptomyces sp. NPDC047525. Next base: position 152,870 of record NZ_JBEYTL010000005.1, read on the forward strand.
GCGGCGCCCGGCGCCAAGCTCGTCTCCTCGCGCGCCTGCACCTGGACCGGCGGCTGCACGAACGTCGCGCTCACCGAGGGCATGATCGACCTCGTGACGAAGCGCGGCGTCGACATCGTGAACATGTCGATCGGCGGCCTCCCGGCGCTGAACGACGGCAACAACGCGCGCGCCGAGCTCTACAAGCGCCTCATCGACGAGTACGGCGTCCAGCTGGTGATCTCCGCGGGCAACTCGGGCCCCGGCGCGAACACCATCGGCGACCCCGGCCTCGCCGACAAGGTCATCTCCGTCGGCGCCTCCATCTCCAAGGAGACCTGGGCCGCCAACTACGGCTCCGCCGTGAAGAAGTCGTACGCGATGATGCCGTTCTCCTCGCGCGGCCCGCGCGAGGACGGCGGCTTCGCGCCGATCATCTCCGCGCCCGGCTCGGCCATCAACACGACGCAGACCTGGCTGCCGGGCTCCCCGGTCGCCGAGGCGGGCTACCAACTCCCCGCCGGTTACTCGATGTTGCAGGGTACGTCGATGGCGTCCCCGCAGGCCGCGGGCGCATCGGCGCTGCTGCTCTCCGCCGCGAAGCGTGAGGGCGTCAACCTGACCCCGGCGAAGCTGCGCACCGCGCTGACCTCGACGGCGGACCGCATCCGCGGCGAGCAGGCGTACGCGCAGGGCACCGGCCAGATCAACGTGGTCGACGCCTGGAACGCCATCGAGGACGACGCGAAGGCGCACACGTACACGGTGAAGGCCCCGGTCGACACCGCCCTGGAGCAGGAGCTGAAGAAGCCCGGCACCGGCATCTACGACCGTGAGGGCGGCCTGAAGACCGGCCAGAAGCGGACGTACGACGTCACGGTCACCCGCACCTCGGGCCCGGACCGCTCCATCCGCCACGAGCTGGACCTGGTCAACAACGACGAGGGCACCTTCAAGCTGCTCGGCGACGGCGACGTGACGCTGCCGCTGAACAAGCCGGTCACGGTCAAGGTGCAGGCGAAGGCCAAGTCGGCCGGTCTGCACAGCGCGATCCTGACCGTCGACGACGAGCGCAGCGAGGGCATCGACCAGCAGATCATGTCGACGGTCGTCGTCTCGACGCCGCTCGCGAAGCCCGCGTACACGTTCTCGGGGTCCGGCGCGGTGCAGCGCAACAGCACCAAGTCGTACTTCGTGACGGTCCCCAAGGGCGCCAAGTCCCTGGAGGTGGCGCTCGGCGGCCTGAAGGACAAGAGCCAGACGCGGTTCATCGCGGTGCACCCGTACGGCGTCCCGGTCGACTCGACGTCGTCGCTGACCTGCTACGCGAACTACGACAACCCGGCCAACACCTGCCGCCCCGACCTGCGTTCGTACCCCGAGCCGCAGGCGGGCGTGTGGGAGATCGAGGTCGAGTCGCGCAGGACGTCGCCGCTCCTCGACAACCCCTACAAGCTGGACGTCTCCGCTCTGGGTGTCGCCTTCGACCCCGCCGTGCAGACGGTGCCGGAGGCGAAGGTCGGTACTCCGGCGCCCGTCTCCTGGAAGGTCACCAACAACTTCGCCGCGGTGGACGGCAAGTTGAAGGGCGGCCCGCTCGGCTCGGCGAAGGCCGCGAAGCCCTCGATCAAGCAGGGTGAGACGCAGACGACGACCGTGGTCGTGCCCGAGGGCGCGGAGCGGCTCGACGTCGCCATCGGTTCGACGGCGGACACCGCCGCTGACCTCGACCTGTCGGTCTCGAAGGACGGGGCGGTCGTGGGTTCGTCGGCGGACGGCGACTCGGAGGAGTCGGTCAGCCTCAAGAAGCCCGCGGCGGGTACGTACGAGATCGAGGTGGCGGGCTACTCGATCCCGTCCGGCACCACGGCGTACGACTACCGGGACGTCTTCTTCTCGGGCGCGCTCGGCTCGGTGAAGGTGGACGAGTCGGCGCCGGTGAAGCTGGCGAACGGGGCTTCCGCGGAGGTCTCCGCCCAGGTCGCGGCGGACGCGCCCGCGGCCGAGGGGCGTCAGCTGTTCGGCGAGGTGTCTCTGCTGAACGGCCGGGGCACGGTCGCCGGGACCGGCAGTGTCCTGATCGAGAAGGTGTCTGCTCCGTAGGCAGTCACGCGGGCCGGGCTGGATCCCTCCAGCCCGGCCCGTACTTCACCCTCCGGCCACCTCGACCCCCACCTCGTGCACCGCATTACGCGCCCCCGCGAGCGGCTGTACGCGCCCCGCGAGATCCCTCGCCCGGCAGCGGATCCGATGCTCACCCGGCGTCAACTCCCGTTCCAGGGAGAAGCGTTGCCACGTCGGGCCGGAGCCAGGCGGGTCCACCTCAGCAGCCTCCCAGGCGCCCTCGTCGACCGAGACCTCGACGCCCACGATCTCCGTCGTGCTCCATGCTCGGCCACTCAACTCCACGACCCCAGCGCGGAGTTGCTCACCGTCCCCCGGCGCGAACAACTTGCTGCTCACGTCGACCTCCCGCACCGGACGCGGCTCCGAGTCCCCCGGCAGGACGCGGTTGTACAACCGCGTGGTGAACATCCCCTCCGCCCTGCGGTCCGCCAGGACGATCCGGGTCAGCCACTTCACCGAGTTCGTGCCGAACATCCGCGGCACCACCGCCCGTAGCGGAAACCCGTGCTCGGCACTGAGCGGCTCCCCGTTCATCCGGTGCGCGAGGAAGACATCGCCGCGGGCCACCGACAGGGGCAGGTCCTTGACGTACGTGAGCCCGTCCTGGCCCTGGAACGACCCCGTGTCCGCACCCTCGAACCAGACGTGCCGCGCCGCGGCCAACGGCACCGCCCGGTCCAGGAGCGCGGCGAGCGGCACCCCCGCCCACTCCACCTGCGCCACCGCCCGCGTCGGCACGTCCGGCGCGAACGGGCTCCCGAAGCACTCGTGGAAGGCGGGCAGCCGCTCCGTCCCGAGCGCGAGGACGGCGTCCATGTCCAGGCGCAGGGGGCGCTCGACCAGGCCCTCCACCGTCAGGGTCCAGTCCGCGACGTCGATGTCGGGCACGCCCAGGTGCTTCCTGACGAAGACGTCGTCGGTCGGCGTGAAGTCGGGTCGTCCGGTTCCGGGCGCGGGCACTTGGGTCGTCATGTAGTAAGCGTAGAGCTATTTCAGTCCTTACATGTAGAACCCGCGCCGAACGCCGTCTAACACGTGAGCCCCTTCGCCCTGGGCAGCGCCCGCTCGATCCACGCCCTGTCCTTGGCCACGGCCTTGCCCGTGGACCAGACGGTCGGCGACGCGTCTCCACGGTCGATGCCGATCAGCGTCCGGTCGCCGGGGCGCAGCGGCGGGTCCACGTCCACGTCCATCACGAACGTGATCTGCTTCTTGCCGCTGACGGGCTTGTAGTAGCGGGAGACGTCCAGGACGATCCGCTCCTGCTCCGCTCCGGGGATCGGCTCGACCCGGTTGACCGTGCCCTCCACGATGAGCCGCGCGCACGCCACGTACCCCTCGGGCGAGAGATCCTCGGCGGCTCCGCCACCGTTCTCCTTCTCATCCCCCGGAGCCGCCCCCTTCGCCGCGTCGGAGTCGGAGCTCTCGGTGATCCCGCCCCCGCTCTCCACCGCGAGCCAGGCGAGCCCGCCCACCAGCGAGACGGCCGCGGTGGCCGCGGCGACCCCGAGCGCCAGCGTCAGGCGCCGCCGTACACCGGCGGGACGTACACCGGCGGGACGTACACCGGCGACCGGCTTCGGCACAGCCACCGGCTCCGGCTCCGGCTCCGGCTCCGGGGCCGCCAGAGCCCGGCCCACCGCCCCGATGTGCTCTCGAAGCAGTGCGACATCCGCCACAGCCGCGGCGTGCTCCGCCACGAGCTCCGGGTCCCGCGCGGAGTCCTCGGGCAGCGGCTCGCCCGCGAGAGCGAGCGTCAGCGCGTCGTACTCGTCCCTGGCCACCGTCACACCACCTCGCCCTCGTGCAGCCGCGTCCGCAGCACCCGTACCGCCGTATGCAGCCTGCTCTTGACCGTGCCCTCCGGAATGCCCAGCTCGTCGGCTATCGCCCGTACCGGCAGATCGGCGTAGAAGCGCAGGACGACGACCTGCCGCTGCGTGTCGGGCAGCGCGTCCAGGCCCTGGGTCACGGCCATCGACAGCGCCCGTGACTCCGCCCCGTCCTCGTCCGTCGCCTCCCGCCACAGCACGGCGAGCCGCTCCCCGAGCCGCTCCTGCCTGCGGCGCGCCCGGTGCCAGTCCATGGCGAGGTTGGAGGCGACGACCGCCGCCCACGCGGACACGTCACGCGGCGCCTCGCGCCCGTCCGCCGCCCGTTCCAGGAGCTTGAGCCTGACCTGCTGGACGCCGTCGGGCAGATCGGCGTGCGGCACCCCGCCGAGCGCGAGCACCGCCCGCACCCGGTCCTCCTGGGCCGCGTCGAGCGGATCCGCCCTCTCCCGCCGATCCCGTCGCGTTCTTCCGCGCAGCAAGACACCCCTCCCGTCCCCGCGTTTCCCCTAGGACGCCGGGAGCGCCCGAAACGTTCGGTCCAGGTCCAGGTGCGGTCCACGGGAATGTGACATCCCGAACTTCGGACAATGGATTGGACAAGGCGCCCGTGGACAGACGCATCATGGAACCGGCGCAGGCCAAAGCCTGTGCCCATGCACATACGGAGGATGTCCCTGTGAAGGTCGGAATCGTCGGAGCCACCGGTCAGGTCGGCACGGTCATGCGCAAGATCCTCGTCGAGCGGGACTTCCCGGTGGACGAGCTGCGTCTGTTCGCCTCGGCCCGCTCGGCCGGCTCGGTCCTCGACGGTGTGACGGTCGAGGACGCCTCGACGGCCGACTACAGCGGCCTCGACATCGTCCTGTTCTCGGCGGGCGGCGCCACCTCGAAGGCGCTGGCCGAGAAGGTCGCGTCGCAGGGGCCCGTCGTGATCGACAACTCCTCGGCCTGGCGGATGGACCCCGAGGTCCCCCTCGTCGTCTCCGAGGTCAACCCGCACGCGATCGCGGACCGTCCCAAGGGCATCATCGCCAACCCGAACTGCACGACGATGGCCGCCATGCCGGTCCTGAAGCCGCTGCACAAGGAGGCCGGGCTCACCGCGCTCGTCGTGGCGACGTACCAGGCCGTCTCCGGCTCGGGTCTCGCCGGTGTCGACGAGCTCTTCGAGCAGGTCAAGAAGGTCGGCGACGACGGCCCCAAGCTCACGCACGACGGCTCGGCCACGGAGTTCCCCGCGCCGAACAAGTACGTCGCGCCGATCGCGTACAACGTCCTGCCGATGGCGGGCTCCATCGTCGACGACGGTCTGAACGAGACCGACGAGGAGCAGAAGCTCCGCAACGAATCCCGCAAGATCCTGGAGATCCCGGCCCTCAAGGTCTCCGGCACCTGCGTCCGCGTGCCGGTCTTCACCGGTCACTCGCTCCAGGTCAACGCCCGTTTCGAGCGTCCGCTGAGCGCCGAGCGCGCCACCGAGATCCTTGGCTCCGCCGAGGGCGTCGTCCTCACGGACGTCCCGACCCCGCTGGTCGCGGCGGGCAAGGACGACGCCTTCGTGGGCCGCATCCGCACCGACGAGACGGCGGAGAACGGCCTGGCCTTCTTCATCTCCGACGACAACCTCCGCAAGGGTGCCGCGCTCAACGCGGTGCAGATCGCGGAACTGGTGGCGGCCGAGCTCAAGGGCTAGGTCCCACCTCGTCATACGTACGCCGATGGGGGCGGACACCGATCGTCATTCGGTGGCCGCCCCCTTCGCGTGCCCGGCGTCCGCCCCCTTCGCGCACCCCACGACGAGCAGCGCGAGCGCCGCGAGGCCGCCCCCGAGCCACAGCACGTCCGTCGTCCCGAAGCCGTCCGCGACCAGGCCGCCGGTCAGCGCGCCCAGGGCGATCGCCGCGTTGAACACCCCGGCGAAGAGCGCCGCCGCCGCCTCACGGGCGCGGGGCGCCGCGGCGAGTACCCACTGCTGGGTGGAGACCGAGACCCCGCCGTAGGCCAGACCCCACGCGACCAGGAGCGCCACCGACGCGAGGAGCGAGCCGCCCGCGGGGCCAAGGAGCAGGACCACGGCGGCAAGGCCCGCGCTGATGGCGAGCAGCGCCCGGCGCGGGTCGCGGGCCGCGAGCGCGCCGCCCACGAAGTTGCCGACGATGCCCGCGATCCCGTACACGAGAAGCAGCCCGCTGATCAGCCCGGCGCCCAGGTCGGGCGCCCGCTCCAGTACGGGGCGTACGTAGGTGTACGCGGCGAAGTGCCCGGTCACCAGGAGCAGCACCACCAGGAGCCCGGCCCGCAGCCGCGCACCCCGCAGCAGCCCGGGGAACGTGCCGAGCCGCAGCGCCGCCGAGGACGGCAGTGGCGGAAGCGTCACCGCGAGCAGCCCGGCCACGGCGAGCGCGAACGCCCCCATCACCGCGAACGCCCAGCGCCAGCCCGCGAGTTCGCCGAGGAACGTACCGGCGGGGACGCCGAGCACGGACGCCACCGCGATCCCGCTGAAGATCACCGTGGTGGCCCGCCCCGCGGACTCCTCGCGCACGAGCCGTACGCCGAGCCCGGCCGCGATCGCCCACACGCCCCCGATGCAGACCCCCACGAGAACCCGCGCGGCGAGCAGCACGCCGAAGGCGGGCGCGAGGGCGGAGAGGAGGTTGGCGGCGGCGAGCAGGACCATCAGCGCGCACAGCACCGTCCGCCGGTCGGCGCGCCGCACGGCGACGGGAAGGAGCAGGGCGGCGAGCGCCGCGACCACGCCGGGCAGCGTGACGGTCAGGCCCGCGGTCCCGTCGGACACACCGAGCCCGGAGGAGAGGGAGGTGAGGAGGCCGACCGGCAGCATTTCCGTGGTGACGACGGAGAAGGTGGTGGCGGCGACGGTGAGGACGGACAGGGGCAGGGGCAGGGAGCGCTGCGGCTCGGCGGCTTCGGGGAGTTCGGGGAGTTCGGGGAGTTCGGGGGATGTGTCCGGGGTGGCTTTCATGGGTCAAGCCTTCGTCGGACGCCTGCCGGGAACAACGGCGAAGATCTCATCCTTGAATGAGCGGGGCTAATGGATGAGAAGGGGGTGTGCCGGTTGAGTGGGCTCGAGATTCGCGAGCTGGAGTGCTTCATGGCACTCGCCGACGAGCTGCACTTCGGCCGCGCGGGCGAGCGGCTCTACGTCTCGCAGAGCCGCGTCAGCCAACTCCTGCGGAACCTGGAGCGGCGGATCGGCACACGGCTCGTGGAGCGGTCGAGCCGACGGGTGCGGCTGACTCCGGCGGGCGAGCGCTTCTTGGCCGAACTGCGCCCTGCGTACGAGGTGTTGAGCGCCACGGTGGACACGGCGCGGGAGTCCGCGCGGGGGGTCACGGGGCGGCTGCGGATCGGCTTCCAGGGGACGGCGGACGCGCGTCTGATGGGGGCGATCACCGGCTTCCAGGAGCGGCATCCGGGCTGCGTGACGGAGATCGTGGAGGTGCCGTTCGCGGATCCCTTCGGGGCGGTGCGGCACGGGGACGTGGACACGGCGATCGTGCTCCTTCCCGTCGAGGAGCCCGACCTGGTGCTCGGCCCGCTCTTCTCCCGCCAGCAGCAGACGGTCGCGGTGTCGGTACGCCATCCCTTCGCGGGCCGTGCGTCGCTGCGCGCGGACGAGCTGACGGGGACGCCGCTGATCTCCGCGACGGCGCCGGCACCGGCCTACTGGCGCGCGGCGCAGGCACCCTCTCCCGCCCCCGCGCCGGAGGTGCGCACCCTCCAGGAGGGGCTGACGCTGGTCGCGGCCGGGCGCGGGGCGATGCTGCTGTGCCGCCCCACGGCGGAGTACCACGGGCGGAGTGACGTCACGTTCGTGCCGGTGGAGGGGGTGCCGGATTCGGTGCTCGGGATGGTGTGGCGCCGGGACGGGGAGACGGAGCGGGTGCGGGCGTTCGCGCGGGCGGTGGGGGCAGTTTCGTAGGAGTGGTTTTTTGTAGATGCGGCTCCTCAGTCGCGGCGTACCTCGAAGTGGAAGCAGCCGTACTCCACGGCCCTGACGTGCACGAGGGCGACCTGCGAGTCCGCGAAGGCCTCGGCGAAGGCGGCGTCGAAGCCTTCCGTCGCGGGGTCCGGGATCTCCATGAGGCGGCCGCCGACGATGTGGCCTTCGGCGTTGTAGCGGCGGAGGGTGCGGAGGGCTCCGGGGCGGGCGAAGGGGTACGCGCCGTCGCCGCTGGGCGCCGGGCCCTCGCAGTCCTGTGCGTGGATGAAGACGGGGCCCTGCTCGTCGTAGGCGCCGGGGGTGGCGCCGGTCTCCTCGGCCCAGCGGCGGAGGGGGGCGTACGAGACGAGGGCCACGTGTTCGCCGGGGGCGATGGGGCGGAGGCAGCAGCGGAGGGGGTCGCCGCCTTCCCTGTCCACGTAGGGGTTGCAGGGGCGGCCTGCGTCGTCGGTCTCGCGGAGTTGCTTGAGGGCGAGGGGGGTTATGGGGCGAGGGGTGTAGGTCATGGGTTGAGGGTCGCGCGTGCGGGTGGGTGGGGCTGGCGGATTTCAGACGTTGCTTTCCCCAACCCCGCCCCTTCCCAAAAACCCGCTGGCGCGGGGGCCTTGGCTGCCGTCATCACCGGCTCCGCCGAGTTCGTCCTCAAACGCCGGACAGGCTGGAACGACCGCTACCAACACCCCCGCATACGCCGATACCCCTCCCCCAGCCCCGCCAACTCCTCCCCCGTCAACACGTCCTCCACCCGCACGAACCCCTCCGGCGCCCTCTCCGCCACGGCACACAGCACCGCGTCCACCGGCATAGCCCGGTTGGCCAGGGCCACGGCGTTGGCGGGGCCCCACCGCTGTGCCTCGTAGGCCCGCAGCCCGCTCATCCGGTCCACCCCGGCGAGGGCCACGCACTGCGCGAGCACCCGCGCGTCAAGTACCGCTTCCGAGCCCCCGCTCGACCCCACGGGGTACATCGGATGGGCCGCGTCGCCCAGGAGCGTCACGGGGCCGCGGCCCCACCACGGCAGGGGGTCCCTGTCCACCATCGGGTACTCCAGGATCCGGCTCGTCGCCCCGGTCGCGGCAAGGAGCGCGGGCACGTCCAAGTCCCCGATCCGCCAACCCGAGAAGTGCGGAAGGACATCGGAGAGGCGGCCCGCGCGGTTCCAGTCCACCGGGCCCGGCGCCCCGTGGTGATGCCTCGGAAAGCGCACCTCCGCCACCCAGTTGAGCAGCGCACGCCCCCGCGTCTCCGCCTCCCGCGAGATCGGGTAGACGACGAGCTTCGCGGTCGCGTTGCTGCCCGCGAACGCCATCGTCCGGCCGCCGAGCACCGGATCCCACTCGGTGACGCCCCGCCACATCCGGATGCCGTTCCACAGCGGCGGGCCCTCCCCGGGGTGCAGCCGGGCCCGCACCGCCGAGTACAGCCCGTCGGCCCCGATCAGGGCCCGCACCGGCACCGCGAACTCCCGCCCGCGCCGCACGTCCCGCAGGGTCACCCGCAGCGCCCCGGACCCTTCAGGCTCCGCGTACCGCACGAAGGCCGTACCGGTCTGGACAGCGTTGTCACCGAGGCGGTCGCGCACCGCGTCCAGGAGGATCAGCTGCAGGGCGCCTCGGTGCAGGGAGTACTGCGGCCAGTGGTGGCCGCGCGCGAGGCCGAGCGGCTCGCCCCAGATGTGGTTGCCGTGCCGGTCGAAGTGGACGGTCTCGGCGGTCGGCACGGCCGTGGCGGCAAGTTCGGCGCCGAGGCCTAGCTCCGTCAACACCTGGACGGCGTGCGGGAGAAGGTTGATGCCGACCCCGACGGGCCGCAGCTCGTCCACCGCGTCGACGACCCGTACCCCGATGCCCGCCGCGTGCAGGCTGAGCGCGGTGGTGAGCCCGCCGATCCCGGCTCCCACGACGAGTACGTCGATCATGGGGCGCACCTCGCGCCACGCGAGCGCGGTGACCGTCGTGATCGCGGCAGTCGTCGTGATCCTGGTAATCGCGGCAGGCGCGGTAATCGCAGTGACCGTCGGAGTCCCATGAACGCTCCCCCCGGGGCGTGAGTCGACGCGCGGATGCTAGCGGCACGGCAGCCTGCGAACAATGCCGCACGGCGGCCGCCGGACAATGGCCGGGCACTCCCGCCGACCCACGTGGAAGGATGGCCGGAAACGCCACAAGTCGTACCTGACGTTCCTGAGGAGATGACCGCGTGCCCGGCACCAATCTGACCCGCGAAGAGGCGCAGCAGCGGGCGAAGCTGCTCACCGTTGACTCGTACGAGATCGATCTCGACCTCTCCGGCGCGCAAGAGGGCGGCACCTACCGGTCGGTGACCACGGTGCGCTTCGACTCCGCCGAGGCGGGCGCCGAGACCTTCATCGACCTGGTCGCCCCCGCGGTCCACGAGGCCGTCCTCAACGGACACTCGCTGGACGTGGCCGCCGTCTTCCGTGACTCGCGCATCGCGCTGAAGCACCTGGAGGCGGGGCCGAACGAGCTGAAGGTGGTCGCCGACTGCGACTACACCAACACGGGTGAGGGTCTGCACCGGTTCGTCGACCCGGTCGACCAACAGGCCTACCTCTACACGCAGTTCGAGGTCCCGGACGCGCGCCGCGTCTTCGCCTCCTTCGAGCAGCCCGATCTCAAGGCGACGTTCCGGTTCACCGTGAAGGCGCCGTCCGGCTGGACGGTCGTCTCGAATTCGCCGACGCCCGAGCCCAGCGGTGATGTCTGGGTCTTCGAGCCCACGCCGCGCATGTCGACGTACATCACGGCGCTCATCGTCGGTCCGTATCACTCGGTCCACAGCTCGTACGAGGGTCCTGGCGGCCAGTCGGTTCCGCTCGGCATCTACTGCCGTCCCTCGCTCGCCGAGTTCCTCGACTCGGACGCGATCTTCGAGGTCACCCGGCAGGGCTTCGACTGGTTCCAGGAGAAGTTCGACTACGCGTACCCCTTCGCGAAGTACGACCAGCTCTTCGTGCCGGAGTTCAACGCGGGCGCGATGGAGAACGCGGGCGCGGTGACCATCCGCGACCAGTACGTGTTCCGTTCGAAGGTGACGGACGCGGCGTACGAGACGCGCGCGGAAACCATCCTCCACGAGCTGGCCCACATGTGGTTCGGCGACCTGGTGACGATGGAGTGGTGGAACGACCTCTGGCTGAACGAGTCGTTCGCCACGTACACGTCCATCGCCTGCCAGGCGTACGCGGAGAACTCGCGCTGGCCGCACTCCTGGACGACGTTCGCCAACTCCATGAAGACATGGGCGTACCGCCAGGACCAGCTTCCCTCCACCCACCCGATCATGGCGGACATCCGGGACCTCGACGACGTCCTGGTCAACTTCGACGGCATCACGTACGCCAAGGGCGCGAGCGTGCTCAAGCAGCTCGTCGCGTACGTCGGCATGGACGAGTTCTTCCGGGGCGTGCAGGCGTACTTCAAGGCGCACGCGTTCGGCAACACGCGCCTGTCCGATCTGCTCGGCGCCCTTGAGGAGACCAGCGGGCGCGACCTGAAGACGTGGTCGAAGAAGTGGCTGGAGACGGCGGGCATCAACGTCCTGCGTCCGGTGGTGGACGTCGACACGTCCGGCAGGATCACGTCGTTCGCGGTCAAGCAGGAGGCACCGGCGCTCCCGGCGGGCGCGAAGGGCGAGCCGACGCTGCGCCCGCACCGGATCGCGATCGGCCTGTACGACCTCGACGACGAGAGCGGCAAGCTGCTGCGCACGGACCGCGTGGAGCTGGACGTGGACGGCGAACTCACGTCGGTGGACGAGCTGGTGGGCCGCAGGCGCCCTGCGGTGATCCTCCTGAACGACGACGACCTGTCGTACGCGAAGGTCCGCATGGACACGGATTCACTCGCGTACGTGACGGAGCACATCGGTGACTTCGAGGCGTCGCTGCCGCGGGCGCTGTCGTGGGCTTCGGCGTGGGACATGACGCGTGACGCGGAACTGCCCACGCGGGAGTACCTGTCGCTGGTCCTCTCCGGCATCGCCAAGGAGTCGGACATCGGGGTCGTGCAGTCGCTGCACCGCCAGGTGAAGATGGCCCTTGAGCTGTACGCGGCGCCTGCCGGGCGCGAGGAGGCGCTCGCCCGCTGGACCGAGGCGACGCTCTCGCACCTGCGCTCGGCGGAGCCGGGCAGTGACCACCAGCTGGCGTGGGCACGGGCGTTCGCGGCGACGGCGCGTACGGAAGAGCAGCTGACGCTCCTGGAGGAGCTCGTTTCGGGCAAGCAGTCCGTCGAGGGCCTCGCGGTGGACACGGAGCTGCGCTGGGCCTTCGTGCACCGGCTCGCGGCGACGGGGCGGCTCGACGAGGCCGGGATCACGGCGGAGCTCGACCGTGACAAGACGGCCGCGGGCGAGCGGCATGCCGCTGCGGCGCGGGCGGCGCGGCCCACGCCGGAGGCGAAGGCGGAGGCGTGGGCCTCGGTCGTCGAGTCCGACAAGCTGCCGAACGCGATCCAGGAGTCCGTGATCGGCGGCTTCGTCCAGACGGACCAGCGCGAACTCCTCGCCCCGTACTCGGAGAAGTTCTTCGCCGCGGTCAAGGGTGCGTGGGACTCGCGCTCGCACGAGATGGCGCAGCAGATCGCGGTGGGCCTGTATCCGTCGCTCCAGGTCTCCCAGGCCACGCTGGACGCGACGGACGCGTGGCTGGCCTCGGCGTCCCCGTCGGCGGCCCTGCGCCGCCTGATCACGGAGTCCCGGGCGGGCGTGGAAAGGGCGCTGCGGGCCCAGTCGGCGGACGCCTAGCCCCGCCCCCGAGGCCGGCGGCCCCTTTCCCTCTCCCCCGCCGGCCTCGGCCACCATCCCTCCCGGATACCCCCGCCTACCGGCCGTCTGCCCCTTCCCCGCGCTCCGCGCGGATGCTCCCACCCACCCGCCCGATTGCCCCGCGGCCACAGGGTGATCGGGACTACGGCCTGAGCGCCGCCCTCCGACTTCCCACCTTCCCGCGCTGCGCGCGGATCTTTCCCACCCACCCACCCGACTGCCCCGTAGCTGCGGGGTGATCGGGTGGGCGGGCGGGAGAATCCGCGCGGAGCGCGGGAAGGACGAATACGAGCGGCAGACGAAAGCCCCGGCACCCATCCACTGCGGGGCACCGGGCGGGTGGGCGGGAGAGATCCGCGCGGAGCGCGGGAAGTCCGGTGGCGGCCCGCAGACGCAGAACCCGGCCACCCATCCACCGCGGGGTATCGGGTGGGCGGGTGGGCGGGTGGGCGAGATCCGCGCGAAGCGCGGGAAGTCGGGATGGCGGCCCGCAGACGCAGAACCGGGCCACGCTGACACTGCGGGGTAACGGGTGGGCGGGTGGGAGAGATCCGCGCGCAGCGCGGGAAGCCCGGTGGCGGCCCGCAGACGCAGAACCCGGTCGGCACGGCAGCCGCGACGCACCCCCGGTGCAGAGCTACTCCGCCTCCGCCCCCCGCAGGGGAACCGCGGAGCGGAGCGCCGACAAGACCCTGCTGACCCCCGCTCCCCCCGCCGCCCCACGGCGAACCGCCGCCACCACATGGCGGCGGGGCCGGTCCGCGGACAGGGACCGCATCACCACGCCGTCACGGCGAACCGCCGCCATCCGCGGGACCAGGGCGACCCCCATCCCCGCCTCCACCATCGCCAGGATCGCCGTCCAGCCGGAGGCGGAATGCGCCTGCTCGGGCGTGAACCCGGCCCCCTCGCACGCCGCCCGCGTGATCTCCGACCAGGGACCGCTGCCCCCGAAGATCCACGGCTCCGCCGCCAGGTCCGCGAGCCTCAGACCCTCCGCATCCGCCAGCGCGTGGTCCACCGGAAGTGCCACGTCCAGCGGGTCCGCGAGCAGCGACTCCCGGGTGAAGCGCGTGTCCGCGTCCGCCGCGGCCGGCGCCGTCACCGCCAAGGAGAGGGCCACGTCCACCTCCCCCGCGGCCAGCAACTCGTACGCCTCCGCCGCCTCCACCTCACGGACCCGCACCGAGATCCCCGGCGCCGCGGCCCTCAGCTCCCGCACCGCGGGAACGACCAGCGCGGGCACCGCGGTCGAGAACGCCCCGACCCGCACCTCCCCCGCCTCGCCCTGCGCATACGCGGCCAACTCCGCGTCGGCCAGCTCCAGTTGGGCGAAGACTGCCTCCGCGTGACGCAGCACGAGGTGCGCCGCGTCCGTCAGGCGGACCCGCCGCCCGTGCGCCTCTAGCAGCGGCACCCCCAGCTGCTTCGCGAGGTTGGACAGCTGCTGCGACACCGCCGACGGCGTCATCTGCAGCGTCCGCGCCGTCGCCGTGACCGTGCCCCGCTCACTCAACGTACGCAGGATCTGCAGTTTCTTGATGTCCCACTCGCTCATGGAGTCAACGTACCGACTGGTCAGGAGAGGTGATCCCACGGGACGCGCCCCCTACTCCGAGCGCGGCTTCGCTCGCGCCGCGCCCAGCACGACCCCGCCCAGGATCAGCGCCATGCACATCACCTGCAGCCACCCCATCGCCTCGCCGAGCACCGCGAAGGAGAGCAGGGCGACGCACACCGGCTGGAGGTAGTAGATGACCCCGGCACGCGCGGCGCCGATGATCGAGATCGCCTTGTTCCAGGCGAAGAAGGCGATCGCGGAGGAGACGACACCGACGTACAGGAGCGGGGAGACCGTGCCGACGGTCGGTTCGAAGCCGCCCTGGAGCACATAGCTGGCCACGAACACCGGAAGCAGCATCAGCGCGCCGAGCGTGAACGTCGCGAACAGGAACGGCAGTCCGCCGATCTCCGCGGGCTTGCGCTTGAGCAGCGCGCTGTACGAGCCGAAGGAGACGGCCCCCGCGATCACCCACAGGTCACCCACCGCGAAGTCCATGGAGAGCGATCCCCCGGAGACCAGGACCAGAACGCCCGCGCAGGCGATCAGCATGCCGGCCACGCGGCGCGCGCCGAGCCTCGCGCCGCCGAGACGCTCGTACACCGCCATCAGGACCGGCGACGCCGCCATGATCATGCCCATGTTGCCCGCGGTGGTGGTGACGCCCGCCTGGTTGACCAGGGTGTTGTAGATGGTCACGCCGAGGAGCGAGGCGGCGAGCAGGAAGCCGATGTGCTTACGGAGCAGGGCCCGCTGCCGCCACGTCTGGCGCGCCGCGAACGGCGCCACCGCCACGATCGCGATGATCCAGCGCCAGAACGCGTGCTGAATGGGCGGCACGCTGTCGGCCAGGGCGCGGGAGGTGACGAAGCTGCCCGACCAGACGACCGTGGCGAGCGCCGCGAGGGCGAGGCCGAGGCCGATGGGGCCTGCGGCCCGCTGCGCCTTGCTCGCCGCCGTCGGGGGCAAGGCTTTCGACGCGTTCGGCTCGGCGTGCAGGGGGGTCGTCCGGTCCAGGACAGTCACTGATATCCCTTGTCTCTCTCCCGGTCGGCCCGGGAAAACACGAACCCCGCCTGGGTGGGCACCACCCGGCGGGGATCTCTTGGCTGATCTCTTGGTTGGCTGCGGGACTACCGTCGCACCCCCACACCCATCAGGTCCATCGAATCTTTTCGAGGATTCTTTGAAGTTGAACTGAACGATCCTGACTGAACGGTTCCGGACCGAAACGGTTACGGCTCTACGCCGCGCCCCACTCCCCCAGCGCCGCCCGCACCGCCCCCGCGTCCGCCTCCTCCGCCGCCCACGCCACGTACCCGTCGGGGCGGACGAGGACGGTCGTGCGCCGGCCGCTGACCCAGTGCGTCACGACGGAGCGCCCTACCCCGCCGTACTCCGCTCCCTCCGGAGCGATCAGCACGAACTCACCCTCGCGCAGAGCCTCGTACAGCCGCCCCTCCTTGAGCGCGACGTCCGGAGCGCGGTGCCCGGCCGTGCGGTGGGCGCCCTTCGGGGCCGGGTAGGTGTAGCCGATGCCGGTGATCTGGCCGATCGCCTTGTTCCGGACCGGGGACACGGCGTTGATGAAGGACGCGAGCACGGCGCGGGCCGCGATCGACCACGGGCGCTTGGCCATCGCGAGGCGCACGATCCCGCCGCTGCTGCGCAGGACCGCCTTGCCGATGGGGTGCCGCTCCGACTGGTAGCTGTCGAGGAGGCCCTCCGGCGCACGGCCCTCGACCGCCGCCGCCAGCTTCCAGCTCAGGTTCACGGCGTCCTGGAGGCCGGTGTTCATGCCCTGCGCGCCCGCCGGGGTGTGGACGTGCGCGGCGTCCCCGGCGAGGAAGACCCGGCCGACCCGGTACTCGGGCGCCTGGCGCTCGTCGCTGTGGAAGCGGGACATCCAGCGGGCGTCGTGCATGCCGTAGTCGCGGCCGAGCGCGAGGCGGGTGATCTCCTTGACCTCTTCGAGGTCGAGGGGCTCGCTGTCGGGGACGTTGTGGGCGCGGTTCCAGCCGATGACGCGGTAATAGCCGTCGGCGAAGGGCGCGATGAAGGCGAAGGCGTCACCGGCGGCGTTCACCGTGAGGACCGACTCGGGCTTCTCGGCGAGCTTCACGTCGGCGAGGACGAGGGAGCGGATCGCGGACTTCCCGGGGAAGGGCAGGCCGATGGCCTTGCGGACCGGACTGTGCAGTCCGTCGGCGCCGACGACGTACGCGGCCCTTCGCGTGCTCGACTCCCCACCGGGGCCCCGGACTTCGAGCGTCACGCCGTCCGCGTCCTGGGTGAGCCCGGTGACCTCGTTCTCGTACCGGAAGTCGACACCGGCCTCGATCGCCCGCCGCTCCAGGACCCGCTCCACCTCGTACTGCGGCAGGACCAGGAGGTAGTTGTAGCGCGAGGGCAGCTTGTCGAGGCCCACTTCGAGGCGGGCGAAGAGGCGCAGGCGGTCGAGCGTCCTGCCCTTGGCCTCCAGCTCGTCGGCGAGGCCGCGCGCGTCGAGCTGCTCGAGGGTGCGGGCGTGCAGCACCAGGGCGCGCGAGAGGTTGCTGATCTCGTGAGGCCGCTTCTCGAGCAGGGTGACGGGGACGCCCGCGGCGGCCAGGTCCCCGGCGAGCAGCAGCCCGGTGGGGCCGGAGCCGACGACGATCACGGCAGGGTTCGCGGTGCCGGTCGTGTCCTGGGTTCCGTTCATGGCGGCCTCCTCGTGGCTTGTGCCAACAACTGTTGGTCAACGCTTGTTGGCTAACGTAGGACCGGCATCCTGGACTGTCAACACATGTTGGCCTACGCTTGTTGGCATGACTGAAAGTGCACCCGATTCAGCGACCCGGACGGCCGTCGAAGCGCCCGCAGCACCGCCCCGCCGCTCCGATGCGACCCGCGGCGCGATCCTGGCCGCCGCCCGTGAGCGGTTCGCCGCCGACGGCTATGAACGGGCCACCATCCGTGCCATCGCCAAGGACGCGCGGATCGATCCGTCGATGGTGATGCGCTACTACGGCAACAAGGAGGGCCTGTTCGCCGCGGCCTGCTCCATCGATCTGCGGCTGCCCGATCTCGGCGCGGTGCCGCGCGAGGACGTCGGACGGGCCCTGGTGAGGCACTTCCTGGACGTCTGGGAGACCGACGAGGTGCTTACCGCGATGCTCCGCGTCGGCATCACGAACGAGGCGGGCGCCGAGCGCATGCAGGGCATCTTCAAGGACCAGCTGCTGCCGGTCGCGCGCCACGTCTGCCCCGACCCCGCCGATGCCCCCGCGCGGGCCGGGCTCTGCGCCTCACAGATCCTCGGCATGGCGCTGACCCGCTATGTGCTGCGGTTTCCGCCGGTGGTCGCGCTGTCCGGCGAGGAGGTCGTGGACTGGGCCGGGCCGACGGTCCAGCGCTACCTCACTGCCGAGGGCCCTGAGGCGTACGCGGCCTGACGCGCACGCCTGTGTGACACACGCGTAGGGGCTCTTCGTTGACGTGTGCACGCGCGTGCACACGTCGACGAAGAGCCCCTACGGAGAACTACGGAGAACTCTGGAAGCGAAGTGGCGTCAGCCCTGCTTCTCCTGCTTGTGGGACTTGTCACCGACCATGACCAGGCCCGCGATCACCAGGAACAGCACGATGGGCGCCACGACATAGAGGCCGAGCGTGTCGATCACACTCAGACCGGGACCCGGGTCGTCACCGTCGTCGCGCGTGAGCGCGAGCGCGGGGGACGACATGAGCAGCATCATCAGCGTCGTACCGGAAGCCAGGGCGCCGGCGCGCAGGGCGTTCTTCTTGTCCACGGTGCCAACGTAGCGAACTGCTAAACGGGCCGCGCGCCCGGGGGTGCCGTACGGGGCTCCACGCGGGTGCGGAACACGTCCATGAACGCGTGCACGCGGGGTGAGGCGGCGAGTTCCTCCAGGGTGACGGGGCGGCCGTCGGCGTCGGCGACCGGCAGCCGCCAGTTGGGGTACTGGTCCCAGGTGCCGGGGAGGTTCTGCGGGCGGCGGTCGCCGACCGCGTCCGGCAGCCATACGCCGATCATGCGGGCCGGGGTGGCGAGCAGGAAGCGGTGGACGGCGCGGATCTCCTCCTGCTCGTTGCCACCGCCGCCGGGCAGCATCCCGAGGCGGGAGAGCAGCGCGAGCCACTCCGCCACATCGGCCGCCGCCTCGGCCTGCTCGACGGCCGCGGTGCGGGCCAACAGGCCGAGTCGGTCCCGGAGTTGGACGTGCTCACCGGTGATGCGGGCCGCGGTGGACGGCAGGTCGTGGGTGGTGGCGGTGGCCAGGCAGTCCGCGCGCCACCGCTCGGGCGGCAGCGGCCGTCCCGTGCCGGTCCAGTCCCGCTCGAACCAGAGCACGGAGGTGCCGAGCACGCCGTGCCGCTGGAGGGTCTCGCGGACGCCCGGCTCCACGGTGCCGAGGTCCTCGCCGATGACGAGGGCGCCCGCGCGGTGCGCCTCCAGGGCGAGGACGGCGAGCATCGCTTCGGCGTCGTACCGGACATACGTTCCCTCGGTGGGCGCGCGGCCCTCGGGGACCCACCAGAGCCGGAAGAGCCCCATCACGTGGTCGATGCGGATCGCGCCCGCGTTGCGGAGCAGTGCGCGCAGGAGGGCGCGGTAGGGGGCGTACCCGGACTCGGCGAGGCGGTCGGGGCGCCAGGGCGGAAGGCCCCAGTCCTGGCCGCGCGCGTTGAACGCGTCCGGCGGGGCGCCCACCGACATGCCCGCGGCGAAGTGCCGCTGCTGCGCCCAGGCGTCGGCTCCCGCCGGGTGCACGCCGACCGCTAGGTCGTGCACGAGGCCGATGCCCATGCCGGCGTCGCGCGCGGAGCGCTGCGCGGCGGCGAGCTGGGCGTCGGTGAGCCAGGCGAGACGGCAGTGGAAGTCCACGCGGTCCATCAACTCGCGGCGGGCGCGGGCGGTCCGGGGCGACGCGGGGTCGCGCAGGGGCGCGGGCCAGGTGTGCCAGTCGGGGCCGTACCGCTCGGCGAGCGCGTACCAAGTGGCGTGGTCCTCAAGGGCTTCGCCGTGCTCGGCGAGGAAGTCGTTGTAGGCGGCGCGCCGTCCGGGTCCGAGCGGGACCTCGCGGATCAGCTCCAGGGCCTTGAGCTTGAGCGCCCAGACCGCGTCGCGGTCGATCAACTGGCCCTGCTGGAGGACGGATTCGCGCAGCGCGGCGGCTCGGCGCGTGAGATGCGCGGCCAGATCGCGGGCCTCGCCCTCCAGGTGGGCGTACTCGGGAATGTCCTCGACCCGCAGGTGGACGGGGTCGGGGAAGCGGCGCGAGGACGGGCGGTACGGAGAGGGGTCGGACGCCCCGTCCTGGGGCTTCGGGACCGCCGCGTGCAAAGGGTTGACCTGCACGAATCCCGCGCCGATGGTCCGCCCTGACCAGGCGGCGAGCTCGGCGAGGTCCCCGAGGTCGCCCATGCCCCAGGAGCGGCGGGAGAGGAGGGAGTAGAGCTGGACGAGAATTCCGTACGTCTTCTCGCGCGGGGGCGGTAAGCGGGGCGGGGCGACTATGAGGTGGGCGGTGGCTGTTTGGGCGTCCGGGGTCGTGGCTCGGAGCCGGTGTACGCCCAGTGGCAGGTGCGGCGCCTCTCGTGGCTCTGCCTGTGCGCCGCTTCGCGGTGATGTCTCCCGCTCACCCACCCGATTGCCCCGCGGCACGATCTCCGGGAACTCGACCCGCTCCCCCCGCTCCGTCTCCACCCACACCCGCGTCCCCGGCGGCAGCCCGGCCCAGGGCGGGGGTGCCTCAGGGGCTCCCTGCCCGGCTCCCTGCCACACCACGACCGTCGGCGGCAGCAGGCGGGCGGCCAGCTCGGCCTCGCGGGACGTGAGGCCACGCCGCACCGCATCGGGGGTGCTCGCGTCCACGTCAAGGGCGGCCAGGGCCGCGATCACCGCGGCGTCGGTGGCCGGAACCGTTCGGTCCGGGGACGGGGAGTAAGAAGTCGCCACGCCGTGCAGGTCGGCAAGGCGGGAAAGTCCGGTGGGGCCGGTGGGCCCGACGGTGGAGCCGGTCGTGGGTCCGGTCGCTCCGGGTGGGGCCATTCAGACCCCCATGTAGGCCAGACCCGACGCGGTGCCGGTGGAGGTGGGCTCGCTGGTCAGCGGGGCGGCGTCGGCCAGCGGAGGCTCGCTGGTCAGGGGTGCGGCGTCGGCCAGCGGGGGCTCGCTGGTCAGGGGCGGCTCCAGGCAGCCGCAGGCGCAGGATCCGTCGAGTCCCGAGTCGGGACCGGACACCTGTTTGGAGAGAGCGTCGAGGAGGAGATTCGCGGAAGCGGGCACGTAAGGCTCCAATGTCAGGGGGCAGGTCTTCGGCAGACCTACCCAGTGCGCGGGATCGCAGACATATCCGTTGTATGAACGTGCGCGTACTCACATTCGTTTCTCTGAGTGGGGGTACGGACGCAAGATCTTCCTTTTCCCCGCTCCCGTCCCTGCCCCGATCCGGGGCAGTCATTCCAAGCCCCTCCAGCACTTTTGAGCGAACCCGGCCATGGCCCCGGCCCTGACCCCGGCAACGGCCCGGCAATGTCACAGGGAAGAAAACCCCCACAACACCCACGCCCGTTGACACTCCCGCCACGCGAGTGGTGGGCTCAGTGACACCCTGAGACAACCGACGCACCACACGTGATCACCAGGACGAGGGACAACGAGGAGAGGGCCGTGCAACTGCGGCGCAGGAAGGGCGCGGCGGCCATCGCCGTCGCCGTCATCGCAGGCGCACTCACCGGTGCCCCCGGCGCCATCGCCGCCCCCGGCCTCCCCGGAAAGCCCGGCACCCCGGCCACGTCCCCGGACGACGACCGGGAGAGCGACGGCACCCTCCCCCCGGTCTGGCCCCGCCCCCAGTCGATGACCACGGCAGGGACTCAGGTCACCGTCACCGACGAGGTGATCCTGGCCACCGGCCGGGACCCGGACCCGTACGCCATGGACGCCCTGCGTGCCCTCCTGCGTGATGCGGGAGCCCGCGAGATCACCGAGGTCAAGGACGGCGACCCGCTGCCCGCGGGCGGCGGGAAGCTCGTCGTCCGCGCCGACGGCACGGGCGCCGACCAGGCCCTGCGCACCCTCGGCGCCCGCGCCCGCGGCGACCTGCCCTCCGGCGGCTACCGCCTCGCGGTGGGCCGGATCGGCGGCCAGGACACCATCGCTCTCGCGGGCGCGGGAGAGGACGGCCTCTTCCACGGCGTGCAGACCCTGCGCCAGCTGGTCACCAAGAGCCCCGACAGCACCCGGAAGACAGTTCCCGGAGTCCAGATCCGCGACTGGCCCGGCACCGCGGTCCGCGGCATGACGGAGGGCTTCTACGGCACCCCGTGGACCCGTGAGCAGCGCCTGGACCAGCTGGACTTCATGGGCCGCACGAAGCAGAACCGCTATCTCTACGCCCCCGGCGACGACCTCTACCGCCAGGCACGCTGGCGCGAGCCGTACCCCGCGGAGCAGCGCGCCGACTTCCGCGCCCTCGCCGAGCGGGCCAGGGCCAATCACGTGACGCTCGCCTGGGCCGTCGCCCCCGGCCAGGCCATGTGCATGTCGTCCGACAAGGACATCAAGGCCCTGAACCGCAAGATCGACGCGATGTGGGCCCTGGGCGTGCGCGCCTTCCAGCTGCAGTTCCAGGACGTCAGCTACAGCGAGTGGCACTGCGACGCGGACGCCGACGCCTTCGGTTCGGGGCCCGATGCCGCCGCGAAGGCGCAGTCCCGTGTCGCCAACGCCGTCTCGGCGCACCTGGCCGAGCGCCACCCCGGCGCGAAGCCGCTCTCGCTGATGCCCACGGAGTACTACCAGGACGGCTCCACCGAGTACCGCGACGCCATCGCGGACCGCCTCGACGAGGGCATCGAGGTGGCGTGGACCGGCGTGGGCGTGGTCCCCAAGACCATCACCGGGCGTGAACTGGCGGGCGCCCGCAAGGCGTTCGGCTCGCATCCGCTGGTGACGATGGACAACTACCCCGTCAACGACTTCGCGCAGGACCGTATCTTCCTCGGCCCCTACACCGGCCGCGAGCCCGCCGTGGCCACCGGCTCGGCGGCGCTGCTCGGCAATGCCATGGAGCAGCCATCGGCCTCCCGCATCCCCCTGTTCACGGCCGCCGACTACGCCTGGAACCCCCGCGCCTACCGCCCGCACGAGTCCTGGCTCGCCGCGATCGACGACCTCTCGGGCGGCGACGCGAAGGCGCGCGGCGCCCTGCGGGCCCTCGCGGGCAATGACGCGTCCTCCGTGCTCGGCGCCGACGAATCGGCGTACCTGCGCCCGCTCATGGACGACTTCTGGCGCACGCGCACGACGACGGACGGCGCCCGCATCGAGAAGTCCGCACAGGCCCTGCGGGACGCCTTCACCGTCATGAAGGAGGCGCCGCGGCGCCTCGCCGACAGCGACATCGACACCGAGGTGCGTCCCTGGGTCGAGCAGCTCGCGCGCTATGGGGAGGCCGGCGAGACGGCGGTCGACATGCTGCGCGCGCAGTCCACCGGCGACGGCGCCGCCGCCTGGCGCGCCTCACGCACCCTCACCGGGCTCCAGAAGGACCTGAAGGCGGGCAGGGTGACCGTCGGCAAGGGTGTCCTCGCGCCCTTCCTGACGCGGTCGCAGAAGGCGTACGGCACGTGGGCGGGGCTCGACAGCGAGCAGGCGTCGGACCGCGCGACGGTCCGCGTCCCCCGCGCCCGCCCCCTCACGGCGGTGACGGCGCTGACCGACCCCGGCACCAAGGGCAGCATCGAGGCCCATGTCCCGGGCGAGGGCTGGCGCCGCATCGCCGCCCTGTCCGGCACGGGCTTCACCGAGGCCAGGCCCGCCAAGTCCGGCAAGTCCGGGGACACCGCCCCGCGCGCCGACGCCGTCCGCGTCACGGTCACCGAGGGCACCGTCCGCCACGTGGTCCCCTGGTACGCCGACTCCCCCGACGCCCGCTTCTCGCTGGGCCGCACCGAGGCCGACGTGGAGATCGGCGGCGGCCCGCAGCGGGTCACGGCGAAGCTGACGTCCCTGCGCCCCGGCGACGTGGAGGGCAAGGTCACGGCGAAGGCCCCCAAGGGCATCGAGGTGCGCACCCCTCAGAAGTCCACGCTGCCGCGCGGCACGCAGGTGGACGTCCCGCTCGACGTCACGGTCCCGGCGGGCACGCGCTCGGGGACGTACGAGATCCCGGTCACCTTCGACGGCCAGACCAGGACGGTCTCGGTCCGCGCCTACCCGCGCACCGAAGGGCGCGACCTGGCACGCGGCGCGAAGGCCTCCTCGTCGGGCGACGAGACGAAGGACTTCCCGGCGTCCGGCGCCAATGACGGCGACCCCACGACCCGCTGGTCATCGCCGGCCGAGGACGGCGCCTGGTGGCAGCTGGAACTCGACGAGCCGGTCAGGCTCGGCCAGGTCGTCCTGCGCTGGCAGGACGCGTACGCGGCGGGCTACCGCGTGCAGACCTCCGCCGACGGGAAGACCTGGCGCACGGCGGCGACCGTGAAGGACGGCAAGGGCGGCCGCGAGGCGGTCCGCATGGACGCCCGTGACACCCGTTACATCCGGGTGCAGGGCGACAAGCGGGCCACGCGGTTCGGCTACTCGCTGTGGTCGGTCGAGGCGTACGCCGTGGCCGCGGCCGCCGACGAGTGACGGCGGCCGACGGCCACGTGCGGGCCCCGCGCAGGCGGCCGCGTACAACAGAGCCCGGATCGATTTCTAGGCGGAAATGCCATCGATCCGGGCCATCGCGTCGTCCGCGCCGAACGGCTGCAAGTACGGCAGCCAGCGCGGATCCCTGTGCCCGGTCCCGATGATGCGCCACGCGAGCCCCGAGGGCGGCGCGGGCTTGTGACGCAGGCGCCACCCCAGCTCCAGGAGATGACGGTCCGCCTTCGTGTGGTTGCAGCGGCGGCATGAAGCCACCACGTTCTCCCAGGCGTGCTGACCGCCACGGCTCTTCGGAATGACGTGGTCGACGCTGGTTGCGACGCCACCGCAGTACATGCACCGACCGCCGTCGCGGGCGAAGAGCGCCCGCCTGGTCAGAGGAACGGGCCCCCTGTAAGGGACCCGGACGAACCGCTTGAGGCGGACCACGCTGGGTGCGGGGACAGTGCGCGTTGCGCTGTGCATGAAGGCGCCGGATTCCTCGAGGCAGAGAGCCTTGTTCTCCAGGACGAGGACGAGCGCGCGGCGGAGCGGTACGACGCCGAGAGGCTCGTACGACGCATTGAGGACCAGGACGTGCGGCACGGATGCCTCCTTGTACGCCGGCGGCGCGTGGCTCGCGCCGGGACGATCTGTAGCCAGTCTCCCCTCATGCCTGGTCCAAGCGCCACCATCCGCTGGTAACGGGCTCGGAGTGTTTTCGACCACACCAGTGCGACACCCTCATCTTCCCCAGGTGAGCACTGTCTCTCCCTCGAACATCACAACGATCCACACACAATGCCCCGTTAGTGTGGTGACTCTGCCCGGTGCATCTCCTGGGCAGGCCGCTATGCCTGGAGGTACCTGCCGTGTTCCTGTCCGTCCTGTCAGCAGCCGGAACGGACCCGGACGACAAGACGACGCCGAAGTCCCCGACCTTGGAAGACGCCCAGGAGAGCGCGACGAACGCCGCGAGCTGGGTCGAGCAGAACTGGTCGGCGTGGCTGGGCATCGGGCTCCGCATCCTGCTGATCGTCGCGGTCGCCGTGGTCCTTCGCGTGGTCATCCGGCGTTCCATCACCAAGCTCATAGACCGCATGAACCGCACGGCCCAGTCCGTGAACGGCACGGCGCTCGGCGGCCTCCTCGTGAACGTGGAGCGCCGCCGCCAGCGCTCGCAGGCCATCGGCTCCGTGCTGCGCTCGGTGGCGTCGTTCCTGATCCTGGGCACGGCCGCGCTGATGATCCTGGGCACATTCCAGATCAACCTCGCCCCGCTGCTCGCCTCGGCGGGTGTCGCGGGTGTGGCGATCGGTTTCGGCGCCCGCAACCTCGTCACGGACTTCCTCTCCGGCGTCTTCATGATCCTTGAGGACCAGTACGGCGTGGGCGACTCCATCGACGCGGGCGTGGCGTCCGGCGAGGTCATCGAGGTCGGTCTGCGGGTCACCAAGCTGCGCGGCGACAACGGCGAGATCTGGTACGTCCGCAACGGCGAGGTCAAGCGCATCGGCAACCTCAGCCAGGGCTGGTCCACGGCGGGCGTCGACGTCACCGTCCGCCCGGACGAGGACCTGGAGAAGGTCCAGGCGACGCTGCTCGAGGTCGGCGAGTCCATGGCCAAGGACGAGCCGTGGAACGAGCGCCTCTGGGGCCCGGTCGAGGTGCTCGGCCTGGACAGCGTGCTGCTCGAGTCGATGGTCGTGCGGGTCTCCGCGAAGACGATGCCGGGCAACGCGCTCGGCGTGGAGCGCGAGCTGCGCTGGCGCATCAAGCGGGCCTTCGACGAGGCGGGCATCCGCATCGTGGGCGGCCTGCCGCTCCAGGCGACGGAGGAGGCGGCCGCCGACCCGTCCGCGGGTGTCGCGGCGCCGTCGGCGTACGCCTCCGCGACCTCGCCGCAGTCGCTGGCGGCCTCCCCGATAGCGCCGCCGCCGAATCTGGCGAAGTAACGGCGGCGCCGCGGCGCGGGGTCTCAGGCCCGCTTGTAGTAGTACCCCTCGCCGTGGGAGGGGCCCACGTTGTGCTGGATGCCGCTGCCGTTGATGGTGAAGTACGAGGGGTCCAGGGTCGGGTGGCAGTAGGCGGGCCTGCTCCCGACGAAGCTGGCCGTTCCTACGTTGATGCGGCTGCCCTGGCTCGTCGTCGACGTCACCTTCGCGGCGTACGTGCAGGCGGTCTGCTGGTCGAGGACCAGACGGACGGAGCCGCTCGCGGAAATGGTCACCTTGTCCGGCTGGCCGATGTTGTAGTCGCCGCCGAACCTCCAGGTGTCGGCGAAGAACGACGGGACCCCGCCGGTGCCGTCCGAGCCGTCCCCGCCGGAGCCGGGGTCGCCCGAGCCGTCGCCGGAGCCCGCGCCGCTGGACGAGCCCGCATCGGAGTCGCTGCCGGACGAGCCGCCGGGCGACGTGCCGCCCCCGTCGGAGCCCGCGTCACCGTCCGAGGAGCCTGCGGAGCCCTTGGAGTCCTCCCCGCCCTGGCCGTCGGCCGCGCTCTCCCCGTCCTTGCCGTCCGCCCCGTCCTTGCCGTTCTTGTCCTTCTCCCCCTTCTCGTCGTCCTTGTCCTTGTCGCCCTTGCCGCCCTTGTCCCCCTTGCCGTCCTTTGCCGGTGAGCCGCTGGGGGAGGCGTCCTGGCCCGGCGCCGCCGGGGAGCTGCTGGACGGGGGCGACGCCTGGTCGCCGCTGTCGCCGCCGAACGGCTGCATCATCACGAACGTGCCGCCTCCCACGGAGAGCACGGCGACCACCGGGAGCCCGATCACCAGCGGGCGGCGGCGCCGGGCCCGCTTCCGCTCCTGGGCCGAGGTGCCCGCCGGGGTGTCACCGGACGCGGCCACCGCCACGACCTCGGGGATGCCCGGCTCCGCGCGCAGCCGCGCCGTCTCCCGGTCGGGGACCCCGGCGGCGGGCGGCGCCTCCTCGCGCACCGGCTCCGCCGCCTCCGCGTCCAGGAGCCTTGCCGCCTGCTGGGCGAGGTGCATCACGACCTCGGCGGGCAGCCACGCGGCCGCCGACGGCAGGGGGCGGGTCCGCTCCGAGTCCGCCAACAGCTCGTCCACGGTGGGACGTTCGTCGGGGTTCTTGGCCAGACAGCGGGCGATGAGCGCACGCAGTCCGTCGTCGCGCACCTTGTCGAGGCCGGGTTCGGCCTCGACGATCTGGTACATCACGGCGTGCTGGTTGGTGACCCCGTGCCCGAAGGGCAGGACGCCCGTGGCCGCGTACGTGAGCACGCAGCCCAGCGTGAACACGTCGCTCTTGGGGCCCGCGCTCTGGCCGCGGATCTGCTCGGGGGCCATGAAGCCGGGCGAGCCGATGACCATGCCGGTGCTGGTGAGGAGCGACTCGACGGACGAGGTCCGCATGGCGCGGGCGATGCCGAAGTCGATGACGCGGGGGCCGTCCACGGTGAGCATCACGTTGGACGGCTTGAGGTCGCGGTGGATGATCCCGGCCGTGTGGATGTCCTGGAGCGCGTGCAGCAGGCCGTCGGCGAGCGCGTGCACGGACTTCGCCGGGAGCGGTCCGTGGCCGCGTACGACCTGTTCGAGGGAGAGGCCGGGGACGTAACCCGTGGCCACCCAGGGGTGCTCGGCGTCCGCGTCCGAGTCGAGCACGGGCGCGGTGTAGCGCTCGCCGACGCGCCGCGCGGCGTCGATCTCCCGGCGGAAGCGGGCCCTGAACTGCGCGTTCGTGACGTGCTCTTCGTGGACGACCTTCACCGCGACGGTGCGGCCGCTCTCGGAACGGGCGAGGTAGACCCGGCCCATGCCGCCCGCCCCCAGCCTCCCGAGCAGGAGATAGGGCCCTATCCGGGGCGGATCGCCCGCCGTGAGCGGCTTGATGCCTCCCCCGGCGTCCTCGGCGCCCTCGGCACCCTCGTCGGCGTGGCCCCCGCCGGTCGCACTGGTCATGGTGGTCTTGTCCCCCGGTCGTTCTGCCTGGTCGGTCGAACAGACGTGAGGATATGCGGCGGGGATCTCCGCGGTGAAGCGTGGTGGTGGCCAACTGGGCGGTGGTCGAGTGGAGTTCCCGGCCTGCGCCGTGCCCCCTGACCGAGCGCCTCGCGTGCACCCTGTGCAACACCGGCTCCACCAGGTAACGACTTGGTTGCCGCAGGAGCATCCGCTATTGACGCCTCATTCACGCCAGCCGTACGGTCCTCACGAATTGGAAAGTTTCCTAACAGTTGCAGCAAGGGCAGGTGTCGTGATGGCAGCAGCAGGCAGCACTCCGGGGACCCCGGGCACGCCGAGCGTCCTGCGCGCCATGAACGACCGGGCGGTGCTCGACCTGCTCGTCGCGCACGGCCCGCTCACCCGCACCCGCATCGGCGAGCTGACCGGGCTCTCCAAGCCCACCACCTCGCAGCTGCTCGGGCGCCTGGAGGCAGCCGGCCTCGTGCACACCACGGGCAGCCTCAGCGGACGGCCGGGGCCCAACGCCCTGCTGTACGAGATCGACCCGGGCGCCGGCCATGTCGCCGCGCTGTCCGCGAACCCCACCGGGATCACCGCGCTCGTCGCCGACATCACCGGCACCGTCCTCGGCCAGGCTCGCGTCGAGGCCGTCGCCGTCGCCGAGGACGTGCGCCACCGCACCGCCCAGCTGGTCACCGAGGCCGTCGACGAGGCGCTGCGCCAGGCGGGCCTCGGCCACGACGACCTGCGGGCCGCGGTGATCGGCACCCCCGGCGCCATCGACCCCCACACCGGTGCGCTGCGGTACGCCCCGCACCTGCCGGGCTGGCACTCCCGCACCCTGCGCGACGACCTCGCCGCGGTGCTCGGCACGCCGGTCGACATCGAGAACGACGTGAATCTGGCCGCCGTCGCCGAGCAGTACGAGGGCGCGGCGCAGGACAACGACAACTACGTCCTCACCTGGCTCGACGAAGGCGTCGGCGCCGCCATCGTGCTCGGCGGCACCCTGCTCCGGGGCGCGACCGGCGGCGCGGGCGAGATCGGGTACATGCCACTGCCGGGCGCTCCCCTGGTGCGCACCGGCCCTCAGGACGGCGGCGGGGGCGGTGGCGGCTTCGAGAGCCTCGTCTCCGCGTACGTCGTGCGTGAACTGACCGGCGGCGGGGCGACGTTGGCGCAGGTCATGGCCGACGATGCCGCGCTCGGCGAGGTCGCGCGGCGCATCGCCACCGGCATCGCCGCGGTCGTCGCCGTCGTGGACCCCGAACTCGTCGTGCTCTCCGGCTCGGTGGCCCAGGCGGGCGGCGACAAGCTGCGCGCCAGGGTCGAGGAGGAGCTGACCGGGCTCGCCCTGCCCCGCCCGCAGATCCGGATCAGCGAACTCGACGGCGACCCGATCCTCACCGGCGCCCTGCGCTCGGCGCTCACCCAGGCCCGCGACCAGGTCTTCGACACGGCCTGAGCACGACCCGCCTGCCCCTCCTCGCACCTCCCAGCACCTCAACTCCCCTCCCCCGTAAAGGAAGTCCGCCATGCCGCGATGGCGCATGCCCACCTGCGCGTCCGCGGCGCTCGCCGCAGCCGGTCTCTTGCTCTCCGGCTGCGCCAACCCGAGCGTCGGCAGCGCGAACGACGACCCGACCAAGCCGGTCACCCTGAAGTTCTGGCACGGCTGGTCGACGCCCGGCGAGGTCAAGGCCGTCAACGACAGCATCGACCGCTTCGAGAAGCTGCACCCGAACATCAAGGTGAAGGCCACCGGGAACGTCTCCGACGAGACCGTCAACCAGGCCCTGCGGGCGGGCGGCGACAAGGCCCCGGACGTGGTGTCGTCCTTCACCACCAACAACGTGGGCCAGTACTGCGACTCCGGGATGTGGGCGGACCTCGATCCGTTCATGGAGAAGACCGGCCTCGACAAGCGCAAGATCTTCCCCAAGACCCTGCTCGACTACACGAGTTACCGCGGCAACCAGTGCGCCCTGCCGCTGCTCGCCGACGCCTTCGGGATGTACTACAACAAGGACGCCTACAAGAAGGCGGGGATCGAGCGCCCGCCGCGCACGATGTCCGAGTTCAAGAAGGTCGCCAAGAAGCTGACCGTGCGCAGCGGCAAGAACTCGTACAAGCAGGTCGGGTATCTCCCCAACTTCCGCTTCTACCAGAACAGCCCTGACCGCCTCTTCGCGCAGTGGGGCCCCCAGTACTTCGACGCCGAGGGCAATTCCCGCCTCGCCGAGGAGCCGAAGACGTACCAGTTCTTCAAGACCGCCCGCCAACTCGCGGCAGCCCAGGGCGGGTTCGACGACCTGGAGCGGTTCCGGCTGACCTTCGGCGACGAGATGTCCACCCAGAACGCCTTCCTGACCGGCAAGGTGGCCATGCACCTGGACGGTGAGTGGCGCGGCCTGATGCTGGACGAGGCGAAGGCGAAGTTCGACTGGGGCGTGGCGCCGCTGCCCGTCCCCGACGACCAGGCCGACACCTACGGACGCGGCTTCATCACCGGCACCGTCGCCGGGATCGCGCACAGCAGCAAGCACCAGAACGCCGCGTGGGAGCTGGTGCGGTTCCTGACCGCGGACACAAAGCAAGTCGTGAACTTCGCGAACGCCATCCACAACGTGCCCTCCACGTTCGCGGCGCTCAAGTCGCCGGACCTGGACGCCGATCCGACCTTCCGGACCTTCTTCGACATCCTGCAGAACAAGCACAGCAAGGCCCTGCCGCCGTCCGTCAACGGCGGCGCCTACGTCGTCTCGCTCGGGGACTTCTCGTACGCCGTCGAGGCCGGACGCGTGGGTGATCTGCGAGGGCGCCTGAAGAAGCTCGACGAACAGATCGACGCCGACACCCTCCAGTCGAAGAGCTGAGCTGAGGACCCCGCCATGGCACTTTCCCTCTCCAACCCGGCGCGCCGCAGACTGCGCACGCTCGGATTCCTCTCCCCCTGGCTGGTCGGCTTCAGCGTCTTCTTCGCGTACCCGCTGATCGCCACCGTCTACTTCTCGTTCATGCACTACAACCAGATCAAGGAGCCCACCTTCGTGGGCCTGCGGAACTGGAAGTACGTGTTCGACCAGATGCCCCTGTTCGGCCCGGCCCTGTGGAACACCCTCTGGCTGGTCGTGATCATGGTGGCCGTGCGGGTGGTCTTCGGGCTCTCGCTCGGGCTGCTCATCACGAAGATCAAGACGGGCGCCGGATTCTTCCGCACCGCCTTCTACATCCCCTACCTCGCCCCGCCGGTGGCGGCCACCGTCGCCTTCGTCTTCCTGCTCAACCCCGGCACGGGCCCGGTCAACGAGATCCTCGACGCGGTCGGGATATCGGGGCCCAACTGGTTCAACGACCCGGACACCGCCAAGCCCTCGCTGGTGCTGCTCTCCCTGTGGGGCATCGGCGACCTGATGGTGATCTTCATGGCGTCGCTGCTCGACGTGCCCAAGGAGCAGTACGAGGCCGCCGATCTCGACGGCGCCGGGGCATGGGCCAAGTTCCGCTACGTCACCTGGCCCGCGATCACCCCGATCGTGATGTTCGCGGTGGTCACGGGCGTCGTGCAGACCATGCAGTACTACACGCAGGCCCTGGTCGCGGGGAAGGTCGCGTCCGGCGTCAACATCGGCCCCGGATCGGTGATCCAGCCCGGCTACCCGGACCACTCGACCCTCACGGTCCCCCAGCTCGTCTACCAGATGGGCTTCCAGAACTTCAACACCGGTGCCGCGTGCGTGCTCTCGCTCGTGCTCTTCGCCATCGCCATGGCCGTCACGCTGCTCCTGATGCGCAAGCGCTCCGGACTGCTCGCGGCGGAGGACTGAGGATTCATGACGACTACGACGCCCACGACGCTCACCGCACCCACCGCGCCCGAACGCACCGCCCCGGCACGGGGCCCCGCCGCCGCCCGTGCCCGCCGCAAGCGCGTCCTGCACTGGATCGCCGTGCACAGCGTGGCGATAGGCGTGGCGCTGCTCTTCGTCCTGCCGTTCGTCTTCGTCTTCCTGACGTCGGTGATGAGCGACTCGCAGGCCATGAGCGGCGACCTGTGGCCCGACTCCTGGCACTGGTCCAACTACAAGGAAGTCTTCGAGACGCCCGGCTTCCTGGACTGGTGGCGCAACTCGCTGATGTACGCGGGCCTCGGCACCCTGTTCACCGTCTGCTCGGCGATCCCCGTCGCGTACGCGCTCGCCAAGTTCCGCTTCCGCGGCCGGCGCACCGCGATGCTGCTCGTCATCTCGACGATGATGCTGCCGCCGCAGGTCATCGTGATCCCGATGTACCTGGTGTGGGCCCAGCAGTTCCACCTGTCGGGCACCCTGTGGCCGCTGATCATCCCGATGGCGTTCGGCGACGCGTACTCGATCTTCCTGCTCCGTCAGTTCCTCCTGACGATCCCCAAGGAGTACATCGAGTCGGCGAAGGTCGACGGCTGCGGGGATTTCCGCACCATGATCAAGATCGTCGTGCCGATGGCCAAGCCCGGCATCACCGCCATCGCGCTCTTCCAGTTCTTCTACTGCTGGAACGACTACTTCGGACCGCAGATCTACGCCGCCCAGAACCCCGGCGCCTGGACACTGAGTTACGGCCTCGAATCCTTCAAGAGCGCCCACGCCGTCAACTGGAACATGACCATGGCGGCGACGCTGCTCGTCATGGCGCCCGTCATCCTCGTTTTCTTCTTCGCACAGAAGGCCTTCGTCGAAGGCGTCACCCTCACCGGAGTAAAGGGCTGAGAACCGATATGAAGCTCGCAGTGGTCGGCGGAGGGTCGACCTACACACCCGAACTCATCGACGGATTCGCGCGGTTGAGGGACAGCCTGCCGATCGAGGAACTCGTCCTCGTCGACCCCGCCGCCGACCGTCTCGAACTCGTCGGCGGGCTCGCGCGGCGCATCTTCGCCAAGCAGGGTCACCCCGGCCGCATCATCACCACGTCCGACGTGGACGCGGGCGTCGCGGACGCCGACGCGGTCCTGCTCCAGCTGCGCGTCGGCGGACAGGCGGCCAGGCAGCAGGACGAGACGTGGCCCCTGGAGTGCGGCTGCGTCGGCCAGGAGACCACCGGCGCGGGCGGCCTGGCCAAGGCGCTGCGCACCGTGCCCGTCGTCCTGGACATCGCCGAGCGCGTACGGCGCACGAATCCGAACGCCTGGATCATCGACTTCACCAACCCGGTGGGCATCGTCACCCGGGCGCTGCTCCAGGCCGGGCACAAGGCCGTCGGCCTGTGCAACGTGGCGATCGGCTTCCAGCGGAAGTTTGCCAAGCTGCTCGACGTCGCACCGGGCGAGGTGCACCTCGACCACGTGGGCCTCAACCACCTGACGTGGGAGACGGGCGTACGTCTCGGGGGCCCCGGCGGCCAGGACATCCTGCCCGGGCTCCTCGCCGAGCACGGGGACGCGGTCGCCGCCGATCTGCGCATGCCGCGCGAGATCGTCGACCGGCTCGGCGTCGTGCCCTCGTACTACCTGCGCTACTTCTACCAGCACGACGCCGTGGTCGAAGAGCTGCGGACCAAGCCCTCGCGCGCCGCCGAAGTGGCGCAGATGGAGCGGGAGCTGCTGGAGATGTACGGCGACCCGACGCTCGACGAGAAGCCGGAGCTGCTCGCCAAGCGCGGCGGCGCCTTCTACTCGGAGGCGGCCGTGGACCTCGCCGCGTCGCTGCTCGGCAACGGCGGCAGCCCCTACCAGGTGGTGAACACCGTCAACAACGGGACGCTGCCGTTCCTGCCGGACGACGCCGTCATCGAGGTGCAGGCCACGGTCGACGGCAAGGGCGCCAAACCCCTTGCCGTGCCGAAGCTGGACCCGCTGTACGCCGGGCTGATCGCGAACGTCACCGGGTACGAGGACCTGGCTCTCCAGGCGGCCCTGCACGGCGGCCGGGAGCGGGTCTTCAAGGCGCTGCTCGCCCACCCGCTGGTCGGCCAGTACGCGTACGCGGAGCAGCTCACCGACCGGCTGATCGCGCACAACCGGGAGCACCTGGCGTGGGCGTAGGCATGAGCGTGCTCGCGATCGACGCGGGCAACAGCAAGACCGACGTCGCGGTGGTCGCGGCCGACGGCGAGGTCGTCGGCTCGGCACGCGGCGGCGGGTTCCAGCCGCCCCAGGTCGGCGTCGAGACCGCGGTGGACATCCTGCAAGAGGCGGTGACGCGGGCCCTGGCCGAGGCGGGCGTCGACTCCGTGGGCCATGTGTCCGCGTGTCTCGCCAACGCCGATCTGCCCGTCGAGGAGCGGGAGTTGGCGGCTGCCCTGCGCAAGCGCGCGTGGGGGTCTTCGGTCGACGTGCGCAACGACACCTTCGCCATACTGCGGGCCGGGCTCCTGGAGGACGCCGAGCCGCGGGGCGTCGCCGTGGTGTGCGGCGCGGGCATCAACTGCGTGGGCATGCTGCCCGACGGGCGCACCGCGCGCTTCCCCGCCATCGGCCGGATCTCCGGCGACTGGGGCGGCGGGGGCGGCCTCGCCGAGGAGGCGCTCTGGCACGCGGCACGGGCCGAGGACGGCCGCGGCGACGCGACCGCACTGCGCGAGGCGCTGCCCGCGCACTTCGGCCTGTCCTCCATGTACGCGCTGATCGAGGCACTGCACCTGGGCGCCATCGCCCCCGTGCGGCGGCACGAGCTGACGCCGGTGCTCTTCGCCACGGCGGCGGCGGGCGACGCGGTGGCGCGCTCCCTGGTGGACCGGATGGCCGACGAGGTCGTCGCCATGTCGACCGTGGCCCTGGACCGCCTGGACCTGCTCGGCGAGGAGACGCCGGTGCTGCTCGGCGGCAGCGTCCTGGCCGCGCGCCATCCGCAACTGGACGACCGCATCAGGGCGTTGCTGGCCGACCGGGCGCCCAAGGCGGTGGCCCGCGTGGTCGTCGCCCGTCCCGTGCTCGGCGCCGCGCTGCTCGGCCTCGACCAGGTGGGGGCGCCCACCGAGGTGCACGCGCGCGTGCGGGGGCAGTACGAGAGCGGGAGTTGAGCCCCTGTCGACAGGGGTGTTCTTCTGAGCCGCGCCGGGCCGTCCGCCCGGCGCGGCTCATCTCGTCCCACGCGAAAGGGAACCGAACCGCACCGAATCGCGTATTCAAGGGCAGGGGTGGTGTGCGATCTTCGCGTGAGCCGGGGACAGGGTGGTCCAGAACGATGACCGAGACATGATCCAGGCACGATGATCAGAACAAGATCCAGTCAATGCCTGTGCGGATGTCACTCCCTGCGGCGATACTTGCGCCCGTGCACTTCTTCCCGCACCGCGCACGCCGGGCGGAAGTGAACGTCCGATGACCAAGGGGGAGGTCGAGGTCGAGGTGACATACCCGCCAAGCGGCAGCGCCGCGCCGCCGGGACAGGCCGCGCCGACGATGCCCACCGTCCCGCCTCAGGCGGGACCCGGCTCCGCGGCACCGGCACAGACCGTGCAGAGCGCGCCGCCCCGCCGTCCCGCCTGGGTCGAGGGCCGGGACAGGCTGCGCGCCGCGGCGACCACGGAGCCCGGCAGGCTGCGGATCATCGGCGCCGTCCTCGCGCTGCTCGTCATCGCGTTCGGCGCGGTCACCACCTGGCAGATGACCGAGCGTTCGGACGCCGCGAACAGCGTCCTGAACCGCAGCCAGCCGCTGAGCGACGACGCGGCGGCCATCTACCGCTCCCTCGCCGACGCCAACACCGCCGCGTCCAGCGGCTTCCTCGCGGGCGGCCAGGAACCGGCCGACGTGCGCAAGCGGTACAAGGACGACATCGAGCGGGCCTCCGAGAAGCTGGCGAACGCCGCGTCGAACGCGGGCTCGGGATCGTCGGCCGCCGAGTCGGTGAGCAAGCTGAACAAGCTGCTCCCGGAGTACACCGGCCTGATCGAGCGGGCCCGCGCGAGCAACCGCCAGGGCCTCCCGCTGGGCGGCGCCTATCTGCGGTACGCGAACGACAAGATGCAGACCCAGATGCTCCCGGCCGCCGAGAAGCTCTACACCGCGGAGAAGCAGCGGCTGAACGCGGACTATGACGACGCGAAGCCGTATCCCTGGTTCGCCATCGCCCTCGGCCTGCTCGCGCTCGGCGCCCTGTTCTGGGCCCAGCGCCGCAACTACCGCCGGACGAACCGCGTGTTGAACCACGGCCTGGTCGCCGCCACCGCGGCGTCCGCGATCGTGCTGCTCTGGCTGGTCGGCGGGCACAGCTTCGCGCGCTCGGGCCTCGGCGACTCGTACGACCACGGCGTGAAGTCCCTGAACGTCCTGAACGACGCCCGCATCAGCTCGCTCAAGGCCCGCAGCAACGAGAACCTCACGCTGGTCAGCCGTGGCGCCGAGACCGTCGAGGTCGGCACGAAGAAGGACATCAAGGACAAGTTCGACGTCGCCTACCAGGCGCAGATGAAGCAGCTCGGCAGCGCGGACAGCGGACTGCTCGGCGAGGCCGTGGCCGTGGCCGACAACGCCGCGGGCAAGAACCCCGTCGAGGAGGCCGCGAAGAACGTGGGGGTCTGGAAGGACCGCCACAAGACCGCGCGCGACAGCGACGACGCGGGCGACTACAAGGGAGCGCTCGCCAAGGTCGTCGGCGACAAGGACGACGAACCCACCGGCGAGTGCTTCGACAACGTGGACAAGGCGCTCGAAGTCGCGCTGACGCACGAGCGGAACGAATTCGAGCAGGCGGCCAAGGACGGCAAGGGAGCGATGTCCGGGCTCCCGGTGGGCGCCGCCGTGCTCGCGGTGCTCGCCGCCGCCGGCGCCGTGCTCGGCGTCGGGCGCAGGCTGTCGGAGTACAGGTGAGAGGGGGCGAGCGGACGATGCGTACGCGAGGACTGGCGAGGCTGCGCGGCTGGGGCGGAGCTGCCGCCATGGCGGTGGCCTGCGCGCTCACGGGCTCCCTCATGCTGGTGCTGCCGGAGGCAGGCAGCGCGGTCAGGTCCGACAAGGGCGCGGACCAGGCGTCCCCGGCTTCCGCCAAGGCCGCTCCCGCGCGCGCCGAGGAGTGCGAGAGCCCCGAGGCGAGCCTCTCCCCCGACGACAAGGACGGCCCGACGGTCGAGGCCATCCGCGACCGCAAGGTCAAGAAGCTCATCGTCGGCGTCGACCAGAACAGCTACCGCTGGGGGTATCGCGACCCGAACAAGGCGACGGCGACGCTCGAAGGCTTCGACATCGACCTCGCGCACAAGATCGCCGAGGAGATCCTCGGCGACCGCGACGCCGTGCTCTTCCGCGCCATCCCCACCAACCAGCGCGTCAAGGCGATACAGACCGGCCAGGTCGACATGGTCGTACGGACCATGACGATCACCTGCGAGCGCGAGAAGGACGTCTCCTTCTCCACCGCCTACTTCAAGACGGGTCAGCAGGTCCTCGCCCCCAAGTCGTCCAAGATCACCGGGTTCGACGACACACTGGACGGCAAGAAGGTCTGCTCGGCGAAGGGTTCCACGGCGCTCACCAAGCTGGGCGAGCTCAAGAAGAAGGGTCTCGATGCCGACATCGGGACGACGGTCCCCAACCAACTCGACTGCCTGGTAAGGCTCCAGCTCGGTGAGGTGGACGCCGTCGTGACCGACAGCGCGCTCGCCGCGAGCCAGGCCGCGCAGGACCCGACGGTCGAGCTCAAGGGCGAGGCGCCGCTCAACACCGAGTACTACGGCGTGGCGATGAAGAAGCCCGAGAAGGGCGAGGACGACCTGGTGCGCCGGGTCAACCAAGTCCTCGAGGACTACCGCAAGAGCGGCTGGCAGAAGAGCTACGACAAGTGGCTGAAGCCGGCACTCGGCGAATCGGCGGGACCGCCCGCACCGAAGTACAGCGACTGAGCCGGACGTGCACAGCAACGCAGAGCGGAGAGGTGATCGATGAGCGTCGCGGGACCCCCTGGTCCTGTGATGGACCGGGACGAGGTGGACCGTGCGCTGGCGCGGCTCGACGCCGAGCACGAGGCGATCGAGACCTCACTCCTCGCCCTTCAGGATCACGCGGGCCGCCGACTCCTCGAAGGTGCCGGTCTCACCGGCACCACACAGGAGCGCTGGCAGTCCACCGAGCAGCAGATCACCCTCCTGTGGGCGTACTTCGACGCGTACGCCGCCGCCCTGCGCGCGGCGCACGAGACGAGGGCCCGCAGACGCTGGCCCAACAGGGACGACCTGGTGGAGCTGACCGAACTCCTTCGCGGTGAGAGCGTCACCGTCGCCGGCGGCGCCGCCCCCGCGCCGTCGGCCTCGATCACCGGACCGGCCAAGCTCACCGAACGCTTCACGCTCATCGAACTCGTCGCACGGATGAACGACCTGTACGCGCACTCGCTCGACATGGTCGTGGCCGCCGACGCGGTCTGGTCCGCGCTGCCCGCCCGGATAGACCTCCTGGCCGCCGAACTGCACCGCACCCGCCAGCTCGCGCACTCCGTGGGCGTACGTCCCGGCGAGCACCCCGCGGGCGACGACCTGGAGCGGATCACGGCGGAGCTGACACACCTGCGCGAGCAGGTGATCTCCGATCCGCTGGCCTTCTGGCAGCCCGCACCGGGCAGTTCGGCCCCCGGAGGCGGCCGCCCGCACACCGAGCGGTACGACCGCGAGGCCCGCGCCCTGGAGGACGTGCGCCGTGAGATCGACGCGGTGCTCACCGTCCGGCAGGACGCGGAGCTGCGGCTCGGCAGGCTGCGTGACGTGCTCTCGCGCGCCGACCGCACCCTCGCCGAGGCACGCTCCGCGCGCGGCGAGGTCCTCGCCAAGATCGCCGCCTCCGAAGTGCCCGCCGTCAGCGGCCCTTCGACCGCGCTGCAGGAACAGCTGGCCATGGCCTCCGACTACCGCAGGCACGCCCAGTGGCACCGGCTCTCCCCGCTCCTGGAGTCCCTGGAGGAGAAGGCCGAGGACGAACTGATGCGCGCCCGCGAGTCGTTGACCGCCGTCACCCAGCCCCTGGCGATACGCGCGGAGCTGCGCGGCCGCCTGGACGCGTACAAGGCGAAGGTCGCCCGGCTCGGCCACGCGGAGGACCCGCTCCTGGTCGAGAAGTACGACGCGGCGCGCCGGATGCTGTGGAGCGCTCCCTGCGATCTGCGCGTCGCCGAACAGGCGGTGCTTCGTTATCAGCACGCGGCCGCCGAAGTCCTTGCACCGAGGGTGCCGCAACAGGGCGGTCCCACCGACCGGAGGGGGGAAGCATGAGTGAGCAGCGGAAGTGCCAGCGACCCGGATGCACAGGGTCGTACGAGGACGTGGGCGGCGGCGAGCTGTACTGCGACACCTGCGGCCTGGCCCCGGTCGTCTCGCCGACCGGCATGGTGTCCTCGCCCCCGACCGGCATCACCGGCGGCGGCAAGGGGTCGGGCAGCAGCAGCTCCCGGTCCAGCTCGCGCGCCTCGTCGCGCTCGTCGTCCAGGTCCCAGTCCTCGCGCCGCTCGGTGTCGGGGCGGCTCTCGCGCTCGCTGTCCGGCAGCACGACGTCCCGCTCGGTCTCGGTGCGCAGTTCGGGCTCGGGGGCGGGTTCCTCGGCGCGCAGCAGGCTGGGCGTGGGCCTGGTGCTCGTGCCCGAGGTGCCGCGCCCCGATCCCCGCCAGGCCGTGCAGGAGAACCCCGAGGTTCCCGAGCGCAAGCGCTTCTGCTCGCGCTCCGACTGCGGGGCGCCGGTGGGCCGCGCGCGCGGTGAACGGCCCGGCCGCACCGAGGGGTTCTGCACCAAGTGCGGCCACCCGTACTCGTTCGTGCCGAAGCTGAACGCGGGCGACATCGTGCACGGCCAGTACGAGGTCGTGGGCTGTCTGGCGCACGGCGGTCTCGGCTGGGTCTATCTCGCCGTCGACCGCGCGGTCTCCGACCGCTGGGTGGTCCTCAAGGGCCTGCTCGACACGGGCGACCAGGACGCGATGGCCGCCGCGATCTCCGAGCGCCGCTTCCTCGCCGAGATCGAGCACAGCAACATCGTGCGCATCTACAACTTCGTCGAGCACCTCGACCAGCGCACGGGCTCCATGGACGGCTACATCGTCATGGAGTACGTCGGCGGCAAGTCGCTCAAGGAGATCGCCAACGAACGCCGCACGGCGCAGGGCAAGCGCGACCCGCTGCCCGTCGAGCAGGCCTGCGCGTTCGGCATCGAGGCCCTTGAGGCACTCGGCCATCTGCACAGCCGCAATCTCCTGTACTGCGACTTCAAGGTCGACAACGCCATCCAGACCGAGGACCAGCTCAAGCTGATCGACATGGGCGCGGTCCGCCGCATGGACGACGACGAGTCGGCCATCTATGGAACGGTCGGCTATCAAGGCCCCGAAGTCGCCGAGCTGGGCCCGTCGGTGGCCTCCGATCTGTACACGGTGGCGCGCACACTCGCCGTGCTCACCTTCGACTTCCAGGGCTACACGAACGTCTTCGTGGACTCCCTGCCGGACCCCGACAACATCGAGGTCTTCCGCACGTACGAGTCGTTCTACCGCCTCCTCGTGCGCGCCACCGACCCGGACCCGGCCCGCAGGTTCGCGTCGGCGCAGGAGATGGCGGAGCAGCTCACGGGCGTCCTGAGGGAGGTCGTGGCCCTCCAGACGGGCCGGCCGCGCCCCGCGCTCTCCACCCTGTTCGGGCCCGAGGTGAAGGTCACGGACACGGAGCTGTTCGCCGAACTGACCGGCGACGTCTCACAGTTCGGGGTACGCGTGCTGCCCCAGGGGCGGCGCAAGGGCCGCCCCGAGCTGACGGCGGGCGAGGGCAACGGCCAGGCAGGCGGCGCCCCGGCGATCGCGTCGCCGCCCGTGCCCCCGGCCGCCCCGACGGCCCGGATCGTCCGCGCGCTCGACGCTCCCGCGACGGCGCTCGCGCTGCCGGTGCCGCGCGTCGACCCGAACGACCCGAACGCCGGGTTCCTCGCCGGTCTGCTGGCCTCCGCGCCCGCCGAGCTGATCACCGCCCTGCGGGCCGCACCCGCCGACTCCGTGGAGCTGCGGCTTCGCGGGCTGCGGGCCCGCCTCGCCATGGGTGAACTGGATTCGGCGGCGCAGGCGTTGACCGACCTGGAGATACAGCATCCGGACGACTGGCGGGTGGTCTGGTACCGCGGCGTCGCCTCGCTCGCGACCGGTGACCACGAGAACGCGGCGCTGTCCTTCGACGCCGTGTACGACGCGTTCCCCGGCGAGCCCGCGCCCAAGCTGGCCCTGGGCGTCTGCGCGGAGGTCCTGGAGCAGCTGGACAACGCGGCCGAGTACTACCGCCTCGTATGGGCCACCGACCCGAGCTATGTCAGCGCGGCGTTCGGCCTGGCGCGCGTGCAGCTCGCCGCGGACGACCGGCGCGGTGCCGTGCAGACCCTGGAGTCGGTTCCCGAGGCCTCGATCCACTACACCGCGGCCCGCGTGGCAGCGGTGCGGGCGAGGCTGCGCCACCGTATGACGTTGGCCACCGCGCCGTCCCCCGGCACCCTTTTCCTCGACGACCTGACGGCGGCCGCGGGGCAGGTGGACGCCCTCGCGGGCTTCGGCCTGGACGCGGTGCGCCGTGAGCGGCTCTCCACCGAGGTCCTCGGCACCGCGTTGGACTGGGTACTCTCCGGTATGCACTCTGGTCACGCCTCCGCTCCACCGGCAGCACCCGCTGCACCGGCGGGCGGCTCGCGGACCGTGCTGCTCGGCAGCGAGCTGGACGAGCGCGGCCTCCGGTTCGGCCTTGAGCGCTCGTACCGCACGCTTGCCCGGCTCGCACAGGGTGGCGAGGAAAGGATCGAACTGGTGGAACGGGCCAACCGTTTCCGCCCTCGGACGTGGGTGTGAAGATGTCGCAGATGCACCAGCAGACTGCCGGGGCGGGTTCCACGTGCCCCGGCTGCGAAGAGCCGCTGGAAGCGGGTGACCTGTTCTGCGGCGCGTGCGGGTACGACCTGTCGGCGCAGCCGGTGGGGGCGGACGACCGCCCCACCGTCGCGATGAACGGCTCGTCGTCCGCGCCGCCGCCCGACGCGTCGTCGCAGTGGCCCATCGCCCCGGACGTGGACAGCTCCGACATGCCGGTGCCCGCGCACCTGCCCACCGACCTGCCGGTCACGGAGTCGTCGGGCGGTGAGCTCTCCCCGAACGCGGGCGAGGCGCGGGACGCGGAAGACATCCGTACGGACGCTCCCGTCCCCCGGCCCGCCGAGCCGGACGAGTACCCCCTGCCCGCGCCCGGCGCCCCGCCGGAGCCCGAGCCCGCCGACCCCCGTGCGGTCCTGGCCGACCCCACGCCGCCCGCGGGCACCAAGCTCTGTGTGGCGTGCCGTTCGGGCCGTGTGGACCCGGACGGCTACTGCGAGAACTGCGGGCACGCCCAGCCGCGCGAGCGCGACCACATGGAGCAGGAGCTCGACGCGGTCGCCGCGGTCAGCGACCGGGGCCTGCGCCACCACCGCAACGAGGACGCGTTCGCGATCTCGTCGGCCGCACTGCCGGACGGTTCCCCCGCCGTCGTCGCGATCGTCTGCGACGGTGTCTCGTCCGCGACCCGCCCCGACGAGGCCTCCCTCGCCGCGTCACGCGCGGCCAACGAGTCGCTGCTCGCCGCCCTGCCGCGCGGCACGCACCCGCAGCAGGCGATGCACGACGCGATCCTGTCGGCGGCCGACGCCGTCAACGCCCTCGCCGCGGAGCCCACCGGGGCCAGGGAGCACTCCCCGCACCAGAACGCGCCCGCGTGCACGCTCGTCGGCTCGATCATCGCCGGTGGCCTCCTGGTCGTCGGCTGGGTCGGCGACAGCCGCGCGTACTGGGTTCCCGACGACCGCAGCGGCCCGACCGTCCGGCTCACGGAGGACGACTCGTGGGCAGCGCAGATGGTGGCGGCGGGTCTGATGAACGAGGCGGAGGCGTACGCGGACGAGCGCGCTCACGCCATCACGGGCTGGCTCGGCGCCGACGCGTACGAACTGGAGCCGCACACCGCTTCCTTCAAGCCGGACCGCGCGGGTGTAGTGGTCGTATGCACGGACGGACTGTGGAACTACGCGGAAGCGGTGGAGGAAATGGCACGCGCCGTGCCCGTCGATTCCGCCCTGCGCCCGCTGCACAGCGCCCAGGTCCTGGTCGGCCACGCCCTGGACGGCGGGGGCCACGACAACGTAACAGTGGCGATTCTGCCGTTCCGTGTCGTGCCGCAAGGGGCAGGATCGGCCTAGCGGAGGCTCCCCCAACGGGGTGCCCGCCACGCGCACTTGTCACCCACCGGCTTGGGGAAGCCGGTGGGAACGTCTAGGGGGAGCAGGGATCCATGGCCAACTTCTCGAAGTCGAACGTGCCGCAGTTCTCGGTCGACGTGTACCAGAACGAGTACATGGCGGAGGGCGCACGCGAGGTCAACGCGATCGCCACGGTCACCTCGACCGGCGGCGGCACGGTGGGGTCCGCGGTGAGCGCCCCGCATCTCTACTCGGTGGGGCAGACCCCGGACGCGGCCGTGGCGATCATGGTCGACTGCTCCGGCTCGATGGACTACCCGCCGACGAAGATGCGCGGCGCCCGTGACGCCACGTCCGCCGCGATCGACGCCGTACGTGACGGAGTCCACTTCGCGGTGATCGGCGGCACCCATGTCGCCAAGGAGGTCTATCCGGGCAACGGCCGCCTGGCGGTCGCGGACGCGCAGACCCGGGGGCAGGCCAAGCAGGCCCTGCGCAAGCTCAGCGCGGGCGGCGGCACGGCGATCGGCACCTGGCTGCGCCTGGCCGACCGGCTCCTGTCGTCGGCGGACGTCTCGATCCGGCACGGAATCGTGCTGACGGACGGCCGCAATGAACACGAGTCACCCGAGGACCTCCAGGCCTCGCTCGACGCCTGCGCGGGCCGCTTCACCTGCGACGCCCGCGGTGTCGGCACCGACTGGGAGGTCAAGGAGGTCACGGGCATCGCCTCCGCGCTCCTGGGCACCGCCGACATCGTCGCCGACCCCGCGGGCCTGTCCGCCGACTTCACGCAGATGATGGAGGCGGCGATGGGCAAGGAGGTCGCCGACGTCAGTCTGCGGCTGTGGACGCCGATGGGCGCGGAGATCAAGTTCGTCAAGCAAGTGGCGCCCACGGTCGAGGAGTTGACCGGCCGCCGCACGGAGGCGGGACCGCGCGCCGGGGACTATCCCACCGGGTCCTGGGGCGACGAGTCCCGGGATTACCACATCTGTGTCGAGGTGCCGAACGCCGAGCTCGGCCAGGAGATGCTCGCGGCCCGCGTCTCGCTGATCGTGCCGCAGCCGGACGGCAGCGCCCAGACGCTCTCGCAGGGCCTGGTGCGGGCCGTGTGGACGGACGACATGGCCGCCTCGACGTCGATCAATCCGCAGGTGGCGCA
Source organism: Streptomyces sp. NPDC047525 (assembly GCF_040643025.1). NCBI lineage: Bacteria > Bacillati > Actinomycetota > Actinomycetes > Kitasatosporales > Streptomycetaceae > Streptomyces > Streptomyces sp. NPDC047525. Next base: position 197,008 of record NZ_JBEYTL010000005.1, read on the forward strand.
CTACACGGGCCAGGCGGAACTGGCCCAGGTGATCCAGCAGGGCCTCGATGCACGCAAGTCGGGCGATATGGATGGAGCAACGGCCAAACTGGGCCGTGCCGTTCAGCTCGCCAGCGCCTCGGGCAACGAGGACACCGCGAAGCTGCTTTCGAAGGTGGTCGACGTGGTCGATGCCGTGGCAGGTACTGTTCGATTGAAGGCGAGGGTCGCCGAGGCCGACGAGATGACTCTCGAGACGCGGTCCACGAAGACTGTTCGCGTGAAGAAGTAGCACCATCCGTACTCATCAGTAGCCCCACAAGCAGCACGTACGGCCCCTCGGGGCCGGAGAAGGAGAGGGGGAAGCGCCGACATGCCGACCTGCCCGAACGGACACCAGTCGGGTTCCGACGACTGGTGCGAGGTCTGCGGTCACCGCATGGCCGGTGCCGTACCGCCGCCTCCGCCGCCGCCCCCGGCCGCTCCCGGTTACGGCTACCCGCCGCCGGGCCCCGGCCAGGACCCCGGATATCCGCAGGCCCCCGGCCAGAACGGCGGATACGGATACCCCCAGCAGGCCCCCGGCCGCCCGCACCTGTCGGCCGTGCCGGACCAGGCCGCCGAGGCCGAGCTCTGCCCGCAGTGCCGCACGCCCCGCGAGGCGAACGCGCCGTTCTGCGAGGAGTGCCGCTGGAACTTCCTGACGAACACGGCGACCTCGTACACCCCGGCCGCCCCGCACCCGCCCGCGCCGAACCCGGCGCAGCAGTTCCAGCAGCCTCCCGGGACCCAGCCCCCCAGCCAGCAGCCTCCCGGCACCCAGCCGGGCCAGGACCCGTTCGGGTACCAGGGCTCGCGGCCCTCGCAGATGAACCGGCCCGCCGAGCCGATCCCGCCGTTCGGCAACGGCAACCCGTCCGGTCAGGTGCCCCCGCCGTACGGCGGCGAGGCGCCCCCGCCGCCCTACGGCAGTGGTGACCAGTCGGGCCCGCCCCCGCAGGCGTTCCAGCAGCAGGGTCCGCCGGCGCCGCCCGCGTTCCCGCAGGAGACGGGCACTCCGCCGCCTCCGCAGCAGCCCGGTCCCGGCGGTCCGTCCTTCGGCGGCGACGACTGGGTGCTCCCGCCGCCCTCGTCGTCCACTCCGGGTCCCGGCGCTCCGCAGGCTCCCGAGCAGGGCGAGTGGGGCCAGCAGCAGCCGGTCCAGCAGCAGCCGCAGCAGACCCAGGCTCCGCAGGGCCCTCCGGGCTACCAGGCGGTGCCCGGTCCCAGCACCGGCACGGTCACCTGGTCGGCGACGATCGGTCCTGACCGTGAGTACTTCATGGCGATGATGCACCGCAGCGGTCCCGAGGCGTCGGGCCTGAACCTGCCCGCGTACTCGCCCGAGCAGCAGCGCCCGCTGGCCGGCAACCAGATCACCATCGGCCGCCGCAGGCACTCCACCGGAGACACCCCGGACATCGACCTGTCGGTGCCGCCGGAGGACCCCGGGGTCTCGCACCAGCACGCGGTCCTGGTCCAGCAGCCGGACGGCAGCTGGGCGGTCGTCGACCAGAACTCGACCAACGGCACCACGGTCAACAACGGCGAGGAGCCCATCCAGCCGTTCGTCCCCGTGCCGCTCCAGGACGGCGACCGGGTGCACGTGGGCGCCTGGACGACGATCACCATCCGGCACAGCTGAGAGCAGCGCTCCCAGGGCTCACGCGAGTGGCCAGGCGTACGGCCCTTCGGGGTCGTCGAGCCAGGCCCACTCGTGCGGCCCGCGGACGGTGACCCCGAACCGCTCACGCACCGGCCGGTCCTCGCGCTGCCACAGGGCGAGCGCCTCGTAGGGATCGAGGCTCCCGGCCGTCAGCTCCAGGAGAAAACGGAAGAGCTCGTTCTGCAGGGCCCTGCGCGGCAGCCCCCCGAGGTGCTGCTCGTGCGGGGCCCTTCCGCCGCCGCCCCGCAGCGGCACGAAGTAGGCGGGGGTGTGCAGGAAGCGGCCCTCGGCGTGCTCGGCGTCCTGGACCGTGAGGGCGATCAGGCCGGTGGCCAGCGGGGCCAGGATGCGGGCGCCGGGGCGGCACTGGGCCAGCCAGGGGCGCGGCACGGAGGTCAGGGTGCAGGTCGCGATGATCCGGTCGTACGGAGCGCGCTCGGGGCACCCCGCAGTGCCGTCACCGGTGACGACGGCCGGGTGGTACCCCGCGGCCGTGAGATGCCGCCGCGCGGACTCGGTGATCTCCGGGTCCAGGTCGACGGTGGTGACGTGCTCCTCGCCGAGCCGGTGGGCGAGCAGGGCCGCGTTGTAGCCGGTGCCCGCGCCGATCTCCAGGACGTCGCAGTCGCCGTCGCGCAGGTCCAGCTCCTGGAGCATCTTCGCCATCAGGGAGGGCTGGCTGCTGGACGAGAGCAGCTCTCCGTCGCGTACGCGGGTGGCGAGCGGGGCGTCCGCGTAGGCGCCGTTCAGCCAGCGTGCCCGGCGTGCGGGGTCGGGGTCCTCGCCCCAGAGCCGTTCATGGCCGCCGCCCGACGAGGTGACGTAGTAGTACGGCACGAACAGGTGCCGCGGGACCTGTTCGAACGCCGCACGCAGCTCGGGGTCCCGCTCCCAGGCACCGCTGGCCTCGATCTCGCGGACCAGGGCGGATCCGGCCTCGGCGGCGAGAAGGGGGTCGACTGTGGGTCCCATATAGCCACTGTGCTGCGGTATGGCCCGCGATGCGAGCGGCAGGACGTACCGATCCGGAGGAGATCGGTCCCTGTCCGGAGGGCGTGAGCGCCGGTCCGCGGGGCGTGAGCGCCGGTCCAAAGGCCGGGGGTCCTAAGTCTTCCGTCCTCGGCCGCCCCGTCTGAGACCATGGACGGTGTGAAAGAGATCCCGCGCGGCACGCTTCAGGAGCAGACCTTCTACGAACAGGTCGGCGGCGAGGAGACCTTCAGGCGCTTGGTGCACTTCTTCTACCAAGGGGTCGCGGAGGACCCGCTGCTGCGGCCGATGTACCCGGAGGAGGACCTGGGTCCTGCCGAGGAGCGCCTCGCGCTCTTCCTCATGCAGTACTGGGGCGGCCCCCGCACGTACAGCGACAACCGCGGCCACCCCCGGCTGCGCATGCGCCATGCCCCGTTCACCGTCGACAGGGCCGCGCACGACGCCTGGCTGAAGCACATGCGGGCCGCCGTCGAGGAGCTGGGGCTCTCCGAGGAGCACGAGCGGACGCTGTGGAACTACCTGACGTACGCGGCGGCGTCCATGGTCAACTCCGAGGGCTGACGGCTCTCCCCGCTCTCCGCACCCCCCTTCCCGAACTGCCTGCACTCTGAAAGCATCCGTACAGACTTTCGGGGGCGAAAGCGTACGGCACGGGCACGGGGGGTCGCGGGGGCTGTGACGGGGTTCCTTTTTCTGCGCGTGCGCGCGCATCGGCTGCTCCTCGCCGCCGCGCTCCTCGCCGTCCTGCTCACCACGGCGGTCCTGGCCACGCTCACGGCGTTCTCCGGCTCCATCGGCGACGTGGCGCTGCGGCACAGCCTGCGCACGCGCTCGGCGGCACCGGCCTCGCTCGTCGTGCGGGCCCAAGTGCCGCCCGGCGAGCGGGAGTCGGCGGACCGTGCGGTGCGCGAGGCCGCGCGGCGCACGTTCGACGGGCTGCCGGTGGGGCTGCGGTCGCTGTCCCGTTCGGGGCCCTACGCCCTGCCGGGCGCACGTGCGGGCGCCGAACCGGACCTCACCCATTTCGCCTCGCTCGACCGGTCCAGGATCCGTCTGACCAAGGGCAGTTGGCCTTCTCCGTACGAGACGAACGAGACGAACGGGACGCACGAGACGTCGCGGGGCAAGTCGCGGGGCAAGGGGAAAGAGGTCGAGGTCGCCCTCCCCGAGGCGGCCGCCGCCCGTCTGAAGCTCGGCCCCGGCTCCGGCCCGATCACCCTCACCGACCGGCTCACCGGCCCGGAGGTCACCGTCCGGGTGACAGGCGTGTACCGCCCCGCCGACCCCACCGAGCCCTACTGGCAGCTGGACGATCTCGGTGGCCGCGGCGTGCGCGAGAGCGTCTTCCTGACGTACGGGCCGCTGCTCGCCGACCCCTCGGCCCTGGGGCACGTCTCGGCGGACCGTACGCAGTGGCTGGCCACGGCGGACTTCTCCGCCATGACCACGGACCGCGTCGACGCACTGCGCGCGGCGGCGAAGAGCGGTCCGGCCGCGCTGGTGAAGTCCCGTTCCCTGGGCGGCAGTCCGAGCGCGAGCACCGCACTGCCCGACGTCCTGGACCGGGCCGAGCGCGCGCTCCTGGTGTCCCGTTCGACGCTGCTGATCGTCGCCCTTCAGCTGATCATGCTCGCCGGTTACGCGCTGCTGCTCGTGGCCCGGCTGCTCAGCAGGGAGCGCGGCGGCGAGACGGGCCTGCTCCTGGCGCGTGGCGGCTCGCGCGGCCGGGTGGTCTGGCTCGCCACGGCCGAGGCCCTGCTGCTCGCGCTGCCCGCCGCACTGCTCGCGCCCCTGCTCGCGGGCCCGCTGACCCGGCTGCTCGCGGGGCAGGGGGCGCTGGCCCGGACCGGGGTGCGGCTGGAGGGGACGGCGGGCGCGGACGTGTGGCTGATCGGCATGGTCGCGGCCCTCGGCTGCGCGCTCGCCGTGGTCGCGCCCGCGCTCTCGGCGAGCACCGGGTCGCTGCGGCGGACACGGGCGGCCGCGCTGCCCGCACCGCTGCGGGCGGGCGCCGACGTGGGCCTCCTGGTGATCGCGGCGGTGGCGTACTGGCAGCTGGACGGCAGGACGTCCGGCTCGGGTGCGCTGAGCGACGACGGCGCGGGCGCGCTCGGCATCGACCCGCTGCTGGTGGCCGCGCCCGCCCTCGCGCTCCTCGCGGGCACGGTCGTGACGCTGCGCCTGCTGCCGCCCGCCGCGCGTCTCGCCGAGCGGCAGGCCGCGCGGGGGCGCGGTCTTCCCGGCGCGCTCGCGGGCTGGCAGCTGAGCCGCCGCCCGCTGCAAGGTGCGGGGCCCGTCCTGCTGCTCGTCCTCGCCGTGGCGATGGGCATGCTGGCGATCGGGCAGAGCGCGTCCTGGGACCGCTCGCAGGAGGACCAGGCCGACTTCAGGGCCGGTACGCAGATCAGGGTGGTCGGCGGCCGGGTCCCCGAGCAGCGGCAGCCCGAGGTCTACGCGTCCCTGCCGGGCGTGCGGGAGGCCGCGCCCGTCGCGCGCTCCACGATGGACCTCTCGGGCAACCGCCAGGCGACGGTGCTCGCCCTGGACGGCGCGCGGGCGGTGCCGGGGCTGCTGATCCGCGCGGACCGCGGCGAACGGGCGGCGATGGCCGATGCGTTGAAAGCGCCGAAGCCCGGGGCGGTCGTCACGGAGCGGTTCCTTCAGTCGAGTGGGGCGGATGTGGGCTCCCGGATCGATGTGCCGTTGGGCGGCCGCTCCTTGCGGGTGACCGTCGTCAAGGCGGTGGCGGAGCTGCCGACCACGGGGGCGGCCGACGGGGCCGAGGGTGCGGACGCGTCGGACGGCGGGGCTCTGCTGCTCGACCTGCCGGGCGTGAACACGCTGCTCAAGAGGGACGGCGAGCGGCCCCTGTCCCCCACGGAATGGTGGCTCACCACCCGCCCCGGCGCCTCCGCCCAGGCGGCGGCCGCCCTGCGGGCCCGCCCCGACATCGACCCCGAACAGGTCCTGGTCCGGGACGAGATCGCCGCCGAGCTGCGCGACGACCCGCTGGGCGCGGGACCGCAGTCCGCGCTGCTCGCCGTGGCGGTGGCGGCCGCCGCGCTCGCCGCCGTGGGCTTCGCCGTGAGCGCGGCGGGTTCGCTGCGGGAGCGCTCGGCGGAGTTCGCGGTGCTGCGCGCGCTGGGTGCCCCGCGCCGTCAACTGGCCCGCCTGATCGCGGCGGAGCAGGGCTTCCTGCTCGGCCTCGCCCTGCTGGTGGGCATGGCTCTGGGCGCGGTCCTGACCCGCGCGGTCGTCCCCTTGATCGTCCTCACCGGCGAGGCCACCCAGCCGGTCCCGCCGGTCCTGGTGGAGCTGCCGCTCCCCCACGTGGCCACGCTCCTCGCGGCGACGGCGGCCGTCCCCCTGCTGATCATCACGGCCCTCGCCCTGCGCCGGGGAGACCCGACGGTGTCCCTGCGGCACGAGGGAGGCAACTGACGTGCGCCCCAACCCTGTTGCGCCCTGGACCCGCACCCGCCTGCGCGCCGCGCCACTGCCCGCGCTCGCGCTCGCCCTGCTGGTCCTGGCCACCGCGTTCCTCGCCGCCGTCTTTCCGCGCGCGGTCGACGCGTACGAGAGCGAGGGGGTGCGCGGCGCGGTCTCCGGAGCCGGAGCCGCACGCACCGGGATCGAGCTCGGCGCACCCGCCCCCGGGCTCGACGAGGACCAGCGGGAGCGCGAGGACGCGCTGCGGGGCACGGCCCTGCGCGACCGGTACCGCCAGGTCGTCGCGGCCATGCCCCGGCCCCTCCGCGTCGACCGCGCGCAGTCCGCGTACGGCACGCAGACCCTCGAACCGCCCGCCGGGCTCGACCGACGGCTGCCCCGCCCCGACTTGATCCCCCCGCAGTTCACCCTGGCCGCACAGGCCGGTGTCGACGCCCACGCGCGCGTGCGCGCAGGGCGGCTCCCCAAGGGCGAGGGGCTGACCTCGGACAGCCGCCGGGTCGAGGCCGCGGTGACCGCGGACACCGCCCGCGCCATGAAGCTCCGGGCAGGCTCCGCCGTCCATGTGGACACCGTGCTCGGCGAGCGCGTCACCGTGCGGATCACCGGGATCGTCGAACCGCTGCGCCCCAAGGGGGCCTACTGGTCGTACGACCCGATCCTGCGCACCCCTTCGCTGATCGACGTGCCGGGCAACAACGCCCAGGAGCCGAAGAGGCGTTGGCATGCCGCTCTGCTGCTCGCGCCCGACGCGGGGTCGTTCCTGCCCGCCGTCGACCAGAACCCGCAGCGGTACTGGCGTCTCGCCCCCGACCCGGGCGCCCTGACCGCCGGTGACGTGCCCGCCCTGAAGCAGCACATCGCCTCGCTCGAAGGCGGGCCGCTGCGCACCGAGTTGCGCGGCTTCACGCATGACGACGCGATGGTCTCCACCGAGCTCGACAAGGTCCTCGCCGGGTACGAAGGGCTGCGCGACGCCGTGACACCGATCGTCGCGGTGGCCGCGTACGGCATCGGCGGGGTCGCCGTCGTCGTCCTGATGATGACCTGCTCGCTCACCGCCGTACGACGGCGGAGCGAACTGGCGCTGCTCCGGGCGCGCGGTGCGTCGGTGCGCGGTGTGGCGGTGCGGCTGCTCGCCGAGACGTCGGTGGTGGCGGTGCCCGCCGCCGCCCTGGGGCTGCTGCTCGCGTTCCTGGTCGTGCCGCACGCGCGCGCGTGGCCCGCGGTCCTGGCGGCGGCCGGGGTGTGCGTGCTCGCCTGCGCCGCGCTCCCGGTCCGTGCCGCGTTCGCGCACCGCAGGCAGCAGGCGCACGAGGGCCGCGACGACCTGGTGACGGCGCGCCCTTCGCGGCGCCGCACGGTGGCCGAACTGGTGCTGCTGGTCCTGGCGGTGGGGGCGGTGGCGACGCTGCGGCGAGGCGGGCTCGGGGACTCCGGCGAGCCGGGCGGCGGGGGCGGCTCGGCGGGGTGGCTGGTCAGTGCCGCGCCTCTCCTCGTCGGCGGTATCGCGGCGCTCCTTCTCGTACGGCTCTATCCGCTGCCCCTGCGCCTCTTCGCGCGCCCGCTCACCCGCCGCCGCGGCGCCCTCGGGTTCCTGTCGACGGCGAGCGCGGGCCGCGCGTCCGCCGCCCAGGCGCTGCCCCTGCTCGGCCTGCTGCTCGCCCTGACGACGGCGGCGTTCGGCGGCTCCGTGCTGACCGGCATCGCCGACGCCCGCGACCGCACGGCGCTCCTCGCGGTGGGCGCGGACGTCCGCGTGGACCGCGCCAACGGCACCCTGCCCGCCGCGCTCGCCACCGAGATCCGCGGGACGCCGGGCGTGGGCGAGGTGGCGGCCGTCCACATCGACTGGTACCTGCGGCTGCCCGACCAGACGACCGTCCCCTTGGTCGCGGTCGACCCGGCGGTGTACGCGCGTCTCACCCGCGCGACCGGCCTCGGCCCCTTCGGGGACGACGAGTTGGCGGCGGGCGACGGCCGCCGGGCCACCCTTCCCGCCGTGGCCTCGCCGGACGTGGCCCGGCGGCTCGGCAAGGGCGCGCACAGCTTCCGTACGCCCACCGGGTCCTTCAAGGCAGCGGTCCGGGCCGTCCGGGACAGCACCCCGGCCCTCCCCACGGGCAGCGCGTTCCTCCTGATCGACCGGGGCAGGCTCGACCACCCGGCGGACACCGCGCTCCTGGCCACCGGCGCCGCGGGGGAACGGATCGACGCGGCGGCCCTGAAGCGGTCGGTGCGGGCCTCGGGCTCCGACGTCGAAGCGACGTTCCGCGCCGCCGAACGCGCCTCGCTCACCGACTCCGCGCTCCAGTCGGGCGCCGAGCGCATCTACGTGGCGGCGGTCGCGGCAGGCGCCGGATACGCCGTACTGGCCGTCCTGCTGGCCCTCCTGCACTCCGCACCGCAGCGGGCCGCGCTCCTGGCCAGGCTGCGCACCCTGGGTCTGAGCAGGGGTCAGGGCCGTCGCCTGCTGGTCCTGGAGTCGCTGCCGCAGGCGCTGCTCGCGGCGTGCGGCGGGGCGTTGGCGGGCTGGGCGGCCATCGCGCTGCTCGCGCCCGGCGTCGACCTGGCCCAGGTCGCCCTCGCGGCACGCGGCACCCTCGCGGGGCTCGGCGACGTGACGCTGCGGGCCGATCCCTGGTCCTTGCTGCTGCCCGCCGCGGGCGTGGTGATCCTCACGGCCGGGGTCGCCTTCGTACAGGCGTGGTGGACCGCGCGGCGCACGGCCGCGAACGAGCTGAAGCGTTGACGCGTTGGTGCGTTGACGCATTTGTGCGTTGACGCGGTGAAGACAGGAGACAGGAGAACCGGATGACGCCCGACACGACCCGCACCGCCGCCATGTCCTCGCTCGCGGATCTCGAAGCACGGGCCACCGCCCACCGCGACCGCCCCGTCTACGGTCACGACGCGCTGATCACGTGCGACCGCCTGGTCCGTATCTTCTCCACGGACGGCGTCGAGGTGCAGGCGCTCCAGGGGCTCGATCTCCTGGTCCGCGAGGGCGAGTTGATGGCGCTGGTCGGCGCGTCGGGCAGCGGCAAGTCGACGCTGATGAACATCCTCGCCGGGCTCGACGAGCCGACCGCGGGCTCGGCCCGGGTCGCGGGCCGCGACCTCCTGGCGATGGGCTCGAAGGAGCGGCTGCGCTACCGCAGGGAGGTCGTCGGCTTCGTCTGGCAGCAGACGGCACGCAATCTGCTGCCATATCTGACGGCCGCACAGAACGTGGCGCTGCCCATGCAGTTGAAGGGAGGCCGCCGCGTGTCACGCGCCCGCAAGGCCGAACGTGCCGCGGAGCTCCTGGAGTTGATGGCGGTGTCCGACATCCGCGACCGGCGTCCGCAGCAGCTCTCCGGAGGCCAGCAGCAGCGCGTCGCCATCGCGGTGGCCCTCGCCAACAACCCGTCGGTCCTGCTGGCCGACGAACCCACCGGCGAGCTGGACTCGCACACCGCCGAGCAGATCTTCGCCGCCTTCCGCACCGCGAACGAGGAGCTCGGCACCACCATCGTCATCGTCACCCACGACCAGGCGGTCGCCTCGGAGGTCCGCCGCACGGTCGCCATCCGCGACGGCCGCACCTCGACGGAGGTCCTGCGCCGCACGGAGGTGGACGCGTCGACGGGCCAGGAGTCCGTGACCTCGCGCGAGTACGCGATGCTGGACCGCGCGGGACGCCTCCAGCTGCCCGCCGAGTACACGGCGGCGCTGGAGATGCGGGACAGGGTGGCGCTCGAACTCGAACGGGATCACATCGGGGTGTGGCCGGACGACGGGAACTGACGCCCCTGCGGGCGCTCACGCAGGCGCGACGCTCATGCGGGGGTAGCGCTCACGCGGGCGTGACGGTGAGCCCTCCGACGCCGGCCCGGCGCACGGCGATCGACCCGTAGTTCGTGCGCAGCCGCAGCCAAGGACCGGACGACAGCAGGTCGAGCGAGTCGCCCCGCAGGAATCCCAGGGCCTGCGCGGCATGCGCGGCCCGCACGGGCAGGCCCGTGTCACCGATGGTGCGGGACCAGATCTCCCGGCCCAGCTGGTCGAGCTCCGCCCGGACCCGCCGCTCCTGCGGCAACTCCTCGACCCGGGACTTGAATTCGGCGACCGCGGCCGCCACGAGCCCCCGCACGGCTTCCGCCGACGGAAGCCCTTGCTCCGGCTGCCAGCCGCCCCGGGGCGGAAGAACCCCGGCCCACGGCGGCCCGGTGACGGCCTGCGGCACGGAGGCCACCCCGGCCGACTCGACGGACTGGGCCGACTCCCCCACGAATTCGAGGAGTTCACCGGCGGAGACGGTGACATCGAGCGAGGACTCGATCCCGTGCTCGTACGGCTTCGCGAGCCGCGCCGTACGGATGGCGAGCACTTCGAACGACGGCGGCCTGCCGAACACGGCGAGCGTGTCGCCCGCCGCCTGCAGACGGACCGCGGCGGCCTTGTCGTAGTGGATGAGCCGGGCCAGGAAGGCGGCGAGATCCCCCGCCTCCCCGGCGTCGGCGAAGTGCAGCTGCGCCGTCATGCGACGAGCGCCTCCGAACCTCCGGCGACATCGCCGTCGTCGTCCATGAAGGTCAGGAGCACGGCCTTCTCCTCGGCGGTGATCCGCCGCGGCCGCTGCGCCTCCAGGTTGAACGGGACGACGATCGTCGTGGCCCGCACGTACACCTGCTCGGGGTCCTTGACCTCGTACGAGATGGTGAGCGAGGCAGCGCCTATCTTCGTCACCCACGACTCGATGGTCACCGGCGAGTGCCGGTGGACCAACGGCCGTACGTAGTCGATCTCATGGCGGGCCACGACGGACCCGCCCGAGAACGACGGGCTGCCGTCCCCCGGCGCGAGCCGGAACATGAAGTCGATCCGCGCCTCTTCCAAGTACCGCAGGAAGACGGCGTTGTTGACGTGCCCGAAGGCATCCATGTCCGACCACCGGAGGGGGCAGCTGTAGATATGCCGACTCATGTCAGTCTCAGCCTCAGTCTCAGCAGTCTCAGCCCCGAGTGAGCTTCTTGTAGGTGGCGCGGTGCGGACGGGTCGCGTCGGCGCCGAGCCGCTCAACCTTGTTCTTCTCGTAGGACTCGAAGTTGCCCTCGAACCAGTACCAGGTGGACTCACCCTCGTAGGCAAGGATGTGCGTGGCCACGCGGTCGAGGAACCACCGGTCGTGGGAGATGACCACAGCCGCACCCGGGAACTCAAGGAGCGCGTTCTCGAGGGAGGACAGGGTCTCGACGTCCAGGTCGTTCGTCGGTTCGTCGAGGAGGAGCAGGTTGCCGCCCTCCTTGAGGGTCAGCGCCAGGTTGAGGCGGTTGCGCTCACCACCGGAGAGCACGCCGGCCGGCTTCTGCTGGTCCGGACCCTTGAACCCGAACGCGGAGACGTACGCCCGCGAGGGCATCTCGACCTGGCCGACGTTGATGTAGTCGAGCTCGTCGGAGACGACGGCCCACAGCGTCTTCTTGGGGTCGATGTTGGAGCGACCCTGGTCGACGTAGCTGACCTTGACCGTGTCACCGATCTTGATGCTGCCGGAGTCCGGCTGCTCCAGACCCTGGATCATCTTGAACAGCGTGGTCTTGCCCGCGCCGTTCGGACCGATGATGCCGACGATGCCGTTGCGAGGCAGCGAGAAGCTCAAATCATCGACAAGCACCTTGTCGCCGAAGGCCTTCGACAGATTCTCGACCTCGACGACAATCGACCCGAGCCGCGGGCCCGGCGGAATCTGGATCTCCTCGAAGTCCAGCTTCCGCATCTTGTCCGCCTCGGCGGCCATCTCCTCGTAGCGAGCCAGACGCGCCTTGGACTTGGCCTGACGCCCCTTGGCGTTGGACCGCACCCACTCCAGCTCTTCCTTGAGGCGCTTGGCGCGCTTCTCGTCCTTGCGGCCCTCGACCTTGAGGCGGGTGGCCTTCTTCTCCAGGTACGTGGAGTAGTTGCCCTCGTACGGGTGGGCGCGACCGCGGTCGAGCTCCAGGATCCACTGGGCGACGTTGTCGAGGAAGTACCGGTCGTGGGTGACCGCGACGACAGCGCCGGCGTACTGGGAGAGGTGCTGCTCGAGCCAGTTCACCGACTCGGCGTCGAGATGGTTGGTGGGCTCGTCGAGGAGCAGCAGGTCGGGCGCCTCGATGAGGAGCTTGCAGAGCGCGACGCGGCGCTTCTCACCACCGGAGAGGGTGGTGACGGGCCAGTCGCCGGGCGGGCAGCCGAGCGCGTCCATGGCCTGCTCGAGCTGGGCGTCGAGGTCCCACGCGTTGGCGTGGTCCAGGTCCTCCTGGAGCTTGCCCATCTCGTCCATGAGGGCGTCGGAGTAGTCGGTCGCCATGAGCTCGGCGACCTCGTTGAAGCGCTTGAGCTTGCCCATGACCTCGGCGGCGCCGTCCTGGACGTTCTCCAGAACGGTCTTCGTCTCGTCGAGCTGGGGCTCCTGCATGAGGATGCCGACGCTGAACCCGGGAGCGAGGAACGCATCACCGTTGGACGGCTGCTCGAGCCCGGCCATGATCTTCAGCACCGTGGACTTACCGGCGCCGTTGGGACCCACGACACCGATCTTGGCGCCAGGAAGGAAGCTCAGGGTGACGTCATCAAGAATCACCTTGTCGCCGTGCGCCTTGCGCGTCTTGCGCATGGTGTAGATGTACTCAGCCAAGAGAAACCGTCCGGCAATCAGTGAGTGGGCAGATACACCCCATCTTGCCTGACGGCCACCTACCGGGGGAAACCAGTATGGCTGGGGGGCCATGACCTGGACGTTCACCGGCCACTTGGGTAGTTGACCCGCTACCGAACGTCAGCGTGGGGCACTGCCGAGCAATCTCCGGTGTCACGGGCACCTTGCTGGCCCCCGTCTTCTCCCAGCGCATCGTGAGTCGTGTGCAGCTCTCGGAGCGGCGAGCCTGCTAGGTCGCGACCAACGCCGCCTATCGGCGCCACCGCGTCCAACTCATGAACTACCTCTGGGACGTCCGCCTGGGCAACGTCCCGGACGCCTCCCGGGATGAGCTGGAGGCAGCCCGGCACGCCCATCATGCTGCGTTCGCAGAAGCCCAGCTCACCGCCTCGACACCCGTACTCGCGGAGTTGGACGGCATGGCGGACGGCTCCTTCGAGGACATCGAGAAAGATCTTCAACGTCTCTGGGACCGCTGGAAGGACATGCGCACACACATGCGCACCTGCCTCGGCGCCGAAGAAGCAGCACGGACGCCACGGGTGCAGCCATGAACGGGTGACGGCCCCGCAAGGGGGCCGCCGGTCAGTCCTCCGGCGGTGTGTCCGTGGCCGTCGGGTCCTTCTTCTTGCGGAGCAGGAACATCGCCGCCGCGCCGAGCACCACCATGAGGACCGCGATGGCCGCGATCATCGGCGTCGCGCTGGAGCCACCCGTCTCCGCGAGGTCGCCGCCGCCTGTGCCGGTGCCGGTGCCGCCCGCCGATGCGGGGCTCGGGTCGGCTACGGGTTCCGTCTTGTTGCCGATCGTGCTGCCCTCGGTCTGGCAGTCGAGCACGCCCTTGAACCGCTTCTCGAAGCCGTTCGGTCCCTTGATCGTGAAGTCGTAGGGCTGGTCCTCCTGCAGCGGGATCGTCACCGTCCGCGACGTGCCGGCCTCGATGGTGTGCTTGAGGCCCATGAGGCGGAAGGTGAACGGCCGGTCGCCCGGGTTGCTCGCCGTGATGTCCACGCCGCTCTTGGCGCAGTTCTTCTCCGCGGACAGCGCCGGTATCGCGCCCTTCTTGGCCCAGGTGGCGCTCGCCGTCGCGGAGACGGTGGACTCGCTGGAGCCCGCGAGGATCTGCGTCTGGCTCCGGGTCTCGGAGGCGAAGGCCCTGCCCACCGGCACTGTGGTCGACGCCTGGACGGCGAGTGCCGCCGAGCCGTCCGCGGAGTCCTTGGGAACGTCGAAGAACAGCTGGCTGCCGTTGACCGCCGAGGTGACGGCCTTGCCGTCCTTGCCGACCACCTTCACTCCGCTCGCCACCGAGTCCGCGGGCGGCGTCACGGACACGGTGTCCGCGTCCGTCCGCACGGTGACCGGACCGAGCCGCTCCCCCGCGCGCCCGGAGACCGCGGGCGGGTCGAGGGTCAGCGAGGCCCTGGGCTCCGCCGAGCCGCGCGCGTTCTTGTAGAGGTAGTCCGCGAGCTTCTCGGCCTGCGGGTTGGCCGCCTCCACGTCGGCGCCGTCCGAGTACCGCCAGATCGCCACCTGCGTGCCGGCCGCCGCTTCCTGCTCGGTCAGCGCCCGTGCGCCCGCCTTGCCTGCCAGCGCGGCGAGGTCGTTCACCTGGGGGTAGGAGTGCTGGAGGATCCAGCGGATCTTCCCCGCGTTCCTGTTGCCGTTCAGCGACGTGCCGCTCCAGGGGGTCTCCTGGTACTTCGCGTCCTTCTGCGTGGGGTTCTGGATGTCGATGCAGTACGTCTGCAGGGTGCCGCCGCCGTCCACGGACATCTCGAAGAGTCCGGCGGGCACCTGCTGGCTCGCCCCGTTGTCACGGATGACGGCCTGGTCGTACGTCTGGAGCCCGCCCAGCGTCGCGACGGCTCCGCCCCGGTGCTGCGGAACCTCTTCCGCCACGGCAGGACCCGCGGTGGCTATCGCCCCCGCGGCGACGGCCCCGGTCGCCAGCGTCACCGCGGCGAGGCGCGCGGCGCCCCGTCTCCGCCGGGACGGCGCAGAGCACGCGCGGCCCCCGGAGAGAGCAGAGAACGCATCGAACACAGAACGCGCAAAAGACACAGAATTCCCCTCCGGACGGGACCCGTTCACATCGAGGGGGGTGATCCCGCCAGCAGATTGAAAGGGGCAGAATCACCTGCCACCTGCGTGGCATCCACTACCAACTGCCCCGTTAGCTACGTTCGGCATCCTAGGGACGCGGCAGACCACGGTCCCCAGTCCTGCCGTTCGATAACCGATCCGACTCGGAATCGTTATCGCCAACAACCTTTCCGAGCTGGGCTTATCGACAAATCAACGGCACCCATTCGGGCATCCACTCCCCGATAAGCCGCACTTCGGTCGCCGAGGCCCGCCGTCGCCCTCAGCCCGCCCGCGGCCCGCCCGCCGTCCGCCTGACGGACCGTCACCCCACCGGTTCGGGCTCCGGCTCGCGCGCCGCCGCTGGCTCCGTCAGCGCCGCGTTCGCCTTGAGCACGCGCCGGAACGCCGCCGTCCCGCGCGAGAGGTCGTGGCCGATGGTGATCGCGTCGATGTCCGCCGACGTCCAGTGCTGGCCGCCCCGCTCCTCGTCGCGCACCTTCAACTTCCCCTGCACAATGACGGGTTCACCGATCGTCAGGGAGCCCTGCACGTTCGAGCCGAGCGCCCGCCTCGCCCACACCGTGAAGAAGTTGGTGTGCCCGTCCGTCCAGACGTTCTGCACCGCGTCGTAGTACCGCGCCGTCACCGCGAGCCGGAACCGCGCCACCGGTCCCGAGGGCAGCTCCCGGAACACCGGCGTCGTCGCGACGTTCCCCACCACCGTCACCAAGGTCTCGTTCATGCCGAACCCCTCCCTCGTCCACTCCGCTTCCGCTGCCGCGGCGGTCGGTCCCGCGGCTTCGATCTCAGAGTGGACCGGCCTGAAGAATCCCGCTGAGTCCTGTGGTCTACCGGGCAGTTGTGGAAAACTCCCTCACCCGCACGGGGCGCCGACCCGCGCGAACGGGCCCTCGGCGCAACGCCCCGTTCAGCCCACCGCCGCCCCCGTCACCCGCACGTACTGCTCCCGAACCTCCCGGTACCGCAGCAACTCCGCCGCCACCGGATCAAGCACCCTCGCCCGCCCGCACCCAGCAGCCGCCTCCCGCAGCCGCCGTTCCGCGTCCAGGCCGTAGCGCCGCGCCGGCCCCCGTGCCGCCATCCGGCTCCCCCACTCCACGCAGGGACCGCCCACGATGCCCGCCAGCATCAGCAGCACCGGCACGCCGAGGTTCGGCACCGCGACGCCGATGATCTGCGCCACCAGCCAGAGCCCGCCCACGACTTGGAGCATCGTCATCGCCGCCTGGGCGAGGACCGCGACCGGCCACCACCCGGGACGCGGCGGCCTGCCCTCCGGCACCCCGGCCCGCACCGTCAGCTGGTCGAGCGCCTCGGGCAGCCCCTCCGCACCGCGCACCGCCGCCTCCCGCACGGCCTGCCCCCAGGGCTGGGGCAGCCCGGAAGCAGCCTCGTCGGCCACCGTGCGCACCGCGTGCTCGACGCGCTGCCGGGCCGTGGCCTCCTCGTCCGCCGGGGCCTGCGGCACGGGCCAGCCGAAGTTCTGCGGTCCGCGCTTGGCCTCGTACCACCGCCACAGCCGTAGCCAAGGAGTTCCGCACGCCTTGCCCGCGTGGCGCCGCCAGGCCCGCTCGGCGGCCTGACCTGCGGCCGCCGCACCCACCGCGTCCGCGAGCCGGTCGGCGAACTCCTCGCGCGCCTCTTCGCTGAGCCCGATCCGCGTCCCGCCCCGGCCCCCGCTCGCCCCGGCCCCGGCCGCGTACACGGGCCACAGCCGGTCGGCGGCGGCGTCCAGGTCGGCCGCGATCCGCCGGGCCGCGGCGCCCCGCTCCTTGGTGAACTGGCCGAGGGAGTCGCGGAGTTCACCGACTCCGTCGCCGGTCAGCGCGGAGAGGGCGAGCACGGTGGCACCGGGTTCGCCGTGCTCGCCGAGGGCGATGCCGTCCTCGTCGAGCAGCCGCCGCAGATCGTCGAGCACCTGGTCGGCGGCGTCGCCCGGGAGCCGGTCCACCTGGTTGAGCACGACGAACGTGACCTCTGCGTGGCCCGCCATCGGCCGCAGATAGCGCTCGTGGAGCATCGCGTCGGCGTACTTCTCGGGGTCGACGACCCAGATGACCGCGTCGACGAGTTCGAGGATCCGGTCCACGTGCGCGCGGTGCTCACCGACCGCCGAGTCGTGGTCGGGCAGGTCGATCAGGACGAGCCCCTCCAGCGTGGCCGCGTCCGGGCCCTGGAGCGGGCGCCTGCGCAGCCGTCCGGGGATGCCGAGCCGGTCAAGGAGCCCGGCGGCGCCGTCGGTCCAGCTGCAGCCGATGGGGGCCGCCGTGGTCGGCCTGCGCACGCCTGTCTCCGAGATCGTCACTCCGGCCAGGGCGTTGAACAGCGTCGACTTGCCGCTCCCCGTGGCGCCCGCGATGGCGACGACGGTGTGCCTGCCGGAGAGCCTGCGCCGGGCCGCGGCCTCGTCGAGGACCCGCCCCGCCTCGGCGAGCGTGGCGCTGTCGAGCCGGGTGCGGGAGAGCCCGACGAGCTCGCGCAGGGCGTCGAGACGGGCGCGCAGGGGCCCTTCGTACGCGGTGGAGACACCGGACGAGGACGAAGCACCGGACGAGGTACCGGATGGCGTACTGGACGGTGCCTCGGACGGAGTCCCCGCCGGGGCGTACGCGTCGGCGCCGCCCGCCGCCCCCTGGGCACCCCCACCGCGCCCGGCAGCCGCACCGCCCCGACGCGCGATCAGCCCGTCGTCCCAGACGCCTTCGGAGCCGCTACGGGCGCCGTCGTCTCCGTCGGCGCCCTCGGGCGCCTTCGGCGGCCCGTCGGAAAGCTCGTCGCGCTCACGTCCGCGATCGCGCCCGTGTTCGCGCTCACGCTCGTGCTCGGTGTGATCAGTGACGGCAGTCACCGCGGTCACCTCTCCTTCTGCAGTACGGACAGCGCGGCGATCAGATCGGCCTGGGGTTCGGGGTTCACGTCGAGGGTGTCGAGGGGGGCGAGGCGTCGCTCGCGCTCAGCGCCCAGGACGTTGTCCAGGTAGGTGGTGAGCAGGCGCCCGCCCCGGTCCCGCAGCCGGAGCGCGCCCTGGGCGCCGATCCGCTCGGCGAGCGTCTCGCCCGCCGAGCGGCCGCGGGCTCCGCCGAGCAGGGCCGTGGCGAGCAGGGCGGAGACGACCTCGGGGTCGGGCACGAAGTTCTTGTCGATCCTGTCGAGCCCGCGGACCTCGTCCTCGGCGTACTCCTCCAGGACGCGCCGCCAGCGCCGTACCGCCATCCCGATGCGGTGCTCGGCGCTCTCGGCGTCCCGGTCGCGGTCGCCGAGGCCGGGGGCGGCCGCGGCGGGCTCGCGCCGCCACGCCTCGTCGATCCGCTCGTCGGCGGCGGTCACCGCGCACAGCAGCAGCGCCTCAAGGCTCTCGGAGACGGCGTCGAGGAGCTCGCCCGCGCCGCAGTCCAGCGGGTAGCTGCGCCACCGCTTCAGCGCGTCACCCGCGAGGACGGCCCCGTCCTGCAGACGCTCCCGCACGCGCGCGTGCTCGTGTCCGTACGCCTCGTCGACGGCGGAGGTGAGCCGCAGTGCGGCCGCGTACTGCGTGGCGACGGCGCCCGCGAGCTCCGGGACCCGCACGTTGAGGGACTGGATGACGCCGAGTGCCGTCCGCGCGATGGCCTGTGCGCGGGCGTGGGGCTCCTGGGACCGGTGGGTGAGCCAGGCCCGCAGCGGCGCGACGGCCGTGGACGGAAGCAGCCCGCCGCCGCCCGCTGACTCGGGCAGCTCGGGCACCGTGAAGCGCGGCACATCGCCCAGGCCCGCCTTGGCGAGCAGCGCTCCGTACTGCCGCGACACCTCGGCCACCAGCTGGTGCGGCACCCGGTCGAGGACGGTGACGAGGGTGGCGTCGTGCTCCTTGGCGGAACGCAGCAGGTGCCAGGGCACGGCGTCCGCGTACCGGGACGCCGTGGTCACCATGACCCAGACGTCGGCGGCGGAGATCAGCTCGGCGGCGAGGATCCGGTTGTCGGAGACGAGGGAGTCGACGTCGGGGGCGTCCAGGAGCGCGAGCCCCTGCGGCAGGGTCTCCGCGGTCTCGATGCGCAGCGCACGCTCACCGTCGGGCCCGATGGCCAGCAGATCCTCGCACCCGTCGCCGCCCTCGTCGTCCTCGTCGTCCAGGGGCTCGGGACGAGGCACCCACACGCGCGTGAGGTCGGGCAGTACCCGCATTCCGGCGAACCAGTGATGATCCTCCGGATGGCATACGAGGACCGGCGTCCGGGTCGTCGGCCGCAGCACTCCCGCCTCGCTGACCTGCCGCCCCACGAGGGAGTTCACCAGGGTGGACTTGCCTGCCCCGGTCGATCCCCCGATCACGGCGAGCAGCGGCGCTTCGGGGGCGCGCAGGCGGGGCACCAAGTAGTCGTCGAGCTGGGCCAGGAGCTCGTCCCGGTTGGCACGCGCGCGTGGCGCCCCCGCCAGGGGGAGCGGAAAGCGTGCGGCGGCGACACGCTCGCGCAGGGCGGAGAGTGCGTCGAGCAGTTGAGGCCGTACGTCCAAGGTCACCACATGCGAAGAATGCCCAATTTTGACGGCTTTCTGAAGCATATGGGCACCCCTGCGCGCCGATCGGACACTCGGGACGGAAGGGGCGACTGGGGCGCAGGCATAACGAGTGCACAACACCCGGGGCGTGAGACGCCAAAAGCGATGCGGGATTCGTACCTGCCTGCGATTATCAGGACCGCTTCACTGAACCTCCACATAGCGCCTCGGAGGCGAAGCACCAGGGACAAGGACCCGGGAGCCCTATCCTTGTCCCCGGCAAGGTCACGGCTCGTCCCCACCCGGGCTCCAGGCCACCGGCCACCATCCGGCCCCCGTAGCTCAGTGGATAGAGCAGGCGCCTTCTAAGCGCTTGGCCGCAGGTTCGAGTCCTGCCGGGGGCGCTTCGCACGATCCCTGTTCGGCCCTCCCTCCGGGAGGGCCTTTTTGCTTCGTCCGGGGAACCTAGCGGGCGGCGGGTAGCGGGCGCATAAGCGCCGGGCCGCCCGCAGGTCCAGGGTCAGCCCAGTTGCTGGGCCAGGCCGACGATGACGCCCTCCGGGCCGCGGACGTAGCAGAGCAGATAGCTGTCCTCGAACCGGGCGATCTCGCCCATGACTTCGGCGCCGTGAGGGCGCAGGCGGGCAACGGTGTCCTCGAGGTCGTCGACGGCGAACATGACGCGGTGCGTGCCCAGGATGTTGTGCGGCTTGTTGCGCGGGCCCTCGCTGGTCGCCGCGGGGCTGCGGTACCTCGCCAGCTCCAGCCGGCTGTGGCCGTCCGGGGTCCGGACCATCGCGATGTCGCAGTGGACGCCGTCGAGCCCGGTGCACTGGTCGGCGACGGGGCCCTTGACCTCCGCCCTGCCCTCCAGCTCCATCCCGAGTTCCACGAAGAACGCGATGGCGGCATCCATGTCCTCGACGACGATGCCGACGTTGTCCATCCGCTGAATCGCCATGATGGTTTCTCCTTCTGCGTCGCGCGGCCGGTGGTGGCCGCTGATGTCCCTGGGACGGAGCCGATGACACGTTCTCGACATCCCCGGAGCACCGATCTCCGAAAAATCTGGATCGGGCCTCAGGTGAGATTCATCCGGATGCACCAACCCGCCGACAGGTTCGCCCACCCGAGCGGGAAGACACTCTTGCGCTCCGCAGCGAAGGGATCCGGCCTCGGAGAGATCACCGGCGAGGGTTTTGGTGAAGTCCGCGGCGGCCACCTTGCTCGCCGCGTACCGGGCACCGGAGCCGTCCGCACGGTCCGGAGCAGGTCAGGCGGCCCCCTCACTCGCCGTAGAGCGCCTCGATCTCGCCCTCGTACGCCGCCGCCACCGCATGCCGCTTGATCTTCAGCGACGGGGTGAGCAGTCCGTTGTCCTCGGTGAACTCGCCCTCGATCAGGGAGAATTTACGGATGGACTCGGCCCGCGAGACCGCCGCGTTGGCATAGTCCACGGCCTTCTGGATCTCCGCGATCATCTTCGGGTCGCGGCACAGTTCGGCGAGCGGAGTGTCCTTCGGGCGCTTGCGCACGGCCAGCCAGTGCTCGACGGCCTCCGGATCCAGGGTGATGAGCGCCCCGACGTACGAACGGTTGTCGCCGACGACGATGCACTGCCCGACCGGCGCACGGCTGCGCAGCCGGTCCTCCAGGATCGCCGGGGAGACGTTCTTGCCCCCGGACGTGACGATGATGTCCTTCTTGCGTCCGGTGATCGCGAGGTAGCCGTCGGCGTCGAGCGCCCCCAGGTCACCGGTCGCGAACCACTCGTCCCGCAGCACGGCGTCCGTCGCGGCCGGGTTGTTCCAGTACGAGCCGAAGACGATGCCGCCCTTGATGAGCACCTCGCCGTCGTCCGCGATGCGCACGGCGGTGCCCGGCACCGGGAGACCCACCGTGCCGGGGCGGGGCTTCAGCGGCGGCGTGATGGTCGCCGCGGCCGTGGTCTCCGTCAGGCCGTACCCCTCGTAGATGATGATCCCGGCGGCGTAGAAGAAGAGGTTGAGGCGTCGGTCGAGGGGCGATCCGCCGCTGATCGCGTAGCGCAGCCTGCCGCCGACCTCCTTGCGGATGCGGCGGTAGACGAGCAGTTCGTACAGCGCCCAGCCGAGGTAGAGGCCGACGGAGGGGCCGGGGCCGCGCCTGTCGAGGAACTTGTTCAGGTACGCCTCCCCGAACCGCACCGCGATGCCCTCGGCCCGGTCGAAGGACGCGCCGCGCCCGATCTTCTCCGCGGTCGCGCGCCCCGTGTCGTGGATCTTCTCGAAGAGGTACGGGACGCCGACCACGAACGTCGGCCTGAACGAGCGCAGTTCGGGGCGCAGCTCGTCCGGCTTGATGCTCGGGCAGTGGCCGAGTTCGATCCGGGCGAGCATGCAGGCGATCTGTATGGTGCGGCCCAGGATGTGGGCGAGCGGCAGGAAGAGCAGCGTGGAGGCGACCTGGCCCGTGATCTCCTTGAAGATCGGGTGCAGCAGGTCGACCGTGTTCGCGGCCTCGGCGTGCAGATTGCCGTGGGTGAGGACGCAGCCCTTGGGCTTGCCGGTCGTGCCCGACGTGTAGCAGATGGTGGCGATGGATTCCGGGGTGAGGGCTGACCTCCGCTTGGTCACCTCCTCGTCCGACAACCCGGCGCCCAGGGCGGCTAGTTCGGCCAGTGCACCGTCGTCCACGCACAGGACGCGTGGCGGCGCGGCAAGCTCTCCGACCGCCGTCCCGGCCGTCGTGACGTTCTCCGCCGTCTCCGCGATCAGCAGCGTCGCGCCGGAGTCCCGCACGATCCACTCGATCTGTTCCGCCGCCGACGTCGCGTACACGGGCACGGTCTGCCCGCCCGCCGCCCAGATCGCGAAGTCCAGTACGGCCCACTCGTACCGCGTACGGGACATCAGCGCGACCCGGCCGCCCGGTTCGAGCCCGGCGGCGATCAACCCCTTCGCGGTCGCCGTGACTTCACGCGCGAAGGCCGCCGCGGTGACCGGACGCCACTGGCCGCCCTGCTTGCGGCGCAGGACCACCGCGTCGGGCGCCTCGGCGGCATTGGCGAAGGGGATGTCGGCCGTGCTGCCCGCGGTGGGCTTCGCCGCGAGCCGGGGCGTACGCGCCTCGCGCACGGTGCCGTGCTCGTCCCGGACGAGCTCCACGGCGGCGCGGTCCGCCAGCTCGCTGTGGCGCTGCGCCCGTTTCAGATCCTTGCGTACGCCCATGACGGCTCCCGGCTCCCGGCTCCCAGCTGACGTGCAGAGGTCGTGCAGAGGTGATGCGGTGCGTACTTACTGGGAGGTCAACTTACTCAAGCGTAGGGAAAGTTCAATGGGGCGGGAAGCGAAGAAATCAGAGGGGCGGGCTCACCCTGATGACAGCTCACCCTGATGACAACCGGGCACTCACTCGGGCGACGGCACCCAGACCTCCCCCTCAAGGACCCGCCCCATCCCCACCCACACCATGTTCATCAGCCGCAGCGTGACCCCCTCCGGCGACTGACCCGGATGGCCGCCCATCCAGTCCGTGAGCGAGTCCGCGGCCCCGACCAGCGCGTGCGCGACGAAGTCGGCGTCCTCGTCGTCCAGTTGGGTGCCGCCCTCGCTCTCCGCGATGCCGTCCCAGACCAGGCCGGCGACCTGCGCCATCACCGCGCGCCGCGCGTCGGCGACGGCGGACGCGATCGCCTCGCTCAGCTCCGACGCCTGGCGGTGCAGGACGATCCAGCTGTCGCGGTGCTCGGCGACGAAGGCGAAGAACGCCGAGAGGCCCGCGTGCAGGCGCAGTTCGGGCGCACCGCCTCCGGCCTGCGCGGCGCCCTGGAAGGCGGCGACCAGGCGGTCGGCCTCGCGCCGCAGGCAGGCGAGGAAGAGCCCCTCCTTGGAGTCCAGGTAGAGATAGACCATCGGCTTGGAGATCCCGGCGAGTTCGGCGATCTCGTCCACGGACGCGGCGTGGTAGCCGCGCTTGGCGAAGACCGTCACCGCCACATCGATGATCTGCTGCTCGCGCTCCTGGCGCGGAACGCGCCGACGCCGTCCCTCAGTTCTCCCGTTGACCGTCACCCTTGCAGCCTCCCAGACTCGGGGCTACCTTACCCCTTAGTAAGTTTACTGTTGAGTAAGGAGATTGCCATGGCGGACGGTGTCGGCGGTGCGGAAGGTGTGGCCGGTCTGGACTTCGCGAGCGTCACTCCCGAGGAGTTCGCGAAGATCGTGAAGGGTCTGTCCGGCAAGGAGATCACCGAGATCGCCCAGGACGGCGAGCTGCGCGCCCGCGTCCTGGGAGAGGTGTTCGGCCGCATGGGCCGCCAGTTCAAGCCTGAGTCCGCGGGCACGGTCAAGGCCCTGATCCGCTGGAAGATCACGGGTGTCGACGAGGCGGTCTACGAGACGGACATCCAGGAGGGCACCTGCGCCGTCCGCGAGGGCCGCTCGGACGCCGAGCCGCGCGTCACGCTCGTCATGGCCGACGCCGAGTTCCTCAAGCTGGTCTCCGGCAACGCGAGCCCCGTGACGATGTTCATGATGCGCAAGATCAAGATCGTGGGCGACGTGGCGTTCGCCGCCGGTCTCACCCGCTACTTCGACATCCCGAAGGCCTGACCCGGCACGACCCGGCCCACCGACTCCAGGAAGGGAACACACCATGGCCTTCTCGCTCGAACTGACCGAGGAACAGCGGGACCTGCGCGGCTGGGTGCACGGCTTCGCCGCCGACGTGGTGCGGCCTGCGGCCGCCGAGTGGGACGAGCGCGAGGAGACTCCCTGGCCCGTCATCCAGGAGGCCGCGAAGATCGGCCTGTACGGATTCGAGTCCCTGGCCGACCTGTTCGGCGACCCGACAGGACTCTCGCTCCAGATCGCCAACGAAGAGCTGTTCTGGGGCGACGCGGGCATCGGGATGGCCCTGTTCGGTACGTCGCTCGCGGTGGCCGGGATCTTCTCGGCGGGCACGCCCGACCAGCTCGCCGAGTGGGTGCCGCAGTGCTTCGGCGACGAGGACGAGCCCAAGGTCGCGGCGTTCTGCGTCTCCGAGCCCGACGCGGGCTCGGACGTGTCGGCGATGCGGACGCGCGCGACGTACGACGAGGCGCGCGACGAATGGACCCTGTCCGGCCAGAAGGCGTGGATCACGAACGGCGGCATCGCCGACGTCCATGTGGTGGTCGCGTCCGTCGACCCGGCCCTCGGCTCGCGGGGGCAGGCGGCGTTCATCGTGCCGCCCGGCATGCGGGGCCTCGAAGGGGCCAAGAAGATAAGGAAGTTGGGGCTGCGGGCCTCGCACACCGCGGATGTGTTCCTGGACGACGTACGCGTGCCGGGGCACTGCCTGCTCGGCGGCAAGGAGCGGCTCGACGCCCGGCTCGCGCGGGCCCGCGAGGGGACGAAGGCCGGTTCCGGGGGCCGCGGACAGGCGGCGATGGCGACCTTCGAGGTGAGCAGGCCGACCGTGGGGGCGCAGGCCCTCGGCATCGCGCGGGCCGCGTACGAGTACGCGCTCGACTACGCGGGCTCCCGGGTCGCCTTCGGCCGCCCCATCATCGAGAACCAGTCCATCGCCTTCGCGCTGGCCGATCTGCGGACCGAGATCGAGGCGGTGCGACTCCTGATCTGGCAGGCGTCGTGGATGGCGCGGAACGACAAGGCGTTCGACGCGGGGCAGGGCTCGATGTCGAAGCTGCGGGCCGGAGAGCTGGCCGTTTCGGCGACCGAGAAGGCGGTGCAGGTGCTCGGGGGCGCCGGGTACAGCAGGGAGCATCCGGTGGAGCGGATGTACCGGGACGCGAAGATCTACACGATCTTCGAGGGGACGAGTGAGATCCAGCGGCTTGTGATCGCCAGGGCGATCTCGGGGCGGCAGATCCGCTAGGGGCATCGCCGCGCCGGAGCTCCGCGTACCGTCGATCACCGGCTTCGCCGAGTTCGTCCTCAAACGCCGGACGGGCTGAGAATCCCTCAAGCCCGTACTGACCGGCACCGATGAAAAGATCATGACGTCGACGCAACTCTCCCTCCGCGAGCCCGACGCCGTCCTCGGGCTGCTCAACAGCCGACGCAGCGCCGGACGAAGCCTTCGGCGCGGCGTCCTCTGTCTGCTCCCGGCCCTCGCCATCGCCGTCGCCGGGTTCCACCGCCGCTGGATGTCCGACGACGGGCACATCTACGTCCGCACGGTCCGGCAGATCCTGGCCGGCAACGGCCCCGTCTTCAACGCGGGCGAGCGCGCCGAGTCGTCCACCGGCACCCTCTGGCAGTGGCTGCTCGTGCTCGCGGGGCTGCCGGGCCTCGACATCGCGAGGGCGGCGATGTACGGCGGGCTGCTGCTCACCGCCGCCGGGTTCGCCCTCGCCTCGCTCGGGGCGCTGCGGCTGTACGCGGACAGGGCCGCCCTGCCCCTCGGCTGTCTCGTGCTGCTCGCGCTGCCGCCCGTCTGGGACTTCGCCACCTCCGGCCTGGAGACCGGCCTCGCCACGTGCTGGATCGCGGGGGCCTGGCTGCTGCTCGTGACGCGGGCGCCCTCGCCCGCCACGTGTGTGGTCATCGGGCTCGGCCCTCTCGTCCGGCCCGACCTGGCGCTCGTGTCCGCCGTCTTCCTCGGCGCCCAGTGGCTGATGGTGCGGCCCTCGCGGCGGGCCGCTCTCGGCGGGCTCGGAGCCGCCCTCGCGCTGCCGGTCGCGTACGAGATCTTCCGGGTCGGGTACTACGGGCAGCTGATGCCGCTGCCCGGTGTGACCAAGGAGGCCTCGCAGAGCCTGTGGGGGCGCGGCTTCGACTATCTCGGGGACTTCTCCGGGCCCTATTTCCTCTGGGTGCCCGCGCTGTTCCTGCTCACGGCCCTGCTGCCGTCGGCGGCGGGGCGGCGCGCCGCCGCTCCCCTGGTCCCGGCGCTCGCGCCCGTCGTCGCAGGGCTCCTCTGTTGGGTCTACGTCATCAAGGTGGGCGGCGACTTCATGCACGGCCGGATGTTCCTGCCGGGTCTCCTTCTCATGCTCCTGCCGGTCTTCCTGGTGCCGCTCACGCGCGCGTGGGCCATCGCGGCGGTGGGCGTCGGGATCTGGGCCGTGGCCTGCGCGAGCTTGCTGCGGATTCCCTACGAGGGGCGGATCGGGCCCGGCGGCGTCGCGGACGAGCGCGGGGTGTACGTCCAGCAGAACGCGGCCCCCCACCCCCTCCACCACGACTTCGCGGGCTACCCGAGCAACGTCACCTACGCACGTCTCGTACGCGAAGCCGACCGCGCGGGCACACCGAGCCTGTTCCTCGGGAGGACCCCGGCCGGCGCCAACTCCCCCACCGTCACCGGCGTCTACAGCACCCTCGGCTTCAGCGGCACGGTGGTCCCCCTGGACGGAGCCGCCCTGGACCCGATCGGCCTCGCCTACCCGCTGGCCGCCCACTCCGAGCGCATCGCCGACGGCCGTGTGGGCCACGACAAGCGGCTCCCGGACACCTGGATCTTCGCCGACCGGGGCCACGGCCCTCTCCCCGATGGCCTCGACCCGGCGGGCGTCGCCGCCGCACGCCGGGCACTCGGCTGCGGGCCGCTCGCCGAGCTGCGGGCGGCGACGCGGGATCCGATGACGCCGGGCAGGTTCCTGCGCAATGTCACCGGGGCGTGGGAGCGGACGTCGTTCCGCTTCCCGAACGATCCGGTGCGGGCCGAGCGGGAGCTGTGCGGCGCCCGGCAGCCGAACCGGCAGCCGAAGGCGCTCAGCCCGTCCTGATCTCGCCCTCGTCCTCTCCCCCGCCTCCGCCGTCCCCGTATCCGCCGGTCAGGCGGTCCGCCTGCCGGACGGCGGTCGCGAGGTCGCGCAGGGACTTGTCCTCGTCCGACGACAACTCCTCGGCGCTCCTTGCCAGATCGGCCAGCGAGGGTGCGCCGGGGAGGGGCTGCCAGGCGGTGGATCCCGTGGACCCGTCGGACCCGGTGGAGGTGGACATCGGCCCGGGGGCGTTGGTCGTCGTGCCCGTGCCCGTGCCGGGCCGCACCGCCGGGTCGCCGGGCTCGCTCTGCGCGTAGGTCCCCTGCCGCAGCGCGTCCGCGAAGTACGCGGCGACCGCCGCGGTCCGCAGCCCGCGGCCCGCGTCCCACAGGCCGCCGTCCAGGTCACCCGACTCGATCTCGTTCGACTCCTCGTGCGGGTCGCGGCTGTCGGGGTCGAGCCAGCGGACGTTGGCGGTCGCCACGTGCCCGCTGGTGCCGGGCCTCATCCGCACGGCATACAGCGCGGTCACGGTGTGTCCCGGCCCGACCTCGCCGCCGTCCACGCTGTCGTCGCGGAAGTCGTCGTCGGCGACCTCGCGGTTCTCGTACCCGATGAGCCGGAACTGCTTGACGGTCTGCGGGTCGAAGGCGACCTGCGCCTTGGCGTCGCGGGCGCGCAGCTCGATGTTGGCGGGGAGCTGCTCGCAGAAGACCTTCCTGGCCTCCTCGCTGTCCGACACATAGGTGGTGTGGCCATCGCCCTTGTCGGCGAGGCGCTCCATCAGCGCGTCCCCGTAGTCGCTGCCGACGCCCACCCCGAAGAGCGTGATGCCGTGTTCGCGGCGGGCGTCGGAGATGCGCTCCAGGATGCCGTCGGCGCTGGTCTCGCCGGTGTTGGCGAGGGCGTCGGAGAGAAGCACGACGCGGTTGGTCGAACCGTCGCGGCGGCCGCTCACCGCCGTGTCGTACCCCGTGCGGATGCCCGCCTCAAGGTTGGTGGACTGGGTCGGCTCCATGGCGTCGATGGCCGAGTGCACCTTGCCGCGGTGGTCACCGAGGCGGGTCATGGGCAGCACCTTCTCCGCGCTGTCGCTGAAGGTGACGAGCGCGATGGAGTCGTCGTCGCGCAGCTTGTCGGTCATGATCCCGAGCGACTCCTTGACCAGGTCGAGGCGGCCGGGCTCCGCCATCGAACCGGAGACGTCGATCACGAAGGTTAGGGCGGCGGGCGGGCGTTCGCCGTCGGAGGCGTCCGCGCGGGTCGCGAGCCCCACCCGCATCAGGGACCAGCCGCGCTCGTCGGTGCGGGCACCGTCCACGTTCACCGAGAAGCCGTCGCCCTCGGGGCGCGGGTAGTCCTGGCGGAAGCTGTTGACGAACTCTTCGGGCCGTACGGTCGCCGGGTCCGGCAGCCTGCCCTCCGCCAGGGTGCGGCGGGCGAAGCCGTAGGAGGCGGTGTCCACGTCCAGGGCGAAGGTGGAGAGGTAGTCCGCGGGCGGCGCGAAGTCACGCTCCTTGCCGTCCTGTTGACTGCCCTCCCGCTGCCCGTCGGGGGCGGGCGGCGCGGGCATCGGCGCGGTGCCGCGCCGCTCCTTGCCGCTGCCGTCGACGGCCCGGTCCGTGTTCCCGCCACTGCTGCATCCGGTGAGCAACAGCCCGCCCGCCATGACCACGGCCAGCAACCCCTGCCGTATCTTCCGGGTCCCCATGTGTGTCCCCCTCGGCTCGTCGGCTTTCCTGACTGTGACGCGCGAGGTGGCCCGATCGCTCGCTCGGGGACGTTGCGGATGAGTCTCGATGCGGCTACGGCGAAACGCCGCGCGCACTCCCGCTGGGCGGGTCCTGCGGGAAGAGGCTCAGGGGTCGCAGCGGCGGCGCATCGTGCGCGGGCAGCACTCCCGCGGCTGCCGGGTCGAATCCGCGGGGCCAGACCGTCGTGTCGTCGGCCACGGCTCCGGTGAGCGTGGCCTCGGCCAGGTTGGTGTCCGTCAGAACGGCACCGCGCAGATCGGCCAACTCAAATCGCGCGCCCTCGACGAACGCCGCCGTCAGGTCGGCGTTGCTGAGGTCCGTCGCGCGCAGGTCGGCGCCGTCGAGCCGGGCGTAGCACAGCAGTACGGACCGCAGGGAGGCCTGCCGCATGTCGGCGTCCATGAGTACGGCTCTGACCAGCCACGTCCCGGACAGGTCGACCCGCTTCAGATTGGCGCCCCGTAGGTGCACGTTCGTCAGATCGGCATAGTGCAGGTCCGCGTCCTCGAGATTCGCGAAATCGAGCATCGTGCGCCGTAGGTCCACTCGCTGAAGACGCAGTTCAAGACCTTTGGGTCGCGGCGCGCGTCCGAGCACGGTGACCGCCGCGTGCACGTCCGGGAGCGTATGACCAGCAGAGTTTCTCCCGCGTGTGCCAGGGCGACTTCTTGGCTGTGCGCGATGGCGCGGGGGGACGGACGGGCGTCGAGCGTCAGGGCGAGCGCGTTGCGCTGCGCGAAGAGGCAGAGCACCTCGACGACGGCGCCGCGGTCGTCCCGGGAGTCGACAGCGATTCGCTCCAGCGCGAAGATCGCGCCGATGCGCACGCCCACGCTCGAATGGCCCAACTGCTCGACCGCGGCAGTGAATCGGCCGGTGAGCTGCCCATGGCGGCTCACCTGCAGCTGCCGCCAGGTGAAGAACGCGCCCACCAGCAGGGCCAGCCCGGCCAGCCCTTGAAGCAGCGTGGCCCGTATGTCGTTGATCGCCTTCGCCCGGTCCGGGACACGAGCTCCGGAAGTGTCCCAGTCCAGCAGATGGCGCGGCGCCACGACGACGATCAGCACGACGAGCGTCACGCTCACGAGGGCCACGCCGGCGCCCAGCAGCCACGACCGGTCCGAGTCGTGCTCGGCGGGGCTGGGCACCTCCCGCACCCGATGTCCGGGCAGGACCTGGGGCCTTCTCCTCGTACCCGCCATCCCATGAGGTTGCGTCACCGCCATACGCCTCAAACCCCGCAGCCGCGGAACGGACGCCGCAGCAGGAACCCCGGCCGGTGCCGCGCCAAGAACCTCAGCTGACGACGTCCTTGCGCGCGAACCCCCTGAACGCCAACGCGAACAGCACGAGCGCGTACGTCACCGAGACCGCCGAGCCCTGGATCATTCCGCCCCACTCCATCCTCGGCTGGATCGCGTCCGCCCAGGCGAACTGCCAGTGCGCCGGCAGGAAGTCGCGCCAGCTGCCCAGTGCCGTCACCGCGTCCAGGACGTTGCCGACGATGGTCAGGCCCACCGCGCCGCCCACCGCTCCCAGCGGCGCGTCCGTCTTGGTCGAGAGCCAGAACGCGAGCGCCGCCGTGACCAGTTGGGAGACGAAGATGTACGCCACGACGATCACCAGGCGCTGCGCCGCCGTCCCCGCGGGCAGGGCGCCGCCGGTCGGGATCTGCAGCGGGCCCCAGCCGTACGCCACTGTCCCGACCGCCAGGGCGATCAGCGGGAGCAGCACCATGGCCGCCGCGCTGAGGCCGAGCGCCACGGCCAGCTTCGACCACAGGAGGCGGGCCCGCGGGACGGGAGCCGCCAGGAGATAGCGCAGGGACGACCAGCTCGCCTCCGATGCGACCGTGTCCCCGCAGAACAGTGCGACGGGGATGACCAGGAGGAAGCCCGCCGACACGAACAGGCACGTCGCCGCGAAGTTGCCGCCGGACGCCGTGGCCGTGTCCATCAGTGTCACCCGGCCGCTGCGGCTCTCCGGAGACCCGGCGATGGTGAACGCGAGGACGAGGACGAAGGGCAGCAGGCCCATCACCCCGGCCATCACAAGGGTCCGGCGCCGCTTCAGCTGGCGGACGGCCTCGACGCGCAGCGGCAGCGTGCGGCCGGGGCGGTATCCGGGGGCCGTGGCGCGTTCCGTGCCCGGCTCCGTGGCTGTGGCGCTCATGCGGTGCCTCCGTCGATCAGGGTCAGGAACGCGTCCTCGAGGCGGCGGTGCGGGCCCATGGACTCCACGGGCAGCTCCAGGCGCACCAGTTCGGGAAGGAGCCGTGCGGCGCTCGCGCCGTCCGTGCCGTCGAGGCGCACCAGGAGGCCGCCGTCCGCGCGGACCGCCGACGCGACGCCGGGCAGCGCGGCCACCTTGTCGACCATGGGGTCGGCGATGTCGTCCGCGAGACCCACCAGGAGCGTGTCGCCGGAGCCGACGATCTCGGCGACCGGGCCCGCCTGGATCAGCCGGCCGCGGTCCATGACCACCAGGTGCGTGCAGGACTGCTCGACCTCGGCGAGGAGATGGCTGGAGACGATGACCGTGCGGCCGCCCTCGGCGTACCGGATCATCACCTCGCGCATCTCGCGGATCTGTGGCGGGTCCAGGCCGTTCGTCGGTTCGTCGAGGATCAGCAGGTCCGGCATGCCGAGCATCGCCTGGGCGATCGCGAGCCGCTGCCGCATGCCCTGCGAGTACGTCCGCACCGCGCGGGCCAGCGCGTCGCCGAGCCCGGCGATCTCCAACGCCTCGTCCATGCGGGCGTCTTCGGCGGGGCGGCCGGTGGCCTTCCAGTACAGCTCCAGGTTCTCGCGGCCTGAGAGGTGCGGCAGGAAGCCCGCGCCCTCGACGAACGCGCCGACCCGGGAGAGGACCGGGGCGCCGGGCCTGATCGCCTGCCCGAAGACGCGGATCTCGCCCTCGTCGGGGCGGATGAGGCCCATGAGCATGCGCAGGGTCGTCGTCTTGCCCGCGCCGTTCGGGCCCAGGAGACCGAGCACCTGCCCCTTCTCGACGCTGAAGGAGACGTCACGCACCGCGTAACGGTCCACGGACTTGGCGTACCGCTTGCTCAAGTCCGTGATCGTCAGCGGCACTTCCGCGAGCTCCGGGTCCGGCGCGGGCGCCGCCGTCCGCCGCCGCGCGGTGAGCAGGAGGAGCGCCGCGATCACCGCTCCGGACGCCGGGAGCCACCACACCCAGGCGGGCAGCGGCGTCGCCGCCGTCTTCACGCCGGGCGCCGTGGGGACCGAAAGGTCGCTCTTCACGGACACGGCGTACGTGGCGGGCTGCGTCGGAGAGGCGTATCCCAGGTCCGTCGAGGCGAGGACGAGGCGAAGGCGGTGGCCCTTCTGCAGGTCGTGGTCGACGGCGGGCAGGGTGAGCTCGACGTCCTTGCCCTCCTTCGCGCCCTCCACCCGGATCGGCGAGACGAGCTGCGAGGGCAGCACCTTCTGACCGCCGCCGGGCCCCACGTCGTACACCTTCCCGAAGAGCACGGCGTCCTCGCTGCTGGACTTGACGTGCACCCGCACCTTCGGTGATCCGGTGATCCGCAGGTCGTCCTTGAGCGGCGCCGACTGGAACGCGGCGTGCTGGCCGGGGAAGTCGAGGGAGACGCCGACGCCCAGCGAGGAGAGCTGGCCCAGTCCGCCGCCGCCCGCGCCCGGGAGCGCGGAGATGGCGGGCGGCGCGGCGCCCGCGGGGTTCTCGACGCGCTGCGGCTCGCGCCCGCTGAGCGCGATGTCCCGCTGCCCGCTCTCCAGGCCGGGGTACGTGTCGCCGCTCGCGCCCCGCAGCTGCGCCGCGCCGTCGGTGGAGTCGATGCCTCCGGTGCGCGTGACGCGGAAGGCGGGGCCGGTGTCCGCGCTCTTGTCGTCCTTCAGATAGCGGTCGAACCACGACCCGACGCGGGCGTTGACCCGCCCGACCTCGCGGTCGCCGCCGTCGTGGCCGCCCGAGATCCAGTCGACGGAGACCGGTGCGTGGTTCTTCCGGATCGCCTTGGCCGTGGCGTCGGCCTGGCCGAGCGGGAAGAGGGAGTCGGTCTGGCCCTGCATGAGCAGGGCGGGCACCTTGATGCGGTCGCCGACGGCCTCGGGGCTGCGCTCGGCGAGGAGCTTGCGGGCCTCGGCGTCCGGCTTGCCGTTCACCGCGACGCGGTTGTACATCTCACAGAGCCGCTTCTCGAACCGCTCGCAGCCGCCGCCGGTGTTGATGAACAGGCCGGCCCAGAGCTTCTTGAACACGCCGTTCGGGAAGAGGGCGTCGCTGAGGTTCCAGTACGTGATCTGGGTGGCGACGGAGTCCACGCGCTTGTCGTACCCGGCGGTGAGGAGGGAGACCGCCCCGCCGTACGAGGCGCCGGTCATGCCGACGCGGGGGTCGCCCTTCTTGTCCAGCTGGACCTCGGGGCGGGTCGCCAGCCAGTCGATCAGGTGCGTGGCGTCGTTGACCTCGCCCTTCGGGTCGTTGAGCCCGATCTTGCCGGTGGACTTGCCGAAGCCGCGGGCGGACCAGGTCAGGACCGCGTACCCCTTCTCGGCCAGGCCCTCGGCCTGGGCGGTCAGGTCGTCCTTGCTGCCGCCGAAGCCGTGGCCGATGAGGACGGCGGGGCGCTTCGCCGTCGGGTCGCCCGCGGTGAAGTACGAAGTGTCGATCTTCGCGCCGCCCGCGCCCGGCATCCGCATCATGCGGTCCGAGCGGTGCACGGCGGGCCCGTCGTCCGAGGCCACCGCCGTCCAGGTGCCCGCGCCCGCGAGCAGCGCGACGGCGGCCACCGCGGCGAGCAGTCTGCGCTTGGGCAGCTTGGGCAGTCGTAGATCCATGCGTCAACCGTACGGGCGAGGGCCGACAACCGAGGCAGCCGGTGGGTTGAACCCGGTTGTCTACCTGGGGAGTAGGCGAGAGGGCCCGCATACCGCCGTCGCGGTACACGGGCCCTCTGTGTGCCCTCTGTGTGCCCTCAGTGATTGCGCGGGAACCCGAGGTCCACACCCTCGGGGGCGTCCGACGGGTCGGGCCAGCGGGTGGTGACCACCTTGCCCCGGGTGTAGAAGTGCGTCCCGTCATTTCCGTAGATGTGGTGATCCCCGAAGAGCGAGTCCTTCCAGCCACCGAAGGAGTGGTAGCCGACCGGCACCGGGATCGGGACGTTCACGCCGACCATGCCCGCCTCGATCTCCAGCTGGAAGCGCCGCGCGGCGCCGCCGTCACGCGTGAAGATCGCGGTGCCGTTGCCGAAGGGGGAGGCGTTCATCAGCGCCACGCCCTCCTCGTAGGTGTCGACCCGCAGCACGCAAAGGACGGGGCCGAAGATCTCGTCCTTGTACGCGTTCGCCGTCACCGGTACGCGGTCCAGGAGCGAGAGGCCGA
This sequence comes from Streptomyces sp. NPDC047525, assembly GCF_040643025.1. Lineage (NCBI taxonomy): Bacteria > Bacillati > Actinomycetota > Actinomycetes > Kitasatosporales > Streptomycetaceae > Streptomyces > Streptomyces sp. NPDC047525. The sequence continues at coordinate 231,222 of NZ_JBEYTL010000005.1, forward strand.
TCCAGTGGCCGTCCTCGAAGCCCTCGACCGTGTGGCCGGTGCCGTCCAGGACGACCTCGCAGCCCTCGGCCGCGGCGCCGGTGACGTACGAGGCGACCTTGTCGCGGTGCGCCGCCGTGATGAGCGGGCCCATCTCCGACGTGGGGTCGTTGCCGGGGCCGATCTTGATCTTCTCGGCCCGCTCCTTGATCTTCGCGACGAGCTCGTCGCCGATCGAGCCGACCGCGACCACGGCCGAGATCGCCATGCAGCGCTCGCCCGCCGAGCCGTACGCCGCCGACACGGCCGCGTCCGCCGCCGCGTCGAGGTCCGCGTCCGGCAGGACCAGCATGTGGTTCTTGGCGCCGCCGAGAGCCTGGACGCGCTTGCCGTTGGCGGTCGCGGTGGTGTGGATGTGGCGGGCGATCGGCGTGGAGCCGACGAAGGAGACGGCCGCCACATCCGGGTGCTCCAGGAGGCGGTCGACAGCGACCTTGTCGCCGTGCAGGACGTTGAAGACGCCGTCCGGGAGCCCGGCCTCGGAGAGCAGCTCCGCGATCTTCATCGCGGCCGAGGGGTCCTTCTCCGACGGCTTCAGGACGAAGGTGTTGCCGCACGCGATGGCCAGCGGGAACATCCACATCGGCACCATGGCCGGGAAGTTGAACGGCGTGATGCCCGCGACGACGCCAAGCGGCTGGCGGATCGACGAGACGTCCACGCGCGATGCCACCTCCGTCGACAGCTCGCCCTTGAGCTGGACCGTGATCCCGCAGGCGAGGTCCACGATCTCCAGACCGCGGGCGACCTCGCCGAGCGCGTCCGAGTGCACCTTGCCGTGCTCGGCGGTGATCAGCTCGGCGATCGCGTCACGGTTGGCGTCGAGAAGCGCGCGGAAGGCGAAGAGGACCGAGGTGCGCTTGGCCAGGGACGACTTGCCCCACGTGGCGTACGCCTCGCGCGCGGAGGCGACGGCGGCGTCCACCTCGTCCACGTTCGCGAAGGCGACCTGCGTGGTGACGGCGCCGGTCGCCGGGTCGGTCACCGGACCGTACGCACCTGACGCACCCTCGACGGTCTTCCCACCGATCCAGTGATTGACGGTCTTCGTCATGACAAGCATCCCTACTCTCACAGGTGGCGGCGTCGGGCTGAGACGTGCCGGTCGTACTCTTTCCTGGCCTTGATCGCCGACGGTCGGTCCGCGGTCTCGGCCACGGGCACATCCCACCACGCCTGCGCCGGGGGCGGGGGCGACACTGTGTCTGCCGTTTCCGTCTCCACGTAGACACATGTGGGGCGGTCGGCCGCCCGCGCTTCGGCGAGGGCATCGCGCAGGTCAACGACTGTTTTGGCGCGGATCACGTGCATCCCGAGCGAGGCCGCGTTGGCCGCGAGATCGACGGGCAGCGGGGCGCCCGTGTACGTCCCGTCCGGCTCCCGGAAGCGGTAGGCGGTGCCGAACCGCTCGCCGCCCACGGACTCGGAGAGCCCGCCGATGGACGCGTACCCGTGGTTCTGCAGGATCACGACCTTGATCGGGACGTTCTCCTGGACCGCCGTGACGATCTCGGTGGGCATCATCAGATACGTCCCGTCGCCCACCAGCGCCCAGACGGGGCGGTCCGGTGCCGCCAGCGCGACGCCGATCGACGCGGGGATCTCGTATCCCATGCAGGAGTAGCCGTACTCGACGTGGTACTGCCGGGGCGAGCGCGCCCTCCACAGCTTGTGGAGATCTCCGGGGAGCGACCCGGCCGCGTTGATGACCACGTCCTCGTCGGTGACCAACTCATCCAGGAGGCCCAGGACTTGGAGCTGCGTGGGGCGCACGTCGGGCTCGTCGGCCGCGTACGCCGCGTCGACGCGCTGCTCCCAGCGCACCTTGTCCTCGGTGTACTCGGCGACGTACGCGGGCGGCACGCGCCACCCCTCCAGGGCGCCGGTCAGGGCTTCGAGGCCCGCGCGCGCGTCCGCGACCAGGGGCGCACCCGCCATCTTGTGGCCGTCGAACGCGGTGACGTTGAGGTTCAGGAAGCGGACGTCCGGCGCCGTGAAGAGCGTGCCGGACGCGGTGGTGAAGTCGCTGTAGCGGGTGCCGACGCCGATCACCAGGTCGGCGGTGCAGGCGAGTTCGTCGGCGGTGGCCGTGCCGGTGTGCCCGATGCCGCCGACGTCCGCCGGGTGGTCGAACCGCAGGGACCCCTTGCCCGCCTGGGTGGAGGCGACGGGGATCCCGGTCGCGTCCGCGAACTCCCGCAGCGCGTCCTCGGCCGCGCTGTGGTGGACTCCGCCGCCCGCGACGATCAGCGGGCGCCGCGCCTCGCGCACGGCCGTCGCGGCGGCGGCCAGTTCGCGCGGATCGGGCGCCTGACGGCGTACGCCCCACACCCTCTCCGCGAAGAACTCCTCCGGCCAGTCGAAGGCTTCCGCCTGCACGTCCTGCGGCAGCGCGAGCGTGACGGCGCCGGTGTCCGCCGGGTCGGTGAGCACGCGCATCGCGGCGAGCGCGGCCGGGATCAGGGCCTCGGGCCGGGTGATCCGGTCGAAGTACTTCGACACCGGGCGCAGACAGTCGTTGACCGACACGTCGCCCGCGTACGGGACTTCGAGCTGCTGGAGCACCGGGTCGGCGGGGCGGGTCGCGAAGGTGTCGCCCGGCAGCAGGAGCACCGGGAGGTGGTTGATCGTCGCGAGCGCGGCGCCGGTGACGAGGTTGGTCGCGCCGGGGCCGATGGAGGTGGTGACGGCGTGCGTGGACAGGCGGCCCGACTGGCGGGCGTACCCGACGGCGGCGTGCACCATGGCCTGTTCGTTGCGGCCCTGGTGGAAGGGCATGGCGTCGCCGTACTCGACGAGTGCCTGGCCGATGCCCGCCACGTTCCCGTGCCCGAAGATGCCCCAGGTGGCGCCGATGAGCCGCTGCCGCTGCCCGTCGCGCTCGGTGAACTGCCGGGACAGGAAGCGGACGAGGGCCTGTGCGGTGGTCAGCCTGATCGAGGTCATCGGTATCCCTCCGTGTGATCGGGATGGAAGCAGATCTTCCACTCCCGCTCGTCGCCGGGTCCTGCCATCACGTTCAGGTAGTACATGCTGTGCCCCGGCTGGGCGATCGACGGGCCGTGCCAGCCGTCGGGCACGAGCACGGCGTCGCCCGTCCGGACCTCGGCGAGGACGTCGGTGCCGCCGGGGCGCGACGGGAAGACCCGCTGGTAGCCGAAGCCCTCCTGCCCTCCGTCGCCGGTCTCGATCTCGAAGTAGTAGATCTCCTCGAGCTCGGCCTCGACGCCCGGACGGTGCTCGTCGTGCTTGTGCGGCGGGTACGAGGACCAGTTGCCGCCGGGCGTGATCACCTCGACCGCGATGAGGCGGTCGCAGTCGAAGGCGTCGGCGGACGCGAAGTTGCGGACCTCGCGGGCACAGGTGCCGCTGCCGCGGTGCTCGACGGAAACCTCCGGCGCGGAGCCGTAGCGGGCGGGGAGTCGACGCTCGCACTTCGCTCCTGCCAGGGCGAAGCGGCCTCCCGCGCCGGAGGCGATCTGGATGTGGGCGTCACGGGGCACGTAGGCGAAGTCGCTCACTCCGCTGAACACGCTGTCCCGGCCCAGCAGTTCGATGATCTCGTCTTCCGCGTGCACCGTACAGCCGCCGGTCAGCGGGAGCACGATCCATTCACTCTCCCCGGTGGCGAAGGAGTGCGTGGCGCCCGGTTCGATGTCGACCACGCGCAGCGCGGAATAGACCAGACCGGACCGCTTGGGGTCGAGTTCGAGAGCGTACGGCCCCTCGGCCGCGCTGCCCTTCGGTACGTACGTCATGGGGCCCTCCTACAGCAGTCCGACAGCGGTGTCGACGGCGCCCGCCACATCGCCGTCGGCCGGGTACAGCAGCGTGCGCCCGGCCACGAGCCCGTGCACGGTCGGCAGTTGGAGCGCGCCGCGCCACTTCTCGTACGCGGCTTCGCTGTCGTCACCGAGATCGCCCCCGAGGAGGACGGCGGGCAGCGTCGAGGCCTCCATGACCTGCGCCATGTCGTCCGGATTCTCGGTCACGGGGACCTTCAGCCAGGTGTACGCCGATGTCCCGGCGAGCCCCGACGCGATGGCGATGGACGTGGTGACGGCCTCGGCGCTCAGGTCGCTCCGCGGCGGACCGCCGGCGGAGGCGCGGCGGCAGAGGAACGGCTCGACGAAGACGGGCAGCTTCCGGGCGGCCATGGCGTCGATAGCACGGGCGCTGGAGTACAGGGTGGTCAGCGAGCCGGGGTCTTCGTGGTCGACGCGCAGCAGGAGCTTGCCCGCGTCGAACCCGAGCCGGTCGATGTCCTCGGCCCGGTGGCCGGTGAACCGGTCGTCCAGCTCGAACGAGGCGCCTGCGAGCCCGCCCCTGTTCATCGACCCCATGACGACCTTGCCGTCGAGCGCGCCGAGCAGGAGGAGGTCTTCGAGGATGTCGGCGGTGGCCAGCACGCCGTCCACGCGGGGGCGTGAGAGCGCGAGGCAGAGCCGCTCCAGGAGGTCACCGCGGTTGGCCATGGCCAGCTTGTCCCCGCCGACGGAGAGGGCGCCCCGTGCGGGGTGGTCGGCAGCGATGATCATCAGCCGCCCGCTGTCACCGAGGAGCGGACGCCGGGGGCGCCGGGCTGCGGCCTCCGCGATGGCCTCGGGGTGCTGGGCCCGGGTCCTGACGAGTTCGGCGAGGTCAATCATGGGCCACGGCTCCCGCGGCGAGCGCCGCCTCGACCTCGTCCGGGAACGGCATCGCGGACGAACACTCCAGGCGGGACGCGACGATCGCCCCCGCCGCGTTGGCGTACCGCATGATCCGCTCCAACTCCCAGCCGGCGAGCAGCCCGTGACACAGCGCCCCGCCGAAGGCGTCCCCGGCCCCGAGGCCGTTGAGCACCGTCACGGGCAGCGGCGGCACCTCCACGGCATCGCCCGAGCTGTTCATGGCGAGCACCCCCTTGGGGCCCTGCTTGACCACGGCGAGTTCGACGCCGGACTCCAGCAACGCACAGGCGGCGGCGATCGGTTCGCGCACTCCGGTGGCGATCTCGACCTCGTCGATGTTGCCCACCGCGACGGTGGCCTGCGCGAGCGCCTGTGCGTAGAAGTCCCGGGCCTCATCGGCCCGCTCCCAGAACATCGGCCGCCAGTCGAGGTCGAAGACCGTGAGCCCGGCCTTCGCGCGGTGGCGGAGCGCGGCCAGGGTCGCCGATCTGCTGGGCTCCGCGCAGAGCCCCGTGCCCGTCATCCAGAACACCCGCGCGGAGGCGATCGCGCCGAGGTCGAGCTCCTTCTCGTGGATCTCCAGGTCGGGCGCCTTCGGCTGCCGGTAGAAGTAGAGCGGGAAGTCGTCCGGCGGGAAGACCTCGCAGAAGGTCACCGGGGTCGGAAGGCCCGCGACCCCGCTCACCCACCGGTCGTCGACCCCGAACTCCCGCAGCTCCCGGTGCAGATAGTCCCCGAAGGGGTCCTCGCCGGTGCGGGTGACGACGGCGACCCGGCGGCCGAGCCGCGCGGCGGCGACGGCGACGTTCGACGCCGAGCCGCCCAGGAACTTGCCGAACGTGCTGACATCGGCGAGCGGCACCCCGGCCTGCAGGGGATAGAGATCCACCCCGATCCGGCCCATCGTGATGACGTCGTACGGATCGGTCACCCTGCACTCCCTTTCGGCATCGCCCCCTTGAGCCCTCCCCTAGGTCTATTCCGCCCCACGAACCCTGTCAACACATTGTCCTTACATTCGGACCACTCCTTGACACCGTTCCGCGGCGCCCTGAAAGCTGGCGGACATGACGACGCTGTCACGCATCCGGATCGGATCGGCCCCCGACTCGTGGGGGGTGTGGTTCCCCGAGGATCCGGGCCAGGTGCCCTGGAGCCGTTTCCTCGACGAGGTGGCGGACTCCGGATACGAGTGGATCGAGCTCGGCCCGTACGGCTATCTGCCCACGGATCCGGCCGTACTGACCGCCGAGACCCACAAGCGCGGCCTGAAGGTGTCGGCGGGAACGGTCTTCACGGGCCTGCACCACGGACCCTCCGTATGGGACAAGACATGGGCCCATGTGGCCGACAACGCCGCGCTCGCGCAGGCGATGGGCGCGGAGCACCTCGTCGTGATCCCGTCCTTCTGGCGCGACGACAAGACCGGCGAGGTCCTGGAGGACCGCACGCTCACCCCGGAGCAGTGGCGTCAGCTCACGCTCCAGACCGAGCGGTTGGCGTACGAGGTGCGCGAGCGCTACGGCCTGCGCGTGGTCGTCCATCCGCATGCCGACACGCACATCGACGACGAGAAGAACGTCACCCGCTTCCTCGACGCGACGGACTCCGACCTCGTCTCGCTCTGCCTGGACACGGGCCACTACGCCTACTGCGGCGGTGACAACGTCAAGCTCATCGAGACGTACGGCGAACGCATCGGCTATCTGCACCTCAAGCAGGTCGACCCGGCGGTCCTTGCCGAAGTGCGCGCGCAGGAAATGCCGTTCGGGCCCGCCGTGGCCCGCGGTGTGATGTGCGAGCCGCCGACCGGGGTGCCCGCCATCGAGCCGGTCCTCGCGGCGGCCCAGAAGCTGGGCGTCGAGCTGTTCGCCATCGTCGAGCAGGACATGTACCCGTGCCCGCCGGACAAGCCGCTGCCCATCGCCCGCCGCACCCGCTCGTATCTGCGCTCCTGCGGCGCCTAGTCCGGTGGACGGCTGGGAGGTCGCACTCGCGTCACCCCACCCCCGCCTGCGGCCGGGGATCATCGTCTACCGCGGCTTCCGGCTCGCGCTCGGGCGGCCGCGGCGCAGGCTCGAAGTCCCGATCGGCGCGGTGACGCTGATGCTCGGCTTCGAGCATCCGGTGCGGATATCCGGGCTCGCGAGATCCGGGCACGCGCGGCAGTCGGGGCAGTCGCGGCAGGAGCCGGTGACGCTGGTCTCGGTGCTCTCGGGGCTCGGCACGACACCGGTGGTCGGCGAGCACGACGGGCGGCTCGCGGGCATCGAGGTGCTGCTCGCCCCCTGGGCCGCGTTCACCCTCTTCGGCACCGCCCTGCACGAGGTGGCGGACCGGAATCTCGACCCGGACGCGCTCGGCGTCCGGCCCGGCCCCGGCCGCTGGAGCAGCGTGGCGGAACTCGCCGCGGCGCTCGGCGCGCTGCCCTCGTGGCGCGAGCGCTTCGCCCTCCTCGACGACGTCTTCGCCCGCTGGTCGAAGGCCGGGCCGCCGTCCTGCGAGCGCACGGTGCGGGCGTGGAGCGAGCTGGTGCGCACCCGGGGCGCCGCTCCCGTGGGGCACATCGCCGAGGAGGTCGGCTGGAGCGTACGCCAGCTGGAGAACCGCTTCCGGGAGCAGATCGGCATCGGACCCAAGGCTGCGGGGCGGGTCCTGCGGCTCCAGCGGGCGCGGCGGATGCTGGTGGCGGGGCGCACCCAGGCGGAGACGGCCGCGCTCTGCGGCTTCTACGACCAGGCGCATCTGAGCGGCGAGTTCAGGGCCATGACGGGCTGCACGCCGCGCGAGTTCGCCGTGATGCGGCGCGCGCTCCGGGCGCCGGGCGGCGGCCCGCAGTCGGCCGACCGGCTCACGGACGAGCCGACGAGCCTGATCCTCACCTGAGGCCGCGCGTCGCCGACTGCCGCGCGGTGCGGTGCGGTTTTTTCCAATACGCCGGACCCCGTCGGAGGCAGTCTGTTGCCTTCGAGCCATCTGGCGCGGGGGAACCTTCGTTGCCGTCAGGGCACGGGGGATGCAGGGAAGCCGGTGGACCGGGCCCGGCGCAGCGGGCCCGGTCCACCCCGCTTACGTTCTCCGCCTCACTCTCCGCCTCACTCTCCGCATCCGTGCGCCTGTCGTGCGCCGCACCACCGCGCCCCCGGATGCATCACAAGCGTCACAAACAACCTCTTCCTGTCACACATGTCCCGCCTACGCGGGTCTTCCGTCACAGCCGGTCGACAGCCGCCCTCCTGCCTCAACTCCGCGTCGTTCACCGGGCACAGGCTGAGTGATCGCCAGCGTCGCGCCGCAGCTCCCCCGACGGCTCCCCCCGAGCCGCCCCTGCGGCGCCCGCAGGGAGGTGCCACTGATGACCGACCGAAGGCTCTGGTCCTACAAGGACATCGCCGCACACATCCGGGTGCAGCCGGACACCGTGCGCTCCTATCGCAAGCACGGTCTGCTTCCCGAACCCGACCACGTGGAGTCCGGGAAGCCCTACTGGTACGCGGACACCATCCGCGCCTGGGTCGCCGCGCGGCCGCGCAACCGCGGACGCAGAGACTGAACGCCCCGGTGGGACACCACCCTCGCCCTCCGCGGTGGCCACCCCGTTGAGGTGTACCCCCTAGGGGTATAGTGTGGTGAGTGTCAGGGGGTCTCCGGGAACACCGGGACCACTCCTGCACATTACGACGCATACGCACGCACACACGCCGCACCCTCACCGATCACCGAGGAGAACGACATGAGCGCCCAGACCGAGCTCCCGCAGGCCGAGACCTCCGGCTCCTGCTGCTCCCCCAGCGGTTCCTGCCACTCGGACGGCGCCGCCGGGACGCCGCAGGGTGCCGTGACGACCGTGTACGAGGTGACCGGCATGACCTGTGGCCACTGCGAGGGTGCCGTCTCCAGCGAGATCTCCGAGATCGCCGGCGTCAGCTCGGTCAAGGCGGTGGCCGCCACCGGCCAGGTGACCGTGATCTCCGAGGCCCCGCTCGACGAGGCCGCGGTCCGCGCCGCGGTCGACGAGGCGGGCTACGAACTCGCCGGTGTCAGCAAGGCCTGACTCTCCCCTTGCCGGGTACCCCGGGCCCTGTGACACCGTCACAGGGCCCGCAGCCGCTTCACCCCAGACGTACGAAAGAGCCATGAACGAAGTCGAACTCGCCGTCGGCGGAATGACCTGCGCCTCCTGCTCCGCCCGCATCGAGAAGAAGCTGAACCGCGTGGAGGGCGTGACCGCGTCGGTCAACCTCGCCACGGAGAAGGCGAAGATCTCGTACGCGGAAGGGGTCGAGGTCGGGCAGCTGATCGCGACGGTCGAGAAGCTCGGCTACACCGCGCAGGAGCTGGTGCCCGCCGCTCCCGAGCCCGAGGCACCGGCCACGACCGCGGACATCACCGAGCCCGACACCCTTCGCCAGCGGCTCATCGGCTCGGCGCTCCTCTCCCTGCCCGTCGTCCTCCTGGCGATGGTCCCCTCGCTGCAGTTCGACAACTGGCAGTGGCTCTCGCTGACCCTGGCCGCGCCCGTCGTCGTCTGGGGCGGGTTCCCCTTCCACAGGGCGGCGTTCACGAACCTGCGGCACGGCGCCGCGACCATGGACACGCTGGTGTCGGTGGGCACGCTCGCCGCGTTCGGCTGGTCGCTGTGGGCGCTGTTCCTCGGGGACGCGGGGATGCCGGGGATGCGGCACGGCTTCGAGTTCACGGTGTCGCGCGCCGACGCATCCTCCACGCTCTATCTCGAGGTCGCCGCGGGCGTCATCACGTTCATCCTCCTCGGGCGCTGGCTGGAGGCCCGCGCGAAGCGGAAGGCGGGCTCGGCGCTGCGGGCCCTGCTCGAACTGGGCGCCAAGGACGCGGCCGTGCTGCGGGACGGCGCCGAGGTCCGGGTCCCGGTCGCGCGGCTCGTGGTCGGCGACCGTTTCGTCGTACGCCCCGGAGAGACCGTCGCGACCGACGGCACCGTCGTCGACGGCGCGTCCGCGGTCGACGTCTCGATGCTGACCGGTGAGTCCGTCCCGCTGGACGTGGCCGCGGGCGACGCGGTGACCGGGGCGACCACGAACCTGTCGGGGCGGCTCGTCGTCGAGGCCACGCGGGTCGGCTCCGACACCCAACTGGCCAGGATGGCCCGGCTCGTCGAGGACGCGCAGACCGGCAAGGCCCAGGTGCAGCGCCTCGCCGACCGGATAGCCGGGATCTTCGTGCCGGTCGTCCTGATGATCGCCACCGCCACGCTCGGCGGCTGGCTCGGCGCCACCGGCGACGCGACCGCCGCCTTCACGGCGGCCGTCGCCGTCCTGATCATCGCCTGCCCGTGCGCCCTCGGCCTGGCGACGCCGACCGCCCTGATGGTCGGCACGGGGCGCGGTGCACAGCTCGGCATCCTCATCAAGGGCCCCGAAGTCCTCGAATCCACACGCCGGGTGGACACCGTCGTCCTGGACAAGACCGGGACGGTGACGACGGGGCGGATGACGCTGCGGGACGTGTACGCGGCCGACGAGACCGAGGAGAAGCAGCTGCTGCGGCTCGCGGGGGCCCTGGAGCACGCCTCCGAGCACCCGGTGGCGCGGGCGGTCGCGGCGGGCGCCGCCGCGGAGTTGGGGCTTCAGGCGGGCGCTCTGCCCGCCGTGGAGGGGTTCGAGAACGTCGCGGGGTCCGGCGTGCGCGGCACGGTGGAAGGCCACTTGGTGCTCGTGGGGCGTGAGCGGCTGCTCGCGGAGGCGGGGGTCGAGGGGCTCGCCTCGGTGGCGGCGTTCAAGGCCGGGGCCGAGGCGGCGGGACGTACAGCCGTCCTGGTCGCCTGGGACGGCGTGGCACGCGGTGTCCTCACCGTCGCCGACACGGTCAAGGACACCAGCGCCGAGGCGGTGCGCGAGCTGCGCGCCCTGGGCCTGACGCCGGTGCTGCTCACCGGGGACAACCGGGCCGTCGCCCAGGCGGTGGCGAAGGCGGTCGGCATCGGGGCGGACGCCGTGTACGCCGAGGTCCTGCCCGAGGACAAGGTCGATGTCGTACGGCGGCTGCGGGACGAGGGCAAGGTCGTCGCGATGGTCGGGGACGGGGTCAACGACGCCGCCGCGCTCGCCACCGCCGATCTGGGCCTGGCGATGGGCACGGGCACGGACGCGGCCATCGAGGCGAGCGATCTGACGCTGGTGCGCGGGGACTTGCGCGGGGCCGCCGACGCGATCAGGCTCTCCCGTAAGACCCTCGCCACGATCAAGGGCAATCTCTTCTGGGCCTTCGGCTACAACGTGGCCGCGCTGCCGCTGGCCGCGGCCGGACTCCTGAACCCGATGATCGCGGGGGCGGCGATGGCTTTTTCTTCAGTCTTTGTCGTCACCAACAGCCTCCGTCTCAGGACTTTCACATAGTCTCTTCACATACTGGTTGCAGCATTCTCACGTACGAGTCTTGATCGGCATATCGGAACTCTTGCGCATGTACAGGACATATGCAGGAGACGCAGATCACAGCGATCCCAACGTAACCATTCGGGGGGCTCGTGAGTCTAAGAGGCGATGCCGGGGACGTCTTGGGGGACGTCTCTAGACATCGGGGACATCTTGGGGGATGTTCCTAGGAATGCGTTGGCCGGGACACGTGCACCGGGGAGCTTGAGCGGCCCTCCTGGTACGTACGCGTCCCGGCAGATCGCAGGACGACAGCACAACTGGCGCGCTGCCACCACAGACGCCCGGCCGGATCCCGTGGGGGGAATCCGCACCGGGAAACAGGAAAGCGCCCCGACCGCCGACCCGTGGGGGGATCGGCGGCGGGGCGCTTTTCGCTTGGCGCGCTCTGTCGCGCGCCTACGGCGTGCGGGTCAGCGACCCTCGACCGGGACGAAGTCCCGGAGAACCTCACCGGTGTAGATCTGGCGCGGGCGCCCGATGCGGGATCCCGGCTCCTTGATCATCTCGTGCCACTGCGCGATCCAGCCCGGAAGACGGCCGAGCGCGAACAGCACGGTGAACATCTCGGTCGGGAAGCCCATCGCGCGGTAGATGAGGCCCGTGTAGAAGTCCACGTTGGGGTAGAGCTTGCGCTCGACGAAGTAGTCGTCGGCCAGCGCGTGCTCCTCGAGCTTGAGGGCGATGTCCAGCAGCTCGTCGTCCTTGCCGAGAGCCGAGAGGACGTCGTGCGCCGCCGCCTTGATGATCTTCGCCCGGGGGTCGAAGTTCTTGTAGACGCGGTGCCCGAAGCCCATGAGCTTCACGCCGTCTTCCTTGTTCTTCACCTTGCGGATGAAGTTGTCGACGTCGCCGCCGTCCTGCTTGATGCCCTCGAGCATCTCCAGGACGGACTGGTTGGCGCCACCGTGCAGCGGGCCCCAGAGGGCCGAGATGCCGGCGGAGATCGAGGCGAACATGTTCGCCTGCGACGAGCCCACCAGACGCACGGTGGAGGTCGAACAGTTCTGCTCGTGGTCCGCGTGCAGGATCAGGAGCTTGTCGAGCGCGGAGACGACGACCGGGTCCAGGTCGTACTCGGCGGCCGGCACCGAGAAGGTCATGCGCAGGAAGTTCTCGACGTAGCCGAGGTCGTTGCGCGGGTAGACGACCGGGTGGCCCACGGACTTCTTGTAGGCGTACGCCGCGATCGTCGGAAGCTTGGCGAGCAGGCGGATCGTCGAGAGGTCGCGCTGCTCCTCGTCGAACGGGTTGTGGCTGTCCTGGTAGAACGTCGACAGCGCGCTGACCACGGACGACAGCATCGCCATCGGGTGGGCGTCACGCGGGAAGCCGTCGTAGAACCGCTTGACGTCCTCGTGCAGCAGCGTGTGCTGCGTGATCTCGTTCTTGAAGCTGGCGAGCTCGTCGACCTTCGGCAGTTCGCCGTTGATCAGCAGGTACGCCACCTCGGTGAAGGTGGAGCGCTCGGCCAGCTGCTCGATCGGATAGCCGCGGTACCGCAGGATGCCCTGCTCGCCGTCGAGGTAGGTGATGGCGGATTTATAGGCGGCGGTGTTGCCATAGCCGCTGTCCAGGGTCACCAGACCGGTTTGGGCGCGGAGCTTCCCGATGTCGAAGCCCTTGTCGCCGACAGTCGAATCGATCACCGGGTAGGTGTACTCGCCATCGCCGTACCGCAGTACTACAGAGTTGTCGCTCACGTCATCCCTCACCGACGTTGTGCCTCTTCTTCGAGGTGCCCTGACTGTCTCTACCATCCCCCATTTGGCCCTGGAGAGTGCACTCGGGGTCGACCATTGGGCCTATTGGCGGCACTGAGTGCCGCCAACTTACTCATCCTGCCCCCCTGTGCCCGGTTGCGGAAGTGGTGTGTGACCTTTCCTACTCGTTTGATCGATCAAAATTTCGGGGGGTGGATCCAGGGGTCGATCCGGGGGTGGCTCCGGGGGTGGAACCACGGCCTCCGGCGAGCCGGAAGTCCAGGGCCGTACAGCGTCTGCCCGCGGAGACCGTGCGCACCGCTTGTCCCAGAGCCTTGCGCGAACCGACCAGGACGACCAGCTTCTTGGCGCGCGTGACCGCCGTATAGAGCAGATTTCGTTGCAGCATCATCCATGCCCCCGTGGTCACGGGGATCACCACCGCCGGATACTCGCTGCCCTGGGAGCGGTGGATGGTGACCGCGTACGCATGGGCCAGTTCGTCCAGTTCGTCGAAGTCGTACGGAATCTCCTCGTCCTCGTCCGTAAGGACCGTGAGCCGCTGCTCATCGGAGTCGAGCGAGGTGACTACTCCGACGGTGCCATTGAAGACGCCGTTCTGCCCCTTCTCGTAGTTGTTGCGGATCTGGGTGACCTTGTCGCCGACGCGGAACACCCGGCCGCCGAAGCGCTTCTCCGGTACGTCCGGTCTGCTGGGGGTGATGGCCTGCTGGAGCAGGCCGTTCAGGTTCCCCGCGCCCGCGGGGCCGCGGTGCATGGGCGCGAGCACCTGGACGTCGCGGCGCGGGTCGAGGCCGAACTTCGCCGGGATGCGGTGCGCGGCCACGTCCACCGTGACCCGCCCCGCGTCCTCGGTCTCGTCCTCCACGAAGAGGAAGAAGTCGCTGAGGCCCTGGGTGATGGGCGGCACCCCGGAGTTGATGCGGTGGGCGTTCGTGACGACGCCGGACTGCTTGGCCTGGCGGAAGATGTGGGTGAGCCGGACGGCGGGGACGGGGCTCTGCTCGCTGAGCATGTCGCGCAGGACCTCGCCCGCGCCGACGCTCGGCAGCTGGTCCACGTCTCCGACGAACAGGAGATGGGCGCCGGGGGCGACGGCCTTCACCAGCTTGTTGGCCAGGAGCAGGTCCAGCATGGACGCCTCGTCGACCACGACGAGGTCGGCGTCGAGCGGGCGGTCCTTGTCGTACGCGGCGTCTCCTCCCGGCTTGAGCTCCAGGAGGCGGTGGACCGTGGAGGCCTCGGCTCCGGTGAGCTCGGCGAGGCGTTTGGCGGCGCGGCCCGTGGGGGCGGCCAGGACGACCTTGGCCTTCTTGGCGCGGGCCAGCTCCACGATGGACCGGACCGTGAAGGACTTGCCGCAGCCGGGGCCTCCGGTGAGGACGGCGACCTTCTGCGTCAGGGCGAGCCTGACCGCCGCCTCCTGCTCGGGGGCGAGGTCGGCGCCGGTGCGGGTGGCAAGCCAGGCCAGGGCCTTGTCCCAGGCGACGTCCTGGAAGGCGGGCATGCGGTCTTCCGGGGTTCTGAGGAGGCGCAGGAGCTGGGCGGAGAGGGAGAGTTCCGCGCGGTGGAAGGGGACGAGGTAGACGGCGGTGACGTCCTCTTCGCCGGTGGGGCCGGCGTTGGGGGCTGCGTTGGGGCCGATGGTGGGGCCGCTGGTGGGGCCCGGGACTCGCTCGCGTACTACGCCTTCGTCCTCCGTCGCGAGCTCGGCGAGGCAGTCGATGACCAGGCCCGTGTCCACCTGGAGCAGCTTCACCGCGTCCGCGATGAGGCGCTCCTCCGGGAGGTAGCAGTTGCCCTGGTCGGTGGACTGGGAGAGTGCGTACTGCAGGCCTGCCTTGACGCGTTCCGGGCTGTCGTGGGGGATGCCGACGGACTGGGCGATGCGGTCCGCGGTGAGGAAGCCGATGCCCCAGACGTCGGCGGCCAGGCGGTAGGGCTCGTTCTTCACTATGGAGATGGAGGCGTCCGCGTACTTCTTGTAGATGCGGACGGCGATGGAGGTGGAGACGCCCACGCCCTGAAGGAAAACCATGACCTCCTTGATGGCCTTCTGTTCCTCCCAGGCCGCGGCGATCATCTTGGTGCGCTTGGGGCCCAGGCCGGGGACCTCGACGAGGCGCTTGGGCTCCTTCTCGATGATGTCGAGGGTGTCCACGCCGAAGTGGGTGGTGATGCGGTCGGCCATGACGGGGCCGATGCCCTTGATGAGGCCTGAGCCGAGGTAGCGGCGGATGCCTTGGATGGTGGCGGGGAGGATGGTGGTGTAGTTCTCCACCGTGAACTGCTTGCCGTACTGGGCGTGGGAGCCCCAGCGGCCCTCCATGCGGAGGGACTCTCCCACTTGGGCGCCCAGCAGTGCGCCGACGACGGTGAGGAGGTCGCCGCCGCCTCGGCCGGTGTCCACGCGGGCGACGGTGTACCCGTTCTCCTCGTTGGCGTAGGTGATCCGCTCGAGGACCCCCTCGACCACTGCGGCTGTCGCCGCCGTCTTCGCCGCCGTCTTCGCTGTCGTCTTCGCTGTCGCTGCTGCTGGACTCGACATGGGCCGACGCTATCGCTCGGCGCTGACAGTGCGGGAAGCCTGTGGACAACTCGGGGTGGGGGCAAGGGTTGGGGGTGGTGGAGACAGCTTCGAGGGGGCCCGGTCTTGCGACCGGGCCCCCTCGGGTCTCCCCTCCCCTGTCGGTACTCCGCGATCCCCCCAGATCCCCCCCAGAAGTCCCGACGCACAGTACGACCCGCGTCGGGCGGGAAGGGTTGCACGGGCAAGGCGACGAGTTTTCGGGGTGCCGACGAAGTGGGGCAGAAGTAGCTTTTAACCCATGAGCGAAGAATCTTCTGAAACTGGGCCCGGAACCTCGCTGGAGAAGGACGTCCTCGACGAACTCGGCGACGACAGGCTTCAGGAGATCGCGGGGCTTCTGGGCACGGATGCCGCGGGGGCGCAGGACGTGGTGGGGACCACGGTGAACGCGCTTTCGGGGAACCTGCAGGAGAAGGCGGAGGACCCGGCGGAGGCGGAGGAGGTCCAACAGGCCCTCGACGAAGCGGCGCCTCCGCAGGGGATCGCCGGGTTCGGGGGCTTCGGGGGGCTTGCGGCGGGCGGGATGCTGTCCGGGGTGCTGGCGAAGATGAGCAGGCCGGTGGCGAACGCGGTGGCAAAGAAAACGGGCCTGCCGGCGGCTTCCGTGACCCGGGTGATCGAGCTGCTGATCCCGGTGCTGTTGACGGTACTGACGAAGCGTGCGTCGGCGTCGAAGTCGGCGGGGGGCGGAGCCGGGGGCGGGGGCGGGGGCGGGGGCCTTGGGGACCTGCTGGGCCAGATCCTGGGCGGCAAGAGGAAGTAACCGGGGGCGGCGCGGTGCTGGTCCGTCTTGGGGGCGGGGCCGTGCCGTCCGGTGGCCGCGGGGTACTGCGGCAGGGGAGCGCCATGAACCATGCTCCGGGCAGACAAACCGCCACGTCCGTGCACCCGCACTGCGGAGCCGCTCCGTCTGTGGGTGCGGGGCCGCGCCGGTATGTCCGTCCTCGCTATCGTCCGGTGACCGCACAGCTACTTCGCCACCGGAGCGCCGCGAACCGTGCTCCGGGCAGACAAACCGGCACGTCCCCTCACCAGCGCTGCCGACTGCAGGCGCATCCGTGCTGCGGCGCCACTTGGCCTTGGGGCCGGGGCCGCGCCGGTATGTCCGTCCTCGCTATCGTCCGGTGGCCGCGATTGCTACTTCGCCACCGGAGCGCCGCGAACCGTGCTCCGGGCAGACAAACCGGCACGTCCCCTCACCAGCGCTGCCGACTGCAGGCGCATCCGTGCT
>NZ_JBEYTL010000005.1:247985-608464 GCF_040643025.1 Streptomyces sp. NPDC047525
CGTGCTGCGGCGCCACTTGGCCTTGGGGGCGGGGCCGCGCCGGTATGTCCGTCCTCGCTATCGTCCGGTGGCCGCGATTGCTGCTTCGCTGCCGGAGCGCCGCGAACCGTGCTCCGGGCGGACATACCGGCACGTCCCCTCACGAGCGCTGCCGACTGCGGGTGCGTGAGGGCCGACCTGTCCGGCCGGGGCCCGGCCCGTCCTTGACGACGCTCCCCCGCCCCCACCTGTGCGAACCACCCACGCCAGTAACCCGGGTTGCAATACATCCACACCCAGCCCCACAGCACAGATCCCCCCCCCCGCCCGCAATCCACTGCACCGCCCACCCGCGCAGATCACCCACCCACCCCTGCTACTTCAACGCGCCCCCCTTGCCACCCCGGGGCAATCGGGCGGGTGGGCGGGAAAGGCCTGTTCGGCGCGGGGGCGATGCGGGGTTATGGGCGGGTGCGTGGGGAAGGCCTGCAAGAGAGGGGCCGGCAGCCTCCCCTGCCGAGGGGAGGCGTTAAGTCACGCGTGCCGTACGTAGCTTTGGGCCGTGGTTGACAGGAGGGCCCTGCCGTCCCCCGACCACAGGGCCTCGTTGAAGAGTTCCACCTCTATCGGGCCCCCGTAGCCCGCCTCCTCCACCAAGGCGCGCCACGACCGCAGGTCGATCGAGCCCTCCCCCAGCTGGCCCCTCCCGTTCAGGACGCCCTCCGGCAACGGAGTGATCCAGTCCGCCAGTTGGAAGGCGTGCAGGCGTCCGCCCCGGCCCGCGCGGGCGATCTGCGCGGGCGCCTGGTCGTCCCACCACACGTGGTACGTGTCCACGCAGACCCCGACCTCAGAGGAGGGAAAGCGCTCCGCCAGGTCCAGGGCCTGGGTCAGCGTGGAGACCACGCAGCGGTCCGAGGCGAACATGGGGTGGAGGGGTTCGATGGCCAGGCGGATGCCCCGGGACGCCGCGTAAGGAGCGAGCTCCGCGAGCCCCTCGGCGATCCGGGAGCGTGCGCCCTGCAAGTCCTTGCTGCCGGGAGGCAGGCCGCCGGACACCAGGACCAGCGTGTCCGTGCCCAGCGCCGCCGCCTCGTCGATCGCCGCCTTGTTGTCGTCGATGGCCCGCACGCGCGCGTGCGGGTCGATCGCCGTGAGGAAGCCGCCCCGGCAGAGCGTGGTGACCGTCAGGCCCGCGTCGCGCATCAGCTTGGCGGTCCGCTCCAGGCCGTAGGACTGGACCGGCTCCCGCCACAGGCCGACCCCCGTGATGCCCAACTTCACGCACTCCGAAGCCAGTTCGGGCAGCGACAGCTGCTTCACCGTCATCTGGTTGATGGAGAAGCGCGCCAGGGCCTCGCTCTCGCTCATTGGTCCACTCCGTACGTGGCGAGAAGGGATTTCATGCGGGTCTCCGCCAGGATCGGGTCCGGGAACAGGCCGAGGCCGTCCGCCAGTTCGTAGGCGCGGGCCAAGTGCGGCAGCGAACGCGCCGACTGGAGACCCCCCACCATGGTGAAGTGCGTTTGGTGGCCTGCCAGCCAGGCCAGGAAGACCACACCCGTCTTGTAGAAGCGGGTGGGGGGCTGGAACAGGTGGCGGGAGAGTTCGACCGTCGGGTCGAGGCAGGCGCGGAACGCCTTGGTGTCGCCGGTGTCCAGCGCGCGCACCGCCTCGGCCGCCAGCGGAGCCAGCGGGTCGAAGATGCCCAGGAGTGCGTGGCTGAAGCCCTGGTCGTCGCCCGCGATCAGCTCGGGGTAGTTGAAGTCGTCGCCCGTGTAGCAGCGGACGCCGTCCGGGAGGCGGCGGCGCAGCGCGATCTCGCGCCCCGGGTCGAGGAGGGAGATCTTGATGCCGTCGACCTTGTCCGGGTGCGCGGTGATGACCTCCAGGAAGGTCTCGGTCGCCGCGTCCAGGTCCTCGCTCCCCCAGTAGCCGGTGAGCGCCGGGTCGAACATCGGGCCGAGCCAGTGCAGGATCACCGGCTCGCTCGCCTGGCGCAGGAGGTGTCCGTACGTCTCCAGGTAGTCGTCCGGCGACTTCGCCGCCGAGGCGAGCGCCCTGGACGCCATCAGGATCACCTGTGCGCCGCTCGACTCGACCAGGGTCAGCTGCTCCTCGTACGCGGAGCGGACCATCGCCAGGTCGGCGGGTTCCGTCAGCTGGTCCGTGCCCGCGCCGCAGGCGATCGTGCCGCCCACCGACCTCGCCTCCGCGGCGGAACGCGTGATCAGCTCCGCCGCGCCCTTCCAGTCCAGGCCCATTCCGCGCTGCGCCGTGTCCATCGCCTCGGCCACGCCAAGGCCCTGCGCCCACAGGTGGCGGCGGAAGGCGAGGGTGGCGTCCCAGTCGACGGCCGCCGGGTAGTCCGGGGAGACGTCGGCGTACGGGTCGGCCACCACATGTGCCGCCGAGAAGACCGTGCGGGAGGTGAGGGGGGAGCTGCCCCCGGGTGCCACTCGCGAGGGCGCCCGGTGGGGCTCGTATGCGCGCGTGGTGCCGTCCGCGCGCGGCAGCAGGAGCGTCACTGGGCGATCTCCGGCACCTCGATGCGGCGGCCCTCGGCCGATGACTTCAGGCCCAGTTCCGCGAGCTGCACGCCGCGTGCGCCCGCGTGCAGGTCCCAGTGGTAGGGCGCGTCCGCGTACACGTGCCGCAGGAACAGCTCCCACTGGGCCTTGAAGCCGTTGTCGAAGTCCTGGTTGTCGGGGATCTCCTGCCACTGGTCACGGAAGGAGTGGGTGACGGGCAGGTCAGGGTTCCAGACCGGCTTGGGCGTGGAACTGCGGTGCTGGACACGGCAGTTGCGCAGCCCCGCGACCGCGGAGCCTTCCGTGCCGTCCACCTGGAACTCGACCAGCTCGTCGCGGTTCACGCGGACCGTCCAGGAGGAGTTGATCTGCGCGATCGCGCCGCCCTCGAGCTCGAAGATGCCGTACGCGGCGTCGTCCGCCGTCGCGTCGTAGGGCTTGCTCTGCTCGTCCCAGCGCTGCGGTACGTGCGTCGCGGCCAGCGCCTGGACGCTGCGTACGCGGCCGAACAGCTCGTGCAGGACGTACTCCCAGTGCGGGAACATGTCGACCACGATGCCGCCGCCGTCCTCCGCGCGGTAGTTCCAGGAGGGGCGCTGGGCGTCCTGCCAGTCGCCCTCGAAGACCCAGTAGCCGAACTCGCCCCTGATGGAGAGGATCTTGCCGAAGAAGCCGCCTTCGATCAGGCGCTTCAGCTTCAGGAGCCCCGGCAGAAAGAGCTTGTCCTGGACCACGCCGTGCTTGATGCCGGCCGCCTTGGCCAGGCTCGCCAGTTCCAGGGCTCCCGCGAGGCCTGTCGCGGACGGCTTCTCCGTGTAGATGTGCTTGCCCGCCGCGATGGCCCGCTTGAGGGCCTCCTCGCGCGCGGACGTGACCTGGGCGTCGAAGTAGATGTCGATCGTGGGGTCCGCGAGGACCGCGTCCAGGTCGGTCGAGACGTTCTTCTCGGCGTCGAGTCCGTGGCGCTCCGCGATCTCACGCAGGGCGTTCTCTCTGCGGCCCACCAGGACCGGCTCGGGCCACAGCACCGTGCCTTCGGCGTCGCCCAGGGCCAGTCCGCCCTGCTCGCGCAGGGCCAGCAGTGAGCGGACGAGGTGCTGTCGGTAGCCCATCCGTCCCGTCACACCGTTCATGGCGATGCGAACCGTCTTGCGAGTCACAGGGGTCCCTCCGTACGCAGGTAAGCGTATAGCAAGCGCTTTCTATCCAAGAAGAAGCTAGCCTGCCGCACAAGGTTCGGACAAGAGCTTCGGACCAGAGCCGTGACCGGAGGACGACGAGATGACCGTGACCCTGGCGGACGTGGCGGCACGCGCCCAGGTCTCCCCCGCTACCGTCTCCCGCGTACTGAACGGCAACTACCCCGTCGCCGCCGCCACCCGGGAGCGCGTCCTGCGGGCCGTGGACGACCTCGACTACGTGCTCAACGGGCCCGCGAGCTCGCTCGCCGCGGCCACGTCCGATCTGGTCGGCATCCTCGTGAACGACATCGCCGACCCCTTCTTCGGGATCATGGCGGGCGCCGTCCAGTCCGAGATCGGCGGCCCCGGCGGGCGTGCCGGCGGCGAGCGGATGGCCGTGGTCTGCAACACGGGCGGCTCCCCGGAGCGCGAGCTCACCTATCTGACCCTGCTCCAGCGGCAGCGCGCCGCCGCGGTCGTCCTGACCGGCGGCGCCCTGGAGGACCCCGCCCACGCCGCCGCGATGTCCGCGAAGCTGGCACGCCTGGCGGACGCGGGCACCCGGATCGTGCTCTGCGGTCGGCCGCCCCTGGAGGACTCGGACGCGGCGGTGGCCACGCTCACCTTCGACAACCGCAACGGCGGGCGGCGGCTCACGGAGCATCTCCTGACGCTGGGGCACCGCAGGATCGGGTACGTGGCGGGCCCGCTGGAGCGGACCACCACCCGGCACCGCCTTGAAGGACACCGGGACGCGCTCGCCGCCTCCGGCGCCGGGAACCCCGGGAACGGCGGGAACGCCGGGAACGGCGACCAGGACGAACTGACCGTCCACGGCCCCTACACCCGCCGCTCCGGCTACGAGGCCACGCTCGAACTCCTGCGCCGCGCACCGGACTTGACGGCCATCGTGGCCGCCAACGACACGGTGGCCCTGGGCGCGTCCGCCGCCCTGCGCGAGCGCGGTCTGCGCATCCCCGAGGACATCTCGGTGGCGGGCTTCGACGACCTGCCGTTCTCGGTGGACGCCGTCCCCGCCCTGACGACCGTACGACTGCCGCTGTACGAGGCGGGCGCCCGCGCGGGCCGCCTGGCCACGGGCGCGGAGGAGGCACCGCCCGGGGGCGTGGCGACGATCGGGGCGGAGCTGATGGTGCGGGGGTCGACGGCGCCGCCGCGCGGCTGAGCGCCGGATACCGCCGCCGTCACGGCTGACGGCATTCCGAAGGCCGGGGATCCGGGCTGAGCCTGACGGATCCCACGCGGCGGGGATGGCGGTGGGAGGCGACCCGGGCTTACCCTTGACTCAGTCAACGGTAATCGGACCCGGCCCGATGACCGCCGAAGTGAGTGATCCGCGATGCCGCACTCTCCCGATACGCCCGTCCAAGAGATCCGCGCCTTCAACCGCTTCTACACGAACCTCATCGGCGCCCTCGACTACAGCCGCCAGCTCTACGTCCCGTACACCCTCACCGAGGCCCGCGTCCTGTACGAGCTCGCGCATGCCTCGCATCTCGACGCCGCCGATCTGCGCTCCGAACTCTCCCTCGACGCCGGGTACTTGAGCCGTCTGCTCGGCAAGTTCGAGAAGGGCGGGATCGTCGAGCGCGCGCCGTCCGAGCGCGATCCACGGCGTCAGCGCATCACGCTCACCGCGCGGGGGCGCGAGACCGCCGGGCTGCTGGACGAGCGGTCAAGCGAGGCCGTCGGCTCGCTGCTCTCGGCCGTCCCTGCCACCGAGCGGCCACGCCTCGCGACCGCGATGCGCACCGTGCGGGAGATCCTGAGCGACGGCAGGGAAGGGGCTGCCGCCTCGCGGCCCGTCCTCCGTGAGCCCGGTCCGGGTGATCTCGGGTGGATCGTGCAGCGCAACGCCGCCCTGTACGCGGCCGAGTTCGGGTTCAACGCCGACTACGAAGGCCTGGTCGCCCGCATCGTCGCCGACTTCGCGGAGGATCACGATCCGCACTTGGAGCGGGTGTGGATCGCCGAGCTCGACGGGCGGCCCGTGGGGTGCGTGATGTGCGTGCGCGACGAGGCACCCGGGACCGCACGGCTGCGGCTCCTGCTCGTCGAGCCGGACGCCCGGGGGCACGGCATCGGCGATCAACTGGTCGGCGCCTGCGTCGAGTTCGCGCGCGGCGTCGGCTACCGCGAGATGGTTCTGTGGACCAACGACATCCTCGGCGCCGCCCGCGCCATCTACCTCCGGCACGGATTCGTCCTGGTCGACGAGAAGCCGCACCGTTCGTTCGGCGTCGACCTGCTGGGGCAGGACTGGCAACTGCACCTAGGGTCTGCGTCATGAAACTCGCCTTCTCCACCCTCGGCGTCCCCGGACTCCCCATCGCCGACGTGCTGAACCTGGCCACCACCCACGGCTTTCACGGCATCGAACTGCGCGCGCACCCCGAGGAGCCGGTCCACCCGGGGATCGACCTCACCGAACGGGCCGATGTGGCGGCCCAGTTCAAGACCGCGGGCATCGAGATCCTCGGCATCTCCGGGTACGCGCGCGTGGCCGCACCCGGCGACGACGAGCCCGTGCTCGACGACATACGGTCCCTGCTCACGCTCGCCCGCGACCTGGGCGCCCCCTTCATCCGCGTCTTCCCCGGCGGCGGCACCGAACAGAGCGCGGAGGAGGCCGACGCGACGGCCGCACGACGGCTCGGCACCGCGGCCGAGTACGCCGCGGACTTCGGCGTACGCATCCTCCTGGAGACCCACGACTCGCACCGCACGGGCGCCGCGGCGACCCGCGTGCTCGGCGCGGTCGGCCACCGTCACGCGGGCGCCCTGTGGGACGTGATGCACACCTGGCTCGGCGGCGAGTCCCCCGCCGAGAGCCTCGCGGCGCTCTCCCCGTACCTCGGCTACGTCCAGGTGAAGGACATCGCGTCGACCGAGGACACGACACCTCTCGGCCTCGGCGAGGGCGTCCTGCCGCTGGCCGAGACCGTGGACGCGCTGCTCAGCGGGGAGCACCGGGACGGCTGGCTGTGCTGGGAGTACGAGAAGCGGTGGTACGAGGGAGCGGCGCCGCTACCTGAACTCCTTGGCCCGGGGCGGGACTTCCTGTCCCGGCTCCTGAACCGCCACGCCTGACCCCGGCCAGGGAGGTCAGGGCCACCCCGCCGACCAGGAGCGCCGCCGCGCACCAGCCCAGGGCGCTCACCGACTCGTCGAGGACGAGCCCGGCCGCGGACATCCCGAACACCGGGACCAGGAGCGAGAAGGGCGCCACGGTCGACGCGGGGTGGCGGCGCAGGAGATAGCCCCAGGCGCCGAAGCCGAAGACCGTCGTGATCCACGCGACGTAGACGATGATGCCCGCGCCCTGCCAGTCCAGTGAGGCCAGGGCGGCTCGGCCCGCCGAAGGGCCCTCGAAGAGGAGCGAGAGCGCCAGGAGCGGCAGGACCGGGACCGTGCTCACCCACACCATGAAGTTCAGCGCGTCGGGCGGGGACGCCTTGCGGGTCAGGACGTTCGACGCGCCCCAGCAGGCCGCGGCGCCGATCAGCAGCGCGAAGGCCGTGAGCGGACCCGCCTCTCCCTCGTCGACTGCCGCGACGCCGATGCCCGCGAGGGCGATCAGCATGCCCAGAAGGCGTACGCGGCCGGGGCGTTCACCGAGGGCCACGAAGGCGAACAGGGCCGTGAACACGGCCTGGATCTGGAGGACGAGAGAGGACATCCCGGCCGGCATCCCCGCGTCCATGCCGATGAAGAGCAGGCCGAACTTGGCGACCCCCAGGACGAGTCCGACCCCCACGATCCACTTCCAGGCGACCTTCGGCGGCCCCACGAAGAAGACCGCGGGCAGCGCCGCGACCAGGAAGCGCAGGGCGGAGAAGAGCAGCGGCGGGAAGTGGTCGAGGCCCACCTCGATGACGACGAAATTGACGCCCCATACGGCGGCGACGAGGACGGCCAGAAGGACATGTGCGGGTCGCATGCGTCGAGGATCACCCGCCGCGACCATGTAGGACCAGCGCGGATCTCTGCATGATGGAATGAAGCAACGCTTACGGATCGGGCGACGCCGACCGGTGTCGCCGACCACAAGGGGAGGGCTCTTCGTGCTCGATCTCGCTCGGCTCCGCGCCCTGCACGCCGTCTCCGTGCACGGCACCGTCGGCGCAGCCGCCACCGCGCTCGGCTACACCCCGTCCGCCGTGTCCCAGCAGATAGCCAAGCTGGAGCGCGAGACCCGCACCACCCTCCTCGAACGGCAGGGCAGGGGCGTCGCGCTCACCGAGGAGGCCCGCCATCTCGCCTCCACGGCACAGGAGTTGATGGCGATCGTGGAGCGCGCGGAGACCGAGCTTGAGGAGCGGCGCGGGCTGCCCGCCGGGCGCCTGACCATCGCCGCGTTCGCCTCGGCGGCGCGCGGCCTGCTGCCCGGCGCCCTCGCGGACCTCGCCGTGCGGCACCCCGCGCTCGACGCCCGGATGTCGGAGATCGACCCGCATCTGTCCGTGGGCCTGGTGGCCAAGGGCGCGGTGGACATGGCGGTCGTGCACGACTGGGACATCGCGCCGCTGCCGACACCGCCCGGCGTCGAGCAGGCCGTCATCGGCGACGACTACTGCGACCTCGTGGTGCCCGCGGGCCACCGGCTCGCGGGGCGCGGCTCCGTGCGCCGCGAGGACCTGAAGGGCGAGCGGTGGATCACCCAGCCGCCGGGGCTCGTCTGCCACGAGTGGCTGGTGCGCACCCTGCGCGAGGCGGGCTGCGAGCCGGACATCGCGCACACGGCGGAGGAGAACCCCACCCTGGTCGCGCTGGTCGCGGCGGGGCTCGGCATCGCCCTGATCCCTCGCCTGGGCCGCGGCCCCGTCCCGGACGGCGCGGTCACGGTGCGGCTCGATCCGCTGCCGGTGCGGCGGCTGTACGCGCTGTGGCGGGAGGGGGCGTCGCGGCGCCCCGCGATCGCGGAGACGGTACGCACCTTGCAGGGACACTGGCCCGGGGTGGCTCCCGACACCGCCCCCTGAAGCTCATTGCTCCCGCCCGCACCACTTTCCGGAAAACACCCTCTGCCGGGAACCCACGCGAAGGCGCCACCGTCCAACTGCCGTGCTGCCGGGTGAGTCTCCGCGCGGCGGTGTCGGCATCGCTGCTGGCTGCGAACGCTGACCACCCTCTCTGCCGCCCGCGGCCGGCAGCATGCCGTCACCGGTGCGCCCCTCCAACAGCGCCGGTGACGGCCCCTCTCCTCCACGGCGGCTGCCGACTTCGGCTGCCGACGCCCTTGACCGGCAGAAATCTTCGGGATATCCGTGACTCTCGGAAAGTTTCCTTCAGCCGGTTTCCCCAGCCCGGCACCCGGTCCGGCTTCCGTCCCCCGAAGGACGTCCCCGAAGGAGCGCACATGTCCCACCGCAACGCCTCCAGACGCACCCTGCTCACCGCCACGGCCGTCGCCGCGACGGCCCTCGCCGCGCCCTCCGCCGCCCACGCGGCGGGCAGCGGCGACCGAGGCCGCGACCGGAAGCTGCGGGAGCTCAT
Source organism: Streptomyces sp. NPDC047525 (assembly GCF_040643025.1). Classification (NCBI taxonomy): domain Bacteria; kingdom Bacillati; phylum Actinomycetota; class Actinomycetes; order Kitasatosporales; family Streptomycetaceae; genus Streptomyces; species Streptomyces sp. NPDC047525. The sequence continues at coordinate 257,194 of NZ_JBEYTL010000005.1, forward strand.
CTCCCGCATGAGCCTCGAGGAGAAGGTCGGCCAGCTCTTCGTGATGCATGTGTACGGCCACTCCGCCACCGAGCCCGACCAGGCGGACATCGACTCCAACCTCAAGGAGCTCGGCGTCCGCACCGCCGCGGAGGCGGTCGCCAAGTACCACCTCGGCGGCATCATCTACTTCGGCTGGGCCCACAACACCCGTGCCCCGCACCAGATCGCCGACCTCTCGAACGGCATCCAGCGCGCGGCCCTCACCCCTGACGCCCCGGAGCAGTCCCCCACCGCCCGCATCCCGCTGCTCATCTCCACCGACCAGGAGCACGGCGCCGTGGCCCGCGTGGGCATCCCCGCCACGCTCCTGCCCGGCGCGATGGCCCTGGGCGCGGCGGGCTCCCGCTCCACCGCGCGCAAGGCGGCCCGCATCGCGGGCACCGAGCTCCGCGCGCTCGGCATCCGGCAGAACTACGCGCCGGTCGCCGACGTGAACGTCAATCCCGCCAACCCCGTCATCGCCGTGCGCTCCTTCGGCTCGGACCCCGAGGCCGTCGCAGATCTGGTCGCCGCCCAGGTGAAGGGCTACCAGGGAGCGGACATCGCGTCGACGTCCAAGCATTTCCCCGGGCACGGCGACACGAAGGACGACAGCCACTCGAAGCTGCCGTACATCCACCACACCCGTGAGCAGTGGGAGACCCTGGACGCCCCGCCGTTCCGGGCGGCGGTGGAAGCGGGCATCGACTCGATCATGACCGCGCACATCGTGGTCCCCGCCCTGGATCCGGCGGAGGACCCGGCCACGCTCTCGCGCCCCATCCTCACCGGCATCCTGCGCGAGGAACTGGGCTACGACGGCGTCGTGGTGACGGACTCGCTCGGCATGCAGGGCGTCCGCACGAAGTACGGCGACGACCGCGTGCCGGTGCTCGCCCTGAAGGCGGGCGTCGACCAGCTCCTGAACCCGCCGAAGCCGGAGATCGCCTGGAACGCGGTGCTCCAGGCGGTGCGGGAGGGCGAGTTGACCGAGGAACGCCTCGATGAATCGATCCTTCGCGTCCTGCGTCTGAAGTCGAAGCTCGACCTGTTCTCCGACCCGTACGTCTCCTCGCGCGGCGTCGACCGTGCGGTCGGTACGCGCGCGCATCTCGCCGCCGCCGACCGGATCGCCGACGAGACGACGACGCTGCTGCTCAACAAGGACGGCCTGCTTCCGCTGTCGCGGCGCACGCAGCGGAAGGTGCTCGTGGTGGGCGCGGACCCGGCGTCGCCCTCGGGGACGACGGGGCCGCCGACGACCGTGCTCGGGCGCGAGCTGACGGACCTCGGCTTCTCGCCGACGGTCCTGCCGACGGGCACGGCCCCCTCCGCCGCGAAGATCGCCGAGGCGGTGGCGGCGGCAGCGGGCCAGGACGCGGTGCTCGTGGGCACGTACAACGTGGGGGCCGGGAGCGCCCAGATCGCGCTGGTGGAGGCGCTGGTGGCGACGGGCGTCCCGGTCGTCGCCGTGGCGATCCGCAATCCGTACGACGTGGCGCGGCTGCCGTCCGTGGGCGCTTCGCTGGCCGCGTACTGCTGGACGGACGTCGAACTGCGCGCCGCGGCACGGGTGGTGGCAGGGCGCGTCGAGCCGCGGGGGAAGCTGCCCGTGCCGGTGCAGCGGGCGGATGATCCGGGGCAGGTGCTGTATCCGGTCGGGTACGGCCTGACGTACTGATCCGTACGCCGCGCCACCGGCGCACCACCTCCACCTGGCCCAAAGAACCCCACGCACCTGGCGTGCGCCCGCCCGCGCGGGTCACGCTGGGTGCACATATCGGGGGGATTGCCATGTTTGCCTTGCTTGGCTGGAGGTGCGCGGGGGCGCTGCTGGTGGTGTTCGCCGGCGTGACCGGCTGTCAGAAGTCCTCGGACCCGGAATCGGAGTCGTCGGGGCGGCAGCCGTCCTCGTCGGTGCCGTCCGGGCACGGGGCCGTCTTCCTTGCCGTGGACGAGTGCAGTTCGCGGGGGCGCGAGACCTTCACGGAGGTGTCGTGCACGAGTGAGCGGGCTGCGGCGCGGGTCATCGCCCGCTACGACGGCAAGGTCGCGGAGGGCCCCTCATGCCCCGCCCGCACGGACTTCGTGCTCCACATCAGCGAGGACCGGCCGTCGGTGGACGAGGACGGGAACGGGGAGGTTCCGCGGGGCTACGCCTGCATGCGGAACCTCGAGGAACCGCATCCCGGGGATCCCGGAGGCGGGGGCGGACCTCGGACCGTGGTGGGCGACTGCGTCTACAGCGCCCGGGAGAGGGAGGTCAGGGAGACGGCGTGCGACGGTTCCGGGCCGAAGGCCCCGGAGTACCGGGTGACGGTGGCCGTCTCGCAGCGGTCCCTGTGCCCCGCCGCGACGGAGCTCTATGTGTCGCTGGGGGGCGGGAAGCCGGTGGGGTGTGCGGTGCGGTTGTGAGCGGTCGCGAACGCCGGACGGGCTGAGTATTCAGCCCGTCCGGCGTTCGAGGACAAACTCGGCGGAGCCGGTGATCGACGGTGCGATCACTACGGGCGCAGAGTCAGCTCCTTCTGCTGGTCCTTGCGGTCCAGCTTCGCGTCATACGGAGCCAGCGGCTTCGCGGCGGCCGGTGTGGAGACCCCGGCCCACGCCTGGATCCGCTCCGTCGCCTTCGCCTTCTCCGCGGGGACGAGGCCGGCCACGTTCGCGCCGTGGTTGGCGCCCGGCGCGGTGAAGACGTGCGAGTCGTGCTTCGCGCCCTTGGCGGGGCGGAACGGCTCGGCGCCCCACGGGTCGTTCTCGCCGTAGACGTACATCATCCGCGTCGCGTTGTGCCGCACCCAGCGGTCCACGTCCTTCATGGCGCCCGACTGGAACTTCATCGGGATGTCACGCGGCACGAAGTTCCGCGGCGGCTGGTAGCCGTAGCGGCTCAGGTCGCCGAGCCAGGGCTGGGAGATGTCGGGCGAGCCCAGCTGCGTACCGGCCTGGTAGTAGTACGGCGTGTACGGGGTCAGGCCCTGGTCCGTGTAGGAGGTCCAGCCGCCCACCGCGTCGACGTAGTCGAAGATCACCTGGTCCGAAGCGGTCGACGCGTCGGGGACGTCCGCGCACGCGGACTCCGGCTGGTACTGCCAGAAGCCCCACACCAGGTCGAGGACGACTGCCTCGTACGCCTTGTCCAGGTTCCCGACCGTCTTGAAGGTGTAGTTGCCCTCAGCGGCGAACGCGGCGTACTTCTTCTCCAGCGGCTCGCGGCGCACGAGCGCCTCGCGCTGCACGGCCTCCAGCTTGGCCCGGCACTCCTTGGTGCCGACCGTCTCGAAGAACTCGTCGTAGCGCGAGTCCTCCTTGTTCACCACGTCGTTCGGGGCGACGTACGCGACGACGCCGTCCATGTCACGCGGGTAGAAGCGCTCGTAGTACGTGGCGGTCATGCCGCCCTTCGAGCCGCCGGTGGCCACCCACTTCTTGTCGTAGATGGGCTTGAGCGCCTTGAAGATGCGGTGCTGGTCGCTCGCGGCCTGCCAGATGTCCAGCTTGGACCAGTCGGCCGGCTGGGGGCGGGACGGCGTGAAGAAGCGGTACTCCAGCGAGATCTGGTTGCCGTCGATGATCCGCGTCGGCTCGCTGCGGCTGGGGGTCGTCGAGACGCCGTAGCCGCTGGTGAAGAAGGCCGTGGGGCGGGCGGTGTCCTTGTGCAGGACCGTCAGGCGCTGCTTGAAGGTGCCCTTGGAGGGGTGCCGGTGGTCAATCGGCTGGGTGTAGTTGAGGACGAAGTAGCGGTAGCCGGTGTACGGCTTCTCCTCGATCAGGCTCATGCCCGGTATCGCGAGGAGCCGGTCCTTTATGTCCGTAGCCTGTGTGTCGATGGCCCGCGGCTCGGCGGCGGTGGCCGCCCCTGCCGCGCTCGCTGTGCCGACGGTGCCTATGAGCACCACTAGCGACAGAAGCCATCTGAGCGCCTTGCGCATGCACTCTCCCCTAAGTTCACGGTTGCGTCCGCCGGAACTTATCGGAGCAACTCGCTCACTACTAGGGGCTCTTGCGTCACACCAGGACGCAGTACGTCACAAAGGCGACATCACTCTCGGGGCAGGGTTCAGATCACTCTCGGCGCAGGGTTCAGATCACCCTCAGCACAGGATCCAGCCCGAGCTGACACTCCCCCCGCCCACCTTCCCCTTCACCCACACACACCGATGTCCCGCGTGCACCGTCACCGGGCCCGCGTGATGCGTGTAGCTGCCCTTGTCCCTGGCCGGGCGGTTGCCGCGGGCCTGGACGCTCACCAGCATCGTCTTGCGGGCGCCGGGGCGCTTGGCGATGGTGACCGCGCAGACGAAGCCGCGCTTCTTGTAGACGACGACCTTGCCCGTGCTGAAGGAGAGGGTGCGCACCTTGTGCCCGGCGCAACGTCCGGCCGACGCCTGTGCCTGCGCCGCGCCGGCGCCCGCGACACCGAGCAGGACGGCTGCCGCGAGGACGACGGCACCGAGCGCAAGGCTCCGCCGTATTCGACCACTGCTCACCAGTTTCCCTCCCGACACTTCCGCATCAGCGTACTGGTGTACGGACGCGGACCGCGGGGCCCGCGGTTGCGCCGCCGCCCCGATTCGTTCGGCGGGCTACGCGGCCGACGGCTCGGCCTCCCCCACGAACGTCCGCCACAGCGTCGCGTACCGCCCGTCAAGGGCGAGCAGCTCCTCGTGCGTGCCGTCCTCCGCGACCCGGCCGTGGTCCATGAGGATCACGCGGTCCGCGCGGGCCGCCGTGGTCAGGCGGTGGGCGACCACCAGTGTGGTGCGCTTGCCCGCGATGCGGTCGGTGGCCTGGTTGACCTGCGCTTCCGTGGCGAGGTCGAGGGCGGCGGTCGCCTCGTCGAGGAGCAGGATGTCCGGGTCGACCAGCTCCGCGCGGGCCAGGGCGATCAGCTGGCGCTGCCCGGCGGAGAGGTTGCGGCCGCGCTCGGAGACCTCGTGGAGGTAGCCGCCGTCCAGGGTGGCGATCATGTCGTGCGCGCCGACCGCGCGGGCCGCGGCCTCCACCTGGGCGTCCGTGGAGTCGGGCCGCCCGTAGGCGATCGCGTCGCGCACGGTGCCCGCGAAGAGGTAGGCCTCCTGCGGGACGACGCCGAGGCGGTGGCGGTACGAGGTGAGGTCCAGGGACCGCAGGTCCGTGCCGTCCACCGTCACGCGGCCGCCGGTCGGGTCGTAGAACCGGGCGACGAGCTTGACCAGCGTCGACTTGCCCGCGCCGGTCTCGCCGACGAAGGCGACCGTCTGGCCCTCGGGGATGCGCAGGCGCACACCGCTGAGGGCTTCCTCCGGTTCGCCGTCGGAGCCGTACGCGAAGTCCACGTCCTCGAAGGCGATCTCCCCGCGCAGGGACAGGACGTCGAGCGGCTCGTCCGCGGCCTTGGTCGAGGTCGGCTCCTGGAGCAGTTCCTGGATGCGGCCCAGCGAGACGGTGGCCTGCTGGTAGCCGTCGAAGACCTGGGAGAGCTGCTGGACGGGCGCGAAGAACAGGTCGATGTAGAGGAGGTAGGCGACCAGCGCGCCGGTCGTCAGCGTCCCCGCCTCCACGCGTCCCGCGCCGACCATCAGGACCGCGGCCGCCGCGACCGCCGAGAGCAGCTGCACGAACGGGAAGTAGATGGAGATCAGCCACTGCCCGCGGATGCGCGCGCTGCGGTAGTCGTCGCTGGCCTGCGCGAACTTCTTGCCGCCCGAGCGCTCGCGCCGGAAGGCCTGCACGATGCGGAGCCCGGCGACGGACTCCTGGAGGTCGGCGTTGACCACCGAGACGCGCTCGCGCGCCAGCTCGTACGCCTTGACGCTGGAGCGGCGGAAGAAGAACGTGCCGATGATCAGCGGCGGCAGCGTCGCGAAGACGACGAGTGCGAGCTGCACGTCGATGACGAGGAGCGCGCCCATGATGCCGAAGAAGGTGACGACGGAGACGAAGGCGGTGACCAGACCCGTCTGCAGGAAGGTGGAGAGCGCGTCCACGTCCGTCGTCATCCGGGTCATGATGCGCCCGGTCAACTCCCGCTCGTAGTAGTCGAGTCCGAGCCGCTGGAGCTGGGCGAAGATCTTCAGACGGAGGGAGTAGAGCACCCGCTCGCCCGTCCGTCCCGTCATCCGCGTCTCGCCGATCTGCGCCGTCCACTGGACGAGCACGGTGAGCAGGCCGAGCCCGGAGGCCGCCCACACGGCGCCGAGCGCGAGCTGCGAGACGCCCTCGTCGATGCCGTGCCGGATCAGCACGGGAAGCAGCAGGCCCATGCCCGCGTCGATGGCGACGAGGAGCAGGGCGAGCAGCAGGGGCTTGCCGAACCCGGCGAGGAGGCGGCGCAGCCCGTACGACTCCTCCGTGCTCACCGCGCGCGCCTCGTCGATGCCGGGGGTGTCGGTGGCGGGGGGCAACGCGTCGACCTGCGCGAGGAGTTCGGGTGTCGCGGGCATCCCGGACATCGCGGTGTCCTTGGGCTCGCGGTCGCCGACCCAGAGCTGCGGGGTGATGCCGCGCTCGGCGTCGAACTCGGCGTCGAGCTCCTCGCGCAGGGAGGTGTCCTCGGGGAACTCGACCGGGACCGCGTGGCCGGGCGAGACGCCGCCGAGCTCGTCGGGGTCGGTCAACAGGCGCCTGTAGAGCGCCGATCGCTCGGTCAGCTCCTCGTGCGTACCGATCGCGGCGAGCTTTCCGCCGTCGAGCACGGCGATGCGGTCGGCGAGGTTCAGGGTGGAGCGGCGGTGCGCGATGAGGAGGGTCGTGCGGCCCGCCATGACGCCGCGCAGGGCCTCGTGGATCTCGTGCTCGACGCGCGCGTCCACCGCCGACGTCGCGTCGTCGAGGACGAGCAGGCGGGGGTCGGTGAGGATGGCGCGGGCGAGGGCCACGCGCTGGCGCTGACCGCCGGAGAGGGTGAGTCCGTGCTCGCCGACGGTGGTGTCGTAGCCGTCGGGCAGCTCGGATATGAAGCGGTCGGCCTGGGCGGCGCGGGCCGCGGTCTCGATCTCTTCCTGGGTGGCGTCCGGCTTTCCGTACGCGATGTTGGCGCGGATGGTGTCGGAGAAGAGGAAGGAGTCCTCGGGCACGAGCCCTATGGCGGCCCGCAGCGAGTCGGTGGTCAGCTCGCGCACGTCGTGCCCGCCGATGAGGACGGCGCCGTGCGTCACGTCGTAGAAGCGGGGCATCAGCAGCGAGACGGTGGACTTGCCGCTGCCCGATGTGCCGACGACGGCGAGGGTCTCGCCGGGCCGGATCTCGAAGGAGAGCCCGTCGAGGACGGGGCGGTTGTCCTCGTACGCGAAGGAGACGTCGTCGAACTCGACGGTGGCCGGGGCGTCGGCGGGCAGCTCCTTCGTGCCGTCCTTCAGGGTCGGCTCGGTGTCGATGAGCTCCAGGACGCGCTCGGCGCCCGCGCGGGCCTGCTGGCCGACGGTGAGGACCATGGCGAGCATGCGCACGGGCCCGACGAGCTGGGCGAGATAGCTGGAGAAGGCGACGAACGTGCCGAGCGTGATCTGCCCGCGCACCGCGAGCCAGCCGCCGAGCGCGAGCATCGCGACCTGCCCGAGCGCGGGCACGGCCTGCAGGGCGGGCGTGTACTTGGAGTTGAGCCGGATGGTCCGCAGGCGCCCCGCGAAGAGCTTGCGGCTGACCTCCCTGATCTTCCCGGTCTCCTGCTCCTCCTGGCCGAACCCCTTCACGACGCGTACGCCGGAGACGGAGCCGTCCACGACTCCGGCGACGGCGGCGGCCTGGGCCTGCGCGTACCAGGTGGAGGGGTGCAGGCGGCCCCGGCTGCGCTTGGCGATGAACCAGAGGGCGGGGGCGACGGCGAGCGCGACGAGGGTCAGCGGGACGGAGAGCCACGCCATGATCACGAGGGACATGACGAAGAGCAGGATGTTGCCGATGGTCATCGGCAGCATGAAGAGCAGGCCCTGGATGAGCTGGAGGTCGCTGGTGGCGCGTCCGACGACCTGACCGGTGGACAGCTCGTCCTGCCGCCGGCCGTCGAGCTTCGTGATCGTGCCGTACATCTCGGTCCGCAGGTCGTGCTGGACGTCGAGGGCGAGGCGGCCGCCGTAGTAGCGGCGGACGTAGGTGAAGGCGTAGACGAGGATGGCGGCGCCGATGAGGGCGCCGACCCAGGGCCCCATGGACCGGGTCTTGTCCCCGATGACGTCGTCGATGATCACCTTGGTGATGAGCGGGACGAGCGCCATGACGGCCATGCCGCCGAGCGAGGCCCCGAGCGCGAGCACGACGTCCTTCGGGTACCGCCACGCGTACCCGGTCAGCCGCTTCGCCCAGCCGGATTTCTCCGTCTCGGCCCCACCCCGTTGCTCCACCACGTGCTGCCTCATCCCGTCGACCCGTCGACCTGACCTGCCGAGAGGCCCAACGCGGCGGGATGCGGATTTCATCCCGCCGCAACAAAGAGGGGTCTGAGGTCCTAGGACCCGTCAGCTGCCGGGGACCGCCACGAACGCCTCTCGCGGTGTGTCCGTCGGCGTGTAGCGCTGGGACGCGGCGGTCCTGGGCGTCAGGTCCTTGTGGATGGCCTTGGCCACGCCCTGGATGGTGGCGACGCCGTAGTTCATGGTGCTGTTGCCGTGGGTGAGCACGGAGATCGTGTAGTCGTGGCCGCCGCCCTTGAACGCGCCGATGCTGTGCACCCGCCAGCCGTGCGTGGACCGCTGCAGCCAGCCGTTCTTGACGTGGATCGCGACGCCGGACGGCGCGCCCGCCGGGGTGCCCCAGCGCTGTGAGGAGACGACCTTGCCCATGAGCTTGAGGATGTAGGCGCGCGCGTTGTCGCTCAGGACGGAGTTCTTGGCGGTGATCAGGGCGAGGAGCTTCTGCTCGTCGGCCGCGTTGATTTGGGTCAGGCCCCAGTAGCCGCCGGATCCCGGCACCGTCTTCGTCATCTTGGCGGCCCTGAGGAAGCCCTTCACCTTGGCCGTGCCGAGCTGGCTCCAGAGTTTGCTGGTCGCCGCGTTGTCCGACTTGGTGATCATGGCGTACGCGAGGTCCGACTCACGGGCCGACAGCTTCCGGTCGGTCTTCTTCGCGTCCCACAGCAGCGTCGCGAGGACGGTCGTCTTGACGACGCTCGCCGAGTCGAACGAGGTGGTCGGGCGCAGGGTGCAGGTGGTCTTGGTGGTGCGGTCGTGGAGGCCGACCGCGACCGTGCCCTTGCGGTTCTTCAGCGCCGCCGTGATGTCCTTCGTCAGCTTGGCGGCCAGGCCGGCCTGCGCGGAGGTGCAGGTCACCTGCGGTGCCGCCGCGGCGACGGCGGGCGTGGCGGTCACTGCGGTGCCGAGCGGCACGAGCACTCCGGCGGCGAGGCCCGCCGAGAGCACGCGGGCACGCCTGGATATCCCGGATACCGGGTGCGTCATGGAATTTCCCCATCCCCTTGGGTTCGTACAAACCCCTCGGGGCCCGTACGAGCGCGCCCCCCGGCGCACTCACCCCGCATGACTCGCCGGTACCGGTCGAGGTTGTATGACTTTGGAACAGATGACCGATCCGTGACACGCCCGTGTCCAAACGATCACCGTGCGCGCCCTGATGCGAGAAGTCCCGGTGTCACCCGCCCTTCGCGGTGTGACGCCGGGACTCCGCTGCGATCAGCGTCGGCTCAGATGTGCGTCGGCTCAGATGTGCGTCGGCTCGAACATCCGCAGGACCGCCGGGAGCACGACCACCGACGGGCCGGGCTCCGCGAACGCCTTGGCGAGGTCGTCCTTCAGGGTCTCCGGCGTCGTCCGGACGCCCGGTACGCCGAAGGACTCCGCGAGCGCGACGAAGTCGGGCCGGGAGAGCTCCGTCGCCGTGGGCTCGCCGAAGGCGTCGGACATGTACTCCCGGAGGATTCCGTAGCCCCCGTCGTCCACGATCAGCCAGGTGACCGGCAGGTCGTGCTGCTTGGCCGACGCCAGCTCCGCGATGGAGTACATCGCGCCGCCGTCGCCCGAGACGGCGAGGACCGGCTTCGAGGGATCGGCGGCAGCCGCGCCGATCGCGGCCGGGAAGCCGTACCCGAGGCCGCCCGCGCCCTGGGCGGAGTGCATCGTGTTCGGGCGCCGCGCGTCGAAGGCGGACCAGGCCCAGTACGCCAGGATCGTCATGTCCCAGAAGGACGGCGAGGCGTCCGGCAGGGCCTCGCGCACCGACGCCAGGACCTGCTGCTCCAGGGTGAGCTCCTGGGCGGCGATGCGGTCCTTGACCTTGGTGAGGACCGTCCGCACCCGCTCGGGGGCCGAGGGGTCCTCGCGCGGGGCGTCGATCGTCTCCAGGAGCGCGGAGAGCGCGAGCCGCGCGTCCGCGTGGATGCCGAGCGCCGGGTGGTTGGACTCCAGCTTTCCGGCGTCGGCCTCGATCTGGATGACCCGGCCGCGCGGCTTGAACGTGTGGTAGTTCGACGAGAGCTCGCCGAGGCCGGAGCCGACCACCAGGAGGACGTCCGCGTCCTCCAGGAAGTCCGTGGTGTACCGGTCCTCCAGCCACGACTGGAGCGACAGCGGGTGCTCCCAGGGGAACGCCCCCTTGCCGCCGAAGGTCGTGACGACGGGCGCGCTCACCAGCTCGGCGAGAGCGAGCAGCTTGCCGGAGGCATCGGAGCGTACGACTCCGCCACCCGCGATGATCGCCGGGCGCTCGGCCCGGGACAACAGGTCGGCCGCCACCGCGGTCAGCTCGGGGCGCGGGACGACGTCGTCCGGGGTCGCGTCCATGGCCGTGACCACGGGCAGCGTCGTCTCCGCCAGCAGCACGTCCTGCGGGATCTCCACCCAGACCGGGCCGTGCGGGGCGGTCAGCGCCGACTCCCAGGCCGCCGCGATCGCGGAGGGGATCTGCGAGGCCGTGCGCACCGTGTGCACGGACTTCACGATGTCGCGGAAGGAGGCCTGCTGGTCGCGCAGCTCGTGGAGGTAGCCGTGCCGGCCGCCGCCGAGCCCCGCCACCGGGATCTGGCTGCCGATCGCGAGCACGGGCGAGGAACCGGCCGCCGCCTCCTGGAGCGCGGCGAGCGAGGTCAGCGCGCCGGGTCCGGTGGAGAGCAGCAGCGGGGCCACCTCGCCGGTGATCCGGCCGTACGCGTCCGCCGCGAAGCCCGTGTTGTTCTCGACGCGGAGCCCCACGTACGACAGGGACGAGCGCCGCAGGGCGTCGAACATGCCGAGCGCGTGCTGGCCGGGGAGGCCGAAGACCGTCGTCGCGCCGAGGCCCTGGAGGGTCTCGACGACGAGGTCGCCGCCGTTGCGCCCGGCGGGCGGGTTCAGGGCCGCGGTCGTCTGCGCGTCCGTGGGCCGCAGGACTACGTCGTGGTCGTGCGTCACTTGGCCGCCCGCCCCTCCGCGATCTGGCGGGACATGATCGTCGTCAGCTCGTACGCGGTGTGCGAGGCGGCGACGGCCGTGATCTCCGCGTGGTCGTAGGCGGGGGCGACCTCGACGACGTCCGCCGAGACGAGGTTGCAGGAGGAGAGCCCCCGCAGGATCTCCAGGAGCTCGCGCGACGTCATGCCGCCCGCCTCCGGGGTGCCGGTGCCGGGCGCGTGGGCCGGGTCCAGGCAGTCGATGTCGATGGAGATGTACAGCGGACGGTCGCCGATGCGCTGGCGCAGCTGGTCGGCGACCTCGTCGGCGCCGCGGCGGTAGATGTCCGCCGACGTGACGATGCCGAAGCCCATCTTCTCGTCGTCGGTGAGGTCCTGCTTGCCGTACAGCGGGCCGCGCGTGCCGACGTGGGAGAGCGCCTCGGTGTCGAGGATGCCCTCCTCGACGGCACGGCGGAACGGCGTGCCGTGGGTGTACTCGGCGCCGAAGTACGTGTCCCAGGTGTCCAGGTGCGCGTCGAAGTGCAGCAGGGCGACCGGGCCGTGCTTCTTGGCGACCGAACGGAGGAGCGGCAGGGCGATGGTGTGGTCGCCGCCGAGCGTCATCATGCGGGCGCCGGAGCCGAGGAGGTCGTCCGCGGCGGCCTCGATCGTCTCGACCGCTTCGTTGATGTTGAAGGGGTTGGCCGCTATGTCACCCGCGTCCGCGACCTGCGCGAGCGCGAAGGGCGACGCGTCCTGCGCGGGGTTGTACGGACGGAGCAGCCGCGAGGCCTCGCGGATCGCGTTGCCGCCGAAGCGGGCGCCGGGGCGGTACGAGACACCGGTGTCGAAGGGCACGCCGACCACGGCGATGTCCGTCTTGCCGCCCACCTCGTCGAGGCGGGGCAGCCGGGCGTAGGTCGCCGGGCCCGCGTACCGGGGGACGCGGGAGGAATCGACCGGGCCGCGGGGGGTCGGGGTCTCGGCGCTGCTCATGGTCGGTTTCCTCCTGCTGGTACGAGTGCTGCGTTGCTGCTGGGACAAGTGTCGCGCGGCCCACCGACAGTGGGCCGCGCGGAGAAACTAGACGGCCACCGGAGCCTGCGGCTCCGCCTCCTCGGACCCCCGGCCCGCGAGCCGCTCGCGCCAGGCCGCGAGGACCTTCGCGTCGGTGGGCTTCGTGGCGAGGGAGACGACGACGTACACGCCGAGCGAGATCAGCAGGCCGTAGTAGATGGGCTCGTTGGCGAGGATTCCGTACCCCCACATGAGCCCGATGACGGAGAGACCACCGGCGACGATGGCCGCGAGCGCGCCCTCGGCGGTGCCGCGCTTCCACAGGAGCCCGCCGAGGATCGGCACGAGGAGCCCGGCGACGAGGAGGTTGTAGGCGACGGTGAGCGCCTGGACCACGTCGTTGAGGGCGATGGCGATGCAGACGACCCCGATGCCCATGATCAGGATGAAGAGGCGGTTGCCCTTCACCTCGTCGTGCGCCTCGCCCTCCGCCTTCGGCGCGACAGCGCCGCGAAGGCGCGACCAGATGTCGTTGTTGGCGACGGTCGCGCAGGCGATGAGCGCCCCGGAGGACGTGGACATCACGGCGGCGAGCGCCGCGGCGAGCACGAGACCCCGTACGCCCATGGGCAGTTCGTCCTTGACCATGGTCGCGAAGGCCGCGTCGGCGCTCGGCAGCTTCGGGTACATGACCTTGGCGGCCGTACCGATGACGGCGCCCGCGAGCGCGTAGACCAGGCAGTACGTACCGGCGACGGTGCCGCCGTAGCGGGCGACCTTGTCGCTGCGCGCGGTGAAGACGCGCTGCCAGATGTCCTGCCCGATGAGCATGCCGAACGTATAGATCAGGACGTACGTGAAGATCGTCTCGCCGCCGATGCCCAGCGGGTCGAAGTACTCGGTGGGCAGCTTGGCCTTCATCTCGCTGAAGCCGCCCGCCTTGACGACCGCGATGGGCAGCAGCAGGAGCAGCACGCCGATGGTCTTCACCACGAACTGCACCATGTCGGTGAGCGTGATGGACCACATGCCGCCCAGCGTCGAGTACGCGACGACGATCGAGCCGCCGAGGATGATCGCCAGGGTGCGGTTCATGTCGAAGATGACGTCGAAGATCGTGGCGTACGCGATGGTCGACGTGACCGCGAGCATCAGCGTGTACGCCCACATGACGACTCCGGAGATGACGCCCGCGCGCCCGCCGTAGCGGAGGTCGAGCATCTCGGAGACGGTGTAGACCTTCAGGCGGGCGATGCGCGCCGAGAAGAAGACGCTCAGCGCGAGCAGGCCGAGACCGATCGTGAAGACCATCCAGGCGCCGGAGAGCCCGTACTGGTAGCCGAGGCCGACGCCGCCGATGGTGGACGCGCCGCCGAGGACGATGGCGGCCATGGTCCCGGAGTACATCCACGGTCCGAGGCGGCGTCCCGCGACCAGGAACTCAGCTTTGGACTTGGCGCGGCGCATGCCCCACCAGCCCATGGCGAGCATGCCGGCGAGATAGACGACGATCACTGTGTAGTCGACGGCCATAGGGCCCTCCTTCGCGCACCTCGGTGGCGTGTCGTGCAGATGGGGGTGGGGGGGGTGGCAACCAGCCGCGGGGACATCCGCCCGTACCCGCGGCCTGGGGTCGGCACGACCTTAGGTGGCCGGAAAGCAACGCTGAAGTGTACGTTTCATCCACTCTTCACGACCAAGATGGATGGAACGTCCACCGTGCCGGACCCTGCTGCCTCATCTGCCTCCTCGTCCGCGGCCTCATCCGCCTCACCTGGCTCTCCCATCACTCCCCCCACTCCGCCGGTTCCTCTCACCGCGCTCCTCGCCCGGGAGGATCTGGGCCTGCGCCAGATCGCGGGCCCCGACGCCGGGGAGAGCGGGGCCGCCGTCCAGTGGGTGCACACCTCGGAGATGGCGGACCCCTATCCGTACCTCCTGGGCGGCGAGCTCCTGCTGACGGCGGGCGTGCACATCACGGATCCGGTGGGCGCGGGCGTCTACCTCGACGACTACGTGGCGCGCATCGTCGAGGCGGGCGGCGCGGCCCTCGGCTTCGGCGTCGCGCCCGTGCACGACACGGTGCCGCGCGCCCTGGTGACGGCCTGCGACCACTACGGGCTTCCGCTCCTGGAGGTGCCGCCGCGTACGACGTTCAGCGGGGTCGCCCGCGCGGTGTGGCAGTTGGTGGCGGAGGCCAGGCACGCGGAGCTGCGGCGCGTGACGGAGGCCCAGCAGGGCCTCGCCACGGCCGCCGCGCGCCCGGACCCGGTGCCCGCGGTCCTCCGCCAGCTCGCGGCGCGCCTGAGCGGCTGGGCGGCGCTCTACGCACCGGACGGCGCGGTGCTCCACACCGCGGGGACGGTTCCGGGAGCAGGGGTGCGCCAGGCGGTGCACGACCTCTCCGAAGTCGTGCGCCCGTCGGGACGGCCCGGCCCCGCCCCCGCATCGGCCACCGACTCCGTGGGCGGCGCCCACCTCGCCGCGTACGCCCTCGGCGGCGGACAGGGGTTCGCGCTCGGGCTCGCCGCCGAGCAGCGCGAGCCCGGGGACCACACCATCACCGGGGTCGCGGTCGTCCTGCTCTCGCTCCTGACCGGCAAGCACCAGGGCGCCGCCGACTCCGTGCGGTCGGCGGCGCTCGTGCGGCTGCTCCTGGGCTCGGCGGTGGACGATGTCGCGCCTCTCCTGGGGGCCGATCAGTGGACCGTGGTGCACGCGCGCGGGGATGCCGGTGACGACCCGGTGGCCCACGCGGTCGCCGCCTCCGCGCTGGCCGCGGCGCTGGGCAGCGGCATGGTGGACACAGACCCCGGCCAGGGCCTCGTGCGCCTCCTGCTCCCGGCCGACCGCGAGCTCACCGGTCAGCCCGGCTGGACCCTCGGCGTCTCCGCCCCCGCGCCCCCCGGCGACCTGCCGGCCGCCGACGCCCAGGCGGACCGCGCCCTGCGCCGCGCCGAGGCCACCCGAGCGCCGCTCGTCCGGCACCGCGAGGCGGGCATCGCCGCTCTGGTCGCGCCCGCCGAGGCCGCCGCCCACGCGCGCGTGCTGCTCGCCCCGCTCGGCGGCAGCGAGGCGCTCACCAAGACCCTGCGCACCTGGCTCTCCCTGCACGGCAGTTGGGACCGCACGGCAACGGCACTGGGGGTGCACCGCAACACGGTCCGGCAGCGGATCACCCGGTGCGCGACGCTCCTGGGCGCGGACCTGGACGACCCGGACGTACGAATGGAGCTGTGGTTCGCGCTGAACCGGGCCCCGTAAGGGGCGCGGGGAGCTGCGCGCCCAGCCACATGCGGCCCGCAGACGAAGAGACAACCCACCCCCGCTCAAGCCAAACGCAGTGCACCTCACAGGCCCATGCTTCGAAACGCCCCGGCCCCGCGGCCCGAGCGACGGCACAATGGGAGCCATGCCGATACCCAGTCGTCCCGCCCTTGTCGACCACCTCGTACGCTCCCGCATCGCCGGCGACGTCGCCACGCCCCGCGAGAACAACCTCAGCCACTACAGGAAGCTCGCGAACGGCGACCGCCACTACTGGCTCGGCCTGGAGCTCGGCGACCGCTGGACCGACGAGCAGGACGTCCTCGCGGTGATGGCCGAGCGGTGCGGCGTGATCGACGACGCCGAGTTCCGCCACGGGCAGGACACCATCGACCCGGAGCTGACGGTCGACGCCCTGGAGCGGATGGCGGCGCGGCTCCGCAAGGCGGCGGCCGGCAAGGAGAGGGTCCTTTTCGCCACCGGCCACCCCGGAGGCCTGCTCGACGTGCACCGCGCGACGGCGGCCGCCCTGCGCTCCGCTGGCTGCGAGATCGTCGTGATCCCGGAGGGCCTGACCGCCGACGAGGGCATGGTCTTCCAGTTCGCGGACGTGGCGATGCTGGAGCGCGGCGCGACCCTGTGGCACACGCACTCCCCCGAGCCGATGAACGCGATCCTGGACGGCCTCGAGCGCGAGGGCCGTCCGCTGCCGGACCTGGTCGTCGCGGACCACGGCTGGGCCGGACGGGCGGGCCAGCGCGGCATCGACTCCATCGGGTACGCGGACTGCAACGACCCCGCGCTGTTCATCGGCGAGGCCGAGGGCACCCTCCAGGTGACGATCCCGCTGGACGACCACGTCACCAGCCCGCGCTTCTACGACCCGATGACGGCCTACCTCCTGGACGCCGCGGGCCTCACGCCGGAGGCCTGAGTCACGGCCACGGGTTGAGCCCTTCCGCGCGCCGCTGGGAGAACCCCGGCGTGGGGTCCAGATAGACCCGTCGTACGCCGGGGAACCGCTCCCGAAGGCGCCGCTCGGCCTGTTCGCAGGCCCACTCGATCTGTGCCGCCGTGGAGGCGTCACGGAAGTCGACCTTGGCGGCGACCAGCGCCTCGCGCGGCCCCTGGAGCAGCGTCGTCAGTTCGAGCACGGCCTCGATGTGCTCGGAGGCGAGCAGCTCGTCGCGGATCTCCTGGCGCATCGGCTTCGGCAGCGGCCGGCCGATGAGGAGCTGGGCGTTGCTGCGGCCGAGCACCCAGGCGACGTACAGAAGAAGCGCGCCGATGCAGAGCGAGGCCACGCCGTCCCACACGCCCGACCCGGTGAGCTGCCCGCCGAGCAGTCCGCCGGCGGCGAGCACGAGGCCGGCCAGCGCGGCGGAGTCCTCCAGGACGACGGCCTTCACGGCGGTGTCGGGCGTGTAGCGCAGATAGCGCCCGAACGACGCCCCGAAGCGCGCCGCCTCACCACGCGCCTGCTTGACCCCTGTGCGCAGCGAGTAGCCCTCCAGGAGGAAGGCGACGGCGAGCACGATGTACGAGATGAGCGGGTCGCCCAGCTCCTCGCCCGCCACCAGCGTGTGGATGCCGTCGTAGATCGAGAAGACGGCGCCGCCGACGAAGGTGGCGACGGCCGCGAGCATCGCCCAGATGTAGCGCTCGGGCCCGTAGCCAAGGGGGTGGTCCTCGTCGGCGGGCTTCTCGCTCCGCTTCAGGGCGGTGAGGAGCAGGACCTCGGTGACGGTGTCGGCCAGGGAGTGGGCCGCTTCGGAGAGCATCGCGCTCGACCCGCTGATGACACCGGCGACGGCCTTGGCGACGGCGATCCCGAGGTTGGCGACGGCGGCGACGATGACGGTGAAGGTGCTCTCGCCGCCACCTTCTGACGGTTGCTCACTCATGTATCGGACGGTATGTCCGATCAGCGGGGAACGCGAACGACGCCTTCCTGGATGACCGTCACCGCGAGCTGCCCGTCCTGCGTCCAGATCCGGGCCTGGCCGAGGCCGCGCCCGCCGGACGCCGACGGCGACTCCTGGTCGTACAGGAGCCATTCGTCGGCCCTGAAGGGGCGGTGGAACCACATGGCGTGGTCGAGCGAGGCGCCGACGACGTCACCGACCGCCCAGCCGCCCCGGCCGTGCGCGAGCAGCACCGAGTCGAGGAGCGTCATGTCGGAGACGTACGTGGCGAGGCAGACGTGCAGCAAGGAGGCGTCGATACCGCCGTCGAGCTTGCCGTTCGTGCGGAACCACACCTGCGAGCGCGGCTCGCGGGGCTGTCCGACGGAGGCCCAGGGCGGTGCGTCCACGTAGCGCAGGTCGACGGCCGCGCGGGCCTCGATCAGCCGCTCGGCGACGTGTGCGGGCAGGTGCTGCGGCAGCATCTCCGCGGCCGTCGGCAGCGTCTCGGGGTCCGGCGCGGACGGCATCCCCGTCTGGTGCTCCAGGCCCTCCTCGTCCGTCTGGAAGGACGCGGAGAGGTGGAATATCGGCTGCCCGTGCTGGACGGCGACGACCCGGCGCGTGGTGAAGGAGCGGCCGTCGCGGATGCGGTCGACGGTGTAGACGATGGGCGCGCCCGGGTCCCCGGCGCGCAGGAAGTACGCGTGCAGGGAGTGGGCGGGCCGGTCGGCGGGGACCGTGCGGCCCGCCGCCACCAGCGCCTGGGCGGCCACCTGGCCGCCGAAGACGCGCGGGACGAGCGCCGAGCGGCTCACGCCCCGGAATATGTCCTCCTCGATCTGCTCCAGGTCGAGCAGATCGAGGAGTGACTCAAGTGCCTTGTTCATGGATCCAGTTCTACAGGGCGGTCTTTACAGCCCATGTCCTTACGGGCCGCTGTCTTTACAGGCCCATGTTCTTGGCGATGATCATCTTCATGACCTCGCTGGTGCCGCCGTAGATGCGGTTGACGCGGTTGTCCGCGTACAGGCGGGCGATGGGGTACTCGTTCATGAAGCCGTAGCCGCCGTGCAGCTGGAGGCACTTGTCGATGACGCGGTGCGCGACCTCGGTGTTGAACAGCTTCGCGGACGCGGCCTCGGCCGCGGTCAGCTCGCCCGCGTCCAGGGCCTCCAGGGCGCGGTCGGCGACGGCCTCCGCGGCGTCCACCTCGGCCTGGCAGGCGGCCAGCTCGAACTTGGTGTTCTGGAAGGAGGCGACCGTCTTGCCGAAGACCGTGCGGTCCTGGACGTACTCCTTGGCGAACCGGACGGCGGCCTTGGCCTGCGCGTACGCGCCGTAGGCGATGCCCCAGCGCTCGGAGGGGAGGTTGCTTCCGAGGTAGTAGAAGCCCTTGTTCTCCTCGCCGAGGAGGTCCTCGACGGGGACCTTGACGTCGACGAACGCCAGCTCGGCGGTGTCGGAGGTCTTCAGGCCGAGCTTGTCGAGCTTGCGGCCGATGGAGTAGCCCTCGGACTTGGTGTCGACCGCGAAGAGCGAGATGCCGAAGCGGCGGTCCTCGGCGGTGGGCGCGGAGGTGCGGGCGCAGACGATCACGCGGTCGGCGTGCACGCCGCCGGTGATGAAGGTCTTGGAGCCGTTGAGGACGTAGTGCGTGCCGTCCTCGGAGAGCTTGGCCGTGGTCTTCATGCCCGCGAGGTCGGAGCCGGTGCCCGGCTCGGTCATCGCGAGGGCCCACATCTCCTCGGCGGAGACGAACTTCTCGAGGTAGCGCTTCTTCTGCTCGTCGGTGCCGAGCGCCTTGATGTACGGCAGGGCGAGCAGCACGTGCACACCGGAGCCGCCGAAGCTGACGCCCGCGCGGGCCGTCTCCTCGTACTGGATGGCCTCGAACTTGTGCGAGTCGATGCCCGCGCCGCCGAACTCCTCGGGGACGCTGATGCCGAAGAGACCGAGCTCGGCGAGCTTGTAGTAGAACTCGCGCGGCACCTGGCCCGCGGCGAACCACTCCTCGTGGACCGGGACGACCTCGGCCTCGATGAAGGCGCGCAGGGTCTCCCGGAACGCCTCGTGGTCCTCATTGAAAACGGTACGGCGCACGGAGAACTCCTTCGATACGGCACCAGGCTCGGCCAAGCGCACACGACTAAGCGCTTGCTCAGAGAGACGTTACCCGCCGGTCACCGGACCGTCCAGAGAGAAGCCCTGTCGCTCCCGTCACGCCGCCGTCGCCGCGAACGCCCCGCGCGCGAGGCTGTGCAGCAGCTGGGCCATGGCGCTGCGGCTGGGCAGCGCGTCGCGGCGGCTGAGGTGCGGCGTGGAGTTGAGCAGCCCGAAGACCGCGTGCACGGAGACGCGGGCCGCGTTCTCGGCGAGGTCCGGATAGACCTTGCGCACGACGTCCACCCAGATCTCCACGTACTGCCGCTGGAGCTGGCGGACCAGCTTGCGGTCGGTGTCCCGCAGCCGGTCGAGCTCGCGGTCGTGCAGCGTGATCAGGGAACGGTCGTCGAGGGCGAAGTCGATGTGCCCCTCGATGAGCGCGTCGAGCGTCTGCTCCGGCGACCCGTCCGCCTCGGCCACACACCGCTTGCCGCCGGTCAGGAGCTGCCCGCTGATGCCGACGAGCAGCTCGGCGAGCATCGCGTCCTTGCCCGGGAAGTGGCGGTAGAGACCGGGCCCGCTGATACCGACGGCCGCTCCTATCTCGTCCACTCCTACGCCGTGGAAGCCGCGCTCGGCGAAGAGCCGGGCGGCTTCCTTGAGGATCTGCTCGCGACGGGTGGGGGCGTCGGTTCTGGTGGCCATGGAATCAATTCTAGACAGGGCGGTTAGCGCTCGTTAACCTGATGGAAACGCGTTAACGCTCATTAACCGAGCAAGGGGGCTCGACTGATGCTGCAGGCACCAGTGCTGGGGACCGCGGCTGATCCCGCGTCCGAGGCATGGCGGACGAACGAGGAGGCGCACCGCGCCCTCGTCGACGACCTGCGGGCCCGGCTCGCGGCGGCCAGGCTCGGCGGCGGCGAGCGGTCCCGGGCCCGCCATGTCGCGCGCGGCAAGCTGCTGCCCCGCGACCGCGTGGACGCCCTGCTCGACCCCGGCTCGCCCTTCCTGGAGCTGGCACCACTCGCGGCCGACGGGCTGTACGGCGGGGACGCACCGGCGGCCGGAGTCATCGCGGGCATCGGCCGGGTCTCCGGGCGCACCTGCGTGATCGTCGCCAATGACGCCACCGTCAAGGGCGGCACGTATTACCCCATGACGGTGAAGAAGCACCTGCGCGCCCAGGAGGTCGCGCTGGAGAACCGCCTCCCCTGTCTGTATCTCGTGGACTCGGGCGGCGCCTTCCTGCCCATGCAGGACGACGTCTTCCCGGACCGCGAGCACTTCGGGCGGATCTTCTACAACCAGGCGCGGATGTCCGGAGCGGGCGTCCCGCAGATCGCGGCCGTGCTCGGCTCGTGCACGGCCGGAGGGGCGTACGTCCCCGCGATGAGCGACGAGGCGGTGATCGTCCGCAATCAGGGGACGATCTTCCTCGGCGGCCCGCCCCTGGTGAAGGCCGCGACCGGCGAGGTCGTGACGGCCGAGGAGCTGGGCGGCGGCGAGGTCCACTCCCGGGTCTCCGGAGTGACGGACCACCTCGCCGAGGACGACGCGCACGCGCTGCGGATCGTCCGGACGATCGTCTCCACCCTCCCCGACCGTGCCGAACTCCCCTGGTCCGTGCGCCCGGTCGAGGAGCCGAAGGTCGATCCTGCCGGGCTCTATGGAGCGGTGCCGACGGACTCCCGCACCCCCTATGACGTCCGCGAGGTCATCGCGCGCGTGGTCGACGGCTCCCGCTTCGCCGAGTTCAAGGCGGAGTACGGCCAGACGCTGATCACGGGCTTCGCCCACCTCCACGGCCACCCGGTCGGCATCATCGCGAACAACGGCATCCTGTTCTCCGAGTCCGCCCAGAAGGGCGCCCACTTCATCGAGCTGTGCGACCAGCGCGGCATCCCCCTTGTCTTCCTGCAGAACATCTCCGGCTTCATGGTCGGCCGGGACTATGAGGCGGGCGGCATCGCCAAGCACGGCGCCAAGATGGTCACGGCGGTGGCCTGCACGCGCGTGCCGAAGCTGACGGTCGTGATCGGCGGTTCGTACGGCGCGGGGAACTACTCGATGTGCGGCCGTGCCTACTCCCCCCGCTTCCTGTGGATGTGGCCGAACGCCAAGATCTCCGTGATGGGCGGCGAGCAGGCCGCATCGGTCCTGGCGACCGTCAAGCGCGACCAGCTGGAGGCGCGCGGCGAGGAGTGGTCGGAGGCGGACGAGCAGGCCTTCAAGGACCCGGTCCGCGCCCAGTACGAAGCGCAGGGCAACGCCTATTACGCCACCGCGCGGCTGTGGGACGACGGCGTGATCGACCCCATGGAGACCCGGCAGGTCCTCGGCCTCGCCCTGACCGCGTGCGCCGAGGCCCCGCTGGGCGAGCCCGGCTTCGGCGTCTTCCGGATGTGAGGCGGCCATGACCGGGTCCAGGAGTGCCACGAATTCCAGGAGTTCAAGCAGTTCCAGGAGAGGGACGATGTTCGACACGGTGCTGGTCGCCAACAGGGGCGAGATCGCGGTCCGCGTCATCCGGACGCTGCGGGCGCTCGGCGTGCGCTCGGTCGCCGTGTTCAGCGACGCGGACGCGGACGCCCGGCATGTGCGGGAGGCGGACACGGCCGTGCGCCTGGGCCCCGCACCGGCCTCCGAGAGCTATCTCTCGGCCGAGCGGCTGCTCGAGGCGGCGGCCCGCAGCGGCGCCCAGGCCGTCCACCCGGGGTATGGCTTCCTCGCGGAGAACGCCGAGTTCGCGCGGGCCTGCGCGGAGGCCGGCCTGGTCTTCATCGGGCCGCCCGCATCGGCCATCGACCTGATGGGCGACAAGATCCGCGCCAAGGAGACGGTCCAGGCGGCCGGGGTCCCGGTGGTCCCCGGATCGTCGGGCAGCGGCCTGACCGACGCCCAACTGGCCGACGCCGCCCGCGAGATCGGCATGCCGGTGCTGCTCAAGCCCTCTGCGGGCGGCGGCGGCAAGGGCATGCGCCTGGTGCGGGACGCGGCGCTGCTCGCGGACGAGATCGCCGCCGCGCGGCGCGAGGCGCGGTCCTCCTTCGGTGACGACACGCTGCTGGTGGAGCGGTGGATCGACCGCCCCCGGCACATCGAGATCCAGGTCCTCGCGGACGGCCACGGGAACGTGATCCACCTCGGTGAGCGCGAGTGCTCGCTCCAGCGCCGCCACCAGAAGATCATCGAGGAGGCCCCGAGCGTCCTGCTCGACGAGGCCACGCGCGCGTCGATGGGCGAGGCCGCGGTCCAGGCCGCGCGCTCCTGCGGGTATGCGGGCGCGGGCACGGTGGAGTTCATCGTGCCGGGCAAGGACCCGGCTTCGTACTACTTCATGGAGATGAACACCCGGCTCCAGGTCGAGCACCCGGTCACGGAGCTCATCACCGGCATCGACCTGGTGGAGTGGCAGCTGCGGGTCGCCGCCGGCGAGGAACTGCCGTACGGCCAGCAGGACATCACGCTCACGGGCCACGCGATCGAGGCCCGCGTCTGCGCGGAGGACCCGTCCCGCGGGTTCCTGCCGTCCGGCGGGACCGTCCTCGCCCTGCACGAGCCGCAGGGCGACGGCGTGCGGACCGACTCCGGCCTGAGCGAGGGCACGGAGGTCGGCAGTCTGTACGACCCGATGCTGTCGAAGGTCATCGCGTACGGCCCGGACCGCCCCACCGCACTGCGCAAGCTGCGGGCCGCCCTCGCGGAGACGGTCACGCTGGGGGTGCCGACGAACGCGGGGTTCCTGCGGCGGCTGCTCGCCCACCCGGCGGTGGTCTCCGGGGAGTTGGACACGGGCCTCGTGGAGCGCGAGGCGCAGGACCTGGTCCCGCAGGGCGTACCCGACGAGGTGTACGAAGCCGCAGCGGCCCTGCGCGCCGCCGCCCTCGAACCCACCGGTGACGGCTGGCGGGACCCGTTCTCGGTGCCGAGGGGCTGGCGCCTGGGCGGCACCCCTGCCCCGCTGACGCACCATCTGCGCGTGCCGGGACACGACCCTGTCGCGCACGTCGCGGGCGAGGGCCCGCGCACGGTGGAGCCCGGCAGCGTCACGGTCCACGTGGACGGCCTCACCCACACCTTCCACCGCGCGGCCGACTGGCTCGGCAGGGACGGCGACGCCTGGCATGTCCAGGACTTCGACCCCGTGGCGGCGAGCCTCACCGGCGCCGCCCACAGCGGTGCGGACGCCCTCACCGCCCCCATGCCCGGCACCGTCACGGTCGTCAAGGTGTCCACCGGCGACCGCGTGGCCCAGGGGCAGAGCCTCCTCGTGGTGGAGGCCATGAAGATGGAGCACGTCATCTCCGCCCCGCACGCGGGCACCGTCAGCGAACTCGACGTCTCGGCGGGCTCGACCGTCGCCATGGACCAGGTCCTGGCCGTGGTGATCCCCGACGAGACCCCCGAAGCGGAGGGCGAGAAATGACCACCGAAGCGACAACCGGCGCGCAGCCCGGCCCCCTCCCCATGGTCGTCCCCACCCAGGCCCTCCCGCCCCGCGTCCGTATCCACGAAGTGGGCGCACGGGACGGCCTGCAGAACGAGAAGGCGGTCGTCCCCACGGAGATCAAGGCGGAGTTCATCCACCGCCTGGCCGCCGCGGGCCTCACGACCGTCGAGGCGACGAGCTTCGTGCACCCCAAGTGGGTGCCCCAACTGGCCGACTCCGAGCAGCTGTTCCCCCTCGTGCGGGACCTCGCACAGGACGGGAGGGCCAAGCTCCCCGTCCTGGTGCCGAACGACCGGGGCCTGGACCGCGCCCTGGCGCTCGGCGCCCGCAGCATCGCCGTCTTCGTCAGTGCCACGGAGTCCTTCGCCAAGGCCAACCTCAACCGCACGATGGACGAGGCCCTCGCGATGTCGGAGCCGGTCGTGGCCCGCGCCCGCGAGCAGAAGGTGCAGGTGCGGGGCTATCTCTCCATGTGCTTCGGCGACCCGTGGGAGGGCCCCGTGCCCATCGCCCAGGTCGTCCGCACCGCGAAGTCCCTCCTGGACATGGGCTGCGAGGAGCTGAGCCTCGGCGACACCATCGGCGTGGCCACGCCGGGCCATGTCCTGGCCCTCCTGGCCGAGTTGAACGAAGAGGGCGTGCCGACGGACCGCATCGGCGTGCACTTCCACGACACGTACGGCCAGGCGCTCGCCAACACCCTCGCCGCCCTGCAGCACGGAGTCAGCACGGTCGACGCCTCGGCGGGCGGCCTCGGCGGCTGTCCGTACGCGAAGAGCGCCACCGGCAACCTCGCCACCGAAGACCTCGTATGGATGCTCGACGGCCTCGGCATCGAGACCGGCGTCGACCTCGGCCGCCTCACCGCCACCAGCGCGTGGATGGCCGAACAACTGGGCCGACCCAGCCCCTCCCGCACCGTCCGTGCCCTGACGGGCACCTCCCACCAGGAGCAGTGAAGAACGATGGACCACCGTCTGTCCCCCGAGCACGAAGAACTCCGCCGCACGGTCGAGGAGTTCGCGCACGACGTCGTCGCCCCCAAGATCGGCGACCTGTACGAACGGCACGAGTTCCCGTACGAGATCGTGCGCGAGATGGGCCGCATGGGCCTGTTCGGCCTGCCCTTCCCCGAGGAGCACGGCGGCATGGGCGGCGACTATCTCGCCCTCGGCATCGCGCTCGAAGAGCTGGCGCGGGTCGACTCCTCGGTGGCGATCACCCTGGAGGCGGGCGTCTCGCTCGGTGCGATGCCGATCCACCTCTTCGGCACGGACGAGCAGAAGCGCGAGTGGCTGCCCCGGCTCTGCTCCGGTGAACTCCTGGGCGCCTTCGGCCTGACCGAGCCGGACGGCGGCTCGGACGCGGGCGGCACCCGCACGACCGCGGTGCGGGACGGCGACGAGTGGGTGATCAACGGCTCCAAGTGCTTCATCACCAACTCCGGCACGGACATCACGGGCCTGGTCACGGTCACCGCCGTCACCGGCCGCAAGGAGGACGGCCGCCCGCTGATCTCCTCGATCATCGTGCCGTCCGGGACACCGGGATTCACGGTCGCGGCTCCGTACTCGAAGGTCGGCTGGAACGCCTCGGACACCCGTGAGCTGGCCTTCTCGGACGTGCGGGTCCCGGTGGCGAACCTCCTGGGCGAAGAGGGCCGCGGCTATGCCCAGTTCCTGCGGATCCTGGACGAGGGCCGGGTCGCGATCTCCGCGCTCGCCACGGGCCTGGCGCAGGGCTGCGTCGACGAGTCCGTGAAGTACGCCAAGGAACGGCACGCCTTCGGCAAGCCGATCGGGGCGAATCAGGCGATCCAGTTCAAGATCGCCGACATGGAGATGCGGGCGCACATGGCCCGGGTCGGCTGGCGGGACGCGGCGTCGCGCCTCGTCGGCGGGGAGCCCTTCAAGAAGGAGGCGGCGATCGCGAAGCTCTACTCCTCCACGGTCGCCGTCGACAACGCCCGCGAGGCCACCCAGATCCACGGCGGGTACGGCTTCATGAACGAGTATCCCGTGGCACGCATGTGGCGGGACTCCAAGATCCTGGAGATCGGCGAGGGCACCAGCGAGGTGCAGCGCATGCTGATCGCCAGGGAGCTGGGATTCGCGGGATAACCACCCGCACCCCGGGGAAGGCGACCGCGGGGGCCACTGGACTTCACATTAGGTTAGGTTAACCTAAGCGCTAGTTCCGGCCAGTGGCCCCGCCGCCGTCCTCACGAAAGCAGAGACCCTCATATGTCCCACGCCCGCTTCCCTCAGCCCTCCCGCCGCGGCATTCTCGCCGCCGGCGGCGCCCTCGGCCTCACGGCCCTGCTGGCAGCCTGCGGTGACGAGAAGAAGAGCGGCTCGGGCAAGGCGGACGCCGGCGACTCCGGCCCCTGGAGCTTCAAGGACGACCGCGGCAAGACCGCGAAGCAGGACTCGACCCCGAAGAACATCGTCGCCTTCACCGGCGTCGCCGCCGCCCTCTTCGACTACGGCATCGAGGTCAAGGGCGTCTTCGGCCCGACCAAGGCCAAGGGCGGCAAGGCCGATGTCCAGGCCGGTGACATGGACATCAGCAAGCTGACGATCCTGGGCAACGAATGGGGGAAGTTCAACATCGAGAAGTACGCGAGTCTCGCCCCCGACCTCCTCGTCTCCACGATGTTCGACGACGCGGGCACCCTCTGGTCCGTCCCCGAGGACAGCAAGGACAAGATCCTCAAGCTCGCCCCGAGCGTCGGCGTCAGCGTCTACGACCGCCAGATGACCGAGCCCCTCCAGCGCCTCCTGGCGCTCGCCGAGTCGCTCGGCGCGGACGTGAAGGCCGACAAGGTCGTCAAGGCGAAGAAGCGCTTCGAGGCCGCCGCCGAGCGACTGCGCAAGGTCGCCAAGGCGAACAAGGACATCAAGGTCCTCGTCGGCTCGGCGAGCCAGGACATCTTCTACGTCTCCGGCACGAACCTCTCCGCCGACCTGGAGTACTTCAAGGCCCTCGGCGTGAACTTCGTCGAGCCGTCCGAGAGCGCCAAGAAGGCGAGCGGCGGCTGGTTCGAGAACCTGAGCTGGGAGAACGTCAACAAGCACGCCGCGGACGTCATCATGATGGACAACCGCACCGCCACGATCCAGCCCGCCGACATCGAGAAGCCGACCTGGGCGAAGCTGCCCGCGGTCAAGGCCGGGCAGGTCATCCCCCGTGTCACCGAGCCCATTTACTCGTACGACAAGTGCGCCCCGATCCTCGAGGACCTCGCCGACGCGATCGAGAAGGCCAAGAAGGTCAGCTGACCCTCTCCCCGAAGGCCTCACAGCACAGCCCTCTCCGCATTCCGGAGAGGGCTGTTCCGTTTTTGTGCCTCCTGGTGACCACAGGGACCCCCTGGGTTTAACCCGGGAGGGAGTTAGGTTAGGCTTACCTCACTTCCCCCAAGTCCCCTCACCCAGAGGAAGTTCATGCGCTCGCACCTGCTCAACGACACCACCGCGGAGCGTTACCGCAGTTCCGTGACCGAAGGAGTCGAGCGGGTGGCGGCCAGGATCGCCACCACCTCCCGTCCTTTCACCGGCATATCCGTCGACGACCTCGCGCCCCGCATCGAGGCCGTCGACCTGGACGAGCCCCTGCACGACACCATCGCCGCCCTGGACGAGCTCGACGAGCTCTACCTGCGCGACGCCGTGTACTTCCACCATCCCCGCTACCTCGCGCACCTCAACTGCCCGGTCGTCATTCCGGCCGTGCTCGGCGAGGCCGTGCTCTCCGCGGTCAACTCTTCCCTCGACACGTGGGATCAGTCCGCCGGCGGCACACTGATCGAGCGCCGTCTCATCGACTGGACGGCCGACCGCATCGGGCTCGGCCCGGCCGCCGACGGCGTGTTCACCAGCGGCGGCTCGCAGTCCAACCTCCAGGCCATGCTGCTCGCCCGCGAGGAGGCCGCCAAGGCGGGAAAGCCGGCCACCGAGCTGCGCATCTTCGCCTCCGAGGTCGGCCACTTCAGCATCCAGAAGGCCGCGACGCTGCTCGGCCTCGGCGAGGACGCCGTGATCGTCATCCCCACCGATCACAACAAGCGCATGCAGACCGTGGCACTCGCCCGTGAGCTGGAGCGCTGCCGCGACAACGACCTCACCCCCATGGCGGTCGTCGCCACGGCGGGCACCACCGACTTCGGCTCCATCGACCCGCTGCCCGAGATCGCCGAACTGTGCGAGCAGTACGGCACCTGGATGCACGTCGACGCGGCGTACGGCTGCGGTCTGCTCGCCTCGCTCAAGAACCGTCACCTCATCGACGGCATCGAGCGCGCCGACTCCGTCACCGTCGACTACCACAAGTCCTTCTTCCAGCCGGTGAGTTCCTCCGCTGTCCTGGTCCGTGACCGCTCCACGCTGAGCCACGCGACGTACCACGCGGAGTACCTCAACCCGCGCCGCATGGTGCAGGAGCGCATCCCCAACCAGGTCGACAAGTCCCTCCAGACGACGCGGCGCTTCGACGCCCTCAAGCTGTGGATGACCCTGCGCGTGATGGGCGCCGACGCCATCGGCGAGCTCTTCGACTCCGTCTGCGACATGGCGGACGACGGCTGGCGGCTGCTGGCCGCCGACCCCCGCTACGACGTCGTCGTGGAGCCGCAGCTCTCGACGCTCGTCTTCCGCTACATCCCCGAGTCGATCTGCGACCCGACCGCGATCGACCGCGCCAACCTGTACGCCCGCAAGGCCCTGTTCGCCTCCGGTGACGCCGTCGTCGCGGGCACCAAGGTCGGCGAGCGCCAGTACCTCAAGTTCACCCTGCTCAACCCCGAGACCACGGTCGCCGACATCACGGCCGTCCTCGATCTGATCGCCGGCCACGCCGAGCAGTACCTGGGAGAGACCCTTGACCGCGCTTCCTGATCACAGCGAATCAGTGGAACCACTGGAGCCGCTGGACTTCATCGGTATCGGCCTTGGCCCCTTCAACCTCGGCCTCGCCTGTCTGACCGAACCCATCGACGAGCTCAGCGGCCTCTTCCTGGAGTCCAAGCCGGACTTCGAGTGGCACTCGGGCATGTTCCTGGAGGGCGCTCACCTCCAGACCCCGTTCATGTCCGACCTCGTCACCCTCGCGGACCCGACGTCCCCCTACTCCTTCCTCAACTACCTGAAGGAATCAGGGCGGCTCTACTCGTTCTACATCCGCGAGAACTTCTATCCCCTGCGCACCGAGTACAACGACTACTGCCGCTGGGCCGCCGCGAAGCTCTCCTCCATCCGCTTCAGCACGACGGTGACCGAGGTGACGTACGCGGATGATCTGTACGTCGTCCACACCACCACCGGCGACACCTTCCGCGCCCGCCACCTCGTCCTGGGGACCGGCACTCCGCCGCACATCCCCGAGTCGTGCGCGGACCTCGGCGGGGACTTCATCCACAACTCCCGCTATCTCCAGTCCAAGCAGGAGCTCCAGAAGAAGGAGTCGATCACGCTCGTCGGCAGCGGCCAGTCCGCCGCCGAGATCTACTACGACCTCCTGAGCGAGATCGACGTCCACGGCTACAAGCTCAACTGGGTCACGCGCTCCCCGCGCTTCTTCCCCCTTGAGTACACGAAGCTGACGCTGGAGATGACCTCCCCGGAGTACGTCGACTACTTCCACGCGCTGCCGGAAGCGACCCGCTACCGCCTTCAGGATCAGCAGAAGACGCTCTTCAAGGGCATCGACGGCGACCTGATCAACGAGATCTTCGACCTGCTCTACCAGAAGAACCTCGGCGGCCCGGTCCCCACGCGGCTGCTCACCAACTCCTCGCTGCAGAGCGCGCGTCACGAGAACGGCAGCTACACCCTGGGCCTGCGCCAGGACGAGCAGGGCAAGGACTTCGAGCTCAGCTCCGAGGGCCTGATCCTGGCCACCGGCTACCAGTACGTCACGCCCGACTTCCTGGAGCCGGTCCGCGACCGCATCCGCTGGGACGGCCGCGGCCGCTTCGAGGTCGCCCGCAACTACTCGATCGACACAACGGGACGCGGCATCTTCCTGCAGAACGGCGCCGTGCACACCCACTCCCTGACCAGCCCCGACCTGGGCATGGGCCCGTACCGCAACGCGTACATCATCGGTGAGCTGCTCGGCTCCGAGTACTACCCCGTCGAGAAGTCCATCGCGTTCCAGGAGTTCGCCGTATGAGCAACACCGCAGACCTGACCCTGCGCCCCCTCGACCCCCTGAGGGACTCCGAGCTCCTGCACGGCTGGGTCACCCACCCCAAGGCCTCGTTCTGGATGATGCAGGACGCGACGCTGCCGGACGTCGAGCGCGAGTACATGGCGATCGCCGCCCACGAGCACCACGACGCGTTCATCGGCCTGCACAAAGGCGTCCCCGCCTTCCTGATGGAGCGCTACGACCCCCGGTACGTCGAGCTCGTCGGCCTCTACGAGCCGCAGCCCGGCGACGTGGGCATGCACTTCCTCACGGCGCCGTCCGACGTCCGCATCCCCGGCTTCACCCGTGACGTGATCACCAAGGTCATGGAGACGCTCTTCGCCGACCCGGCGACCGAGCGCGTGGTGGTCGAGCCCGACGTCGACAACACGGCCGTGCACGCCCTCAACGAAGCCGTCGGGTTCCGTGCGGCCGAAGTCATCCAGAAGCCGGAGAAGAAGGCTCTGCTGAGCTTCTGCACCCGCGAACAGTTCGACACAGCAGTACGCGAAAGGGAATCGGCGATATGACCCTGTCCGACGCCACGGCGCACCTCTCCCCCGAGCGCTGGGAGCAGGCCAACCGCCTCCTCATCCGCAAGGCCATCGCCGAGTTCGCCCACGAGCGGCTCTTCACCCCGGAGCCACTGGGCGACGACAAATACGTCATCCGCAGCGACGACGCCCTGACCCGCTACCGCTTCACCGCCAAGCGGCTGCGGCTCGACCACTGGCAGGTCGACGCCGACTCGATCTCCCGGCACCGCGACGGCACCGAACTCCCGCTCAACGCGCTCGACTTCTTCATCGAGCTGCGTACGGCGCTCGGCCTGAGCGACGAGATCCTGCCGGTCTACCTGGAGGAGATCTCCTCCACCCTCTCGGGCACCTGCTACAAACTCACCAAGCCCGCGATCCCCTCCGCCGAGCTCTCCCGCTCCGGCTTCCAGGAGATCGAGACGGGCATGACCGAGGGCCACCCCTGCTTCGTCGCCAACAATGGCCGACTCGGCTTCGGCGTGCACGAGTACCTCTCGTACGCCCCCGAGACCGCGAGCCCCGTACGGCTCGTGTGGCTGGCGGCCAGCAAGGAGCGCGCCGCGTTCACCGCGGGCGCCGGAATCGACTACGAGTCGTTCTTCCGGGCCGAGCTGGGCCAGGAGACCCTGGACCGCTTCGACCGCAAACTCCGCGACCAGGGCCTGGACCCGGACGACTACCTCCTGATCCCGGCCCACCCCTGGCAGTGGTGGAACAAGCTGTCGGTGACCTTCGCGGCCGAGGTCGCCCAGCGGCACCTGGTCTGCCTGGGCGAGGGCGACGACGAGTACCTGGCCCAGCAGTCGATCCGTACGTTCTTCAACACGAGCGACCCGGCCAAGCACTACGTCAAAACGGCCCTCTCGGTCATCAACATGGGCTTCATGCGCGGGCTTTCGGCCGCGTACATGGAGGCGACCCCGGCGATCAACGACTGGCTCGCGAACCTCATCGACACCGACGAGACCCTGAAGTCGACCGGCCTGACGATCATCCGCGAGCGCGCGGCCGTCGGCTATCGCCACCTGGAGTACGAGGCCGCGACCGACCGCTACTCCCCGTACCGCAAAATGCTCGCGGCCCTGTGGCGCGAGAGCCCCGTCCCGTCCCTGGCGGAGGGCGAGCAGCTGGCCACGATGGCCTCGCTCCTGCACACCGACCTCGACGGCGCGTCCTTCGCGGGCGCCCTCATCGAGCGCTCGGGGCTCACCCCCGCCGAGTGGCTGCGCGGCTACCTGCACGCGTACCTGACGCCGCTGCTGCACAGCTTCTACATGTACGACCTCGTCTTCATGCCGCACGGCGAGAACGTCATCCTGGTGCTCAAGGACGGCGTCGTACAGCGGGCGATCTTCAAGGACATCGCCGAGGAGATCGCGGTCATGGACCCGGACGCGGTGCTCCCGCCGACGGTGGAGCGGCTGCGGGTCGAGGTCCCCGACGACCAGAAGCTCCTGTCCATCTTCACGGACGTCTTCGACTGCTTCTTCCGCTTCCTGTCCGCGAACCTCGTCACCGAGGGCCTGGTGGACGAGGAGACGTTCTGGGGCGCCGTCGCCGAGTGCGTCACCGCCTACCAGGAGGCAACGCCCCAACTGGCCGACAAGTTCAAGCAGTTCGACATGTTCGCCCCCGAGTTCGCGCGCTCCTGCCTGAACAGGCTCCAGCTGCGGGACAACGAACAGATGGTGGACCTCGCCGATCCGGCGGGCGCGCTCCAGCTGGTCGGGACGCTGAAGAACCCGATCGCGTAGGGCCCACGAACCAGGTGGGGCTCGGGAGACGGTCCTCCCGAGCCCCACCTTCGTATGCGTGCTCAGCCGTGCACTACTTCGACGGCCAGGGCACCTCAGGCGACTTGTAGTAGCCGATGCCCAACGCGTCCCAGCGCGGGCCCTGTTCGGCGAGCCGCGTCTTGTACGTGTCCCAGTCGTGCGTCGACGCGGGCGACCAGCCGAGCTCGGCGATGCCGGGCAGGCGCGGGAACGCCATGTACTCGATGTGCGCGGAGGTCGAGAGCGTCTCCGACCACAGCTCCGCCTCGACACCCTGGACCGAGTCCGCGGGCGCGCCCGCCAGATACGTCCCCGGGTCCCAGTCGTAGCTGCGCTGCACCGAGACGTAGCCCGCCCAGGACAGGCCGAGCGGGGTGTCCTTGTCGTACTTCATGTCGAGGTAGGAGCGGTCGGCAGGCGAGAGGACCAGCTTGGTGCCCTTCTTCGCCGCGTTCACGACCTGCTCGCGCTCGGCGGCGCTGGTGGCGTCGTAGCCCCAGTACTGCGCGAGAGCGCCCTTGGCGGGCGTGGCGCCGGTCAGCTGGTGCCAGCCGATCACGGTCTTGCCGTACTTGGCGACCACCGGCTGCACCTTGTTCATGAACGCCACATAGTCCTCGTGGCTGGTGGAGTGCGCCTCGTCACCGCCGATGTGGATGTACTTGCCGGGCGTCATGGCGGCGATCTCGCGGATGACGTCGTCCACGAAGTCGTACGTGATGTCCTTCTTCACGCACAGCGAGCTGAAGCCGACCTCGGTGCCGGTGTAGAGCGGGGGCGCGACGCCGTCGCAGTTCAGGTCGGCGTACGAGGCGAGCGCGGCGTTCGTGTGGCCCGGCATGTCGATCTCGGGGATCACCTCGAGCTGCCGCGATGCCGCGTACTGGACGATGTCCTTGTACTGGGCCTTGGTGTAGTAGCCGCCCTTGCCGCCGCCGACCTGCGTGGAGCCGCCGTACGTGGCGAGCTTGGGCCAGGAGTCGATGGCGATGCGCCAGCCCTGGTCGTCGCTCAGGTGCAGGTGCAGCTTGTTGACCTTGTAGAGCGACATCTGGTCGATGTAGCGCTTGACCTTGTCGACCGAGAAGAAGTGGCGCGACACGTCGAGCATGGCGCCGCGGTGCTCGTAGCGGGGCGAGTCCTTGATGGTGCCGCCCGCGACCAGCCAGGGGCCCTTCTGCTTGCTCGTCTTCTCGGCGGCCGCGGGCAGTTGCTGCCGCAGCGTCTGGACGCCGTAGAAGAGCCCTGCTGCCTTGCGGGCCGTGATGGTGACGGAACCGCGCTTCGACTCCAGGCGGTAGCCCTCGCTGCCCAGGGACTTGTCCTTGGAGTCAAGACGCAGCCGGATGCCGTCACGGCCCTCGTCGTCGGTGACCTTCAGGGCGTAGCCGGTGGAGGGGCGCAGGACGCCCGCCAGATAGCTGCCGATCCTGTGCGCGTCGCGCGAGTCGTCGACCCGGATGCGGGTCTTGGAGTTGATCTCGTACGGGGATCCGCCCGGGACGGCGGACGCGGGGGCCGGGATCACCCGGCCGAGCGGGGTCGGGGTGGTGGCCGTGGCTGCCTCCTTGGCTCCGCCGGCGCCGCCCGGCACTGCGGCCACGGACGAGAGTCCGGCCGCGGCCACGAGCAGCAACGAACCGAACAGGCGGGTCGATCTGTGGTGCTGTCTCACGAGCGGGTCCCTTCGACGGGCCATCACTGTGGTGCATCTCAATCGAACGCTCACCATGGGACCCTCGCACCCCGTGGCGGGTCAAGGGTGTAGACCACTTCGGCCGCCCGCCGATGGAAGAATCGCCCCCATGGCGGAAATCATCCAGCGCGACGGAACCTGGACCTTCGACGGAGAGACGCTGCGCCTTGTGCCGGGACGCGACAAGAACGTGTCTCTGCTGCGCAAGTCGCTGGGGGAACTGGCCGTGCCGCTGGGCGCGTTGGCCGGAATCGCCTTCGAGCAGGGCAAGAAGTCGGGGCGGCTGAGGCTGCGGCTGCGGGACGGCGCGGATCCGTTGCTGCAGGCCGCCGGGGGCAAGCTCGGGGACGCCGCGGATCCGTACCAACTGACGGTGGAGTCGGACCGCTACGGGGTGGCGGAGTACGTCGTGGACGAGGTCCGCAACGCACTCCTCATCGAGCAGGTGCCGGCCGCTTCCTGCGACAGCTATCTGCTGCCGGGCCCTTCGGTGCCGCTCTCGGTGTCGGCGGGGGACGGCACGGCGAGCTTCGACGGCGAGCACATCCGCCTGGAGTGGAACTGGAAGACGGAGGAGGCGAAGTCCGCGTCCGGTACGCGGTCGCTGGCGCTCGCGGATGTGGCCGCGGTGGAGTGGCAGCCCGCCGTGGGCCTGGAGAACGGCTACCTCCGCTTCACCGTGCGGCACTCCCCCACCAAGGCCCCTCCGAAGTACGACCCGAACTCGGTCGAGCTGTGGGGGTTCAAGAAGGATCCGCTGATGGCGCTGGTCGCTGCCGCTGTGCAGGTGCGGTTGCCTCATCCGGCGGAGGCGCCGGGCCTCGCGGAGTCCCCGCGGGCTCCGGGCCCCCTGCCTGCGGCTGTCGCGCCCGCCCCGGCGGAGGACGATCACGACGCCTTGCTGCGGCGGCTGCGGGAGCTCGGGGAGCTTCACCAGTCCGGGATACTCACCGATGAGGAGTTCGCCGCCGCCAAGCAGGCCGTACTGAAGCGACTCTAGGCTCATCGGGGCCGGTTTTCGCCACGCCCCTGCCCGATTCCGGGCAGGATTGTTGCACGCAGAGGGCTATTCCTCCAGGATCAACGAATGCACGACGACCTGGTGGACCACCTGACCCGCAGCACCCCGCTCCAGCGGGGCGAAGCTCTGCGGGTCATCCAGGACGTGCTCGCCTACTTCGACGAGACGACCGAGGAATTCGTCCGTCGCCGCCACCGCGAACTGCAAGGTCAGGGCCTGCTGAACGCGGCGATCTTCGAACAGATCTCGGCGGATCTCCATTACCGCGCGGTCGCGCCGCCCGAACTCACCCTTCGGCAGCTGCGCCGCATCATCTACGGCTAGGACACCCTCTATGTGTGGAATCGTCGGTTATATCGGCAAGCGTGACGTCGCCCCGCTGCTCCTCGAAGGCCTCCAGCGCCTGGAGTACCGCGGCTACGACTCCGCGGGCGTCGTCATCACCAGCCCCAAGGCCACGGGCCTGAAGATGGTCAAGGCGAAGGGCCGCGTCCGCGACCTGGAGGCCAAGGTGCCCGCCCGCTTCAAGGGCACCACCGGCATCGCCCACACCCGCTGGGCCACCCACGGCGCCCCGTCCGACGAGAACGCGCACCCGCACATGTCGGGCGACAACAAGGTCGCCGTCGTCCACAACGGCATCATCGACAACGCGTCCGAGCTGCGCGCCAAGCTCACCGCCGACGGCATCGAGTTCCTCTCCGAGACGGACACCGAGGTCCTCACCCACCTCATCGCCCGCGCCCAGGCCGACACCCTGGAGGAGAAGGTCCGCGAGGCCCTGCGCCACGTCGAGGGCACGTACGGCATCGCCGTCCTGCACGCCGACTTCAACGACCGCATCGTCGTCGCCCGCAACGGCTCGCCCGTCGTCCTCGGCATCGGCGAGAAGGAGATGTTCGTCGCCTCGGACGTCGCCGCGCTCGTCTCGCACACCCGCCAGGTCGTCACCCTCGACGACGGCGAGATGGCCACCCTCAAGGCCGACGACTACCGCACCTACACGACCGAGGGCTCGCGCACGACCGCCTCGCCGACCACCGTGGAGTGGGAGGCCGAGTCGTACGACATGGGCGGCCACGACACGTACATGCACAAGGAGATCTTCGAGCAGCCCGACGCCGTGGACCGCGTCCTGCGCGGCCGCATCGACGACCGCTTCTCCACCGTGCACCTCGGCGGCCTGAACCTCGACGCGCACGACGCCCGCAAGGTGCGCCGCGTCAAGATCCTCGGCTGCGGCACCTCGTACCACGCGGGCATGATCGGCGCCCAGATGATCGAGGAGCTGGCCCGCATCCCCGCGGACGCGGAGCCGGCGTCCGAGTTCCGCTACCGCAACGCGGTCGTGGACCCCGACACCCTCTACATCGCCGTCTCCCAGTCCGGCGAGACGTACGACGTGCTGGCCGCCGTCCAGGAGCTGAAGCGCAAGGGCGCCCGCGTCCTGGGCGTCGTGAACGTCGTCGGCTCCGCCATCGCCCGTGAGGCGGACGCGGGCGTGTACGTCCACGCGGGCCCCGAGGTCTGCGTCGTGTCGACCAAGTGCTTCACGAACACCACGGTCGCCTTCGGCCTGCTCGCCCTGCACCTGGGCCGCATCCGTGACCTGTCGGTCTCCGACGGCAAGCGGATCATCGAGGGCCTGCGCAAGCTGCCCGGCCAGATCTCGGAGATCCTCAAGCAGGAGGACGAGATCAAGAAGATCGCCAGGGAGTACGCGGAGGCCCGCTCGATGCTCTTCATCGGGCGCGTGCGCGGCTACCCCGTGGCCCGTGAGGCCTCCCTGAAGCTCAAGGAGGTCTCGTACATCCACGCCGAGGCCTACCCCGCCTCCGAGCTCAAGCACGGCCCGCTCGCGCTCATCGAGCCCGCGCTTCCGACGGTCGCGATCGTCCCGGACGACGACCTCCTGGAGAAGAACCGCGCCGCCCTGGAGGAGATCAAGGCCCGCAGCGGCAAGATCCTCGCGGTCGCGCACCAGGAGCAGGAGAAGGCCGACCAGACCATCCTGGTCCCGAAGAACGAGAACGAGCTGGACCCGATCCTGATGGGCATCCCGCTCCAACTCCTCGCCTACCACACGGCGTTGGCCCTGGGCCGCGACATCGACAAGCCGCGCAACCTCGCCAAGTCGGTGACGGTGGAGTAGAGGCACCCCCCGTAAGGGGCGCGGAGCAGACAAACGGAACGGGCCCCATGCGTGCCACCAAGCGCAGGGGGCCCGTTCCCAGAAGGGCCGGGGGCGCCCATTCCCCCGACCCGCGCCTGCCTCAGCCGGTGGCCGTCACTCCCCGGCCGGCAGGGCGCCCGGGGAGGGCCGTGGGCCAGTGGGCCAGGGCTGCCGTGGCTCCGTACCAGGCGAGCAGGCCCGCGACCGCGGCGAACCAGCCGCCCGCCTTCGCGAGCCCGGCGCTGTCGCCGAACAGCGCGACGGCGATCAGGACGAGGGACACGAAGAGCAGTCCGTACGTCCCCCGCGCGAGCGCACTGCCGCCGGACGCCCCCAGGGCGAGGCTGAGCGTGACGAGCGCGAACAGGAGCAGGAAGAGACCCGCCGCGTTGGCCGAGACCTGCGCATCGGCCGAGACGCCCCAGGTGAACCAGAGCGCGCCGAGCGCGGTGAACGCCGTGCCGGTGAACGCGTCGCTGTCGCGGAACGCGAAGAGACCGGCGACGAACAGGGCGACGCCTCCCAGATACGTCGCGAGGGTGACGGCATCCGCCGCCGTCACTCCGTCGATCACTTCGGTGTGACCGATCCCGAAGGCCAACAGCGTGAGCCCCAGGGCGAGATGGCCGAGAGTCGAGGTGGTGCTTCCCGCAGAGACTTCTTTGTCCACGGCGGGCTCCCTTCATGTGCGGTGTGCAGTTGTTGCGCCACCAGTACGTACCCTTCACAAGGGCACAAACCACCTCTACGCGCGAGTAGATTTATCTACACGGGAAGGAAGTTGACTCCGGAACGCCCTCATCCCACCTGGGACGAAGGGGCGTTACGGAATGACGACGACGGGGCGTTGCGCACGGCGCGCGAGCCGGCCCGCGACCGAGCCGAAGATGCGCCCCACGATCCCGTGCGTCGACCCGACGACGATCGCGTCCGCCGAGTACTCCCTGCCGACCTCTTCGAGTTCGTGGCAGATGTCGCCGCCGCGCTCGACGAGGATCCAGGGCACTTCGGCCAGATAGTCCGCACAGGCAAGCTCGAGGCCGAGCACTTCCGTGCGGTGGTCCGGCACGTCGACGAAGACCGGGGGCTCGCAGCCCGCCCACACCGTGGTGGGGAGTCTGTTGGCGACGTGCACGATGATCAGGCCGGAGCCCGAGCGATGGGCCATCCCGATCGCGTACGAGAGAGCGCGCTCACTCGAGGTCGAGCCGTCGAAACCGACGACGACCCCGTGCCGGAAGGCCGGATCGCAGGAATGACGTGGTTCTTCCGCCGCCTGGGGGGTCGCCGTGGGATCGGCGACCTGCCGCTTGCGGTCCGCTGGTTCGGAGAATTCGTGACCGGCCATGGGTGTCTCGGCGAAGGAGTCCTCTGTGGGAGGGTCGGTTTTGTTCGGGTCGTACGGCGCAGTATGGAGCAGAACGGACAGGATCGGGCAGGGACGAGGAGGAGCGGCGACCACCGGAGCTGTGTCCGGGAATCATCTTCCCAACCCCATACCCCCAAGGGTACGGCGACACTCCTCTCCTGCCCAGAGCTTGTTTCCGGCCCTGCGGGAGCCTCACGGCGTTCACCGGAGCATGCATGAGCAGCGCCCGTATGGCAATGGTTGCTGCCCCGTACAGGCGGTTTGGGCACCCACCCGCGTGGGCTGCGATCGGCCACACGGTTCACGCCAGTGACCGGCCGAGCGACCACGCGTTGAACTTCGGTACGCCACCGCCACAGGGAGCCCGCCGTGCCTGGACCGCCGTCCGTGTCCTCACAAGTCACGACGTCCTCACGAGTCACGACGCAGAGCCGCCGACGCCCACCGCAGGGGGCGCACGAGCGCCCGCGCGGCGGTGTCCCGGCACCGCGCGCCGAGGAGACGCCGCCCGCCCCCGCGCAGGACTCGGCGAGCGATGTCGTCCGCTGGGCCGCGTTCAGCTGCGTCCTGGTTCCCGTCGTCCTCGTGGGGTACGGGACATCGCTGGCGGGAGCCGCGGGGTCGGCCCTCGGACTCGTGGCCGTCACCGGGGTCTGCCGGCTGCTCCTGCGGCAGTCCGAGCGGGGCGCGGCGCGGCTGGTCGAGGAGCAGAGCCGCGAGCGCCGCGGGCGGCACGGAAGGACGGGCGCGGGGGCGCACCGGGGCGGTCGGCATGCTGGTGGGTCAGCGCCGGAGGACTGACCGATTCGCGCGCACTCCACCGTGTCTTTTCAGCCAACTTCCTATGGCCATGCATTCCTTGGCCGAAGGGGTACTCAACCCCGGTCCCACCAGGGCTGAAAGGCATGCGGAGGCCGCCTGAACCCTACGGGGACCGGCCACGGAGCTGAGGCGCACTTCCCAGCAACGCCCGTGAGTGCAACGCTTCGTGATCGACTGCTTCACGCCAAGTTGCCATGTCGACATAGTGCCGGGTCCTTAACTGGTCACCCCGGCGGCACGGGACGCAGTAGATTCGATCATGACTGTATTACGGCGGGGGACTGGTGGAGGACCGAGGGGAAACGTGCAGGAGCGACAGGTCCGACAGGAACGCCAAGAGCGCCGGGAACACAGAGACCGCAGAAAACACAGAGAAATCAGGCCTGGCCAAGCACAGGGAGCCGCGACGACCGAGGGGGGCTTAGCACCATGAGCCACGACTCCACTGCCGTGCAAGAAGCCGCGTCGCGGAAGCTTTCCGGACGCCGCCGCAGGGAGATTGTCGCGGTGCTGCTGTTCAGCGGTGGCCCCATCTTCGAGAGCTCCATACCGCTCTCCGTGTTCGGGATCGATCGGCAGGACGCCGGGGTCCCCCGTTACCGGTTGCTGGTGTGCGCCGGTGAAGATGGTCCGCTGCGTACGACCGGGGGGCTCGAACTCACCGCGCCACATGGCCTGGAGGCCATAGGGCGTGCGGGCACCGTCGTGGTGCCGGCCTGGCGGTCGATCACATCACCGCCGCCGCCGGAGGCACTCGACGCGCTGCGCCGCGCGCACGAAGAGGGTGCCCGCATCGTGGGCCTGTGCACCGGGGCGTTCGTGCTCGCGGCCGCCGGCCTGCTGGACGGCCGTCCGGCGACCACGCACTGGATGTACGCACCGACGCTGGCCAAGCGGTATCCGTCCGTCCATGTGGACCCGCGTGAGCTGTTCGTGGACGACGGCGACGTGCTCACGAGCGCGGGGACCGCGGCCGGAATTGATCTGTGCCTGCACATCGTGCGCACCGACCACGGCAACGAGGCGGCGGGCGCGCTCGCCCGCAGGCTCGTCGTGCCTCCGCGCAGGGCCGGCGGCCAGGAGCGCTATCTCGACAGGTCTTTACCGGAGGAGATCGGCGCCGACCCGCTCGCCGAGGTCGTCGCCTGGGCCCTGGAACATCTCCACGAGCAGTTCGACGTGGAGACCCTGGCCGCGCGCGCCTACATGAGCAGGCGGACCTTCGACCGCAGGTTCCGCTCGCTCACCGGGAGCGCTCCCCTGCAGTGGCTGATCACTCAGCGCGTACTGCAGGCGCAGCGTCTGCTCGAGACCTCCGACTACTCCGTCGACGAGGTCGCGGGCCGTTGCGGCTTCCGCTCGCCCGTGGCCCTGCGCGGCCACTTCCGCCGTCAGCTGGGTTCCTCGCCCGCTGCCTACCGGGCCGCTTACCGCGCCCGCAGGCCGCAGGGGGGTGAGCGGGCCATGCTGGAATCCGCGGCGCCCGTTCCCAGCACGCCGACGGTGAACACGGAGAGCGGCCCTGTTCCGTCCCAGACACGGCGTACGGCTGCCGCGAGCGCCTTCGGCCCGTCGGCGTCGCTGTCCGCGGATCCGGGAAAGCCGAGCTCGGATGTGTACGCGCCAGGCCGTCCGCCACTGCCCGGCCAGAGGAGCGCGCCGTAGGGTAAGACGCATGAACGATCGCATGGTGTGGATCGACTGCGAGATGACCGGGCTCTCGCTGACGGATGACGCACTTATCGAGGTGGCCGCACTGGTCACCGA
Source organism: Streptomyces sp. NPDC047525 (assembly GCF_040643025.1). Classification (NCBI taxonomy): domain Bacteria; kingdom Bacillati; phylum Actinomycetota; class Actinomycetes; order Kitasatosporales; family Streptomycetaceae; genus Streptomyces; species Streptomyces sp. NPDC047525. The sequence goes on from NZ_JBEYTL010000005.1 coordinate 298,612, forward strand.
CTCGGAACTGAACGTGCTCGGCGAAGGTGTGGACATCGTGATCCGCCCGCCGGACGCGGCGCTGGAGACCATGCCCGAGGTGGTGCGCAAAATGCACACCACCTCGGGGCTCCTCGACGAACTGGCCTCGGGCACGACCCTGGCCGACGCCGAGGAGCAGGTCCTGGCGTACGTACGTGAGCACGTCAAGGAGCCGCGCAAGGCTCCGCTCTGCGGGAACTCGGTCGGCACCGACCGCGGCTTCCTGCTGCGCGACATGCGGACACTGGAGGAGTTTCTCCACTACCGCATCGTCGACGTCTCCTCCATCAAGGAACTCGCCCGGCGGTGGTACCCCCGGGCGTACTTCAACAGCCCGGACAAGAACGGCAACCACCGGGCGCTTGCCGACATCCGCGAGTCCATCGCCGAGCTGCGCTACTACCGCGAGGCGGTCTTCGTGCCGCAGCCCGGACCGGACTCGGACACCGCGAAAACCATCGCGGCGAAGTACGTGCTGCCTGCGGAGTAGCCTCCGCGGAACCCTTCTGTACGGGGTCCGGAAAACGCGTGCGCGAGCACCCCTTCGGACCCTGTACACTTTTTCTCGGCCGGTCGGAAGAAAGAAAAACGACCGGACATGGTGGGTGTAGCTCAGTTGGTAGAGCACCTGGTTGTGGTCCAGGTGGCCGCGGGTTCAAGTCCCGTCACTCACCCTGAATGAAGAAGGCCCGATCCGCGAAAGCGGATCGGGCCTTCTTCATGTTCGCGACGGTTCGGCTTTCACGCTCTCACACGGGGCGCGAACGCCGCCCTCATGGTCTGCCCGCGCACACCCTTCCCTCTCGCGCGGGGCAGGTGCAGAGTGCGTGTGGCGCTTCGTGCGGCCCGTGTCGGTACGGGACGCCGGGGCGCAAGGGCCGTCGGTTGCCTCCCGCGTCGGCGGCCCGCAGAAGCCTCAGGACGACTCCCGCTCCACCAGTTCCGTCGGCAGCACCAGTTGGCGGTGTTCGAGGCGCCGGGCGGATGCCGGGCGGTCGTCCGCGATCTCGGCGAGCAGCAGGTCGATCATCGCCCGGCCCATCTCCTCGATCGGCTGGCGCACGCTCGTCAGCGGCGGGTCCATGTGCCGGGCGATGGCCGAGTCGTCGAAGCCGACGAGGGCCACGTCGTCGGGTATCCGGCGCCCGGCCTCCCGGAGGACCTGGCGCGCGCCCGCGGCCATCACGTCCGAACCCGCGAACACCGCGTCGATGCCGGGGCAGGCCTCCAGAAGCTCCGCCATCGCCCGGCGGCCACCCTCCTCCGTGAAGTCGCCGGGCGCGATCAGGCGCTCGTCCGCGGGGCGGCCCGCGTCCGACAGTGCGGCGCGGTAGCCGTCCAGGCGGCGCTGGGCGCCGTAGACGTCCAGGCGGCCGGTGATGGTGGCTATGGACGTGCGGCCGCGCGCCAGGAGGTGCTCCACCGCCGAGTGCGCGCCCGCGAAGTTGTCGGAGTCCACCGAGGGCAGCGCCTCGTCGGCCGAGCGGCGGCCGCTGATCACCGCGGGGATCTCCAGCTGGGCGAGGAGGTCCGGCAAGGGGTCGTCGGCGTGGACGGAGACCAGTAGGACCCCGTCGACGCGGTGGGCCGCCAGGTACTGCGCCAGGCGCTGACGCCTGCGGTCGTTCCCGGCGAAGATCAGCAGGAGCTGCATCTCCGTCTCGCCGAGCTCCGCCCCGACACCGCGCAGGACGTCGGAGAAGTACGGCTCGGCGAAGAAGCGGGTCTCGGGCTCGGGCACGACCAGGGCGATGGCGTCCGTGCGGTTGGCGGCCAGGGCACGGGCCGCCGTGTTCGGGACGTAACCGAGCTCCGCGACGGCGGCCTCGACGGCCGTCCTGGTCGCCTCGCTCACCCGCGGCGAGCCGTTGATCACCCGGGAGACCGTCCCGCGGCCCACCCCTGCCCTCGCGGCGACCTCCTCCAGGGTCGGTCGCCCGCCACTGCGGCTGCGCGCACCGTGAGCTGCCATTGTCCGCCTCCCGTCGCACTTCCCCCGGCGAGGAATGTAGAGGAATGTAACAGCCTGATCATCACCGGGCGGCTGGGCCGAACGCGCGAGCACCCTCACGGCGCCCCGAGTGTCGGCCCGAGTAACAGCCCGATAACTGAAGACATATCTCTATGTCCGGTCCCTTGACACCCCCGCCCCCAGCCACGACTCTTCAACTCATCACTTGTGGGAGCGCTCCCACACTACCTGACACGTACACAACCCGCACGTTCCCCGCCCGAGCCGAAGAGTCAAACAACGGGGCAAGAAGCGCAGTTGGCCGGGGGGTCGGCACGTCAGGCAACAGGAGGACGCAATGAGCACGAGTTCCCGCCGACCACACCGTCTGGTGGCTTTCGCGGCCGTGGCCGCGCTGGCCACGAGCCTGCTGGCCGGTTGTTCCAGCGACGACGACAGCGGCTCGGAGGGCGGTGACGGCAAGGTCACGCTCAATGTGGGCACGTTCGGCGTCCTTGGCCTGAAGCAGGCAGGTCTCTACGCCGAGTACGAGAAGTCGCACCCGAACATCAAGATCAAAGAGAACGTCATCGAGCGGAACGACGCCTACTACCCGAAGCTCCTGACCCAGCTCCAGTCGGGCGCCGGCGTGAACGACGTCGCGGCCATAGAGGTCAGCAACATCACCGAGGTCGTGCAGACCCAGGGCGCCAAGTTCGAGGACCTGAGCAAGGCGGAGGGCGTGGACAAGGCCACGTATCTCGACTGGAAGTGGAAGCAGGCCACGACCGACGACGGCAAGACGGTCGGCCTCGGCGTCGACATCGGCCCGACGGCGCTCTGTTACCGCAAGGACCTCTTCAAGAAGGCCGGTCTGCCCACCGACCGCGAGGAGCTCGCCAAGGAGTGGGCCGGCGACTGGGACAAGTACGTCGCGCTCGGCGAGAAGTACATGAAGAAGGCCCCCGGCGAGACCAAGTTCGTCGACTCCGCCTCCAGTGTCTACAACGCCGTCTTCGCCGGTGCGAAGGAGCGGTACTACGACAAGGGCGGCAAGGAGATCTACGAGGACAGCCAGGGCCGCAAGGACGCCTGGGACGCGGCGATGAAGGTCGCGAAGGGCGACATGTCGTCCAAGCTCAAGCAGTTCGACCCGACGTGGGACCAGGGCTTCGCCAACGCCAAGTTCGCCACCGTGGCCTGCCCCGCGTGGATGGCCGGCTACATCCAGGAGAAGACGGGCCCCGAGGGCAAGGGCCAGTGGGACATGGCCAAGGCGCCCACGGACGGCAACTGGGGCGGCACGTTCCTCGGTGTGCCGAGCGCGGGCAAGCACAAGAAGGAGGCGACCGAGCTCGCCGTCTGGCTGACCCAGCCCGAGCAGCTCGCGAAGGTCTTCGCCAAGCAGGCCAGCTTCCCGTCCACCCCGTCGGCGTACGACACGCTGAAGCCGTCGCCGGCCACCAAGGCGTACTTCAATGACGCGCCCATCACGCAGATCTTCGCCGACATCGCGGAGAACACCCCGGCGGCCGTCTACGGCGTCAAGGACGCCCAGATCGGCCAGTCCATCACGGACATCGGTGTCCTCCAGGTGGAGCAACAGGGCAAGTCTCCGGCGCAGGGCTGGAAGGCCGCCCAGGAGGAGATCAAGGATGTTCTGGGACAGTGACGCGCATGTCCGAGACCGCTGAGTACGCCGAGACCGCGTCCCCCGGTGAGGGGGACGCGGCCCCGGCCGCGTCCGGGAGCCGCAAAGGCTCCCCCACGTCCTCGTGGCGCAGTCGCCTGTACCGCTGGGACATAAAGGCGTCGCCGTACGTCTTCGTCGCCCCGTTCTTCCTCTTCTTCGGCGCCTTCGGCCTGTTCCCGCTGCTCTACACCGGCTGGGCATCGCTGCACCGCCTGGAGCTGACCAACCTCGACGACAGCACCTGGCTCGGCCTGGAGAACTACACCAACCTGCTGCAGAGCGACTACTTCTGGAACGCGCTCGGCAACACCTTCACCATCGGCATCATCTCCACCGTCCCCCAGCTCGCCGTCGCGCTCGGCATCGCGCATCTGCTCAACTACAAGCTGCGCGGCTCCACCCTGTGGCGCGTGGCGATGCTCGCTCCGTACGCCACCTCGGTGGCGAGCGCGTCGCTGGTCTTCACGCTGCTGTTCGCCTGGGACGGCGGCATGGTCAACTGGGTGATCGGGTCCGTCGGCATCGACCCCGTCAACTGGCGTGAATCGTCCTGGGGTTCGCAGTTCGCGGTGTCGTCGATCGTCATCTGGCGGTGGACCGGCTACAACGCGCTGATCTATCTGGCGGCGATGCAGGCCGTGCCGCACGACCTGTACGAGTCGGCCTCGCTCGACGGCGCATCGCGCTGGCAGCAGTTCCGGCACGTGACGATCCCGATGCTGCGTCCGACGATCCTGTTCACGGTCGTCGTCTCGACCATCGGGGCGACCCAACTCTTCGGTGAGCCGCTGCTGTTCGGCGGCACGGCCGGGTCCAAGGGCGGCGCGGACCACCAGTTCCAGACGCTGGGTCTCTATCTGTACGACCAGGGCTGGATCAACGGCCATCTGGGGCGCGCCTCGGCCGTCGCCTGGCTGATGCTCGTGATCCTGCTGCTCATCGCCGCGGTCAATCTGCTGATCGCCCGACGTCTGAGGAAGGCCCAATGAAGTCCGGCACCATGGCCCCCGAGGACCGGCGTCCCGTGGCCCCCAAGGCCGGGCGTCCCCTGGGTCTGAAGGCCGGCCGCACGATGCACGCGGGGCCCGTGACCTACGTCGTCCTCGCGCTGTTCACGGCCGTCTCGCTCGCGCCGCTGATCTGGACGGCGATCGCGGCCTCGCGCACGAGCGGGCGGCTCGCCCAGACCCCGCCGCCGCTGTGGTTCGGCGGCAATCTGTTCAAGAACCTCGAACGGGCGTGGACCGAGGCGAGCCTGGGCGACGCGATGCTCAACACCACGATCGTGGCGGGCAGCATCACGATCGGCACGGTCCTGTTCTCCACGATCGCCGGATTCGCCTTCGCCAAGCTGAAGTTCAAGTTCAGCGGGCTGCTGCTCCTGCTGACCATCGGCACGATGATGGTGCCGCCGCAGCTCAGCGTCGTACCGCTGTATCTGTGGATCGCGGACCTGCAGTGGACCAACCAGCTCCAGGCGGTGATCCTGCCGACGTTCGTGAGCGCCTTCGGGGTGTTCTTCATGCGGCAGTACCTCCTCCAGGCGCTGCCGAGCGAGCTCATCGAGGCGGCCCGGATGGACGGGGCCAGCAGCCTGCGGATCATCTGGCACGTGGTGTTCCCGGCGGCGCGGCCCGCGATGGCGGTCCTCGGTCTCCTTACGTTCGTCATGGCCTGGAACGACTTCCTCTGGCCGATCATCGCGCTGAACCAGTCGAACCCCACCGTGCAGGTGGCGCTCAACTCGCTCGGCACGGGCTACATCCCGGACCGGGCGGTGATCATGGCGGGCGCCCTGCTCGGCACGCTGCCGCTGCTCCTGGCGTTCATCATCTTCGGCAAGCAGATCGTGAGCGGCATCATGCAGGGCGCGGTCAAGGGCTGAGCCCCCCTTCCGCCTGCCGTACTTCTCTCCCGCCAGGGCCGAGCCGCCGCCACCTCGGCCCTGGTGACCCGCCCCACCCTCGCTCTTCCCTGTCCTCTTCCCTCCTCCCATGGGAGCGCTTCCATGCCTGAATCCCTCACCTTTCCGGCCGACTTCCTCTGGGGCGCGGCCACGTCCGCGTACCAGATCGAGGGCGCCGTACGCGAAGACGGCCGCACCCCCTCCATCTGGGACACCTTCAGCCACACGCCCGGCAGGACGGCCGACGGCGACACCGGTGACGTGGCCGTCGAGCACTACCACCGCTACCGCGACGACGTGGCGCTCATGGCGGACCTCGGTCTGAACGCCTACCGGTTCTCCGTCTCCTGGTCGCGGGTGCAGCCCACCGGACGCGGCCCCGCCGTCCAGCGAGGCCTCGACTTCTACCGGCGGCTCGTCGACGAGCTGCTCGGCAAGGGCATCAAGCCCGCCCTGACCCTCTACCACTGGGACCTGCCGCAGGAGTTGGAGGACGCGGGCGGCTGGCCCGCGCGGGAGACCGCCTACCGGTTCGCCGAGTACGCGGGCTTCGTCGCCGAGGCGCTCGGTGACCGCGTCGAGTCGTGGATCACGCTCAACGAGCCGTGGTGCAGCGCCTTTCTGGGCTACGGCTCCGGCGTGCACGCCCCCGGCCGCACCGACCCGGCGGCCGCGCTGCAGGCGGCGCACCACCTCAACCTCGCGCACGGCCTGGGCACACAGGCGCTGCGCGCGGCTCTCCCGGCCCGTGCCCGCGTTGCGGTGAGCCTCAACTCCTCGGTGGTCAGGGCGGTTTCGGAGAGCCCCGCGGACCTGGACGCCCGCCGCCGCATCGACAACCTCGCCAACGGCGTCTTCCACGGCCCGATGCTGCACGGCGCCTATCCCGCGGACCTGCTCACCGACACGGCCCGGGTCACCGACTGGTCCTTCGTGCAGGACGGCGACCTGGCCGCGGCCCACCAGCCGCTGGACGCCCTCGGCCTGAACTACTACACGCCCGCGCTGGTCTCGGCCGCGCACGACGACCCGGGCAGCGCGCGCGCCGACGGGCACGGCGCGAGCGAGCACTCCCCGTGGCCGGGCTCCGACGACGTGGCCTTCCACCAGACGCCGGGCGACCGCACCGAGATGGGCTGGACCATCGACCCGACGGGGCTGCACGAGCTGATCATGCGCTACACCCGGGAGGCGCCCGGCCTTCCGCTGTACGTCACCGAGAACGGCGCGGCCTACGACGACAAGCCCGACGCGGAAGGCCGCGTCCACGACCCGGAGCGCATCGCCTACCTCCACGGCCACCTGGCCGCCGTGCGCCGGGCCATCACGGACGGGGCCGACGTCCGCGGCTACTACCTCTGGTCCCTGATGGACAACTTCGAATGGTCGTACGGCTACAGCAAGCGCTTCGGCGCGGTGTACGTCGACTACGAGACGCAGGCCCGCGTCCCCAAGTCCAGCGCCCACTGGTACGCGGCGGTCGCGGCCGCCGGTGAGCTGCCGCTGGAGGGCGCCGTGGGCTGACCCCGCGGGAAACGGACCAGGAGCCGAGTGGCACCCCGGCACTCGGCTCCTTAGGTTTCCCGTATGCCACATATCGTCATAGATCAGGCACGGTGAGCGCCGGTGGGCGTACTCCGTGATCACCCCGAGTTCGCGCTGTTCATCTGCCTCGCCCTGGGCTACCTGGTGGGCAAGGTACGCGTCGGCCCCATCACCCTGGGCGGCATCTGCGGCACGCTGATCGTCTCGCTGCTGCTCGGCGCCTGGGCCAAGGTCGTCGTCTCCGACGACGTCAAGACGATCTTCTTCGCGCTCTTCATCTTCGCCCTCGGCTATCTCGCGGGCCCCCAGTTCTTCTCCAACCTCAACCGCGAGAGCCTGCGCTTCTTCGCGCTCTGCGGGATCGAGCTCGTCTGTGTCCTCGGCATCGCGCTCGGCCTCGCCAAGGCCTTCGACCTGGACGTCGGCACCGCGTCGGGCATCCTGGCGGGCGCGGCCACCGAGTCGGCCGTCGTCGGTACGGCGACCGAGGCCATCGGCAAGCTGGACGGGCTCACCCCGGACCAGATCACCCAGTACCAGGGGCACGTCGCCACCGCGTACACGGTCTGCTACCTCTTCGGCCTGATCACCATCGTGCTCTACACCAGCCAGATCATGCCGATGATGCTGCGCATCAACCTGCGGGACGCCTCGCGCGAGCTGTGGGAGAAGATGCGCGGCGCGGGCGGCGGCCTGGAGTCCGACGAGCGCCAGGCCCTGCCCGGCATGGTCGGCCGCACCTATCTGGTGACCACGGGCGACGGCAGGACCGTCGGCGACCTGGAGTCCGAGCTCGACGGCCGGGTCACCGTCGAGGCCGTCAAACGCGGCAGCAAGCTGCTCACGCCCGCGCCCGGCCTCGCGCTCACCCTCTCCGACCTGGTCCTCGTGGTCGGCCGCCGCGCCAACGTCATCGAGTCCGGGCACCTCATCGGCCCCGAGACCCCCGGCATCCCCGGCGTCGACACCCCGCTCGCCACCGCCCAGGTCGCCGTCACCGAGAAGGCGTCGGACGGCCTGAGCGTGGACGAGCTGCAGCGCGCGCATCCCGAGTTCATCAAGGACGGCGTGTACGTCACCGACGTACTGCGCGGTGATCAGCACCTGCCCGCGGCCGGCGGCACCACCGTGCGCCGCGGTGACGTGCTCACCCTGGTGGGCGCACGCTCCGGCCTGAACAAGCTGGTCGCCAGGATCGGCGCGGTCGTCAAGAACGACGCCACCGACTTCATCTACCTGGGCCTCGGCATCGCGGCGGGATCCCTGCTCGGCCAGGTCGTCGTGCACTTCGGCGACGTGCCGATGTCGCTCGGCACGGGCGGCGGCTGTCTGATCTCCGGGCTGCTCTTCGGCTGGTTCCGCTCCCGCAAGCAGACCTTCGGGGCGTTCCCGCCGCAGGCCGCCAACACCCTCAAGGACATGGGCCTGGCGATCTTCATCGCCTGTACGGGGCTCGTCTCGGGACCGCAGGCCTGGCCGCTGCTCAAGGAGTACGGGGCGCTGCTCCCGTTCGCCGGGATCGCGATGGTCCTCGTGCCCGCGACGATCTCGCTCGTCGTCGGCCGCAAGCTCCTGAAGATCGAGAAACCGCTCCTGATCGGCGCCATCGCGGGACAGCAGTGCTCGACCCCGGCCATCACCTCCGTCACCCAGGTGGCCCAGAGCTCGGTCCCGCTGCTCGGCTACACGATCACCTACGCGCTCTCGAACTTCCTGCTCCCCCTGACCGGGCCGATCCTCGTCGGCGTACTCGGCGCCTGAGACGGCGCACCGGAGGGTAGAAAATGATCGACTTCCTCAACCGGAACATCTTCCAGCCCCACCCCGAGCTGCTCGTCTTCATCACCGTGGCCATCGGATTCCTCTTCGGGAAGCTGCGCTACAAGGCCATCGGGCTCGGCGCGGTCACCGGCTGTCTCATCGCGGGTCTGCTGCTCGGGGCGCAGTTCAAGGTCGAGATCGACGGGACGGTGAAGAACCTCTTCTTCACGATGTTCCTCTTCGCCCTCGGCTACAAGGTCGGCCCGCAGTTCTTCCGGGGCCTGAAGAAGGACGGCCTTCCGCAGGTCCTCAACGCCGTCGTGGTCTGTGTGACAGGACTGCTCGTCTGCTGGGGCTTCGCCGCGATGCTCGGCTACGGCCCCGGGCTCTCGGCGGGACTGCTCGGCGGGGCGCTCACGCAGTCCGCCGTCATCGGTGTCGCGGGCGACGCGATCTCCAATCTGCCGGGGCTCAGCTCCGCGCAGGTCAAGAGCGAGTCGAACCTGGTCGCCATCGGGTACGCGGTGACGTACCCGCTGGGCACGATCCTCTGCGCGATGCTGCTCGCCAACGTCCTGCCCAAGCTCTACCGGCGCGACCTGGCCGCCGAATCGGCCGCCCTGGCCAAGGAGTTGGATGCCCCCGGCGACAACCCGGACCTGGCCGAGGGCTACTACGAGGTCGTCCTGCGCGCCTACACCCTCCAGCGCCCCGACCTCGCGGGGCGCACCATCGAGGACTTCGAGAACCAGCAGCGCGAGCTGGGCCGCCGGGTCTACATCACGCGCGTACGCAGGGAAGGGAACATCCTCGACCACGACCAGCAGACCGCCCTGCGCGAAGGGGACGTCCTCGCGCTGAGCGCACTGCGCGGTTCGCTCGTCGAGTTCGATCCCCGCACGCACATCGGCTCCGAGACCGACGACGTCGAACTCCTCGGCTACCAGACCGAGTCACTGCACGTCGTCGCCTCCGAGAAGGCCCAACTCGGCAAGAGCATCGGTGACTTGCGCCGTGAGCCGTTCATGGTCGGTGTGTACGTGTCCAAGCTGTACCGCTCGGGCGCCGAGTTCCCCTACCGGCTCTCCACGAAGCTGGAGCGCGGCGACACCCTGATCCTCACCGGGCCCAAGCGCCTGGTGGACCCGGCGGGCAAGGAGCTCGGCAAGCCCGTGCCGACGTCCTTCGCCACCGACATGCTCTGGGTGGGCCTCGGCATCTTCCTCGGCGGCTGCATCGGCATCCCGGCGCTGACCGCGGGCGGCGTGCCGATCTCGCTCTCCACGTCCGGCGGCGCGCTCATCATGGGCCTGGTCTTCGGGTGGATCCGCGGCAAGTACCCGACGTACGGGAACGTGCCGCCGGGCGCCCAGTGGTTCATGGACACCCTCGGGCTCTGCCTCTTCGTCGCGGTCGTCGGCATCAACGCCGGGCCGAGCTTCACCTCGGGCCTGTCGACGGCGGGCTGGGGCCTGCTCCTGTTCGGCGCGATCGCCACGCTGATCCCGCTGATCGTCGGCTTCCTCTTCGGGCACTACGTCCAGAAGATCCGCTTCCCGATCCTGATGGGCGTGCTCGCGGGCGGCCAGACCACCACCGCGGCGATCGGCGCGATCAACGAAACGTCCCGGTCCCAGATCCCGACGCTCGGCTACACGATCCCCTACGCCGTCGGAAACGTGCTCCTGACCATCTGGGGCGCAGTCATCGTCCTGCTCCACCACTGATGCCACAGATGCCCCCGCCCCCTGTTCCCGTACGCATGTGAGGAATGAGCCGTGCCCAAGACCACCTTCACCCGCGAGGAAATCCAGTCCTTCGCCCAGCTCAGCCCCTTCGAGCTGAAGGACAAGTTCATCCAGATCGCCCAGGCGGTGCAGGCAGACAAGCCGGGCCAGAAGGAGAAGTCCATCCCGCAGATGCTCAACGCGGGCCGCGGCAACCCGAACTGGATCGCCACAGGACCCCGCGAGGCGTTCTACGCGCTCGGCTACTTCGCCCTCTCCGAGTCCCGCCGCGTCTGGACCGCCGACGACCTCGGCGGCATGCCGGAGAAGGAGGGGTCGGGCGCGCGCTTCGACACGTTCGTGCGCCAGCACCCGGACCTGCCCGGCATCGAGCTGCTCCAGAAGTGCGTCGAGTACGCCGTCGAGCGCTTCGGCTTCGACAGGGACGACTTCGTCCACGAGCTGACGGACAGTTCGGTCGGCGACAACTACCCGGTCCCGGACCGGATGTTGAAGCACGCGGAGCAGATCGTGCGCGGCTACGTCGCCGACGAGATGTTCGACAAGAAGCCGCCGTCCGACAATCTGTCGCTCTTCGCCACCGAGGGCGGCACGGCCGCGATGTGCTACATCTTCGACTCGCTCATGAAGAACGGCATCCTGCACAAGGGCGACAAGATCGCCCTGATGGTGCCGGTGTTCACGCCGTACATCGAGATTCCCGAGCTCGACACGTACGAGTTCGACGTGACGTACGTCCAGGCCAGCAAGTTCGCCGAGGCGGGCGTGCGGGAGTGGCGCTACCCGGAGGAGGAGGTGGCCAAGCTCGCGGACCCCGCCATCAAGATGGTCTGCCTGGTCAACCCCTCCAACCCGCCTTCGCTCGCGCTGAGTCAGCGCGTCGCGGACCAGATCAAGGACATCGTCGCCACGTCGAACCCGAACCTCCTGATCGTCACGGACGACGTGTACGGGACGTTCGTCGAGGGCTTCCGCTCCATCGCCGCCGACCTGCCGCGCAACACGCTGCTCGTCTACTCGTACTCCAAGCACTACGGAGCGACCGGCTGGCGGCTCGGCGTGATCGGGCTGCACGACGACAACGTCATCGACGAGCTGATCGCGGCGCTTCCACAGGCCGAGAAGGACCGGCTCGCCAAGCGGTACGGGACGCTGACGCTGGAGCCGGAGAAGATCAGGTTCATCGACCGCCTGGTCGCGGACTCCCGTCAGGTGGCCCTCAACCACACCTCGGGGCTCTCGCTCCCCCAGCAGATGGTCATGGTCCTCTTCTCCCTCTTCGACATGCTGGAGGAGGGCCAGGCGTACAAGCGGCGGATCCGCGCGATCGTGCAGCAGCGGCTCGAACTCCTTCTGGAGGGCGCCGAGATGAAGATCTCGGACGACCCCAAGCGGGCGGGCTACTACATCGAGCTCGACCTGCTCGCCGAGGCGGAACGCGTCCACGGCAAGGACTTCGCCGACTTCCTGGAGAAGAACTACGAGCCGGTCGACCCGCTGTTCCGCCTCGCCGAGCAGACGCACGTGGTGCTCCTGAACGGAGGCGGGTTCGAGGGGCCCGAGTGGTCGGTGCGGGTGTCGCTTGCCAACCTGGACGACCTCGACTACCTGAAGATCGGGCATCACCTGCGGGCGATCTTCAACGACTACGCGTCGGAGTGGCAGGCGAGCAAGGCCTGAGCATGAGTGGCGCCCCGACCGGGTGGGGGGGATGCCGGTCGAGGCGCCGTGGGGGGCGGTGGTTCTGGTGGTTCGGGGTGGGTCTACTTGTAGGCGCCGAACGCCTTCGTGAAGGCGAGCGGCTCCTGCTCGATGGATGAACAGGTGGGCTGCGCACCGTTGTTGGCGCCGCCCTCACAGGCCTTGTCGCGGGTCGATGACCACATGGCCAGCCAGCCGAGACCCTTCTCCTCGGCGAACTTCACCAGCTGCGTGGCGTCGTCGACCTTGAAGATCTCGGTGGTGACGTCGTTCACGCCGATCATCGGGGTGACCGCGACGGCCTTCCAGGCGGCCTCGTCGGAGAGGTCGAGCGCGCCCTTGATCTGCTTCTGCGTGGCGGTCGCGGCGTCGATGGCGTACTGGCCCATGTCACCGCTGTAGGACGGCCCGTAGTCCATCGCCATGATGTTGACGGCGGAGACCTTCACGCCGTTCTTCTTGGCGTCGGCGACGAGGTCGACGCCCGGCTGGGTCAGACCCTCGGGCATGACGGGCAGCGTGAACGAGACGTCCAGGCCCTCGTGGTCCTTCTGGAGCTGCGCGATGGCCTGCGCGCGGCGGGTGTTGGCGGCGGTCTCGGGGAGCGCGGCGCCCTCGATGTCGAAGTCGACCTTCGTCAGCTTGTACTTGTCGATGACCTTGCCGTACGCCTTGGCCAGCTCGTCGGCGCTGTCGCACTTGAGGCCCAGCTCGGAGCCCGCCGCGCCGCCGAAGGAGACGCGTACGTCGCCGCCCTTGGCCCGCAGGGCCTCGATCTGCGAGGCGACCTTGTCGTCGTCGAGGCCGGTGACGCCGCCCCACAGGGGCTCGCAGCTGCCGCCGGAGGTGATGAAGGCGAGGGTGAACTCCTTGACGCCGGTCTTGTCGGCGGTGTCGACGAGGTCGTACGCGGGGGCCAGCGAAGTGTCCACGAACGGGGCGAACTTGGCGCTGCCCTCGGCCTTCGCGGTGGGCTCGGCGGGCGCCTTGCTGGCGAGCGCCGTCCCGGAGAAGGCGAAGGCGCCGCCGCCGACGAGGGCGGCGGCCGCGATGCCGCCCATGACCTTGGACTTGGTGCTCACCGTGCGCCGATGCGTGCTGCTCATCGCGTGCCTGCCTTAGCTGTGCGTGGGGGTGGGGGTGCAGCAGCACGTTAGCTTCGCGAGGGCACGACATTGCAGGCAAATGGGGCTCTGCACTGGATCTTAGGGCGGGCTTAAGGGAGCGATCGGGGGTGGTTAAGGGCCCGCCCCTTACCCCGTGGTGGCTCGCCTTCGGCGGCGTACCGAGCCTCGGTGCCCCCTGGCCCCCGGCACCGGACGCCTGCCGTCCAGCTGGATCCACACCCGGACCTCGGTCCCGCCAAGGACCGACCGCCCGATGCGGACATCGCCCCCCGTGGACTCCGCGAGCTGCCGCACGATGTCCAGGCCGAGCCCCGTCGACCCGTCGGCCCCCGAGCCCGCGCCCCGCGCCAACGCCGCCTCGGGATCGGCGATCCCCGCCCCCGCGTCCGACACCAGGACGATCACCGCGTCCTCGCCGCTGTGCACGTCCACCGCGAACGCCGACCCCTCCCGCGTGTGCCGGAAGACGTTGCCCAGCAACGCGTCGAGGGAGGCGACCAGTTCGGGGCGCGCCACCGGTATCCACACCGGCCGCTCCACCCCCGCGACCCGCACCTCACGCCCCTCGTCCTCCGCGAGCGCCGACCAGAAGGCCATGCGCTCCTGGATCACCTCGGAGGCGTCGCAGCCCGCACCGGGACCGACCGCGGCGGTCTGCGGCTTGGCGTCACGTGCCGTGCGGATGATCGTGTCGACCTCGCGCTCCAGCTTCTCCACCGCGATCCGGGTCTGCTCCGCCGCGGGACCGTCCCCAAGGGAGGCCGCGTTGAGCCGCAGCACTGTCAGAGGAGTGCGCAGGCGGTGCGACAGGTCAGCCGCCAACTCCCGCTCGTTCGCCAGGAGTTGCACCACCTGATCCGCCATCGAGTTGAACGCCACCGCGGCCAGGCGCAGTTCCGTCGGCCCTTCCGCCGGCACCCGCGCCCCCAGCTTCCCCTCCCCCAGGGACTGCGCCGCGCCCACGAGCCGCTTGGCGGGCTGCACCATGCGTACGCCCAGACGGTCCGCGACCGCCACGGACCCGATGATCAGCGCGACGCCGACACCGGCGAGCATGAGCCACGCCGTGGTCACTCCGTTGCTGACCGCGCCCTCGGGCACGAAGATCTCGACCACGGCGATCTGGCCGGAGCTCAGCGCCGTCGGCTGGAGCAGCGCGAAACCGCCCTCGACCGTCGCCGTCCGCGCCCGGCCCTCCTTGCGCGTGGTCTCCACCGCGTGCGCGTCGGCCCGCCGGTCGCCGATCTCCAGGGCGGGCGCCTTGTCGATGGCCGGCACGTACACGGCCATCCGTCCCTCGCCGCCCGCCTCGGACGTGGCGACGGCCCGCGTCAGCTGGTCGCGGTCGGTGGTGATGGAGAGCGTGGGACCCATGCCGGCCGCGTGCCGCTCGGCGTTCGAGAAGGCCCGATCCCGCGCCATCTCCTGGATGACGAGCCCGAGCGGCACCGCGAAGGCCACCACGACCATCGTCGTGACGGCCAGGCACACCTTGACGAGTGCCCACCTCACAGCGGTGGCTCCAGCTTGACGCCGACACCCCGCAGCGTGTGCAGATAGCGCGGCCGCGCGGCCGTCTCGCCCAGCTTCCTGCGCAGCCACGACAGATGTACGTCGATGGTCTGGTCGTCCCCGTAGCTCTGCTGCCACACCTCGGCGAGCAGCTCCTTGCGGGGTACGACGACGCCGGGACGCCCGGCGAGAAAGGCCAGCAGGTCGAACTCGCGCCGGGTCAGATCGAGCCGCGCGCCGTCCAGCTCCGCCTGACGGCGCAGCGGGTCGATGGCGAGCCCTCCGACCCGTATCTCCCGGCTCGGCGGCGCCTCGCCCGCCGTGACGCGCGAGCGGCGCAGGACGGCGGCCATCCGGGCCGACAGGTGCTCGACGGAGAACGGCTTGGTCAGGTAATCGTCGGCGCCGTCGTTCAGGAGCCTGACGATCTCGGTCTCGTCGTCGCGCGCGGTGGCGATGATCACGGGGACGTCGGTGATCCCGCGCAGCATCTTCAGCGCCTCGGAACCGTCCAGATCAGGCAGACCGAGGTCCAGGATCACCACGTCGAAACGGAAATGGGCCACCTCGCGCAGCGCCTCAAGGGCGGTGCCGACGCTGCGCACGGTGTGCGATGCCTCGGTCAGATGCCGGATGAGAGCGGAGCGTACGAACTGGTCATCCTCGACGACGAGCACACTTGCCATGGGCGGCACCGTACGCCATATGAGTGACCACGGTCCTCCTGGGACACCGGCGGGCCGGGTGGTGCAGTATGGCTCGCGATGCGCAGAGGACTCATACACGCAATGGCTTGGTCGCTCGCCACGGGCGCGGCGGTCACGCTCTCCTGGTGGGGTGTCCACACGGTCATGGCGGGCACCGCCTACGACCCGCCGCGTGCCGTTCCGCTGGCCGCCGACGGCGACCGCGCGGAGCCGCTCTCGTCCTCCACGCACCGCCCCGATCCGACGCCGACCCCCTCGCCGTCGAAGTCGAAGAAGCCCTCGAAGACGGCCGAGCCGCCCGAGAGCGAACCTTCGAAGACGAAGACGAGCAAACCGGGCACGCCTTCCACGCCCGCCTCGACACCCGGCAACGTGAAGAGCTACTCGTCCGACGGCGGCCGGGTCGTCTTCGACCTCGGCAAGGACTCCGCGACGCTGGTCTCCGCGACCCCGGCGGCGGGCTGGTCGGTGCAGGTGTGGAAGCAGGACACCTGGATCCGGGTGGAGTTCACGGCGGGCGCCGAGAAGGTCTCGGTCTTCTGCACCTGGCACGACCACGCCCCTGCGGTCGAGATCAACGAGTACTGACCGGGCAGTGGAAGTGCACCGTCAGCGGAACACCGAGGGCGGCGGCGCGGGCGACGCCACCGCGCTCGCGTCCGTGACCGCCGCCGCTCCCCCGCTGAAGTCGATGAGCGCCCGGCCGTGCTCGACCCGCGCCGGATGCGAGTCCCCCGCGCTGCGCCGGGTCAGCTCCGCGATCGGCAGCGCCTTGTCCGAGCCGACCAGTACCGCGTTGCCGAAGCGCTTGCCGCGAAGGACAGCCGGGTCGGCGATGAGCGCGAGCTCGGGGAAGAGCGTGGCGGCGGTGGCGAGCTGGCCGCGCAGATGCGCGAGCGGCGGCCCGTCGGCGAGGTTCGCGGCGTAGAGGCCGCCGGGCTTCAGGACCCTGCGTACGTCACCGAGGAACTCGGCGCTGGTGAGGTGGGCGGGGGTGCGCGCGCCGCTGAAGACGTCGGCGATGACGAGGTCCGCCCAGCCGTCCGGGATCTTCGCGAGCCCTTCGCGGGCATCCGTGCCGCGCACGCGCACCCGCGCCTGCGGGTCCAACGGCAGCTCGCGGCGGACGAGTTGGATGAGCGCGGTGTCGCGCTCGATGACCTGCTGGGTGGAGCGGGGCCGTGTCGCGGCTATGTAGCGGGCGAGGGTGAAGGCGCCGCCGCCGAGGTGCAGGGCCTGGATCGGCTTGCCGGCCGGCGCGACCAGGTCGGCGACGTGGCCGAGCCTTCGCTGGTACTCGAAGTCGAGATACGCCGGGTCGTCGAGGTCGACATGGGACTGCGGGGCGCCGTCCACGAGCAGCGTCCACGCACGCGCCCTGTCCCGGTCGGGCATCAGCTCGGCGAGTCCGCCGTCCACCTTCTCGACGACGGCCTGTGCCTCTTCCCGGGATCGCCTGTTCCTTGCCATCGGACCATTATCGGCGTACGCGGACGGCGCGGCCCGATGACCTTGGAGCACCGCCCCGCCTGGGGCTCAGCGACAGCTGTCGGCGGCCTCGATCGTGCGGGCCGCCTGGCCGAGCGCCGCGCGCAGGACGGCGGGGTCGGTGACCGGATCGGCCTCGTCGGGGGGCAGCAGCCAGCCGGTCCCCGCGACCGGGGGCGGCGGCGGGACGGGCTCCGGCTCGGCGTGCAGGCGCATGCCGCGGCCGAAGGTCTGCGTACACGCGCTGCCCGGCAGGTCCCAAGCGTCGGCGGTGCCCGGCGGCACCAGGAAGCCGAGGGTGTCGCAGCTCCCGTCGTGCAGGACGGGGCCGACGCTGTCGCCCGCCCCGCGGCGCAGGATGTCGACCGCCTCCAGGCCCTGGCGGGCCGGGACCGTGACGAGATCGCAGAAGCCGGGGGGCTCGGAGGGTTCGACGGGCCGGGCGCCGTGCTGTGGTGGTGCGCTACGGTCCTGGGTCGGCAGGTGCCGTGCCGTAGTCAGCGACGCCCGCGATTCGCCGTTCTCCACGCCGATCTCCAACAAGGGGACCCCTCCTCGCAAGAGCGGAAGCCGCGTCGCTCCCTCTCCTCATGGTTCAACGCGGGACGGCGTCAACAGCTACGGCGTAATGCCGCTGCAAAGGATGGCACTTCATGGCAGATCATGGGTGAGATATCCCGTTTGTAGCCAAACTCCGCGTGCCGTCCCCATCACAGCGGGTACGTTCGTGCTCCGCCGGAACAGGGGCAGCATCGCCGGATCCACAGGATGCGGCGCACTCCGGCACGATCCGTACGAGAGGGTCAGGCCATGGCGTCGTCACCGATGGCATCGTCAACTCCGTCCCCACGACCGAATCTTCTCTTCCGACACCTGCGAGGACAGCGCTCGCCGAGCGAGTTCGCCGCCGTGATCCGCCGGGCCGCTCGCGAGATCGGTGAGCGCGTCAGCTGCGACGCCCGTTACATCGGACGCGTCGAGGCGGGCGAGATCCGCTGTCCCAACTACGCGTACGAGCGGGTGTTCCTGCACATGTTCCCCGGCCGGACGCTGACGGATCTGGGGTTCGCACCCCGCTCTGCAGTGCGCGGGCGAGGGGCGCGCGCCCTGTCCGAAGCGCCCGCGCCACACACCACAGCGCCCGCGCCACACACCACGATCCAGCTGTATGAGTCTTCTCCGTCCGGGCCAACGGGCCCCGAAACGCACGAGTGCGACCCGTACGAGATCCAGAGCCACGAGGAGAGCGACGTGCGGCGTCGCGCATTCATGAGCGGCACGGCCACCGTGGCCGCCGCCTCTTTGGGGCCTTTCGGGCTCGCCTCCCAGAACCCGGCCGCGGCCACCGCCCAGCGCGGCGGCCGGGCGGGCGAGGCCGAGGTGAGCGCGGTCGAGGAGGCCGTACGGAAGATCAGGCTGCTCGACGACCGGCACGGCGCCGACGGCCTCTACCGCCGCGCAGGCGCCCCGCTGCGGACCGCGTACGCCCTGCTCGACGCGGGCACCACCCGTCAGTCGACGGCGGACCGGCTGCACGCGGGCGCCGGTGAACTGGCGATCTCCGTGGGCTGGTTGGCGCACGACTCCGGCCGCTTCGACGACGCGCGCTCGCACTACGCGGAGGCTCTCGCGACGGCCCGGATGGCCTCCGATCCGGCCCTTGAGGCACACGCCTTCTGCAATACGGCCTTCCTGGCGCGCGACTCCGGACGGCCCCGGGAGGCGGTGCGGGCGTCCCAGGCGGCCACGCGGGCCGCCCGGCATCTCTCGTCGTCGCGGCTGCTCTCGCTCCTCGCGCTGCGCGAGGCCGGGGGCTGGGCGGGGCTCGGCGACAAGGCGGGCTGCGAGCAGGCGCTGACCCGCGCGCACGCCCTCTTCGACCGTGGCCCTTCGGACGCCGACCCGGAGTGGATGACCTTCTACGGCCCCGCCGAACTGGAAGGCCTCGAGGCGCAGTGCTGGTCGGCGCTCGGCGACTGGGAGCGCGCGGCACGGCACGCACGGCGCGCGGCGGGCGTGGCATCGGCCCAGACCCCGCAGTTCACCCGGAACATCGCCCTCTACACCGCGGAGCTCGCCGACGACCTGGCCCGCGCGGGCCGCCCCGACGAGGCGGCGACGGCGGGGCTCCGGGTGCTCGGGCTCCTGGACGAGGTGCAGTCGTCGCGCATCCAGTCGATGCTCGCCACGACCGCCCGGGTGCTGCTTCCGCACCGGCGGGCTTCAGGGGTGTGCGGCTTCCTGGAGCGGCATGCTTCGCTGCCGCGGGCCGTGTAGTCAGCCGTGCGCTCCGTGGCTCTTTGACTCCGAGGCCCTTTGGCTCCGTAGCTCCTATGCCAGGTGTCCGGTGTCGTTCCACGACTCGATGGCCGGTTCTCCGTAAGCCCAGCCGAGGGTGGAGACCGAGGTCGGGTTGAGGCGGATGCGGGCGGCGAAGTCGACGCCCAGGCCGAGCCAGCGTGCGCCGATGGACCGCAGGATGTGGCCGTGCGCGAAGACCAGGACGTCGCGGTCCGCGCTACGGGCCCAGGCCACCACCTCGTCCGCGCGGGCCGTGATCTGCTCCAGGGTCTCGCCCCGGGGGACGCCGTCGCGCCAGATGAACCAACCGGGGCGTACGCCCTGGATGTCGGCCGGGGTCATCCCCTCGTAGGAGCCGTAGTCCCACTCCATGAGCGCGTCCCAGGTGGTGGCACGGTCCCCGAAGCCGGCGATCTCGCAGGTCTCCCGCGCACGCGCGAGGGGGCTGGTGCGCACCTCGGCGTCCGGGAGGCCGTCGAAGGGGGCCCGGTGCAAACGGTCGCCCAGGAGCTTCGCGCCGTTGCGGCCCTCTTCGAGGAGCGGGACGTCCGTCCTGCCGGTGTGCTTGCCGGACAGGGACCACTCCGTCTGTCCGTGTCGGGCCAGCAGGATGCGCGGTGCCATGTCGAGCCTTTCCGGGCCGACGGTCGTCGTCATCGGTCGAGACCATCAGCTGTCATAGAGCGAATTCTGTGGACAGACAGCTGTCCGTACCCTCCATCATCACTCACCCGCCATGTCGCGATCACTCGTGCCCGCAAGGAGCAACCCGCTCGTCGATCTCTGCGTCTAAGACGACCGGGGACCGCCGCAGCGCGCTCTCGCGTACGCCGTAAAGTGAGGCGGCGGCGAACACCGCATGACCAAAAACGGATGGGGGACCGACCGGATGCCGCAGACCGACACTCCGGGCACTGGGGGCATCAACGGGCTTCGGCTTCGCTGGTGGACGGAGCTGCCGCTGATCGTGCTGGTGTACGCCGCGTATTCGGCGGGACGGCTGGTGGTGCGCGGCGACGTGGCCGCCGCCGTCGACCACGGAGTCGGCATACTCCGCGTCGAGCAGTTCCTGCGCATCAACGCCGAGCACCCGCTGAACCGTCTCTTCACCGCCCAGTCCTGGATAGGTGTCCCCGCGGACTTCTGGTACGCGTCGCTGCACTATCTGGTGACGCCCCTGATCCTCGTCTGGCTCTTCCGCAGCCGCGCGGTCCACTACCGCGCCGCACGCGCGTGGCTGATGATCTCCACCCTGATCGGCCTGGTCGGCTTCACGCTCCTGCCGACCTGCCCGCCCCGCCTGCTGAGCGAGGGGTACGGCTTCGTCGACACCATGGCGCAGTACAGCGACTTCGGCTGGTGGGGCGGCGAGGCGAGCGCGCCGCGCGGGCTCGGCGGCATGACCAACCAGTACGCGGCGATGCCGAGCCTGCACGTGGGATGGGCGCTGTGGTGCGGGGTGATGCTGTGGCGTCACGGCCGTTCGCCGCTGACCAGGGTCGCGGCGGTGGGCTATCCGCTGATCACCACGATCGTCGTGATGGGCACCGCGAACCACTACTTCCTCGACGCCGTCGCGGGCGCCGTGGTGATGGGCCTCGGGCTGCTTCTCGTACGGCCGGTGCTGCGGCTCGCGGACCGGGTGAAGGCGAGGGTGGGACTGCCGCTCACTGCCGCGCGGCCTTCGTCGGGGGTCGTGGCGGGGGCGCACTCGGCGTCCGTCGCGGGCGCGCCGTCGGCCTCGTCCGCCCCAGAGTCCTCAATTGTCAGTGCTGGGTGCCAGACTTCGGCGGGTGAGCGAATTCCCCGGCCGCGCAAGCGGCCTGCCGAGCCAGGCGCCGAGCCGAGTGCCCGACCCGCCGAAGCGGGGGACAGCACTCCGACAGCGGCTCGCTGAGCTGCGCGGCCCTGACGTCCCGGCGCAGCCGCTGGACGCCCGCGCGCTCGCGGCCCTCGCCGCGAATCCGGGGTGCCAGAGGCGGGCGCTGCTCGACGGCGCGGGCGTGGACAAGGCGACGCTCGCGCAGTCGCTCGGCTCGCCCGCCTCCTTCGGGCAGTCGCAGTTCGCGTTCATGCGGGGCAACGCCTTCGAGGCGAAGGTCAAGGCGGACGGCGGCGCGGAGCTGCTGCGGCTGGTGCACGGCAGGCTCGGGGGCGGCCCTGAGCCGGTGCCGGGCGAGTCGTCCGTCCCGGAGCTCTCCGCGGTGGGCCCGGAAGGCCGCGCGGCCCGCACCTCTCTCGCCCTGCGCGAGGCGACGTCGACGGAGGGCTGGACCCTCCTGGACCACCCCATGCTGGCGCTCGACGTCGCCGGGACCCCCGCCTTCCTCGAACCGGACGCGGTGGTGATCCACCCCGACGGCACCTGGACGGTCGTCGAGATCAAGTCCTTCCCGATGATCGACGGCACGGCGGACGCGGCGAAGGTGGGCGCGGCGGCGCGCCAGGCCGCGGTGTACGCACTGGCGCTTGAGCGGGTCGCGGCGCACATGGACCCGGCACCCCGGGTCCGCCACCACGTGCTCCTGGTCTGCCCCAAGGACTTCTCGAACCTCCCCACGGCATCCGCGATCGACGTCCGCAAGCAGCTCTCGGTGACGAGGCGCCAGCTGGGCCGCCTGACCCGCATCGAGGACATCGCGGCAGCGCTGCCGGAGGGCACGACGTTCGACGTGTCCCGCCCCGCCGCCGACCTGACAGCAGCGGTCGAATCGGTCCCGGCGACGTACGCCCCCGAGTGCCTGGCCGCCTGCGAACTGGCCTTCCACTGCCGCGAACGCTCCCGCGAGGAGGGCGCGGTGACCTCCCTGGGCCGTTCGGTGCGGGGCGAACTGGGCGGCCTGACGACGGTCGCCGGGGTCCTGTCGGCGGCGAACGGCACATCGGGCGATCCTGCGGATCCGGCGGTGGCGGCACTGAGGAGGGCGGCGGCGCTTCGGGCCGAGGCGTTGTCTGGCGTGGGCGCCTCAGGCGGGGACACGGCGGGAGGCACGCCGTGCTGACCGCGTCTGCGACGCGCCCGCCCGGCACGCACCACGGCCGGTGCCCTACGGCGCCCGTCCTCTTCTTCCCGCCCACGCACCCCCTGGCCGGTCCTTCGGTGAGCGGACGTCGCCGGGTGATCGGGTGGGCGGGTGGGGAAATTCCGCCGCGAAGCGGCGGGCTCGTAGCCCACAGCCCGCAGGGAGGGACAGCCCAGTGTCACTGATCGACAACCTCGCCCGCCTGGAGGCGGTCACCACCGGCCGCGCCCAGCCCAGAGCAACGACCCGGCACCGCCACCTCTCCCAGCGGCCCCTCGTCCTCGTCCCCCTCACCACCGCCGGTGAGGCAGGCGCCCCGCTCGGTGCCCTCGTCGGGACCGAGCGGACCTCGCCCCGCGTCCTCTTCGTCCCGCAGCCCCGCGACCGCGACCTCCGCTTCACCTTCCTCGCCCAACTCGCGGACACCGTCCTGGAGTACGTCGACTCGTACGCGGAAGACGTCGAGGCGGCGGAGCGCAACGAGACCGACCCGGAGACCGGGAAACGCGTCAAGGTGGAGGTCGAACTCTGCTCGGACGCCCCGCAGTTGATCGTCCCGAGCCGCGCAGGCATCGACTTCGTACGGCTCATCGGACGCTCCACCCGCTTCCGCCGCACCGCGGAGCAGGACCCGGAGACGCCGTATCCCGCCCCGCCCCGCGTCCCCCTCCTCGGCCGCTGGCTGACCCACTTCGGGGAGCGGGCCCGCGTCCCCGGCTCCTCCCTCCTCGTCGCCATGACCGAGCTGCTCTCCCGGCACTGGGCCACTGGGCAGAGCAGCCTGGAGGACCAGCACCTGGGCGCCCTGCTCGCCTGGATCGAGGCCCCGGAAGGCGCCTCCGGAGCCGACGCCGCGCTCCACGCCGAGCTGGCGCGGGACAAGGACGGCCAGCTGCTCTGCCCGCCCGCGGGTCCCGCCACCGACCCGGCGTTCGACAACCGCCTGCTCGCCCCGGCCATCGAGCGCTACGACCGCGCGCGCGGCACCCTCGCCACCGCCGAGGACGGCATCCAGGCGGACGCCCGCCTCGCCGAACTGGCCGCGGCCGAGCGGGAGATCCGCTCCCTGATCGAGAGCAGAACCCGCCCCACCTGGGACGCGGTGTGGCGCGGCCTCGACGCGCTCTGCACGCTCCCCGAGGCCCCGCACGCCGCCGACCGCTGGACCCGCGACCGCTGGTCGTTCACCGGCCACCGGGACCGCGTGACGGCGGGCGAACCCCCGCAGCCCCGCGTCGACGACGCGGTGACGGCGGCGAACAAGCTCGCCACGCGCGAGCGCGAGCAGGCCAGGCTCGAGGCCCAGGAGGCGCTCGACGACCCCCTGGTGATGGCCGGGCGCCGGCTCGCGGGCGAGGCCTTCGCGGGCGAGGTGACCGAGGTCGTCATGGCGTACAGCGAGGGCAAGAGCCCGAGGCCTCGCCCCCTGGTCACGGTCCGCACGGACGACCACCCGCACCTGGCCGAGCGCGCGAAGGTGTACCGCTCGCTCCAGGGCAAGCCGCAGACAGCCGAGTTCGTCACGTACGAGGGCGAAGGCAGCGGCGCTTCCGTCGTCCTGCGCATCACCGACAAGATGGGCCGCGGCAAGGAGCCGGAGCCCGGATCCCTGCCGGAGAAGGGCGACCGGATCTGCTGGACGCTCTTCGAGCACGAGCAGCGCGGCGGCCCCAAACTGCCCGAACCCGAGGCGACTCCCTGGACCCACGGCGGCCCGCCGGGCGAGGCAGCCGAGCGCCCTGACCCCGTGACGCCGGAGGACACCCTGTGAGTCCGACCGCCCCCTTCGACCGCGCCTCCTTCGACCCCGGCGCGGCGGCAGGCCGCGCCACGGACGCGATCCTGCACGACACGCTGCACGGCGCGCACCGCGGCGTCGTCGTCGACTCGCCGCCCGGCGCGGGCAAGTCGACCCTGGTCGTCCGCGCGGCCCGCGAACTGGCCGCCGCAGGGCGCCCTTTGATGGTGATCGCACAGACGAACGCGCAGGTCGACGACCTGGTCCTGCGCCTCGCCGAGAAGGACCCCGAGCTGCCGGTGGGGCGCCTGCACAGCAGCGACCCGGACGCGTACGACAAGGCCCTGGACGACCTGCCCTTCGTCCGTACGTCCACGAAGGCGGCCGACCTCGCCGGGCTCGACGTCGTCGTGTCGACGGCGGCGAAGTGGGCGCACGTCAAGGACGTGGAGCCCTGGCGGCACGCCATCGTGGACGAGGCGTATCAAATGCGCTCGGACGCGCTGCTCGCCGTGGCCGGGCTCTTCGAGCGGGCCCTGTTCGTGGGCGACCCCGGCCAGCTCGACCCGTTCTCGATCGTGGGCGCCGAGCAGTGGGCCGGTCTCGCGTACGACCCTTCGGCGAGCGCCGTGACGACGCTGCTCGCGCACAACCCCGAACTGCCGCAGCACCGCCTGCCGGTGTCCTGGCGGCTCCCGGCGTCGGCGGCTCCGCTGGTCTCGGCCGCGTTCTATCCGTACACGCCCTTCCGCAGCGGCACGGACCACGGCGACCGGACGCTCAACTTCGGTGTTCCTTCGGACGGTTCGGGCCCCGACCGGGTGATCGACGAGGCGGCGGAGTCGGGCTGGGGCCTGCTGGAACTGCCCGCGCGGAACACGCCACGGACCGACCCCGAGGCCGTACGCGCGGTGGCCCAGGTCGTCCGGCGGCTCCTGGACCGCGGCGGCGCGGCCACCTCGGAGCGCGGCCCGGATCCCACTCCCCTGACGGCCGACCGCATCGCCGTCGGCACCGCCCACCGCGACCAGGCGGCAGCGGTGCGGGCGGCCCTCGCGGCACTCGGCGTCTCGGACGTCACCGTGGACACCGCGAACCGTCTCCAGGGCCGCGAGTTCGACGTGACGGTGGTCCTGCACCCGCTCTCCGGCCGCCCGGACGCCACCGCGTTCCACCTGGAGACGGGCCGCCTGTGCGTCCTGGCGTCCCGCCACCGCCACGCCTGCATCGTGATCTGCCGCGCGGGCGTCAGCGAACTGCTCGACGACCACCCGTCGACGGAACCGGTCCAACTGGGCGTCACGGTGAAGTTCCCGGATGGCTGGGAAGCGAACCACGCGGTCCTTGCCCGCCTGGCGGAGCACCGCGTGGCGTGGCGGCCCTAGGCCGGGCGCGGGCACACGGAAATCCAGGAACCCCCGCAGCCCAAGGCCCACGGCCCCCTTGCGCGGCAAGGGAGAATGGAAGACGGCCCCACGGCCGGAAACCGTACGAGGAGGAAGAACCATGGCGGAGCCCGAGCGGCCCCGGACCGAGCAGCGTCTGCGACCCGCGCCCCTGCTCTTCGAGCCCGCGGAAGCAGTCGCCGACCCGGAGCACTTCTTCGACCTGGAGTCGATGGAGGACCCTCGGGAGCTCCTGGCCCGCGCCACCGAGCTGACCCACGCCTTCCGTGCCGCGACGGACCGGGCGGTCGAGTTCCAGGCGATCGCGGCCGCCCAGCTGGCCGACCCCCGGCGCTTCGACCGGCTGACGCCCGCGGCGATCGCCGAGCGCGCGCAGTGGACCGAGGACTACGCGAAGAAGATGGTCGAGTTCGGCCGGGATCTGCTGCGCGGGGCCGGTGCGGGCGGCGGCGGTCCGGAGGCCTGAGATCTGAGGCCCGAGGTCCGAGGTCCGAGGTCCGAGGTCCGAGGGGTATAGGACAAGGCTCTTCCCGCTCCGCAAAAGATCACGGGGCATATGCCACGAGGGCAAGGTACTCCCTCGCACCCCCTGTTGTCCCCATTTCTGGCAACTCTCAGAAATGGAACCTTCACTACCGGTAGATGTAGTCGCCATGAGCAGCACGCGACTCCACCCGGACCCCGCCCCTGTCGACGTCCAGGACATCTCCGACGTCACCACCGAGGGAGCCGCCTGGCTCGCCTCTGCGGAAACGTATCCGCGCAGCGCTCTCGCCCACTGGCGCAGCCGGCCCAGCGCCCCGGCCGTACTCCCCTGCGGCTCCGTGTTCGACGTGGTGAGCGTCCCTGCGGTCTTCGGCCGGCGGATGCTGGACCGGTTATGGGACGAGGGCCCCGGCTCGGGCCCCGTCGCGGCGCACCGCGGTCGCATGCTGCTCTTCACCGCCCCCGGAACCGCCCAGCGACTGCCCTCGCTCCTGGAGTGGGAGGAGTGGGGCAGCGCCGTGCCGAGCGTGCTCTGCCACGGCACGGGGGACGCCGTGACCGTGCCGCCGATCACCCCGGAACACCGGGACTCCCCGCAGCCCAGCCGCCTCGAAGGGCACCTCGAATCGCGCTGGCTGGTCGCCCCCGACGCCCGGCATCCCTGGCTTCCGGGACCCGAGGTGGCGCTCTGGGCCTGCGTCCGCGCGGCCCGTGCGGCGGCGGGCTCCACGGTCCGTATATCGATTTTTCCTGGCGGCGATCAGAGTGCTAAGGTCTACGACGTCAGCAGGCGCCGCTAGCTCAGTTGGTTAGAGCAGCTGACTCTTAATCAGCGGGTCCGGGGTTCGAGTCCCTGGCGGCGCACAGACAGAAAGAAGCCCCTCGCGGAAGCGAGGGGCTTCTTTCATGTCCGGCGCCACCCCGCACCGTGCGCCACCGCACCGTGCACCACCGCACGATGCGCCACCGCACAGGGCGCCACGCTCACCCCACCGACACCTTCACCGTCCACGCCCCCGTCGCCGTACGCCCCTCGACCTCGATGCGTACGCCCTCGTCCGGCACCGTGAAGCTCTCCCCCGCCCCCACCGGCGCGTCCGCGAGCGCCGGATACACCGATTCGCCCCAGCACGCCTCCGAGTCCGGGTGGGCGTCGATGACCTCCACCGGGCCGCCGCCGGACGGCGCCTCGTTGCGTACGCGATAGGCGAGCACCCCTTCGCTGCAGGTCGCGTGGTCGTTGCCCGCCGCGCTGCGCGCCTCGATGGCGATGGCGCTGCCGCGGCCCGTGCGGACGACCGCCAGCTTGGTGCCGCCGACGCCCCCGCGCGCGGGCCGTACCGCGAGCGGCTCCAGGGTCAGCCGCCGGGCCCCGCCCTCCACACACACCACCTGCCGCTCGTCCAGCCAGCCGAGCTTCCATTTGTGCCAGCCGAAGAGGTCGGGCGAGAGCCCGAACTGGCTGCCCATGACGTCCCAGTCGCCGACGTGCGTGTCCCAGTCGCCCTTGCCCTCCGTCGGCCGGTGGTAGAGGTCGGGCAGGTCGAAGACGTGGCCGGTCTCGTGGGCGAGGACGTTGCGGTCCGGCGGATGGCGCTCGAAGACCGTGACGATGCGCTTGATGTCCGCGCCATCGGCCCGCATCGGCCGGTCGAAGTTGACGACCTTCGTCGCGTCCGAGTCGACGCCGGGCGCGTCGGGGTCGGCGACGAAGTAGACGACGTCGTACCGCGAGAAGTCGACGTGCGGATCGGCCGCGGCCACCGCGTCCCGCAGATAGGCGCTGCGCCGGGCCGGGTTCCAGTCGCGCTGTATGGCGTACGAGGTGGAGTGGTCCGGCATCTCGACCCACTTGCGCTGCGGGTGCGGGCGCAGTGCGAACTTGCCGTAGGAGGC
Organism: Streptomyces sp. NPDC047525; assembly: GCF_040643025.1. Taxonomy (NCBI): domain Bacteria; kingdom Bacillati; phylum Actinomycetota; class Actinomycetes; order Kitasatosporales; family Streptomycetaceae; genus Streptomyces; species Streptomyces sp. NPDC047525. Next base: position 326,622 of record NZ_JBEYTL010000005.1, read on the forward strand.
GCGGTCGAAGAACTGGCTGGTGGCGGGGAAGTAGTCGGCCGCCAGTTCCTCGGGGGCGCTCCGGGGCGGGGAGTCGGGGAAGGAGAGGAAGACCATCACCGCGTCCAGGGTCCGGTCCGGGCGCGGATAGGCGCCGTTCCAGGTGTCCAGGCCCTCCGAGTGATGCGCCGGTGTGCGCTGGAGCGCGCAGGGCACCCCCGAGCTCTGGGCGATCGCGGGGCCCGCGACGAGCCCCGTGGCGGCGAGTGCGGTCAGGGACGTGAGGGCGGCGGCCGCGCTGCGCAACCGGGGTCTCTCCCCTCCACGGGTGAGTCCCCAGGGGGGTAGCTGACGCGGCACGTCGACCTCCGGGTGCGGATTACGGGGCATCCCACCCACCCTGTGTTGATTTATTCAAATATGCCCTGTTCGCCTGACCCAGCCGGGTGACGAGTGGCTCCCCGAGTGCTCACGGAACGTCACAAGTGGTCGCCGGGAAGGTTGAGTGGCAAAGGAAGCGGTACTGGCATGAGCAGAAACGATCTGCCGCCGGCCGACTGCCAAACCCATGCCGGGCATGCACGTGTCCTATGCCGGACACGGGCGCCACGCGACACCGCGCTGTGGCTGGATGCGCCGTCGGGCCAGCCCCTATGATCGGCACACTTTCCTGCGCGGGCCCGGCCTCGCCGAACAACTGCACTGCGGGAGCAAGTGGTGAACGGAACGTCTGAAGGCCAAGCGCCCACAGCGGTCACAGCACCCGACCTCGCCAGGGCGCCCACTACGGAGCGTCGCAATCCGGGGCAGCTGCCCGATCACCGGGCCGCTTTTGCCGCCGCCCCCCTCGCCCTCGGCGTCGTGGACGGCGAAGGCCTCGTCGTCGACGCCAACGACGCGCTCGCCGAGCTGCTCGGCGCGGCCCCTGACGAGCTGACGGGACGCCTCGCCGCCGACCTGGTGGACCTGGCGTCGGACGCCCGCACCTGGCACGCGTACCGCGAGGTGCTGCGCGGACGCCAGGCGAAGCTGCGCTGCACCCGGCGCCTGAAACACCCCGACGGGCACTCCCTGTGGGTGCAGATCACCGTCTCGCCGATGCCCGGCGCCCAGGACCGCACGGTGCTGCTCGCCGCCACCGACATCAGCGCGCGCCGTGAGCTCCAGGCCCGGCTGCGGCATCTGCAGATGCACGACCCGGTGACGCGGCTCCCCAACCGCAGCCTGTTCTTCGAACGCCTTGCCGCGGCGCTCGAAGCGGGTGCGTACGACGACACGGGCACCGGCCGGATCGGCCTCTGCTACCTGGACCTCGACGGATTCAAGGCGGTCAACGACACGCTTGGCCACCGGGTCGGCGACCGGCTGCTCACCGCCGTCGCGGAGCGGCTCACGCGGTGCGCCGACGAGGCCGGCCACGGCAGGGCGGCCGCGCCGCTGGTCGCGCGGCTCGGCGGCGACGAGTTCGCGCTGCTCGTGGAGGACTCGACGGGCACGGACCAGCTGGCCGACCTCGCCGACGCCGCGCTCAAGGCGTTGCAGGAGCCCTTCGACCTCTCCGGCCAGCGGCTCTCCGTCTCGGCGTCGATCGGCGTCGTGGAACGACGCGCGGCCGGGACCACCACGACCTGCCTCATGCAGGCCGCCGACACGACGCTCTACTGGGCGAAGTCGGACGGCAAGGCCCGCTGGACGCTCTTCGACCCCGAGCGCAACGCCCACCGCATGACCCGTCAGTCGCTGTCGAGTTCACTGCGTCCGGCCGTCGAACGCGGTGAGTTCGTCCTGGACTACCAGCCGCTGGTGCGCCTTGAGGACGGCGGCGTGCGCGGGGTCGAGGCGCTGGTGCGTTGGCAGCATCCGCACTTCGGCCTGCTGACGCCGAATCGGTTCATCGGACTGGCGGAGGAGGACGGTTCGATCGTGCAGCTCGGCCGCTGGGTGCTGCGGACGGCGTGCCGCCAGGCCCGGCAGTGGCAGCTGGAGAACCCCGGGCGGCCGCCGGTCTTCGTGAGCGTCAACGTCGCGGTGCGCCAGGTCTGGGACTCGGACCTGGTCGCCGACGTCGCCGACATCCTCGCCGAGACCGGACTGGCCCCCGAACTGCTCCAGTTGGAGCTCACCGAGTCGGCGGTGATGGGCTCGGCGGGCCGCCCGCTGCAGGCGCTCCAGTCGCTCAGCGACATGGGGGTACGGATCGCCATCGACGACTTCGGCACGGGCTACTCGAACCTGGCGTACCTGAGCAGGCTGCCGGTCTCCGTCCTGAAGCTGGACGGATCCTTCGTCCGGGGCTTCCAGTACGACGCGGAGGCGGGCGAGGCGCACATCAACCCCGCCGACGAGGTCATCGTCGAGGCCCTGGTGCAACTCGCCCACCGGCTCGGTCTGACCGTCACCGCGGAGTGCGTGGAGACCACGTCCCAGGCCGCGCGGCTGCGGCGGATCGGGTGCGACACCGGGCAGGGGTGGCTGTACTCCCGCCCGGTGGCGCCGGATCGTATCTCCGCGCTGCTCGCGGCCGGTTGACGGTTACGCGCGCGGCAGCCCGTACGCGTCGGCGATCAACTCGTAGGAGCGCAGGCGCACGTCACCGCTGTGCGCGTTGGCCGTGATCATCAGCTCGTCGGCGCCGGTGCGCTTGGCGAGGTCGTCGAGGCCGGTGCGGACCTGGTCGGCGGTGCCGTAAATGACGTTGGAGTTCCAGCTGTTGACGAACTCCCGCTCCATGTCACTGAATTCGTACGCCTCGGCCTCTTCGGGGGTCGGGACGAGCCCGGGCTTCCCGGTGCGCAGCCGGACCATGTTCAGGGCGGCGGCAAGAACCTGCCGCCGGGCTTCCTTCTCCTCATCCGTGGCGAGGGCCGACACACCGATGAGGGCGTACGGGGCGTCGAGGACGGCGGAGGGCTTGAACGACTCGCGGTAGAGGTCGAGCGCCGGGATCGTGTTCTGCGCGGAGAAGTGGTGCGCGAAGGCGAAGGGCAGACCGAGGACTCCGGCGAGGCGGGCGCTGAACCCGGAGGAGCCGAGCAGCCACAGGGGCGGGCGGTGCGGGGACTGGACGCCGCCGGGTGAGGTGGCCTGGATCGGGCCGGGGACGGCGTGGATACGGCTGTACGGGTGCCCGTCGGGAAAGTCGTCGTCCAGGAATCGCGTCAGCTCGGCGAGCTGCTGGGGGAAGTCGTCGGCGCCTTCGTTGAGGCGGTCCGTCCTGCGCAGGGCGGCGGCGGTGGCGCCGTCCGTGCCCGGGGCACGCCCGAGCCCCAGGTCGACACGGCCGGGGGCCATCGCTTCCAAGGTCCCGAACTGCTCCGCGATGACGAGAGGAGCATGATTCGGCAGCATGACGCCGCCGGAGCCGAGCCGGATGCGGTCGGTGTGGGCGGCGAGGTGGGCGAGGATGACCGCGGGTGAGGAGGAGGCCACTCCCGGCATGGAGTGGTGCTCGGCCACCCAGTAACGGTGGTATCCGCGCCCTTCGGCCAGCTTGGCGATGTCCACGCTCTTCTTCAGGGCGTCGGTGGCGGTGCGCCCCGCGCCCACGGTCACCAGGTCCAGTACGGAGAGCGGGACCGGCGCGCTGCCGTGCCGCTCGCCGCGGATGTCGTCGCTCGGGTCCACTGTCACGGGGGCCTGCCTCCTGCTGCGCGGTGCTTGTGCGGTAATTCGTGCTCCGCAGGCCCAACAGGAGGGGGGCTCCGCTTTATTCCCCGGCGGGGCCGGCCCCTTGCCCCGCGGGCCCCGCTGCACGAACAGACCTCTCCCACCCACCCGCCCGTTCACCCCGCATCCACCCCTGACCGAACAAGCCTTTCCCGCCCACCCGCCCGATTGCCCCGGGGTGTCTTGCCTGCCTGGCGGGGGGTGGGCTGCCACCGGACGATAGCGAGGACGGACATACCGGCACGGCCCCGCCCCCACAGACGGACAAGCACCGCAGCACGCACGCCCCCGCAGCCGGCCCGGCCCCGCCCCCCAAGACGGAGCAGCACCGCACCCGCACGCCCCAGCCGCGCCTACTCGCGGACCTGCACCACCGGCTCCTTCGTGAACAGTGCGCCCAGTGATGGCGCGTTCACTCGGCGGGTCGCCAGGCGCAGTGCCTCCCAGACCGTGACCTGGTTCGCCGTCAGGATCGGCTTGCCCAGGTCGCGCTCCAGGTCCTGGACGTACGCCGCGGTGTGCAGGGCCGTGTCAGGGAGCAGGATCGCCTCCGCGTCGGGGTGGTCGCCCGCGTGGGCCATGGCCCTGACCTCCTCCCAGCCCCACGTACCCACCTCCGCCGCCGTGATGATGCCGCTCCCCTGCGTCGACACGACCTCCGTGCCGGACGCCTTGAGGAACGAGGCGAAGAGGGAAGCGACGTCCTCCGGGTACGTCGCAGCCACAGCGACCCGCCCCGCGCCCACCTCACGTACCGCGTGAGCGAACGCGAAGGACGTACTGGACGCCGGCAGGCCCGCCGTCCGGGCCAGGGTGCGGACCTGGTCGTGCGCGCCCTCCCAGCCGAAGACGAAGCTCGCGCTGGTGCAGGCCCACACCACCGCCTCCGCCCCGGCCAGGCGCAACTCCTCGACCCCGGCAGCGAGCCGATCCGCCGATCCCATCTCAAGGAGCGCGTCGACCCGGTGCGCGTCCTCGCCGATGTCGGTGTGGACGACCTGCAGCCGGACGTCGCTCCCGAGCATCTGCTCCATGCGGGGGTAGTCGTCCTCAGCCGAGTGACCCGGATAGAGGAAACCAAGTGCGGTCACTTCCAGCCTCCTTCAAGGCAGCGGTGGTGGTCCTTCGGGCAGGCCCTGGGGCGGATCGAGCGGTACCACACCGGGCAGCTCGCCCGGCCCTGCGACCGGGCCCGCGCCCGGCCTGGCACTCGGATTGATCAGCGCCTGGTAGGGCCCTACGGCATGGGTACCCAGACGGCGCAGGGCAGACCACATCGTCACCTGGTTCGCGGAGATCACCGGCATCCGCAGCTCGGCCTCCAGCTGCGGAATGACGTCGTACGTCGCGAGGTTGGTGCAGCTGATGAAGAGCGCGTCGGCCCCGCCGAGCACCGCCCGCCGCGCCATGTCCGCCACGTCCTTGTACGGCACCTTCCAGATGTGCCGGGTCAGGCCCAGATAGGCGCGGCCGGTGACGGACACACCGGATTCGGCCAGATACTCCTCGAGCGACTGCGTCACCGACCAGGTGTAGGGCGTGACGAGCGCGATGCGCCGCGCGCCCAGATCCTCGAGCGCCTCGAGCAGCGCGCCCGACGTGGTGACGGCGGAGACCGCGCCTTCGCGGTGCATGGCCTCGCACATCGCGCGCTCGCCCGCGATGCCGCCGACGAAGCTGCCCGACGTACAGGCGTACGCCAGAACTTCCGGCTCGGCGGCGCTCAGAGCGCGCACCGCCTCGGCCAGTGTTTCGTGTTCGCTGACGAGTCGTGCCAGGTCAAGGCTTACCTCGACGGGCACGTACGGAGTGCGTGTCAGGTGAAGGGAGACCTCGTCCGGCACCCAGCGCCAGAGCTCTCGATCGAGGGCGAAGTCAAAAGGGGCGACGACACCTACACCGCGTTGAGGGTGTGGTCCGCCGAGGAAAGAGACGTCCATGAGCAGGCCCCAAGTTCGTGCGTGCGTGCAATGGAGGGACCGGCCGGGGGCCGGGAGATGCGTAGCCGGCGACGCGCCGGGACGTCGGGACGGGGCAGAAGGCGCCAAGAAAGCGCTACAGAGAGTGCTACGGCCTCGTACGGAGAGTACTCAGTCGTGGGGTGCTTGTGATAGAGCACCTCTGTTGACGAAGGTAGTTTCAGGTGCGAGCGTGGTCAATCCGCGCATCTCAGACGGCTCTGGCCGACACAAATCTCAGGGAAGCGGACTCTCATTGCGAAACGGTTTCTCCTCGATGTCCGAATCAATGTCTGATCCAATGCCTGATCGGATGTCTGATCCGATGCCCGATACAACCGTTCTGGTCCTCGACGCCCCCTCCCCCGCCCCGCCGCCCCGCCTCGGCAGCCTCACCGGACGCGCCCGGATCCTGCACGCGGACGCGGACACCCTGGCGGCCCAACTCCCCCAGGCCGATGTGCTCCTGGTGTGGGACTTCCTCTCGGACGCGGTACGCCTGGCGTGGCCCGGCGAGGGGCGAAGGCCTCGCTGGGTGCACACCGCGAGCGCGGGCGTCGACCGCCTCATGTGCCCCGAGCTGGCCGCCTCCGACACGCTGGTCACGAACGCCCGCGGCGTCTTCGACCAGCCCATCGCCGAGTACGTGGCCGCCCTCGTCCTCGCCATGGCCAAGGACCTGCCGCGCACCCTGAAGTTCCAGGGCGAGCGCACCTGGCAGCACCGCGAGACCCAGCGGGTCGCCCGCACGCGCGCGTGTGTCGTGGGTTCGGGGCCGATCGGGCACGCCATCGTGCGCATGCTGAAGGGGCTCGGGATCATCACCGCCCTGGTGGGGCGCAGCGCCCGCCAGGGCGTCCACGGCCCCGACGAACTCGACCGGCTCATGGCGCGCGCCGACTGGGTGGTGTGCGCGGCGCCGCTCACGGACGACACGCGCGGCATGTTCGACGAGCGGCGCTTCGGGATGATGCAGCCCTCGGCGCGCTTCATCAACATCGGGCGCGGCGCGCTCGTCGTGGAGGACGATCTCGCGGCCGCCCTGTCGAAGCGGTGGATCGCGGGTGCGGCGCTCGACGTCTTCGAGCACGAGCCGCTGCCCGCGGACAGCCCGCTGTGGACGGCGCCGGGGCTGATCGTGTCCCCGCACATGAGCGGCGACACCGTCGGCTGGCGCGATGAACTGGGCACACAGTTCGTCGAGTTGTACGAGGAGTGGGCGGCCGGGCGGCCTCTGTCCAACGTGGTCGACAAGAAACGTGGGTATGTACCCGGGAATTGATCTCCCCGGGCAGCGCTGATCACTCCCCGAGTCAGAGCGTCACTTCCCTCCCCTGAGGAGCGTGCATGACCGAGCTCACGGATCTCACCGCGGTACAACTCGTCGACGCCTATCGCAAGGGCGAGTTCAGTCCGGTCGACGCGACACGGGCAGCCCTGCGCAGGGCCGAGGAAGTGCAGCCCGCGGTGAACGCCTTCGTGCGCATCGATGCCGAGGAGGCCCTCGCGCAGGCCGAGTCGAGCGCCGAGCGGTGGCGGCGCGGTGAGCCGCGAGGGCTCCTCGAGGGTGTCCCCGTCTCGGTCAAGGACATCCTGCTGCAGCGCGGCGGGCCGACGCTGCGGGGATCGAGGACCGTGCCCACGGCGGGCAGTTGGGACGAGGACGCGCCGTCGGTGGCGCGCCTTCGCGAGCACGGCGCGGTGTTCATCGGCAAGACGACGACGCCCGAGTTCGGCTGGAAGGGTGTCACGGACGGCCCGCAGAGCGGGATCACGCGCAATCCGTACGACCCTTCGCGCACCGCGGGCGGCTCCAGCGGCGGCAGCGCGGCCGCCGTGGCGCTCGGCGCGGCGCCGGTGTCCCTCGGCACGGACGGCGGCGGCTCGGTGCGGATCCCGGGCTCGTTCTGCGGGATCTTCGCGCTGAAGCCGACGTACGGACGGGTGCCGATCTACCCCGCGTCCGCGTTCGGCACGCTGGCGCACGTCGGTCCGATGACGCGGGACGCGGCGGACGCGGCGCTCCTGATGGACGTCATCAGCGGCCCCGACTGGCGCGACTGGTCACAGCTCGGTCCGGTGGCGGGCAGCTTCCGCGCGGGTATCGAAGGCGGCGTACGCGGTCTGCGCATCGCCTACTCACCCTCGCTCGGCGGTCAGGTCGCGGTGCGGCCCGCGGTCGCCGCCGCGGTGCGGCAGGCGGTGGAGTCCCTTGCCGCGCTGGGTGCGTACGTGGAGGAGACCGACCCGGACTTCACGGATCCGGTGGAGGCGTTCCACACGCTGTGGTTCAGCGGCGCGGCGCGGGTGATCCAACACCTGCCGCCCGACCGGCGGGAGTTGCTCGACCCGGGGCTGCGGGAGATCTGTGCGCAGGGCGCCCGGTCCAGCGCGCTCGACTACCTTGCCGCAGTTGACGTACGCATGGAGCTCGGCCGTCGCATGGGCCGCTTCCACCAGACGTACGACCTCCTGATCACACCGACGTTGCCGATCACCGCGTTCGAGGCGGGAGCGGAGGTACCGAAAGGTTCCGGCCATCGCCGGTGGACGGGGTGGACGCCGTTCACGTACCCCTTCAACATGACGCAGCAGCCGGCCGCGACCGTCCCGTGCGGGGTGGACCGGGAGGGGCTGCCCATCGGCGTGCAGATCGTGGCGGCGCGGCACGCCGACGCGCTCGTCCTGCGGGCCGCGCACGCGCTGTACGAAGCGGGCGGCGCGAGGATCGCGCCGCCCGCCACTGACTGAACCCGCGGGAACCCGCGGGCGGGACCTACGCTCTGCGGAAATTCAGCGTCTCGCCCTGCGCGCCCGCGCGCCACAGGTCGTTGCAGGCCTCGGCCATCTGGTCGAGGCCTTCGACCACCTGGCCCCAGACGATGCCGGGAACCCAGCCGACGTCTCCGTTGAGCAGCAGGTTGTTGCGCTCGTAGAACAGGGCGAGGTCCACGACCGTGGCGCCCGCCTTGACGTCCGCGGCCGGTTCGTACCCATAGGCCTGCGTGCCCAGCTGCGTCCCGTTGAAGGAGAAATAGCAGAGGTCGCCGGGAATGGGGGTGACTGTCGGATTCTCCAGGGGCGGCTCGCGGTCCGCGAAAGCCGGAAAGAGGGCGTAGATCTCATTGCGGGCGTACTTCGCGTGATAGACGTCCTCGCTGAGCGGAAGCGCCTCCCACACCGCCGCGCAGGTCAACGGGGCCCGGTCGTCGAGCAGCTTTGCCGTGCACTGAACTCCCCGCTTGGCGAGGGAGACTTCGATGAATCGGTCTGCCATGTGTCCCATGCTCCTCCCTGGGTCAAGACCACAACGATTGCATCAGGGGCTGAAATTGGCCCGCATATCTTGCGTCGAGTCGGGTAGCCGCGCGCCCATGGCTCCACCACTTTGGAACGACCCAGAGAGCAATGAGACAGAGAGCGCCCGTGCCCACGGCACGGGACCGAGTGCGGTGCCCCGGAACACAGGGGTCCGCCGACGATCACTCCTGTTCGGCGCGGCCGCGGTAGGTGCGGTGGGCGCGCTCGGCGCGGCGGGCTGCAGCAAGGTCCCCACGGGGGACACGCTGGCGCGCCTGAAGTCGCAGGGGACCGTACGGCTCGGGATCGCGGGAGAGGCGCCGTACGGGTACATCGACGAGGACGGGGCGTTCACCGGCGAGGCGGTGAAGCTCGCGAAAACGATCTTCGAGCGCCTGGGTGTCCCCAAGGTGCAGCCGGTGGCGACCGAGTTCGGCTCGCTCATCCCGGGTCTGAACACGCAGCAGTTCGATGTGGTCTCGGCCGGGATGTACATCAACAAGGACCGCTGTCAGCAGGTCATCTTCTCCGACCCCGAGTACCAGATGCTGGACTCCTTCATCGTCCGCAAGGGCAACCCGAAGAAGCTCTTCAACTACCAGGACGCCTTCAAGGCGAAGGCGAAGATGGGCACGGGCCCGGCCTACGCGGAGATCGACTACGGAATCGCCGCGGGCTACGGGCGGGGGGACATCTCGATCTTCCCGGACCCGGTCGCGGGCATGAACGCCGTCGAGTCCGGTCGCATCGACTTCTTCGCGGGCACCGCCCTGACCGGCCGTGAAGTGGTCCGCAAGAGCACGAAGGCGGAGGCCACCGAGGCCTTCGCACCCATCGTCGACGGCGAGAAGCAGATCGACGGCGGCGGCTTCACCTTCCGGCCCACCGACACGAAGCTGCGCGACGCCTTCAACGTGGAGATCCACAAGATGAAGAAGAGCGGCGAGCTCTTCCGCATCCTGAAGCCGTTCGGCTTCACCAAGGACGAGATGACCACGCTGACCGCAGAGGAGCTGTGCAAATGACAGCGGGACTGTGGGAACACTGGGTTCTGCCCGGTATCTGGATCACCATCCAGCTGACGATCTACAGCGCGGCCCTCGCGACCGTCGTCGCCTTCGGCATCGGCATGGCCCGCACCCACCGGCTGCGCACCGTGCGCTTCCTGGCCGGGTTCTACACCGAGGTCTTCCGCGGCACCTCTTCGCTGGTGCTGATGTTCTGGATCTTCTTCGTCCTGCCGCAGCTGGTCGGCTGGGCACTGGTCCCGATGTGGGCGGCCGTGCTCGCACTCGGACTCTCCTACGGTGCGTACGGCGCCGAGATCGTGCGTGGCTCGCTCAACTCGGTGACACCGGCACAGCGCGAGGCGGGGGTCGCGTTGAGCTTCAGCCCGGCACAGCGGATGCGTCTGATCCTGCTGCCGCAGGCCATCCCGGAGATGATCCCGCCGTTCTCGAACCTGCTGGTCGAGCTCCTCAAGGGCACCGCCCTGGTCTCGCTGCTCGGCATCGGCGACGTGTCCTTCGCCGCGAACCTGGTGCGCCTGGCGACCACGGAGAGCGCCGAGATCTACACGATCACCCTGGTCATCTACTTCGTGATCGCGTTCCTGCTGACCCGCGGGATGCGTTCGCTGGAGCGTAAGACCAAGGCCGGGATCGGACAGAGGCCCGAGCCGCGAGGCGGCCTGATGGGCAAGCTCAACTTCCGCCAGCAGCTGGCGACTTCTCAGATCCCGAAGAGCTCAGGGGGCGGTGGCGCGTGAACAACGGAACTGACAAGTGGGACTGGGGTGCGGTCTCCGACTTCATGCCGCACTTCTGGGACGGCGTCCTGGTCACCCTGCAGGTGCTCGCCCTCGGCTCGCTGATCTCGTTCTCGCTCGGCCTGGTGTGGGCGCTCCTGTTCCGCGCCCCCAGCCGCTTCGTGCGGTGGCCGGTCGGCATCGTCACCGAGTTCATCCGCAACACCCCGCTGCTCGTGCAGCTCTTCTTTTTCTTCTTCGTGCTGCCGGACTGGGGCATCCAGTTCTCCGCGCTGACGACCGGCACCATCGCGATCGGCCTGCACTACTCGACGTACACCGCGCAGGTCTACCGCGCGGGCATCGAGGCCGTGCCCGAGGGGCAGTGGGAGGCGGCCACGGCGCTGAGCCTGCCCTACCGCCACACGTGGACCGCGGTGATCCTGCCGCAGGCCATCCGGCGCGTGATCCCCGCGCTGGGCAACTACGTCATCGCGATGCTGAAGGACACCCCGCTGCTCGCCAGCATCGGCGTCCTCGAACTGCTGCAGCGCTCGCGCCTCCAGGCGGCGGAGACCTTCCAGTACACCGAGGCCCTGACCGTCGTCGGCATCGCCTTCATCGTCATCGCCTATCCGTCCTCCCTCCTCCTCCGAGCTCTGGAGCGTCGTCTTGTCGTCTGAAAGCACCCCCAAGGAAACGACCAATCCGGCGGTGGACGGCAGCGAGCTGATCCGCTTCGACAAGGTCACCAAGAGGTTCGGCTCGAACACCGTCCTCGACGAGCTCGACTTCTCCGTGGACTCGGGCAAGCACGTCACGCTGATCGGCCCCTCCGGATCCGGCAAGACCACGATCCTGCGGCTGCTCATGACCCTGATGAAGCCCGAGGAGGGCACCATCAAGGTCGGCGGGCGTTATCTCACGCACGAGGAGAAGAACGGCAAGCTCGTGCCGGCCGGCGAGAAGTACATCCGCGAGGTCCGCAAGAACATCGGGATGGTCTTCCAGCAGTTCAACCTCTTCCCGAACATGAAGGTCCTGCGCAACATCACCGAGGCGCCGGTCCAGGTGCTCGGCCTGTCCAAGGACGAGGCGGAGCAGCGCGCCCGCGAGCTGCTCGAACTGGTCGGGCTCACCGAGCACATCGACAAGTACCCGAACCAGCTCTCCGGCGGCCAGCAGCAGCGCGTCGCCATCGCGCGCGCCCTGGCGATGCGCCCGCAGGTGCTGCTCCTGGACGAGGTCACGTCCGCGCTCGACCCCGAGCTGGTGGCGGGTGTCCTCGACGTCCTGCGGGACATCGCGCACACCACGGACATCACGATGCTCTGTGTGACCCACGAGATGAATTTCGCCCGTGACATCTCGGACCAGGTCCTGATGTTCGACTCGGGCCGGGTCATCGAGTCCGGAACCCCGGAGAAGATCTTCACCGAGCCGGAGCACGAGCGGACCCGGGAGTTCCTCAGCGCGGTCCTGTGACCGTGCACCGCAATCAGCCAGGCCATGGCCTTGGGTGGTGACACTGGCATATGCCAGGGTGGCGCGTTCCTGCTGACAAGGCCGGGGCGCGCCACCAATCTCGTCAACAGCCGCTCCATATGGGGCCCTTGGCGGCTATCGTGGGACGAGCCCAGCTGTCCGGAACCGTTCCACGCAGGGGGAAGCCGTGGCGCTGAAGCACGAGCCGACCACGCCGCAGCACTCGGTACAGAGCGCCCTGCGGGTGCTCGAAATCGTCTCCAAGCACGACACCGGCGTGACCGATGCCGAGCTCGCCCGGCAGATCGAACTTCCCGCCCCTCAGCTGGCCGCCCTGCTGCGCATGCTGCGCCGCGAGGCGTACATCGAGCAGATCGCCGACGGCGCGTACGTCACCGGTGAATCCCTCGCCCGCCTCGGCTCGGCCCAGCGCCGCGACCAGACGCTGCGGGACAAGCTCAAGGTGACGCTCGACGGGCTGCGCGACTCGATCGGCGCGGCCGTCTACATCAGCCGGTACGAAGACGGCGAAATCAGGATCACCGACTTCGCGGACGGCCCCCGCACCCCGAAGGTCAACGAGTGGGTGGACTTCCGCTCCTCCGCGCACGCCAGCGCGGTCGGCAAGAGCCTGCTGACCCAGCTCGACCTGAACGGCCGCAGGGACCACCTCTCCCGCCACAAGATGGCCCGCCTCACCTCGCGGACGATCACGAACGAGCGGGTCCTCCTGAGCCACCTCGCGGCCCAGCCAGCCACCGTCCCGGTCCTGGACCTCCAGGAGTACGCGGTCGGCACGGTCTGCGCCGCCGTCCCCATCACCGCGGGCTCCGCGGTCGGCTGCCTCGCGCTGTCCCTGCCGGTGGAGCACGCGCACCGGCTGCGGGAAGCGGCCGAGACGCTCAATCGCGGGGCGGCACCGGTGCTGCTCTCGCTGGCGATCTAGGGCGGTCCTGAGCACCCTCCGGGACCAGGTATTATTTTTGAGTCAGCAGGCGCCGCTAGCTCAGTTGGTTAGAGCAGCTGACTCTTAATCAGCGGGTCCGGGGTTCGAGTCCCTGGCGGCGCACTAGCGATTAGGTCGCTGACCTGGGGCTTCTCGGATTTCCGAGAAGCCCTTTCGCGTTTCCCGGAACCCCTTCGGAAGCCTGCGGGAACCTTCGGAAACCTGCGGAAAACCCCACCCTGATCGACGGCAACCCGCATACCGCCGCCGCCCCACGGTTTCTAGCGTTGCTGATGAAGCCCGGCGGCTGTGCCACAGCCGCCGCCCCGCCAGCTTGGAGAAACCGCATGGATCTCGTGACCCTCGCCCTCCCCCAGGAACCCGCGGGCGGCATAGCGGGCTGGGCGGCCGACCTCGTGGACACCATGGGCGGCCCGGGAGCCGGTCTCGCCATCGCCCTGGAGAACCTCTTCCCGCCGCTGCCCAGCGAGGTGATCCTGCCCCTGACCGGCTTCGCCGCCGGACAGGGCGTGATCAGCCTGGCGTCCGCGCTGTTCTGGACCACGCTCGGCTCGGTGGTCGGCGCCGCCGTCCTGTACTGGATCGGCGTGCTGTTCGGCCGTGAGCGCATGCACGCCATCTGGGCCAAACTGCCGCTGGTCAAGGGCTCCGACCTGGAGCGCACCGAGAAGTGGTTCGCCAAGCACGGCACCAAGGCCGTCCTCCTCGGCCGCATGGTGCCGATCTTCCGCAGCCTCATCTCGGTCCCGGCCGGTGTGGAGCGCATGCCCCTGCCGGTCTTCCTGTCCCTGACCACCCTCGGCAGCCTGATCTGGAACTCGGTCCTCGTGATGGCGGGGTACTGGCTGGGCGACCAGTGGGACGCCGTGGAGACCTACGTCGGGTTCCTGTCCAAGGCCGTCCTCGTCCTGGTCCTCGTCGCCGTCGCCCTCTACGTGATCAGGCGCGTCCGGTCCAGGAAGCAGTCGGGCGATCTTGCCGCGTCAGGGCGGCGTCACTAGTGTCGGCAGGTGTGAAGGCGGATCTGGCAGGTACGGACAGCCATCGTCTTCCGTCGCCGCTCGATCCACGGCCGTGGGACGGTGCCCCGCCCCCGTCGAAGCCGACGGCGCGCCTCCTGAGGGGCGCCGGTGTCCTGCTCAGCTGCTTCACCGCCCTCCTCGGCCTGCTGTACTTCATCCTGGCCGGCGCCCTGCTCGGCGCCTTCCTGCTGTGGCCGCGCACCCGCGGCCGGGCCCACTCCCTGCTCGCCTCGGGGGCCCGCAGGCTCACCGCCATCGAGCGCGCGAGGCGCTCGGTCTTCTTCCACGACAGATTCCCTGAGCACCACGCCTCCGACCAGCAGGTGCTGCGCTACCTAGCGGCCCGTACGTACGCCGGGCTGCTGTGCGGCGTCGTGGTCGCACTGCTCGTCTTCGGGGCCGTCCTGGCCGGGCTGCTCGCCGCGGGCGTCGCCCGGTCCACGCTGACCTGGCGGGAGCTGCTGACCCAGGTGGTGCTCGGCGGCGTCCTGCTCTTCCTCGACGTCCAGGGCCTGAACTCACTGGCCGCCCTGGACGCGCGCCTGGCCCGCGAGTGCTTCGGGCCCTCCGAGCGCGAGCTCCTGGAGCGGCGCATCCAGGAACTGGCCGCGAGCCGCGCCGCGGTGGTGCAGGCGGTGGACGCGGAGCGGCGGCGCGTCGAGCGCGATCTGCACGACGGCGTCCAGCAGCGCCTCGTGGCCCTGGCCATGCTGCTCGGCCGTGCCCGCCGCGGCAAGACGCCGGAGCAGTCGGACGCCCTCCTGGAGCAGGCGCACAAGGAGTCCCGGGACGTCCTCACCGAACTGCGCGAAGTGGCCTGGCGCGTCTATCCGTCGGCTCTGGACAACCTCGGTCTGCACGAGGCGCTCGGCGGGGTCCGCGAGCGGTGCGGCATCCCGATGAGGATCGAGTACGACGTTCCCGAGCCGCTGCCCGCGGCCATCGAGACCGCCGCCTACTTCGTCGTGTCCGAGGCCGTGACCAACGCGGCCAAGCACGCGTCGGCCCAGGACATCTTCGTCAGCGTCAAGGGACACGGCACCTACCTGGCCGTCCTGGTCCGCGACAGCGGCGTCGGCGGCGCCGACCCGGCGGGCAGCGGTCTGACCGGACTGCACAGCCGGGTGGCCGCGCTCGACGGCAGACTGGACGTCCACAGCCCCTCCGGGGGGCCCACCACCATCACCGCGGAGCTGCCGTGCGCGTAATGCTCGCCGAGGACTCGACCCTGCTGCGCGAAGGGCTGATCCGGCTGCTCGCCGAGGAGGGGCACGAGGTGCTCGCCGGGGTGGGTGACGCCGTATCGCTGCTGCGTGAGGTGGAGGCGCGGACGCCGGACATCGTGGTCACCGACATCCGGATGCCCCCGACCCACACGGACGAGGGGCTGCGCGCCGCGGTGGAGATCCGCGAGCGCTGGCCCGGGGTCGGCGTGCTCGTGCTCTCCCAGCACGTGGAGCGCAACTACGCGGCGCAGCTGCTCACTCCGAACGCCGAGCGGGTCGGCTATCTCCTCAAGGACCGTGTCGCGCAGGTCGACGAGTTCCTCGACTCGCTGGAGCGGATCCACGCGGGCGGCGCCGCCATCGACCCTGAAATCGTAAGGCAGTTGGTCATCCGCACCACGCACACCGACCCCCTCTCCCGCCTCACGCCCCGCGAGCGCACCGTCATCGAGGCGCTCGCGCAGGGCCACACCAACGCGGCCATCGCGCAGAAGCTGCACATCTCGCTGAGCGCGGTCGAGAAGAACCTCAACACGATCTTCGACAAGCTCGACCTCTCGCGCACCACCGGCTACAGCCGCCGGGTGCTCGCGGTGCTGCGGTACCTGGAGTCCTGAGGACCCTGCGGAGAACCGCAGACGCCTTCGCCCCGCACATATCCCCCGCACCGGTGAGGACAGCGCCGCCGGGCCGCCGCGATACTGGCACGGCCTCCTGCCCCGAGGAGCCCGCCGATGCAACGTCCCTTCCTCGCCCTGTCCCGGCTGCGCACCACCCACACCGCCCACCCCTACGTCGTGGACACCGCGCTCGCCGCCCTGGTGCTCTTCGCCGTCTCGCTCCAGTTCCTCTTCCCCGACGAGGGCGGCGACCCGCTGAGCGCGGCGGGGTTCGCACTCGGCGCCGGGACCGCGGCGCCGCTGATCTGGCGGCGCCGCGCGCCCTTCGCCTGCGCCTGCGTGATCGCCGTCTTCACGCCCGTCATGGCGCTCTACCACCGGCCGCCGCCCGACGTCTGCTTCGGCGGCATGGTCGCCCTCTACACCGTGGCCGCCCTGAGCACGCCCCTGAAACGGCGCGTCATGCTCGCCGGTTGGCTGACGGGGGCCGCCGTCACCATGGCCTTCAAGGAGCACTCCGAGCCGTACGAGTACCCCTTCCACCTGCTCAGCCTCATCAGCGCGTACGCCCTGGGCGCCTTCGCCCGCGTGCAGCGCGCGTACACCGCGGCCCTGGAGGACCGGGCCCGGCGCCTCGAGCGGGAGCGCGCCACCGAGACGGCGCGTGCGGTCAGTCAGGAGCGGTCCAGGATCGCCCGCGACATGCACGACATCCTCGCCCACGCGGTGAGCCTGATGGTGGTCCAGGCCGAGGCGGGGCCCGTGGTCGTCCGCAGCGATCCGGACCGCGCGGTGGGGGCGTTCGAAGCGATCGCCGGCGCGGGGCGCGACGCGATGGTGCAGTTGCGGCGGATCCTGGGTGTCCTGAGGGAGTCGTCGGCGCCGGACGCCGGACGGGCCCCGCAGCCGACGCTCGCGGCGCTCCCGGAGCTGACCGCACTGGTCGAACAGGCTGGACTGCGAGTGGAGTTGACGGCAGAGGGACAGCCCCGTCCGCTCCCGCCCGACGTCGAGGTGGCCGCGTACCGCATCGTCCAGGAGGCGCTGACCAACTGCGTCAAGCACGCGGGTGCGGCGACGGTGACCGTTCAACTGACCTGGTACGACAATGAGTTGCGGCTGCTGGTCCAGGACGACGGAGCCGGTCTCTTTGCCGCGCGGGGCGCGGGCCACGGCCTGGTCGGCATCCGGGAACGCGCCGCCGCCTGCGGTGGCACCGCCGAGGCCGGGAACGGACCCGATGGTGGATTCCGTGTCGCCGTCACGCTGCCCACGGCATCCTTGGGGGATGAGCATCCGGGTGGCGGTCGCCGACGACCAGGAGCTGGTGCGCAGCGGCTTCTCCATGATCCTTGAGGCACAGCCCGACATCGAGGTGGTGGCGGAGGCGGGTGACGGCGCCGAGGCGGTGGCGGCGGTGCGCCTGCACGCCCCGGACGTCATCCTCCTGGACATCCGCATGCCGGGGATGGACGGCATCGAGGCGGCCCGCCAGGTGTGCGCGCAGTCCAGCTGCCGGGTCGTCATGCTGACCACGTTCGACCTCGACGAGTACGTGTACGAGGCGTTGTACGCGGGGGCGAGCGGCTTCCTGCTCAAGGACGTCCGCAGGGACGACCTGGTGCACGCGGTGCGGG
This sequence comes from Streptomyces sp. NPDC047525, assembly GCF_040643025.1. NCBI lineage: Bacteria > Bacillati > Actinomycetota > Actinomycetes > Kitasatosporales > Streptomycetaceae > Streptomyces > Streptomyces sp. NPDC047525. The sequence goes on from NZ_JBEYTL010000005.1 coordinate 344,229, forward strand.
TCGTGGCGGCCGGTGACTCCCTGCTCGCGCCTTCGGTGACGCGGCGCCTGGTGGCGGACGTGGTCCGGCGCCGCCGCACGGAGTCCGACGCCCCTGCCGTGTCGCCCGCCGAACGCCTCTCGGTGCTCACCGCCCGCGAGGAGGAGACGCTGCGGCTGCTTGCCCGGGGGCTTTCGAACGCGGAGATCGCGGCGTCGTTCGTGGTCAGCGACCACACCGTGAAGACCCATGTCAGCAACGTCCTGTCGAAGCTGGGGCTGCGGGACCGGGTGCAGGCGGTGATCTGCGCGTACGAGACGGGGCTCGTGGTGCCGGGGAGCTAGGACCTCTCACCGACCTGCCGCCGCCTCCCCCGCCCGACGGAGGCCTACCCCGCTCGGGGGAGAGCGCAAGACCGCCCGCCACGGCGATCCGCCACGCGCGGCGGAGGGCGACGCTGAGGGGCGACCCGGACCCCGTCCATGGAGGAGGCAGAGCCCATGTTGGCCGCCCTCGCCCGCACAGCGACCCGACGCCCCCGAACCGTCGTCCTCATCTGGCTCCTTCTCCTCGTCCTGGGTCTCGGCTTCGGCACCCGGGTCTTCGGCGACCTGACGTCGTCGGTCGAGGACGTCCCCGGCAGCGAGTCCGTCGTCACCGGGGAACGCCTGGCCGAACTCACCCCGGACGGTGAGGACTTCAGCGCCACGGTGTCGGGTCCGGCCGTCGAGTCCCCGCGGGTCCGCGCGCAGGTGGGCGACGCCGTGGCCGACGTACGGAGGCAGCCGGGCATCGCCCAGGTGCCGGATCCGTACACCACCCGAGGACTTGTCGCCCAGGACGGCAAGGCCCTGCTCGTCCCCGTCGTCCTCAAGGGCGGCCTCGACGACGACGCCGAGGAGGAGGCCGTCGGCGACGCGGCCGACCGCCTCCGTGAAATCACCGCCGGTGACGTGGCCGTGAGCGGCGGGCCGCTGCTCGGCGAGCAGATGGGAGGCAGGGCTCAGGAGGACGTCGCGCAGGCCGAGTTGATCACCCTGCCCGCCGTACTGATCGTCCTCCTGCTCATCTTCGGCGGGCTGCGGGCCGCCGGGCTCCCCCTCCTGGTCACCGTGAGCGGCGTGGCCGGTGCCTTCCTGACCCTCTACGGCTTCAGCCAGTTCACCGAGATCTCCGTCTACGCCGTCCAGATCGTCACCATGCTCGGCCTCGGTCTCGCCGTCGACTACGCGCTCCTGATGGTGATCCGCTTCCGCGAGGAGCGGGGGAAGGCGCAGGAGCGGGGGAAGACGCAGGACGTGGCGCAGGCCGTGCACGCGACCGTCGCCCACGCGGGACGCACCGTCCTCTTCTCCGGCCTGACGGTGGCCATCAGCCTGTCGGGGCTCGTCTGGTTCCCCAGCCCGTTCCTGCGCAGCATGGGCCTGGCGTCCGGTGCGGTGGTCGTCGTCGACATGCTGGCGGCGCTGACGCTGCTTCCGGCGCTGCTCGCCCTGTTCGGCGGCAAGATCGCGCCGTCGGGGACGAAGTCCGCCCCGCGGAAGGGCATCTGGCGGCGAGGCAGCAGCACCAGGGGCGCACCCGCCCCCGAACCCGGCGCCTTCTTCGCCCGCCTCGCCCTCTTCTCCGCCCGGCGCCCCCTGGCCGTGGCCGGCACCGCCGTCGCCGTGCTCACCTTCCTCGCGCTGCCCGCCTTCGGGATGCGGATCAACATCGGGGACGCCCGGCAGCTCCCGCACGACACCGAGGCGCGGCAGCTGTACGACACCGTGCGTGAGCACTATCCGGCGGGGACGGACACCGACCCGGTCCAGGTGCTCATCGGGCCCGGCGCCGAACCCGACTGCGAGGACAAGATCCGGGCCCTGCCCGGGATCAGGTCGGCCGACAGCGAGCGGCTCTCCGACGGCACGGTCCTGCTGGAGCTGACGCCGACCGGTTCCGTCGACGGCCCCGCCGCCACCCGGCTCGTGGAGCAGGTGCGCGACCTGCGCGGCGACGAGCCGGTCCGGGTCACCGGCAACGCCGCGAGCCTCGTCGACTTCCGTTCGATGCTCGCCGAGCGCGCGCCCTGGGCCGTACTCACCGTCCTGGTCGCCCTGTTCGTCCTGCTCTTCGCCTTCACCGGCTCGCTGCTGCTCCCGCTGCGTACGCTCGCCACCACCCTGCTCAGCCTGGGCGCCGCGCTCGGCGTCGTGGTGTGGGTGTTCCAGGACGGGCATGGCGCGGGGCTGCTCGGCGGTGAGGGGCTCGGGGCGCTGAGCCTGACCGCGCCGCCGCTGATCATCGCGATCGCGTTCGGACTCGCCATGGACTACGAGCTGTTCATCCTGTCCCGGATGCGGGAGGCGTGGCTGGAGACCGGCGACCACCGTGCCGCCACCGTAGAGGGGCTGCGCCGCTCGGGCCGTGTCGTCAGCTGTGCGGCGCTGCTGCTCGCGATCGTCTTCGGCGGCTTCATGACCGGCGGCTTCTCACCGATCCTGCAGATCGGGCTCGGCCTGACGCTCGCGGTGCTCATCGACGCGACCGTGGTCCGGATGTTCCTCGTCCCGGCGACGATGACGCTGCTCGGCCGCCGTGCCTGGTGGGCGCCGGCGCCGCTGCGGAGGATCCATCAGCGGTACGGGCTGCGCGAGGCGCCGACCGCCGCCCGCGTGCCGGTCAGGCAAGCACCACCCAGTCCATGAGCAGCGCGGCCACCAGGCCGACGGCGAGGAGATAGCTGCCGAGCCGGGTCCGTCCGCGCCTGCTGAGCTCGATCACCAGGCCGCAGAGGACGAGCAGCAGCCCGTACACCCCCACCACCAGGACGGACGACCGGCTCGCCAGGCGCACGGCGAGCACCACGGCCGCCGCGGCCATCAGCACCGAGGCCGCGGCGATCCGTATGCGCCGGGCCTGGCGCGGCGTGAGGCCTGCCCGTATCTGGTCTGACGTGCTCATGGTTCAGGATCGTAATCGACAGACCGGTGGCCAGTGCACGCTTTCCGGGCTGTCCGGGCTGCTCAGGCCCTCAGGTACGCGAGGACGGCGAGCACCCTGCGGTGGGTGCCGTCCGCCGGCGGCAGGTCGAGCTTTCCCAGGATGTTGCCGATGTGCTTGCCCACCGCGGCCTCGCTGACGACGAGTTCGGCGGCGATCGACGCGTTCGACCTGCCCTCGGCCACCAGGCCGAGCACCTCGCGCTCGCGCGGCGTGAGCTGTTCGAGGGGGTCGCGGCGGCGCCTGATCAACTGCCGTACGACTTCCGGGTCCACGACCGTGCCGCCCGCCGCGACCTGCGTCACCGCGTCGGCGAACTGCTCGACCTGGCCTACCCGGTCCTTGAGGAGATAGCCGACGCCGGTGCCTTCGCCGGTGTCCAGGAGCTCGGCGGCGTACGAACGCTGCACGTACTGGCTGAGCACGAGGACCGGGAGCTCCGGCCGTTCGGCACGCAGGGCGAGTGCGGCGCGCAGGCCTTCGTCCTGGAAGGTGGGCGGCATGCGTACATCGGTGAGGACGAGGTCCGGTTCGTGCTCCCCGACGGCGGCGCGCAGCCCCTCCGCGTCGCCGAGCGCGGCGGGCACCTCGTGTCCGAAGCGGGTGAGCAGGCCGACGAGACCTTCGCGGAGCAGCACGCTGTCCTCGGCGACGACGATCCTCAGTCGGTGGTGAGGGCTCGGGGTTGCTGGGATCGGCACGGGATCTCCACGGACAGTACGGTCGGGCCGCCGGGCGGGCTGGTGACGGTCAGTGTGCCATCGAGCACCGCGATGCGGTCCGCCAGGCCGGTGAGACCGGTGCCGCGGCCGGGATCGGCACCGCCCTTGCCGTTGTCGCGCACGTCGATGCGGAGGGTTTCGTCCTCATGGCGGGCGGTGATGTGCGCGCGGGGGGCTTCGCTGTGGCGGGCGATGTTGGTGAGGGCCTCGCGAGTGGTGAAGTACCCGGCGGATTCGACGGGTTCGGGGAGCCGGGGCAGGCCGTCCAGGTCGGTGTCGACGGGGATCGGGGAGCGTTCGGCCGCGTCCTCGATGGCGGCGGCGAGACCGTAGTCGACGAGGACCTGGGGGTGAATGCCCCGGATGAGCTCGCGCAGTTCGGTCAATACGTTCCCCGCCTCGTCGTGGGCGGTGGCGAGCTGGGCGGCGAGGGGGCTGCCGGGGGTGACGTCGAGCCGGGCGAGGCCCAGGGTCATGGTCAGCGCGACCAGGCGCTGCTGGGCCCCGTCGTGCAGGTCCCGCTCGATCCGCCGCCGTTCGGCTTCGAAGGCGTCGACCAGGCGGGCCCGGGAGCGGGTCACTTCTGCCAGCTGAGTGGTCAACTCGGCCTCGCGCGGGGCGAGGAGGAGGCGGGCAAGCGCGGCGCGGGCGGTGGCGTAGGCGCCGAGGGGATAGAGGAGCGGGGCGAGCAGGGCCAGACCGAGGAGGGCGGTGGCGAAGGCGTGCGGATAGTCGCTGACGAGCCAGAGCTTGGCGGCGCGGATCTCGCCGCCGTCCAGGGCGAGTTGGGCCGGGGCGCCGATGAGGAGGGCGGGGGCGCCGAGGGTGCAGGCGAGCACGAGGAGGTCGAGGGGCCACAGGACCAGGGCGAGAAGCGCGGTGTACGCGAGCTCGCGCCAGGTGGCCTGCTCCTTGACGCGCAGCTTGAACCAGGCGGGGATGCCGGGGGCTTCGGGGGTCCGGTGAGGGGTGGGGGCGGGGGGTGCGGGGTCGACGAGGGTGAGGCGGCGGCGTTCGAGGGCGGCGACGGGGATACCGGCGAAGGCAAGAAGACCGAGAAGGGGGATCCCGACGAGTACGACGACAAGAACCCCGCCGAGGAGGGCCAGGGCCAGCGCGCCCACGAGAACGAACATGCCGAGCAGCACGCCCCCGACCAGGTACGCCACAGCCCTGCCGGGCGCGCTGCTCCCCAGATAGCTGCGCCGCCCCAACGCCACTCTTACGCTCTCCCTGGCCATGGGGCCCACGGTATGCCGGGGGGGGGCGGGCGGGGCCGACTACCGGGTAACGGGTGGGTGGGCGGGAAAGGCCTGTTCGTGCAGGGTCGGACGCGGGGTTACGCGCGGGTGGGCGGGAGAGGTCCATGCGAGCCCGGCAGCAACCCCTCCCGCCCCTGGGCCCGGTACTGGCCCAGCAGCGCGGACTCGTCCGCCGGGGTGAACCGGCGGTACGCCCCCGCCCCGGGGTCAGGACGCCACCACACAGGATCCCCGCAGCGAAACCCCTCCCCGCGCAAGGCGGCCCGCGCCACCTTGTTGGTGGCGGTCACCGGCATCTCCCGAGCCACCCGCACAAAGCGGGGCGCCATCTTCGTACCCAGGTCCGGCTGCGACAGCAGGAATTCGGCGAAGGCCAGCGGAGAGAAGGACACCCCCGCCCGCGGACACACCGCAGCCATCACCTGGTCCCCCGCCACAGGATCCGGCACCGCGTACACCGCGACCGCCGCCACCCCCTCCCACCGCGCGAGAATGCCCTCGATCATCGCCGCCGCCAGGTTCTCGCTGTCCACCCGGAGCCGGTCGTCCGTGCGCCCGGCGAAGTAGAGAAACCCCTCGCCGTCCCGGTAGAAGAGATCCCCCGTCCAGTACCACCCGTCCCGAAGCCGCGCCGCATCCGCCTCCGCGTTGCGCCAGTACCCCTCGAAGGGCGTCCGGCCCTTGTTCACCAACTCCCCTATCGCCTCGTCCCCGTTCAGGAGCCGTCCGTCCGCCGCGAAGACGGCGGGCGGGCACTCCTCCCTCGTGACGGGGTCCACCACCGCCAACTCGTCCCCCGGCGCCCCGCGCCCGATCGCCCCGCCCGGCGTCCCCGGCGTCCGCTGGATCGCCGCGCCGCCCTCCGATGAGCCGTACCCCTCGACGAGCCGCACCCCGAACCGCTTCTCGAAACGCTCCGCGTCCACCGCCCCGGCCTCCGTGCCGAACCCCATCCGCAGGGGGTTCTCCGTGTCGTCGGGCCCCTCAGGCGTCGCCAGGATGTACTGCACCGCCCTGCCCACGTACGTGAAGTACGTGGCCCCATAAGCCCGTACGTCGTCCAGGAACGCCGAGGCCGAGAACCGGCGCCGCAGCGCCACCCCCGCCCCGCCCGCCAGCGCGGGCGCCCAGTCCGCGATCACCGCGTTGCCGTGGAACATGGGCATGCAGATGTAGTGGACGCCCTCCGGCCCGAGCCGGAAGTGGCTCACGAGGGACTGGCCCGCCGCCGCGAGGCGGCCCTGGCTGCAGATCGCGGCCTTGGGCGCCCCCGTCGAACCGGAGGTGAAGTAGAGCAGCATGCGGCTCGCCGGTGTCGCCGCCCGCGATATCTCCGGGCGCGCTTGTGCGTAGGGGGCGAGCAGCTCGGCGTACGCGTCCGTATCCGTCACCAGGATTCGTACGCCCGGGAGTTGGAGGCCGTCAAGGAGCGGGAGGTGCGCCCGCTCCGTGATCAGGACCCGGCACTCCGTGTGCACGATGTCGCGGGCCAGTTCCGCACCCCTGCGCGTGGGGTTGATGCCCGCAACCGCCGCACCCGCGAGCGCCGCCGCACTCAGCCACAGCGGGTACTCGGGGGTGTTGTCGAGCAGGACGCCGACGTGCGGCTCGGCCCCTCTCGGCAGCAGGTCGGCGAGGAGCGCCGCCCTGGCCGCCGCGCCCGCCGCGACCTGGTGGTGGGTGAGTTCCTGGTGCTCGAAGCGCAGCCCGGGGCGGTGGTCGCCCCAGCGGGCCTGCACGAGTTCCGCGACGGTACTCCCGGTGGACTCCATGGCCGCGCACCATAATTGATGGGCCGTCAGATTTGGAGGGTGACTACGGAAGGTCTGACCCGAACAGGTCGTTTGCCGACACCGTGAAGTAGACGCAGAAGGCGAGCATGACGGCGAGGAAGCAGAGCTGGCCGATCGTGCTCGCCGCGTTCTTGACGGGACTCGGCGCGTGCGCCGTCGCCTTCTCGGGGCGGTCGGCCGCGTAGTGCACGGTGACGAAGTCGCCCTCGATGGTCGTCGCGGGGCCGTTCTCCTCCTCGAACCTGACGGGGCGGCCCGCGGACGGCGTGAACTCGTAGACGTGGTGCAGCGTCGTGGTGGTGTGACTGCTGTCGCTGTGGCGCCTCGTCGTGGTGTACGTACGCAGGCAGCGCGCCTCCGCCGTCAGGCCGCTCGCCCACGCCTGCCTCAGCTCCAGGGCGCGCCTGATCACCTTGACCGCCATCACGATCGCCACCGCGGCGATGAACACGGGCACCGCGACGAACATGAACTCCATGACTGTCCCCCGATAGTCGGTGTTGCTGGGCGTTGCTGGGTATGGCCGTTCTGCGCACGCCGTCCCGGTCGTGGACGGCGTGCGCAGAACCTACCCGCGGGGAGTGCCGTGGAGCCTCAAGCCCTGCTCAGAACTTGACGTCGGAGCAGGCGTAGAACGCGTTCGCCGTGTCGTGGACCGTCCACACCGCGACGATCACGTGGTGTCCGCTCCTGCCGCCGGGAATCGACCCGGAGTGCGAGAGCGTGGCGGGCGGCTGCTGTCCGTTGTAGGGGACGTCCAGGAACGGGGTGGTGTCGAGCGCGGCCCGGGTCACCGGCTTGCTCTCGTCCCAGCCCTGCTTGGTTATGTAGTACTTGAAGTCGGTGGTGCGGTGGCGTGCCGTGAACTGCCACCGGAAGGTGTAGTTCTGACCGGCACTCACACTGGTCGTCGGCCAGGCGCCGCCGCCCGGCGCCTTCGGCTGGTTGAGCGCGTCGAAGCCGCTGACGCCCGCCGAGCAGATCTTGCCGTCGGCCGGACCGGAGGCGGGAAAGCCCTTCGGACCCTCGACGCTCTGGGGTTCGTACTGGATGGAACCGCAGCCGCTCACCGTGCCGTTGGCACAGTTGATCTGGCGGCTTGCAGGCAGATCGGTGTAGCCGTGACTGCTCGCTCCACCGGACGAGAGCGCGAGGGCCCCGAACGTGGTGGCGCCGAGCATGGCCGCGTACATCTTCTTGTTTCGCATGCTGCCGCTCCAGGGGAAACGTGGGGGTTCCGTGAACCGTGCGCGCGCCTGCGGCACTGCGGATGCAGTGAGAGCAGTGGGTGCAGCGAGTGCTGCGGTCTAGACCAAGCCCAGATTATGGGCGGTAGTTGAACATGTCCATACCAATAGTGGAGACGATCCGATCGCAGCGCCGGCGCGACTTCTCCACGAGGTCACCGTTGGGGCTGTCGTTCGTCGCCACCCACTCGGCCGCCCCGTCGGCCGTCCGCCCGCCCGCCAACTGGCGCTCGACAAGGCGCAGTTGTCGTACCTCCGCAGGTGCCTGCACGTACCAGCACTCCCCCATGAGCCGCCGCGCGTCGCGCCAGCCGGGCAGATCGCAGGCCAGGTAGTTCCCCTCGGTGACGACGAGACGGGCGCTCGGCGGCACACGGTGACGGGCGGCCACCGGCTCGTGGAGCGTGCGGTCGTAATCGGGTACGTAGATGTCGTGCCCGGTGTCCTGGAGCACACGGGTGAGCAGCGCGACGTATCCGCGGACGTCGAAGCTCGGCTCCGAACCCTTGCGGGAGGTGAGGGAGAGCCGCTCCAGCTGATCGTTCGAGAGGTGGAAGCCGTCGAGCGGGAGATACGCGGCGCCCTCGCCGATCTCCGCCACCAGCGCCCGCGCCAACGTCGACTTGCCCGCGCCGGGCGGCCCCGCGATCCCGAGGAGGGTGCGGGGCCGGTCCGCGGTCAGCCTCCGGGCGTCCCGGGCGAGGGCCGCGAGGGTGGGGGTGTCGTGGTCAGCGGTGTGGTCAGCGGTCTCCATGCCCCGTATAGAACGCCACCGTCAGGTCCTTGACCAAGGCCTTGCGCTCGTAGTCGTCGAGCTCGACCAGGCCGCGGGTGGTCAGCCGGGTCACCGTGTCCTCGACGGAGTCCACCACCGAGGTGAGCACGCTGTCGCGGTGCCGTGCGTCCAGGGCGGCGACCCGGCGCAGGCGCATGGTGTCGGCGATCTCGGGGGCGTACTCGATCCGGGTCGGCTGGGCCGAGAAGATCTCGATGCCGACCGGCTCGGCCTCCACCGCGAGCATCCGGGTCAGCGCGTCGCCGACGGCGTCGGCGTCCCGCAGGGTCGGGGTGTCGTCGTGGAAGGCGTCGGCGGGAAGGCGGGACAGGACGCGGGCCGTCGCCGCCTCGACGCACTCGCGCAAGTACTCCTGGTGGTCGGCGACGCCGAGCGTCGCCCGCGCCGCGTCCTTGACCCGCCAGACGACGAGGACGACGACCCGCAGCGCGACCCCGCCCCGGTCCACCGCGGGCATCGGCTCGCTGCGCCAGTGCCGCAGGCGTACGTCGACGCGGCGGCGCAGGAGGAGCGGGTTGACCCACATCAGCCCGGTGCGGCGGACGCTGCCGCGGTACCGCCCGAAGAGCGTGAGCACCCACGCCGTGCCGACCCGCCCCCGCGCCAGACCCCCGAACCCGAACAGCGCGAGCGCACCCGACCCGGCGAGCGAGGCCCACTGCGCGAGGCCGAGCCCGGCGTACGCGTCGTCCTGGTCGGACCAGGGCAGCCCCGCCGCCTGCGCCACCGGCTCGGGCAGCACCCCCGCCCACCACAGCGCGGCCGCGCACCCGGCGACGCCCGCGGCCCCGCCGAGCACCCCGACCGCACCGGGCAGCACGGACGCGGGGCGCTCACCGAGGGACGGGTCGACCTCGGGCAGGGGGCGGGCCACCGGAGGAGCGGGCCGCCGGGCGGTGCGCGGCTGCTCCCCCGTGCCCTGCCTGCGCCGCACCACGGCGGGCGGCAGCGACACCCCGGGCTCACCGGGGTCGTCACGGAAGAGCAGGTGGATGGGGATCTCGGTGGTGGCCTCGCTGTGGATCAGGCGCGGCGGACGGGCGGGCGTCGAGTCGGGGGCGCCGGCGACCTGCGGTTCCTCGGGCTGGGGGGTCTGTGACCGTGATGCCGCTGTCGCACTCATCCTTGCCTCCGCCTCATACGTGCCTCGATCTCATACGCAACCCGGTCACATCCGTGCCCTGGTCCCACTCGCGCCCCAGTCACACCAGCGACCCGGTCACATCTGCGCCCCGACCTCACTCGTGCCGCTCCACTCACCAGGCTCATGCGAACAACCGCCGCCAGGTCTCCGGCCCCGGATACCCGTCCGCCGCCGCCCCTCGCCAGCCCTGCGCCCGCTGGAACGCCTCGACGTTGCGGCGGTCGCTCTCGCTCCAGCGCGGGCCGGGCCCCTGGGCGTAGTGCTTGCCGAAGCCCTTCTTCACCAGCTGCCTGCCGAGCTTCTCGACCGAGGGGCTGGACTGGCCGGGGCGGAACACCCCCCGGCCGGGGTACGCGGGCGCCTTGCCCTGCGTGCCGCCCGCGCCCGCCCCCGCCCGGGGGATGTCACGGCCCTTGCCCGTCATCAGGTACGACCAGGTCGCGGGCCCCGGCAGACCGTCCGCGTCCGCGCCGGTCCAGCCCTGCGCCCGCTGGAACGCCTGCGTGGCCCTGCGGTCCGCGTCGCTCCAGCGCGGGCCGGGACCGGACGTGTAGAAGCGGGCGCCGCCCCTGCCGACCAGAGCCTTGCCGAGCTGGGTGACGTACTTGTTGTCGGCGCCGGGACCGAACGAGCCCGCGCCGGGGTAGCGCGTCCCCGTGCTCGGCCCCGAGCCACCCGGAGCTCCCCCCTTCACCCCCTTGTAGCGGTACGCCAGATAGCGGCTCCCATTGCTCCAATAGGCATAGGGAGTCGTCCGCTTGCGAGCGCTCGGGCGGGCCTGTTCGTACGCGACGTATTGCGTGTGCGCCGCGTTGGCCCAGCCGCCGAAAATCGTCACGTGCGAACCCTTCTCGGGGTTCGCCGGATTGTGGAAGAGAAGGATGTCGCCGGGTTGCAGCTGGCTCTTCGTAATGCGCACCGCGAACGCGGAGAGGCTGCCCGTCCATTCATTGCCGCCGAGATTCCAGGCCATGGAGACAAAGCCCGAGCAGTCCTGCCGGTAACCGTCGGACCAGTACGTGTCCATGCTGTACGGCACCTTCGCAGCGACCCACTTCTTGGCGCGGGCGAGGATCGCGGCCCGCGTCGTGCTCCGCGCCGCCGACGTCGCGGGGCCCGGGGCGCCCGGCGTTCCCGGCGCTCCGTGCAGCGCGCTCGTGTCGCCCTGCGGACTCCCGGGTACCGGGTCCTCGTCCAGCGGAGCCCCCTGAATGCCCGGGGTCCCGGGGGCCGCCGCCGCGGGAAGCGCCTGGCCGCCGCCGAGCACGGTGCCCGCGGCCGCGGCGATGACGAGGGCGCGCCGCGCTCCGTGCGCCGCCGGGTGGCCGCCTTCTCGTACGGGAAGTGCGTGGGTCATGGCGCGTCGCCAGTGAATACATCCGGGGCAGTCGCAGTCGCTCTCGGGATCGAATTCCTCGAATACCGGAGCAACCTCCATGCGATTCCCCTCACACTCCAGGAAAGAATGCCTGCGTCGCATCTGCACAGTCGTCAGCTTCTCAACTGTCGGGCGATATCGCATGTTGACGGTCCGAATGATGGATCCGCCCCGCATTCGCCTCCCCCGCTGCCCCCGGGGCCACTCCCGGGCCGCTCCCGGCAATGCGGCTCCGCGCGCCCGCGCGGGCCGGGATGGTCCGGAGCACCCGCCGGAGTCCGGTAGAGTTCTCCAGGTCAGCGCGCGCCGTTAGCTCAGTTGGTTAGAGCAGCTGACTCTTAATCAGCGGGTCCGGGGTTCGAGTCCCTGACGGCGCACAGACAGCGAAGGCCCCCCGTTCACGCGGGGGGCCTTCGTCGTGCCTCCACCGGCGCGGGTACCGCTACCGTTGCGCCATGGCGCGCGACATACAGGAGCGGATCAAGAAGCTCATCATCGACCAGCGGCTGCCCTCCGGCGCCTCTCTGCCCACCGAGCCCGAACTGATGGAACGCCTCGGCGTCAGTCGGAACTCCGTGCGAGAGGCCCTCAAGGCACTCCAGGCGATGGGCATCGTGGAAATCCGGCACGGTTTCGGCACATATGTCGGACCCATGTCGATGGCTCCCATGATCGAGGGCCTCACCTTCCGGACGGTGGCGGGCCACTACCGCGGCGAGGACAGCCTGCTCCAGCTCCTGGAGCTGCGGGAGGCCGTGGAGACCGGGCTCATCGCGCGCCTCGCCGGACGTATCCCGGACGCGGATCTGGCCGAACTGGACGCTCTCGTCGACCGGATGGACAGCGAGACGGCGGCGGACGACGGCCGCAACGGCCGGCCGGGCGCGGTTCACACCGAAACCGACCGAGCATTTCACGCCACTCTCTACCGCTGTCTGCGCAATCCACTGCTCGGCGAGGTCCTCGAAGCGTTCTGGGACGCCTTCCACAACGTACGAACCGACCTGGTGGACGTTCCGCACGACCCCAAGGTCACCTGCCGCCAGCACCGGGAGATCCTCGACGCGGTCAGATCCGGCGATGTACTGCGGGCCGAGCGGGCGATACGGGAACACTTCGGTAATATTCGAACGCGATTGACCGCTCCCGCCTCAACAGGCAACTCAAATCGCTCGTATGACCGGTAAACACCTTGTTTCGCTCTTGCGATCATGGCAACGGGCGTAGAACCTTGTGCTGGAGCCACTGGCTCTCATGAGGCAGGCGGTGCGGGGCAGTTGGGGGCCCTGCCGACCGGCGCCCACGGGGGAAGGGACGGGGGGTCCCTTTCATGAATGGATGCCGAGGGGGGCATCATGCAACCGGAAGGTAGCTGTTCCATGTCTAAGGGGACGGTGGCCTGCCACTGATGCGTCCGTGAAGGTCGAGGGGGATCTGACCGGGCGGAAGGACCAACGAACACGCGGGGGACCGCGTGCGGGGGGATGACTCATGACGTCGACGCCGACGGGCGCCCGGCCGAACGACCCGTCAGAGACGACCCAGCTGCGGGTGCCATCGCACCGTACGGGCGGGTTCCGGCGTATCAAGAAGGCCCTGCCGAGGTACGACTACGAGCACTACAGCCGTCTCGCGGGCCCGCTGACGCAGCCTGATCCCACCAAGCCGTACAAGGTGCAGTACCGCTCCCTGCTCTCGCAGGAGCCGCACCGGATCAGAGCCGCGCTGATGCTGGGGGCCGCGCCGCTGCTCTCGCTCGTGCTGCTCGCCTGGCTGCTGCAGCCGACGCACTGGACGAAGCGTGACTACGTCGCCAACGACTGGCTGCCCACGCTCGACATCGTCATGCTCGTCTCGATCGGTCTGATCGAGTTCTTCCGCTGTATGAACGTGCTCTCGAACGCGCACGCCACGCTCGTCGCCCGTGACCCGATACCCGTGGTGCCCGAGACCGGCACCCGCGTCGCCTTCCTCACCTCCTTCGTGCCCGGCAAGGAACCCCTTGAGATGGTCACGAAGACGCTGGAGGCGGCCGTCAAGATCCGCCACCGCGGCCTCATGCACGTCTGGCTCCTCGACGAGGGCGACGACCCCGCCGTCAAGGAGGTCTGCCAGCGGCTCGGCGTGCACCACTTCTCCCGCAAGGGCGTCGCGAAGTGGAACATGAGCAAGGGCCCGCACCGCGCCAAGACCAAGCACGGCAACTACAACGCCTGGCTGGACGCGCACGGCAGCGACTACGACTACTTCGCATCGGTCGACACCGACCACGTCCCGATGCCCAACTACCTCGAGCGGATGCTCGGCTTCTTCCGCGACGAGAACGTCGGCTTCGTCATCGGCCCGCAGGTCTACGGCAACTACGACAACTTCATCACCAAGGCCGCCGAGTCCCAGCAGTTCCTCTTCCACGCCCTGATCCAGCGCGCGGGCAACGCCTACGGCTCCCCGATGTTCGTCGGCACGAGCAACGCCGTACGCATCAGCGCCCTGAAGCAGATCGGCGGTCTGTACGACTCGATCACCGAGGACATGGCGACCGGCTTCGAGATCCACCGGGCCACGAACCCGAGGACCGGCAAGAAGTGGAAGTCGGTCTACACCCCGGACGTGCTCGCGGTCGGTGAGGGCCCCAACGCCTGGACGGACTTCTTCACGCAGCAGCTGCGGTGGTCGCGCGGAACGTACGAGACCATCCTCAAGCAGTTCTGGAAGGCACCGTTCTCGCTGCCGCCCGGCCGGCTCTTCAACTACACGATGATGGTCATCTTCTACCCGATGTCCGCCATGAACTGGATCCTGGCCGCGCTCTCCTGCGCGCTGTTCCTGGGCATGGGCGCATCGGGCGTGAACATCGACCCGACGATCTGGCTGATGCTGTACGGCAACGCGTCGGCGCTGCAGATCGGCCTCTACATCTGGAACCGCCGCCACAACGTCTCGCCGCACGAGCCCGAGGGCTCCGGCGGTATCGCGGGCATGGTGATGTCGGCCCTGTCCGCACCGGTCTACGCACGCTCCCTCCTGGACGCCGTGCTGCGCCGCAAGAGCAAGTTCGTGGTGACGCCCAAGGGCGATTCGGCGAGCCCGGACACCCTGTTCGGCACCTTCCGGATCCACCTGTTCTTCATCCTGGTCTTCGCCGGTTCGATGGCCGCCGCGTTCGTGTTCGACCACGTCCACCCGGCGATGATCATCTGGGCCACGTTCGCCCTCCTGATCACGGCCGCGCCGATCTTCGCTTGGCGCTGGGGCATGCGGCAGGACAAGAAGAAGAGCAAGTCGCGGCACGGGGGAGGTCCTTCGGGGCCACCGCCGGGCGGGGGCCCGACGGTGCCGCAGCAGCGCGACGGCGAGGACGCCACAGCACAGCTGCCGCAGGCGCATCAGAGTCCGCAGGCACCGCACGCCCCGCAGCAGAAGCCCAGCTGGGCGGCGAACGACCAGACCATGCAGATCGCCCTTGGGGGACGTAAGAAATGAAGGACCGTTCCAGCCGCCGCCGCGCCCGCCGCATAGCGATAGGCGCGGCGGTGGTCATAGCGCTGGCCGGGATGAACGGCCCGTGGCTGTGGCGCGTGGGTTCGGAGAAGTACCACGACTACAAGATCAACAAGCCGGAGTACAAGGCCGACAACGGCCACTGGCAGGTCGTGAACTTCCCCGAGGAGTACCGCCAGAACACCATCCACGCGGCGCTCCTGCACACCGGCAAGATCCTCCTGGTCGCCGGCTCCGGCAACAACCAGAAGAACTTCGACGCCAAGAAGTTCGACACCCGCCTGTGGGACCCGGTCAAGAACACGATCAAGAAGATCAAGACGCCCGTCGACCTCTTCTGCACCGGCCACACCCAGCTCGCCAACGGCAACCTCCTGATAGCCGGCGGCACCCAGCGCTACGAGAAGCTCAAGGGCGACATCACCAAGGCCGGCGGCCTGATGGTGGTGCACAACGAAGACCCGGACAGTCCGATCACGCTGCCGGCGGGCACGAAGTTCACCGGCAAGAAGAACGGCAAGACGTTCGTCTCCAAGGACCCCGTCGTCGTCGAGCGCGCGAAGAAGGTCTTCGACAAGCAGACCGGCGCGTTCGTGCGCAACGAACCGGGCCTCGGCCGGGTGTACGTGGAGGCGCAGCAGAGCGGCACGAAGCACGAGACCGGCACGCAGGACAACTACCGCGTGCAGGGCCTCAAGGGCGCCGCCACCCGCAACACGTACGGCATCGCGCAGAAGCTCGCCCTGGACAAGAAGGACTTCCAGGGGATCAAGGACGCCTTCGAGTTCGACCCGGTCGCCGAGAAGTACATCAAGGTCGACCCGATGAACGAGGCCCGCTGGTACCCCACGCTGACCACGCTCTCGGACGGCAAGGTGCTCAGCCTCTCCGGCCTCGACGAGATCGGCCAGCTGGTCCCGGGCAAGAACGAGCTGTACGACCCCAAGACCAAGAAGTGGACCTACACCAAGCAGGTCCGCCAGTTCCCGACCTACCCGGCCGTCTTCCAGCTGCAGAGCGGCAGGCTCTTCTACTCGGGCTCGAACGCGGGGTACGGCCCTGACGACGTCGGCCGCAAGCCCGGCACCTGGGACCTGGAGACCAAGGGCAGCTGGAAGGGGATTCCGGGGATGAGCGACCCGAACCTCCTGGAGACCTCCAACACGGTGGAGCTGCCGCCCGCGCAGGACCAGAAGTACATGGTGGTCGGCGGCGGCGGTGTCGGCGAGTCCAAGAAGTCCAGCAAGAAGACCCGCATCGTCGACCTCCTGGACGACAACCCGAAGTTCGAGGACGGACCCGAGCTGGAGAAGGGCACCCGTTACCCGCAGGCCTCGACCCTGCCCGACGACACGGTGCTCATATCCGGCGGCTCCGAGGACTACCGCGGCCGCGGTGACTCGAACATCAAGCAGGCGCGGATCTACGACGCCAAGACCGGCAACATGCGGCGGGTCGCGGACCCGGAGGTCGGCCGCAACTACCACTCGGGCTCGATCCTGCTGCCCGACGGCCGCGTGATGTTCTTCGGCTCCGACTCGCTCTACTCCGACAAGGCCAACACCAAGCCCGGAGAGTTCGAGCAGCGCATCGAGA
The DNA here is from genome assembly GCF_040643025.1 of Streptomyces sp. NPDC047525. Lineage (NCBI taxonomy): Bacteria > Bacillati > Actinomycetota > Actinomycetes > Kitasatosporales > Streptomycetaceae > Streptomyces > Streptomyces sp. NPDC047525. Next base: position 360,632 of record NZ_JBEYTL010000005.1, read on the forward strand.
TCTACACCCCGCCGTACCTCTACCAGGGCTCGCAGCCCACGCTCTCCGGCGGTCCCGAGGAGATCAAGCGGGGCGGGTCGGGGACGTATCGGACCCAGCACGCCTCGTCCATCAAGACGGCCCGCCTGATCAGGCCGAGCGCCTCGACGCACGTCACCGACATCGACCAGACGTCCGTCGCCCTCGACCTGAAGAAGTCGGCGGACGGCGTCACGGTGACGATCCCCAAGGAGCGGAGCCTGGTGGAGTCCGGCTGGTACATGCTGTTCGTGACGGACGACCAGGGCACCCCGAGCAAGGCTCAGTGGGTCCACATTCCGTAAGCAGCGCCCCGTAAGGGGCGCGGGGAACTGCGCGCTCAGCGCGCGAAAAGCCGCAGTCGCATCTGCCGTGATCCTGGCAAATGCGACTGCGGCTCTTTCGTGGTTGCTCGCGCAGTTCCCCGCGCCCCTGACGGGGCGCTACTTGGCGCCCTCCGCCAGCTTCAGCGCGTACTCGGGCCACCAGGCCCCAGCCTTCGGGCCACCCCGGCAGGTTCCGTCGGACTCACCGGGTCGCTTGACCCACAGATACGCGTCGACCAGCGGGTCACCCGTCTTGGTGGTGGGCGCCTCGCCGAGCGCGCGGCCAGGCGGGTTGCACCACGTGTCCTTGCCCTTGGTGTACGCGCCGTTGCCGTTGCGCGCGGTGTCGATGACGAACGGCTTGTTGCCGATCTTCGCCGACAGCTTCTTGCCGAACTCCGTGCTGGCCTCGGTCGTCTGGAAGTTCGAGACGTTCACCGAGAAGCCGTCGGCCTGCTCGACGCCCGACCACTTCAGGGGCTCCCAGAGCGAGTCGGGGTTCTTCCAGCCCGCGTTGCCCGCGTCCAGGTACACCTTGGTGTTCTTCAGGGACTTGAGCTTCTCGATGGCGCCCTTGAGGAGGTCGTACCGCTCCTCGTGAAACTCCTCCGGCGTGCAGTTGTCGACCATGTGGAGCACCGCGTCCGGCTCCAGGATGACCGTGGCGTTGCGGTCACCGATGCCCTTCGCCACCTGGTCGATGAAGGTGCGGTAGGCGTTGCCGTCGGCCGCGCCGCCGCCCGAGTACTGGCCGCAGTCGCGGTGCGGGATGTTGTAGAGGACCAACAGGGCGTCCCGGTCGGCCTTCTGGGCGGCCTCGGTGAAGCCGCGCGCCTGGTCCTCCGCGTTCTCCGGGATGATCCACTCCGCGACGGGCTGTTCAGCGATCTTGCGGATCAGCTCGGCGTCGTCCTTCTTGCCGTCCTTCTCGTACGTGGCGACCTGCTTGGCCGCGTTCCCGTCCGGGTTGACCCAGTACGGGTCGGTGCCCTTCGGCTGTTGCTTGACCGGGTTTCCCGACGACTCCTCGTTGCCCGAACCGTCATCGGAGGAGCACCCCGACAGCAGCAGCGCAGCCCCCGCAAACGCCGCCGCAGCCTTCACCCCCCGGGCCGCGATCCGATGACCGCGGCCGGTGCCTTTGTGGTACATCCACTCCCCCTTGGGTGCACTGTCCGATTCTCAATCCTGACATACGCACTCCCGGCCCACGAGGCCCGCCCGTCCGCTGCGGAGAGCTGTTGGATACCTGTTACAGCGCGGCGCCCGGGGGTAGGCGCAGTGCGCGGGGTGGCGCTCTTGGGGAGGAGATCATGCGGGATCACACCTCTGAACTACGGCTGGCCCAGGTCCTGGTGGAGACCACCAATACTCTGGACGACGACTTCGACCCGGAGCGCTACCTGAGCCGGGTCGCGGGCCACTGCGTGGAGCTGCTCGACGCCACCGCCGCCGGAGTCATCTTCGACGGCACCGGCACGCCGGGGGTGGCCGCCGGAGGCCACCCCCGGGACCTGGCGCTCGACCTGCTCGGGGCCCAACAGAGCGGTGGGCCCTGCGTGGAGAGCCTCGGCACGGGCCTCGCGGTGCCGCCCGTGCGGCTCGCGGCGGACGAACCCGCCGACCGCTGGCCGGAGTTCACGGCGCTGGCCCGCCGCCGCGGCATCGGGATGACGTACGCGGTCCCGCTGCGGCAGCGCGAGACACTGCTCGGCGCGCTGAACGTCTTCGTGCCCGAGAACTCCCGGACCCGCCACACCGACGGGGAGTTGCGTCTGGCGCAGGCGATCGCCGACGCCGCCGCGGTAGGTCTGCACAACCACCGCGCCTACACGGAGTATCGGGTTCTCGCGATACAGCTCCAGGGCGCTCTGACCAGCCGTATACGCATTGAACAGGCCAAGGGCATACTCGCCGAACGCTGGCACACCGGCGTGGACGAGGCCTTTGACGCGCTGCGGCGGTACGCGCGCAGAGAACGCCTGGTCATGGAGGTGGTCGCCACCGAAGTGATCAAGGGATCGCTCGACGACGCCGCACTGCGCGGCAGTTGGTCCGAACCTTCCTGACGGCCACTCCGAGGACCATCATCACCTGCGATGATCACAGAGAGAAAGCGGATCACGACTTGGCGTCAATCCACCCCTAGGCTGCGGCGCTCATCCGTTCTAGAGTCGTCACAACGGCCCAAGCCCCCGGCCTGATCGTCCATCCCGCACATGCGGGGTTGGCCACCGAACCTCCCGCGCCGGCGCCGGGTTACTCCCGCAGCTCGTGCGCGCGCGGTCGAGGACCAGCCCGGTCGACGGCTCCGGGGGGAGCGGGCCGCCGACCGGGCCGGGTTGTCCTGATACAGGTTCCATTGACAGTGTCCATGACCAACTGGGACTCTCCGGGCGACAAGTCCATACATCGAGGCGATGGTTGACAGGAACCCGGTGCGATTCCGGGGCGGGCCCGCCACTGTGACCGGACGCCCGCCTGGCGTGCGGGAGTCAGGAACTGAGCCGTCGCACTCCTGCTTCGGGGCGTGGAAACCCCAGAGGAGGCTTCGACATGTCACTGCACACCGCGGCATCGGGCACCGAAAGCACGGCGGTCCAGGCCGCCACGGTCCGCACCCGCGACTGGCTCATCGCCTCGGCCGCGGTCATCATCGCGCTGATCGCGCTCTACGCGGTCTTCTTCGACAACGGCTCGCTGATCTCCGCGACCGGCAGCTATCTCCACGAGTTCGCCCACGACGGCAGGCACCTCTTCGGTGCCCCGTGCCACTGACCGGGGACGGACACGGCGCCATGCCATCCCCTGCGTCCTCTCCCCCGTCGTCACCTGTCCTGCCCCTGCTCGGCCGGGGTCTCGTGGCGGGAGGAGCGGCGGGCCTCGCGGCCGGTCTCTTCTCCCTGCTCCTCGCCGAGCCGCTGATGGACCGGGCGATCCGCGCCGAGGAGAAGCGCGCGGCGGCCGAGGAGCACGCGCACGGTGCCGCTCAGGCAGCGCAGCACCACGAGGAGCTGTTCACGCGCTCCACGCAGCACGCGGGGCTCGTGGTCTCCGCGGTCGTCGCCGGTCTGGCCATCGGCGTCCTCTTCGCCGTGGCGTACGCCCTGGTGCACCGCCGCGATCCGCACGCGGCCCCGTGGCCGCGGGCCCTCGCCTTCGCGGGAGCCGCTTTCCTCGCCGTTTCCCTGCTGCCCGGTCTGCGCTACCCGGCGAACCCGCCGGGCGTCGGCGACTCGGGCACGGTCGGCGAGCGCCAGGCGCTGTGGCTCGCCTCCGTCGCGATCGGCGTCCTCGGCATGTTCCTGGCCCGGCAGGTGTACGTACGCCTGTCGGCCAGATCCGTACCGGTGCGGCAGATGGCGGCGGCCCTCACGACGGTCGCCGTCCTCGCCGCGCTCTTCCTGCTCCCGGACAACCCCGACCCGGTCCCGGTCGACGCGACGCTCCTGTGGGATTTCCGCGTCCTCTCGGTCGCCTCGCACGCCCTGTTGTGGGCCGTGTTCGCGGCGGTCTTCGGAGGCCTTGGCCTGCGGGCCGTCCGGGAAGGGGCCGCAAGGGGTGTCACCGTGGGCGCGAGCGCGGCGGGAGTGCCCTCGCGCCCCGGCGCCACCCCTACGGCCCCACCCCGGTGAGGTAGGCGGACACCACCACGTTCGCCGAGTACGTCTTGCTCGCCCGGTCGAACGTGCCGCCGCACGTGATCAGGCGGAGTTCGGCGCGGCCCTCCTCGTGGGGGCCGTACGCCTTCTTCGCGTCGAAGCGGTCCCTGCTGAGGACCTGGACGTCGTCCACGGTGAACTCCGCGACCGAGCCGTCGTCGCGGGCCACCCGGACCTTCTCGCCCGGCCGCATGGCGCTGAGGTCGTAGAAGACCGCGGGGCGCGTCTCGGTGTCGACGTGGCCGACGAACAGGGAGGTGCCCGCGGCGCCGGGGCGTGCGCCGCCGCCGTACCAGCCGACGGAGCCCGCCTCCTCGAACGGCGGCGGATCGATGGCGCCGTCCTGATCGAGCCCGCGGACGACCACGGGTGCCCGCACCTTCAGCGAGGGGACATCCACGCGCTGCGGCTTGGCGGCGCCCAACGGCTTGTGCGCGTCCGGGAGTTCGACACCGAACGGCCGGCCCACCGCGGCGACGTCACCGGTCGTGGGCTCCGAGACACCGCCGCGTACGTCGGTGATCTCGCTGCCCCACAGCCAGAGCCCCACGAGCAGCAGCGCCCAGGCGACCCCGGTGAGGAATCGCCCGTGCCCGGCCGGCTGCCCCGCCGGCTTCTCATGGCCCGACACGTCGGCCGCCACCCGTCACTCGGAGCGGCGCCGGCGGACGCTGCGGAACGCCACGGCCACGGCCGCCACCCCGGCGAGCACCAGGCCGATCACCGCGTGCCGGGTGCCGGGCCCCGTCTCCTGGCTGTGCGCGGCAAGCTGCGCGGTGCCGCCGCCGCCCGCGCGGACCGGCGAGACGGGCTCCTGCTGGTGCCGGCCGACCTGGACGGTGCCCACGCCCTGGTGGGGGTGGCCGTCGCAGATGACGGTCACGTCGTACGAACCCTCGACGCCGTCCCTGATCTTGGCGGAGCCGTTCAGCGCGTACTTGTCGCCGTCCCTGCCGGTGAGCTTCGCGTCCCCCGTGAACGCGCCGGACCCGGCCGACCCGGTCGTCCCGTCACAGCCCGTGACGCTGATCTCGACCTTGGCCCCGGGGTCCGCGCTGGACGGCGTGACCGTGGCATGCACTTTGCCTTCGTCGTGGGCGTGCGCGGGTGTGGTGACGACGACGGGGAGCGCGGCGAGGACAGCCGCCCCGGCTATGCCACGCAGGGTGAGTGTTCCTCTACGCATCGTGAACCTCCTGTTTCGAGGTTCACGCGCGTCGCCGTCCCACGCCTCCCGTGTGCGGCAAACGGGTGGTGCGCGCGTCAGACCCGGTCGACGAGATCAGCGATGGAGTCCACGACGTTCGAGGGCCGGAACGGGTGCTGATCGATGTCCTTCCGGGAGGTCAGACCCGTGAGCACCAGGAAGGTCTCCATACCGGCCTCAAGACCGGCGAGGACATCGGTGTCCATGCGGTCGCCGATCATGGCACTGGTCTCCGAGTGCGCGCCGATGGCGTTCAGGCCCGTGCGCATCATCAGGGGGTTCGGCTTGCCCGCGAAGTACGGGTTGCGACCGGTGGCCTTGGTGATCAGTGCCGCGACGGCCCCGGTCGCGGGCAGGGGCCCCTCGGTGGAGGGCCCGGTCTCGTCCGGGTTCGTGCAGATGAAGCGGGCCCCGCCGTTGATCAGCCGTACGGCCTTGGTCATGGCCTCGAAGGAGTACGTACGGGTCTCGCCGAGGACCACGTAGTCCGGGTCGTGGTCCGTCAGGACGTACCCGATGTCGTGCAGGGCGGTGGTGAGCCCCGCTTCGCCGATGACGTACGCCGTGCCACCGGGCCGCTGGTCGTCCAGGAACTTCGCGGTGGCGAGCGCCGAGGTCCAGATGTTCTCGACGGGCACTTCGAGACCCATGCGGTTCAGGCGGGCCTGGAGGTCGCGCGCGGTGTAGATCGAGTTGTTCGTCAGGACCAGGAAGGGCTTCCCGGACTCCCGGAGCCTCTTGATGAAGGCGTCGGCGCCGGGGATCGGAACACCCTCGTGGATGAGCACGCCGTCCATGTCGGTGAGCCACGATTCGATGGGCTTGCGCTCTGCCATGGGGTGCACTCCTGCGGTCTCCGTTGAGCAAGGTAGCTGGGGGGCGCCGGGACAGCTCTGTGCCGACGCCCCACAGCCTAATCAGGAAGCGGTGATCGTGACCCCGTCGATCACCCAGTACCAGTTGTTGCCGCCGGTGTACCGGAAGCGGACCTGGGCCTTCTTGGCCCCCGCGGGCACCTGGAGGGCGATGTTCTCGACGACGGAGGGGGTGTCCGCGGTGTACGTCTTCACCGCGACCGGGGTCCCGCCGTCGTACGAGACGAGCACCTCGCCCTTCTGCGGGGCCTCCTGGCGGTAGTACGTCGTGTACGTGAGGGTGGCCCGCGCGCCGCCCCGCACGTCGTACGCGGGGCTGACCAGCGTCGAGTCGAAGGTCCCGGAGAAGGTCTTGTCGGTCCACTCGTCGCCGTCCGCGACCGCGAAGACGTTCCGGGCGCGGATGTTGAGCTCGCGCTGCTGGTCGCGCTCGGCCTTCGTCCAGAACTCGTCCGTGGTGAAGGACCAGCCGCGCCACTCGGTGATGCCGCCCGTGCCCATCTTCGCGTTGTCGACGCTCCAGCCGCTCGGCGGTGTGTGCGTGAAGCCGATGACGCCGGAGCCGATGCCGGTCTCGTCGACGGGCCCGGTCAGCTGCGGGCGCAGGGCGTCGAACGCGTCCGGCTTCGGCTGCTGGATCGGGCGGCCGTCCAGGCCCCAGGCCGGGTCGATCGCGATGCCGAGGTGGGCGAGCGCGCTCGCGGCGATGTCGGGCATGCGGACGTCGTGGCGGACCGAACCCGCCGTGACCGTACCGCCGGTGGCGATCATGAAGGTCTGGCGCTCGGGCCAGCTGGAGCCGCCGTGGCCGCCTGGGTCGGTGTGCCCGTGGTCGGCGGTGATCATGATGAGCCAGTCCTCGGAGCCGTACGTGGGGCGGGACTTGACCTCGGCGACGATCTGCCCGATCTGGGCGTCGGCGCCGTGGATCGCGTCGAGATAGGCCTGGCCCGCCGCGCCGCTGTCGTGGCCCGCGTGGTCGATGTTGTCGAGCTGGACGAAGACCGCGTCGGGGTTGCCGCTCTTGACCTCGGCGACGGCGCGGGTGGTGGTGCCGGTGTCGTACTCGGCGCCGGGCGTGGAGACCCGGGTGTCGACCTTCGCCGAGAAGATGATGTCGGTGATCGGCGCCCAGGAGGCGACGGCGTACGTCCGCAGGTTGGGCTTCGCGGCCTCGATCCGGGTCATGAAGTCCGGGTACGCGGCGAGGTCGTGGCCGGTGAAGTCGTTGTTCACGACCTTGTGCTTGTCGGGCCAGACGCCCGTGATGAGCGTCGACCAGCCGGGGCCGGACGAGGTGGGCGCGAGCGGGTTGGCGTAGATGCTGCTCGGCGCGGTCAGACCGGCGCTCATCAGGCCCTTGAGCGCGGGCGCGTCGGCGTCCTTGATTCTGCTGAGCAGCGCGCCGTCCAGGCCGATCACCAGGACCTTCGGGGTCTTGGCCGCGGCCTTGGCGACGGCGGCGAGGGGCCCTGCGGACACCGCGAGGGCTGCGGTGGAGACAAGGAGCGAGCGGCGGGATATGCCGTGCGACGACACGTGGTCCTCCGAGGTTCGTAGGGGGCTGGCGCACCTTGGTGCACACCAACGCCCCTGGAGATCCAGGGGCGTTGGGTCCATACCCGTTATCTTTTCGCTACCGAACACCCCGGGGCCAGGGGTCGACGGTGAACTCTCGTGAAACCAGGTGAACTTGAGGTCGAATCCCGCCGGATCCCGGCGGGACCCGTCAGCTGCCGGTGGCCGACTTCCAGTCCTCGACGTACGTCTGGAGGTTCTTGGAGATGTCGGACCAGTCCGGCTCGAAGATCTCGACCCCGTCGACGATCTTGTCCAGCGCGACCGCGTTGGCATCGGTGGCCTTGATGTCCTTGCGCGCCGCGAAGCCGCCGCCGATCTCGCTGACCTGCTGCTGGGCCTTCTGGCTGAGCAGATAGTCGAGGAACTTCTTGGCGTTGGCGGAGTGCGGGGCCTTGTTGACCAGGCCGGCGGCGTAGGGCAGCGCGAAGGTGGTGGGCTTCTTGCCCTCCTTCGCCGGGAACCAGATGCCGAGGTTCGGCATGTCCTTGGACTGGGCGTAGTTCATCTGTACGTCGCCGTTGGCGGCGAGGAGTTCGCCCTTGTCGACCTTGGGTGCGAGCTTGCCGGTGGAGGCGGAAGGACCGACGTTGTTCGTCTGGAGCTTCTTCAGGTAGTCCATGGCGGGCTTCTTGCCGCCGAAGTCGTGCATGGCCTTGATGAGCACGGCGGTGCCGTCGCCCGCGACGCCGGGCGTGGAGTACTGGACCTTGTCCTTGTACGAGGATTCGGTGAGGTCCTCCCAGGTCTTGGGCGCCTTGGAGCCGCCGAGCTCCTTCTTGTTGTGGATGAAGCCGAAGTAGTTGTTCACGACGGAGGTCCACTTGCCGTCGGTGGCCTTGTCGGCGCCGTCGACCTGGTCGGAACCCGCGGGCTTGTAGGCCTGAAGAAGGCCCTTCTCGTCGGCCTGCTGGATGAACGGCGGCAGGGTGATGATGACGTCGGCCTGCGTGTTGGACTTCTCGCGGACGGCGCGCTGCACCATCTCGCCGGAGCCGCCCTCGACGTAGTTCACCTTGATGCCGGTCTTCTTCTCGAAGTCCTTGAAGACCTGGTCGTACCAGCCGTCGCCGTTCTCGCCCTTGAGGCCGTCGGCGCTGTAGACGGTGACCTCCTTCGCGTCGGAGGCGGAGGAGTCGCCGCCGCAGGCGGTGAGGGACCCTGCGAGGACGAGGCTGCCGGAGACGGCGGCGAGCGTGCGGGTGCGGGTACGGGTGTGACGCGACATGACGTTTCGTGCTCCTTCGGGGAGGTTCGGGCTCAGCGGTAGGAGGCGCGCGTGCGGATGCGGGAGACGCCGAAGAGGACGAGCAGCGTCGCCGCCATCAGGACCACCGCGACGGCGGCACCGGTGAACAGGGAGCCGCGGTCGGTGGCCGCGTAGATCTGCACGGGCAGCGGCATCCAGTCCGGCGGGTAGAGCATCATCGTGGCGCTCAACTCGCCCATGGAGAGCGCGAAGCAGAGGCCCGCTGCCGCGGTGAGCGACGGCAGCAGAAGCGGCAGCTTCACCTTCCACAGGACGTACGAAGGCCGGGCACCGAGCGATGCGGCGGCCTGTTCGTACGCCGGGTCGAGACGGACGATGGCAGCCGAAACCGACTGGTAGGCGAACGCCGTGACAAGAATGGTGTGCGCGAGGATCACGATCCAGCGGGTGCCGTTGAGGATCATCGGCGGCTTGCTGAACGCGACGAGGATCGCGAGCCCGACGACGACGGAGGGCACGGCGACGGGCAGCATGAAGAGGGTGTCGAGGACCCGCTTGCCCCCCTTCTTCAGCGAGGCGGCGGCGAGCGCGGCCCAGGACCCGACGGCCAGCGCGAGCAGGCTGGCGCTGACGGCGGTGACCAGGCTGGTGGTGAGCGCCTTGAGCGAGTCCCCGCGGGTGGCGGACGCGTAGTGCTCCGAAGTGAATCCGGAGGGAAAGGCGCCGGACCAGTGCGAGGAGAACGAGGCGGCCAGGATCACGAGAAGAGGAAGGGCGAACAGAGGCAGAAAGAAGACGAAGAAGAGAACCCAGGTGGCCCACTTCCCCTTGCGGCTATGCACCAACACGACGGCTCACCACCCGGTAGAGGCTGTAAAGACCCACGGAGATCGCGATGTTGACGACGGCGACGACACAGGCCGCCGGATAGTCCGACTCGAGAATGGCCTTGCTGTACACGAGCATGGGAAGGGTCGTGACCCCCTTCGCTCCGGTGAAGAGAACAATCCCGAATTCGTTCAGACACATGACGAGTACGAGGCTGCCGCCCGCGGCGAGGGCGGGCAGCGCCTCGGGCAGGATGACCCGCCGGATGATGCGGCCGGGCTTGGCCCCGAGACTCGACGCGACTTCCAGCTGTGCGGTGTCGATCTGTGAGAACGCGGCGAGCAGGGGGCGCATCACGAAGGGCGTGAAGTACGTGATCTCGGCGAGGAGAACGCCCCACGGGGTGGTCAGGAACTGAAACGGCCCCTCGGCGGCGCCTGTCGCGTCCGTCCACATTCCGTTGGCCATGCCCTTGGTGCCGTAGATGAACAGCAGGGCGAGGGTGATGAGGAAGGACGGAAAGGAGAGAAAGACGTCGATGAACCGGGCGACGGCTTTCCCTCCCGGGAACGGCACAAAGGCAATGATCAGCGCGAGCGCGAACCCGAGCACGAGACACCCGACCGTGGACCCGACGGCCAGCCACACGGTGGTCCCGAGCGCCTCCCGAAACGCCTCGGACCCGAAGACATCGGAGTAGGGCTGAAGGGAGGTCCCACCGGTATCGGGCTGAACGGACTGCTGGACGACGAGGGCGAGGGGGTAGAGGAAGAAGAGGGCGAGGAGGGCGATGGGGGGCAGGGCCCAGACGAAGCGGGGTATCTGTCGCCGCGTACCTTCTGGCCGTCCTGGCTGTGGGCAGGCGTTCCGCACGGCGGGACGGGTGGGCACAGCCCCCGATGCAGGGCCACTTTTCACCAGGCGCTCACCAGAGCTAGCCATCGGTCACCCCCGCACCCAGCAACACCGCGTCCTCGGGCGCGAAGTGCAGCGTGACCGAGTCACCGATACCCGGCGGCGTCCGAAGCTCCCGAAGGTCCGCCTTGACCCGCTCCCCACCGACATCCACGTACAGCCGATGGGTAGCCCCCCGCCACTGCACCTCATCGACAATCCCTGTAAGGGCGTTGGGACCGTCCCCCAGACCGACCAGATGCGGCCGCACACACAACGTGGCCGTCACCCCGGCGGCCACCTCCCCGGTGTCGACCTTCAGGTCGGCGCCCCCGAACGAGACGCTGCCGGACCCCACCCGCACCGGCAGCAAATTCGCGTTCCCCACAAAAGAAGCCGTGAACTCGGTCCGAGGCGCCCGATAAAGCTCCTGCGGAGTCCCGCAGTCCCGCAGCCGCGCCTTGTCCATGACGGCAATCCGATCCGCCAGGGTCAAGGCCTCCACCTGGTCATGGGTGACGTACAGAATGGAGACGTCGGGCAACTCCCGGTGCAGCCGGGCGAGTTCACCCAGCATCCCCGACCGCAACTGCGCGTCGAGCGCGGAAAGCGGCTCGTCAAGCAACAGCACCCCCGGCCGGATGGCCAACGCCCGCGCGATGGCCACCCGCTGCTGCTGCCCCCCGGAAAGCTCCCGGGGAAACCGCTTGGCGTAAGAAGCCATGCCCGTCATTTCCAGCGCCTCGGCGACCCGCCCCGGAATCTCGGACTTGGCGACCTTCTGCGCTTTCATGCCGAAGGCGACGTTGTCCTGGACCCGCATGTGCGGGAAGAGCGCGTACTGCTGGACGACCATCCCGATCCCCCGCTGATGCGGAGGAAGGCCGGTGACATCGCGCTCCCCGATGTACACCCGCCCTGACGCGGGCCGCACGAACCCGGCGACGGCCCGCAGCGCGGTCGTCTTGCCCGAGCCCGAGGGGCCGAGCAGGGCCATGACCTCGCCGGGCTCGACGGTCAGGTCGAGCGAGTCAAGGACGGTGTTCCTGCCGTAGGCGACCGAGACGCTCTCGAAGCGAATACCGCTGCGCACGCGCGTGGGGGCGCCACCAGTCATCGGTCAACACCCCTGAGCAGAGCGGGCAGTTCGGCGACCGAAGCGAGAACATCCGTGGCCCCCGCACCCCGCAGCGCCTCGGCGTCATGCGCCCCGGTGAGCACACCGGCGACCACACCGGCCCCGGCCCGCACCCCGCTCTTCATGTCGTACGCCGTGTCGCCCACGACGGCGACCTGCTGGACGCCGTCCACCGCGCCCGTCCGCAGGAAGGCGCTCAGGACCATGTCCGGGTAGGGCCGCCCGCGTCCGCCCGCGTCGGCGGGGCACAGGGTCAGCTCGACCAGGTCACGCCAGCCCAGCGCGTCCAGGATCGCGTCCTGCGTGACCCGGGCGAACCCGGTGGTCAACACCACGGTCAGGCCAGCTGACTTGAGCTCCTCGACGGCTTCGCGCGCGCCGGGTATCGGCGCGATCAGACCCCCGTCGACCAGCTCCCCGTACGCCTTCTCGAAGGCCACGTTGCCCCGCTGGGCAAGGACCTCGTCGCCGAAGAGATGCCGGAAGACGGAGATCTTGGACTCGCCCATGGTGGCGCGTACGTAGTCCAGCTTCTCCGCGTGGTCGGCCGAGCCCGGCTCGACGCCGAGTTCCCGCGCGGCGGCGGCGAAGGCCTGCTCGACGAGACCCCCGTCGGCGACAGTGGTCCCGGCCATGTCCAGAACCACGAGACCGATGCTGCTGTGTGCGGTCGGCTTTGCGGTCAACTTCGCGGTCAACTCCCTCACCATCCCAACTCGTCGGCGGTCTTCTCCGCGATCGCGGGCGAGCACGTCATGCCGCGCCCGCCGGGCCCGGTGACCAGCCACACGCCCTCGCGCACCTGCTGCCGGTGCACGACGCGGGTCGTGTCGACGCACTGCGCGTACACCCCGGCCCAGCGCCGTTTGATCTTCGGCAGCGGGCGGCCGAGGAAGCCCTCGACGACCTCGGTGAGGTGGTCGTAGGGGTCTTCGAGGGTGTCGAAGGCGAAGGGGTGCTCGTACTCGTGGGTGTCGCCGATGGTCAGGCCGCCGTCCTTGCGCTGCACCATCAGGAGCTGCATCTTGTGCGCGGCGGCGGTCGGCGTCTGCGCCTGTCCGGCGTTGAGCGCGTCGAGGGCGTCCGACGTGTACGCGGGGTAGTAGCGGAAGCTGTCCGCGTCGGCGACGGAGGTGGTGAGCGCCTCGCCGAGGGGCTCCGTCTGCATCATCTGCAGCCGCACGCGCCGCACCGGCAGGTCGGGGCCCGCCACTTCCCGCACGAGCCCGCCGAGCCAGGCGCCGGTGGCGAGCACGACGACGTCACCGGTGTGTACGTCACCGTGGTCGTCCCGCACCGCGTTCTCGCCGACGACTTCGCGGACCTCGCGACCGGGCAGGAAGGTGTAGCGGGGCGAGGCCAACAGCACTTCCCGCAGCCGCAGTTGAGCGACCCGCGGCTCCACCGCCGCGTCGCGCTCGCACCACAGCCCCGCGATGAAGTCACCCCGCAGGGCCGGGTTGAGGGCGCGGGCCTCGTCGGCGTCGAGCAGCTTGTAGCCGCGGGCCGCCGCGTCGGGGCGGGTCAGGGCGGCCTCGGCGACCGCGCGCTCGCGTTCGTTGCGCACGAGGGTGAGGGAGCCGTTGGCCCGGAAGCCGATGCCCTCCACCCTCGCGCCTATCTCCTCCCACAGCTCGCGGGCCCGCAGGGCGGTGTCCAGCTCCTCGCCCCCGGCGCGGCCGCTCACCCATATCTGCCCGAAGTTGCGCAGCGAGGCCCCGCGGGCCTCGCTCTCGCGCTCGATCTGTACGACCTCGTGGCCGCGTTCCACTGCGTGCCAGGCGTGCATGGTTCCCACCACGCCGGCTCCTACGACGATGACTCTCACGACGGCAACGCTCCTGGGGACGAGTGACCCGCTGTCGTCCTGTCGGCAACGGGACGGTGAACTGCCACCCAAGGTTGGCCTAGACCCGTTACGTTCTCGTTATCGGCCTGGGTCGTTCTGCCTCGACCCCCTTACGAGGGAGGGGAGTTCAGGATCCGCCGTTGCCCAGGTGGGTGGTGAAGGAGAACCGGTCGCCCCGGTAGAGGGTGCGGACCCGCTCCAGCGGGTGCCCGGAGGTGTCCCGTGAGACGCGGTGGATCAGGAGCATGGGCAGCGCGGGAGGGGTGCCGATCAGGAGGGCCTCGCGAGGGGTGGCGAGGACGGTCTCGATGCGTTCGTCGGCGTCGCCGAAGGAGATGCCGAGCCGGTCGCGGAGGTAGGCGTAGAAGGAGGAGTCGGGCTCGAACTCCCGGTCAAGGGCGGGCACTCGGGCCACGGAGACGTACGTGCTTTCGAGCCCCACCCGCTCGTCGTCGGCGAGCAGCACACGCTCCATGTGCCAGACGGGCTCCCCCTGTTTGACCCCGATCTCGGCGGCGAGGGCCTCGGGGGCGGGGAACCGGTCGAGGGAGATGAGATGCCGCCCGGGGGTACGCCCTTGCCGCCGTACGCCCTCCGTGTAGCTCGCGAGGGACAGCGGCTGCTCCAGCTTGGGGCCCGCGACGACGGTGCCGCGCCCCTGCCTGCGCAGCCGCCCTTCGAGCAGCAGCTCACGCAGCGCCTGCCGCACGGTCTCCCGCGCGACCTCGTACCGCACGGCGAGATCCCGCTCGGTCGGCAGCGTCTGCCCGTCCCCCAACTCCTCTATCAGGTCGGCGATCCTGGCCTTCACCGCGTAGTACTTCGGGATGCGGCCGTGCTCGGGGATGCCGGAGCGGATGGGGGCGCCGGGGGCCTGGTCGAGCAGGTGCGCGGGAGGGTGCGGGGAGTTCGGGTTGTCCACGCAGGGATGTTCGCAGACGTACGTGAACAGGTAGGTGAACGGAGGGTGCCGGGCGGGCGGGCCGGTGACCGAGGGGGCGCGTGCCCGGCTCAACGCCGCCGCGAGGCCCGCAGTCTCCTGGTCCCTACGACGAGGGCCCAGCCCCCGGCGAACAACGCACCGGCGACGGCACTGACGCCGAGCAGGGCGCGGGGGCCGGTGGCGGCGAGTTCATCGGCTTCATCGCTGTACGAGGACCCTCCGGCGTCGTGGCGCTCACGCCCGCCGTCGCCTCCGTCCCGCCCGCCGTCGCTTCCCTCGGACTCAACGTCGGTGCCACTGTCCGCGTCTGTATCGCCACCGCCATCGGCATCGCCACCCCCATCGCCATCAATGCCGAACGGATAGTCGTCCGACTCGCCCACCCAGTCGCCGTCGTCGTCGCGGCGCTGGACGACGGCGGCGGAGATGACGGCGTGCTCGGAGCGGGCCTCTGAGGTGAAGGAGAGGCGCACCTTGACGGCGCGGGTCCGCCCCGCCTTGACCGTGAACCCGGGGAATCCGTCGTCGAAGACGCCGACGTTCTCGTCCCGGTCGGTCCGCTCGAACTCCACGGGGCGCCAGCGGGAACCGGCGCGGAACTCCAGCTGGATCTGCCGGGGCCGCAGCTCGCGCTCCTTGTCGACGACGACGACGACCGGGTGGATGTTGCCGCAGGTGCCACGGGTGGTGTTGGCCAGCTCGACGGACCAGCTCCGGTAGCCGCCCCCGGCCTCGTAGGTGGGGGGCCCGCCCTTGATCCGCGTCCCGATGGGGAAGCCGCTGCCGTTGGGGGCGGAGCAGGTGGGGGGCTGGGCCGAGTGCGGCCGCTGCACGGTGGCCGCCGCGCCGCCCATGGGCACCCCTCCCGCGGCTGTCGCGACGGGCGCGAGGGCGGCGGCTGCGGCAACGGCGGTGACGCCGGAGGCGAGAGAGCGGCGAAGTCGCATGGAGGGCCTTTGCTGAGCGCGGAGGGGCGGGAGCTTGAGCGGGGTCCATAAGACAGTGGGCATGGGCCGCGACCATGCCACGCACCCCCGGCCCCACCGGGCCCGCCACAACCCAGTACCGCCGACTGGACCGCGCAAGTCCCCCCTATCAGCCGACTTTCCGTTAATTGCGATTGCCGGGGTCTGGTGCTTACCCCGAGGGCGGGGACGGGGGGGCTGCTTGCCCGAAGGGCCAAGGATGGGAGCCGCTCGCCCGGGGGCCGGGGCTGCGACCTGGCCCCGGCACCGCGCGGTGCAGCCCCCGGCCGGGCGGCCGGCAGCTCCAGTGGCTGAGGACCCGCACCATGTTCCGGCAGCCGGACAGGGCAGGCTGCCGGGCCGCCGCTAGTTCCAGTCGCCCGGATCCGGCGCTGCGGCCTGTCCCGGTAGCCGAGGGATCCTGCCCACTCGGTGACCGGGCCGCCGCTGCCGAGGCCGCCGACAATTCCAGTCGCCGGACGACCGCCTTCCCGGCCGCCAGGCCACCGTCGCCAGGCCACCGTCGGCGCCGGTCACCGGAACGGCCGCCCGTTCCCGCTGCCAGGCGACGGCTGATTCCGCCCAGCCCGAGACACCCCCGGATCCGCCGGGCCTGGCGCGCCGCCAACTCCGCCCCGGTCGGGAACACCGCCCCTCCCGCCGGTCGGGAGCCGCGCCCCCAGCCAGGCAGCCCCTACCCCCCTCCCGCCAAGCAGCCCCTAACCCCGCCCAGCCGTCGGAAACGCCACGTCCGCCCGCCCGAACAGCGGCGCGAGCACCAGTTGTGCGGCGCCCTCCGCGACGCCCCGTTCGCCCCCGGACGCGACGGCGACCGGGACCTCCGTGTCCCCGCCGCCCCGCCGGGCGCGTGCGGTGACGACGGCTCCCACTCCTCGTACGAAGCGCTCCTCGTCCGCGAGGACGGCCCGCCCGCCCAGCAGTACGAGATCGATGTCGAGCAGGCTGACCAGGTTGCCCGCCCCCGCGCCCAGGACCCGCGCCGCCTCGTCCAGATCCCCCCGCGCGACCGCCGCCAGGCACAGCGCCTCGATGCAGCCGCGGTCTCCGCACCCGCACTCCGGGCCGTCCAGCTGGATCACCTGGTGGCCGAACTCGCCCGCTCCGGTCCGCTCCCCGCGGTAGAGGCCCCCGCCCAGGACCAGGCCCGCGCCCAGTCCCGTCCCCAGGTGCAGGTACGCGAAGGAATCCGCCACCCCGCCGAGCGCGAGCCCCAGCGCGGCGGCGTTCGTGTCCTTGTCCACGACGACCGGCAGCCCAAGCCGCCCGGCGAACGCGTCCCGCAGCGGAAAGCCGTCCCACGCGGGAAACCCGGTCACGCGGTGCAGGACCCCGTCGGAGTGGTCGAGCGGGCCCGGCAGCGCGACCCCGACCCCGAGCAGCCCCGCATCCACCGGGGCCCCATCACCCCCCGGCACCCCAACCAGCTCACGCACCACCCCCACCGCCACCTCGACCACCGCCTCCGCGCCCTCCCCGAACTCCAGCGGCGCCCGGCGTTCCGCGACCACGTGGCCCGTCAGGTCGGCAAGGACCGCCGTCAGTTCGTCGCGGTCCAGGTGGAGGCCGACCGCGTGCCCTGCGTCCGGGACGAGGCGCAGGAGCGTGCGCGGCTTGCCGCCCGTGGACGCGCGGCGGCCCGCCTCCGCAGCGAGCCCCTCCGTACGCAGCCGCGCGGTGATCTTACTGACGGCCTGCGGCGTGAGCCCGGTCCGCTCGGCCAGTTCGAGGCGGCTTATCCCGGCCTCGCCCGCCGTGCGCAGCAGGTCGAGCACGAGGGCGGCGTTGTGCCCACGCAGCGCAGGCAGGTTCACTCCGGCGCCCGGCCTGCCACCGCTACCGATGCCGCTTCCGCCCGCCGCCCTCGCCGTATCAGTGCTGTTCACACCCCCATTGTCACTCGCGCTTGCGCTTTGGCAACAGCGTTGCTTAAGTGGAACGCATGACTGGTACAGGCTCCCCTCTGCGCGTGGCCCTCATCGGATACGGCCTCGCGGGCTCCGTCTTCCACGCCCCGCTGATCGCCGCCACCGAGGGCCTCGTCCTCGACACGGTCGTCACGTCGAACCCCCAGCGGCAGGCCCAGGCCCGCGCCGAGTTCGGCGACGGGCTGCGTTTCGCCGCGTCGGCCGACGACCTCTGGGCCCGCGCCGACGAGCTCGACCTGGTGGTGATCGCGTCCCCGAACAAGACGCACGTGTCGCTCGCGACCGCCGCCCTCAAGGCAGGCCTCCCGGTCGTCGTGGACAAGCCGATCGCGGGCACCGCAGCCGAGGCCCGCGAGCTCGCCGCGCTCGCCGACGACCGCGGGCTGCTCCTCTCCGTCTTCCAGAACCGCCGCTGGGACAACGACTTCCTCACGCTCCAGAAGCTCGTCGCCGACGGCGAACTCGGCGACGTATGGCGCTTCGAGTCCCGCTTCGAGCGGTGGCGTCCGCAGCCCAAGGGCGGCTGGCGCGAGTCCGGGAACCCCGAAGAGATCGGAGGTCTTCTCTATGACCTCGGGTCCCACGTCGTCGACCAGGCCCTCGTGCTCTTCGGCCCCGCGCAGTCCGTGTACGCGGAGTCCGACGTCCGCCGCCCCGGCGCCGAGGCCGACGACGACACGTTCATCGCGATCACGCACCGGGGCGGCGTCCGCTCGCACCTGTACGTCAGCGCCACCACGGCCCAGCTCGGCCCGCGCTTCCGCGCGCTCGGCTCGACGGCGGGCTACGTGAAGTACGGCCTCGACCCGCAGGAAGCAGCCCTGCGCGACGGCAAGCGCCCCACGGACGAGGAGAGTTGGGGCGAGGAGCTGGAGTGCATGTGGGGCCACGTCGGCTCCGGCGAGTCCCCGCTGACCGGCGGCGGCACCCCGGTCCAGACGCTGCCCGGCGCCTACCCCGCGTACTACGCGGCGATCGCCGACGCCCTGCGCGGCACCGGCGAGAACCCCGTCTCCGCGTACGAGGCCGCATCGGCCCTCGACGTCCTGGAGGCGGCACGCCGCTCGGCCCGCGACGGTGTGACGGTGGTCGTATGACGACGCCCGCCGCACCGACAGTAGAGGAGCTGGAGACCCAGGAACTGCGCCTGGTGCTCCCCCACTTCACGTACGAGGACGCCTGGGCACTCGGCACCCTCCTGGTCGATCTGGCCCGCGAGCGCCAGGCCCCGGTGGCCATCGACATCACCCGCGGCGGCCAGCAGCTCTTCCACGCGGCCCTGCCGGGATCGACCCCGGACAACGACGCCTGGATCGCCCGCAAGCGCCGCGTCGTGGAGCGCTACGGCTGCTCGTCGTTCCTGGTCGGCACGCGCTTCCGCGCCAAGGGGACGACGTTCGAGGAGTCCTCGCGCCTGGACCCGGACGTGTACGCGGCGCACGGCGGCGCGTTCCCGATCGCGGTGCGGGGCGCGGGCGTGATCGGCACGGTGGTGGTCTCGGGCCTCCCGCAGGCGGCGGACCACGCGCTGGTGGTCGAGGCGCTGGAGCGGTTCGCGTAAGCCGCGGGTACGCCCCGTCAGGGGCGCGGGGAACTGCGCGCCCAGCCACGGCACACCCGCGGACGGCGTCGATGGAGGACCACTCCACCGACGCCGCTCCGGGGCGCCACGAATCCGCCGCGCCCCCGCCCCGGAGGGCTACGCGTCCTTCAACTCCTGGCGCTGCCTGCCGAGCCCCTCGATCTCCAGCTCCACCACATCACCGGCCCGCAGGTACGGCTTCGGCTCGGGGTGCCCCATGGCCACGCCCGCCGGCGTACCGGTGTTGATGACGTCACCGGGGTACAGCGTCATGAACTGGCTTACGTAGCGCACCACTTCGGCCACCGGGAAGATCTGCTGGGCCGTGGTCCCGTCCTGCTTCAGCTCGCCGTTGACCCAGAGCTTCAGGGACAGCGCCTGCGGGTCGGGGACCTCGTCCGTCGTCACCAGCCACGGGCCGAGCGGGTTGAACGTCTCGCAGTTCTTGCCCTTGTCCCAGGTGCCGCCGCGCTCGATCTGGAACTCGCGCTCCGAGACGTCGTGCGACACCGCGTACCCGGCGATGTGCGCGAGCGCCTCCTCGTCGGACTCCAGGTAGCGCGCGGTGCGCCCGATGACGATCGCGAGCTCGACCTCCCAGTCGGTCTTGACCGACTTGCGCGGCACGAGCACGGTGTCGTCGGGACCGACCACCGTGTCCGCCGCCTTGAAGAAGATGACGGGCTCGGCGGGCGGCGTGGCCCCGGTCTCCTTCGCGTGGTCGTGGTAGTTGAGCCCGATGCACACGACCTTGCCGATCCGGGCCACCGGCGGCCCGACCCGCAGCCCCGCCGCGTCGAGCGCGGGCAGCTCGCCCGCCTCGGCGGCGGACCGGATCCGGTCGAGCGCGTCCGTGTCGGCGAGCAGCGCGCCGTCGATGTCCGTGACGGTCCCTGACAGGTCCCGCAACGTGCCTTCGGCATCGAGCAGCGCCGGGCGCTCGGCCCCCGCCGTACCGACTCGCAGCAGCTTCATCGTCAATCTCCCTTGGTCGAGCGCGCCCGGTCCGTCCTGACCGCTCGCGTGGCCCGGCCGATGGGTTGCGGCCATCGGAGGTTTGGAAGATCCTCCAATCTCACGGTCCATCCCGCAAGACCCTGTTCACAGACCGGACCGTTACCCAGCAGTAGCCAGCGCACCCGCCCCGGCGGCCCCGTACGGCATGTCGCGGTAGAGCACGGCACGCTCGACCGCGCTCCAGGTCGTGCTGGTGACGACGTACAGCGCGGCGGCCAGCGGCACGAAGGCGACGGTGAACAGCGTCATGAACGACATGAACGGCATGACCTTGGTGATCGCGCCCATGCCGGGCACCTGCTGAGCGTCGCTGCCACCGGCAACGGGCGCCGCCATGGCCATCTGCTTCTTCGTACGCCGGAAATTGAAGGTCGCGACGGCGGCCACGATCGCGAAGAGGCCGAGGTAGACGAGCCCCTGCGCCCCGAAGACCCCGCCGTCGGCGAGCGCGTCCGCCCACCGCCCGCCGAGGGGCGCCTCGAACAGCTTGTGGCCGAGCAGCGCGTTGGCTTCCCCACCGATGCTGGAGTTCGAGAAGAGGTGGTAGAGCAGGAAGAACGCCGGGAGCTGGAAGAGGCTGGGCAGGCACCCGGAGAGCGGGGAGACCTTCTCCGCGCGGTGCAGCTCGAGCACGGCCTTCTGCAGCTTCTCGGGGTTCTTGGAGTGCTTCTTGCGCAACTCGGCGATCTGCGGCGACAGCTTGGCGCGCGCCTTCTGGCCACGGGCCGAGGCCCGCGACAGGGGGTGGACGAGGAGTCGTACGCACGCGGTGAACAGGACGATGGCGGCGGCCATCGCGGAGCCGTGGAAGACCGGTTCGAGCAGGTCGGCGATGGAGCCGACCAGATCGGCGAACACGGACATGAAGTCGGACAGGAAGCCGAACATGGAGAAACCCTCCGGGGTCTCGTCGTGCCGAGGAAAAGGGGCTGGTGCTCTTTTCGGCGTGACGGCCCGCGGAGGGTCCCAAGGTGTCGCTGGAGGGAGAGAGCTGGTGAAGCTGGTGCAGCTGTCCCCTACGCGGCCGTCATGACGAGACGGCCCGGTGCTCGGGGTCGCCTGCGCCCGGCGGCGTCGGGATCGCGCTGCGGCAGAAATGCCGTGCGCTTCTCGCGGTCGCGCATGGCCGTACGCACCCGGGTGCGGGGCACGGCGGGGGCGCAGCGCGCGGCGATCAGGGAGCAGACGGCGAGCGCGGAGCTCGCGGCGGCGGTCGCGGCGAGCGCGACGGCCGCGGTGAGGCTGCTCGCGTCGAGGAGGACGACCTCGACGAGGAGGAAGAGGAGAACGCCGGTGGGACGGAGGGCGGCTTTCCAGCTGCGGATCATGTCCTGCATCGCGTCCCGTCCCCCCTCTCCTTGAGTACCTCGCCGATACGACGTAACGCGTACTGCCGTTATATCGCGTACTGCCGTTATACAGGATCGGCCTCGGCAGCCGTAGGGGTCGCCCTACCGGGGCCGCATGGACCGCAGCTTCCCCCAGACGATGAGCCGGTACTTCGAGGTGTACTCGGGGGTGCAGGTGGTGAGGGTGATGTAGTACCCGGGAGAGCTGTAGCCGTGCCCGGCCTTCACGAGGCTGCGGGGGACGGCGCGGATGACGCCGCTGTCGCGGGCGGAGGTCTGGGCCAGCGTCTTGTCGACGACGTAGGTGTAGACGGCGGCCTTGGTCTCGACGACCAGCTCGTCCCCGTCGCCCAGGCGATTGATGCGGCGGAAGGGTTCGCCGTGGGTGTTGCGGTGCCCGGCGAGCGCGAAGTTCCCGCCCTGTCCGGGCTGGGCGGTACGCGGGTAGTGCCCGACGTACCCCTTGTTCAGTACGGCGCTCTTGCTGACGCCTTCGGCGACGGGCACCCGTATCCCGATGCGCGGGATGCGCAGGACGGCGTAGGCCTGGTCCCAGTCGGGCGTGGGGGCGGGGCGCTGCCGCTGGGCCTGCCCGGAGGCTTCACCGGCGCCTGCACCGGCACTGCCACCGTCACCGTCACCGTCGTCTGAGTCACCCGGGTCGGGCCGGGACTCG
Source organism: Streptomyces sp. NPDC047525 (assembly GCF_040643025.1). Taxonomy (NCBI): domain Bacteria; kingdom Bacillati; phylum Actinomycetota; class Actinomycetes; order Kitasatosporales; family Streptomycetaceae; genus Streptomyces; species Streptomyces sp. NPDC047525. The sequence continues at coordinate 382,695 of NZ_JBEYTL010000005.1, forward strand.
GGGGCGGGGCTGGGGCCGGAGGCGGGCTCGTCGGCATCGGACGAGGTGGAGGACGGGTTCCCCCACTCCCGCTCAAGGGCCTGGACCTTGCGCTCGGCGCCTTCGCGGGCCTGCCGATTGGTCCACCAGAGCTGATGGGCGACGAGAAGCAGCAGCACAAGCCCGCAGGTGACGGCAGCTTCGGCGCCGCCCCACAGAAGCCGGGCGCCGCGCCCCCGTCGACTCCGCGCCCCCTGCACGACAACAGGGACCCTCCCCGCCCGCTCGACCCGCTCCCGCACGCCGGCACCTCCCGTCCCAAGAGGGCGGCAGGCTAAGCCCAAGCCCGCCAACAAGCCATGGCGCCCGCACGACGGCACCACGACGACAGCACGACGACAGCACGAAAGTGCGGCCACGCTGATCTGCCCTGATCTGCACGGCAACCCTGCTGCAACGCACCCACTCGGCAGTACGGTGTCCCGTATGCGCCCCGACACGCCTGCCGACCACATCGCCGAAGCCGAGCGCCTGGAGCGGACCGCCGGCTTGTACCCCGAGGACACCGAGCACCTGCTGCTCCAGGCCGCGGCCCACCTGGAACTGGCGGGCGAACGCGACCGCGCGACCACGCTCTACGACCGCCTGCTGGCCCCCGACGCCCCGCACCCGGCATCGGCCCCGATCCTCATCCGAGCCCTGAAGGCCTCGAACCTCTGGGAGTACGGCCACGAGGCGGAGGCAAGGGCGATCATCGACGGCGTACGGGCTGCTGCGCCGCGCGACCCGGCCCCGTGGGTGATCGTGGCGGAGTCGCTGGAATCGCACGACGAACTGACGCAAGCGCAGGAAACCTTCACCCAGGCCCTGGAACTCCTGCTCCCGCCCGGCGGCTCCGGCGGCGCCCCGTCGTACGAGCAACGCCCCCTGCTCTTCGGCCGCCACAGGGTGCGCCGCTTGCTGGGCGCGGAGCACGACGCGTGGGACGCGATGGCGGACGAGGTCTCGACGTCCCCCGTCCCCCTGGACGAACTGCACGACCCGAAGCGAATCTGGTCCCTCGGCTCGGACAACCCCGCGGAACTCCGCGCGGAAATCTCCCGAATCCAGGCGGAGTTGGGCTCGTACAGGGAAGCTCTTTCCCGCCCCTTCCCGGTGGCGGTCCTGCACTGGCCGTCAACGGAACTGGAAGAACTCCTGACGGCGTACCCGTCCCTGGAATCCGAATACCCGTCCCACGAAGCGCACTTGTCGACGATAGAGGAATCACTGAGGGAACTCTCAGCCTCCGGCACCCCGAACCTCGGCATCGTGACGGGAACGGTCCCGTCGTACGAGGCCTTCGCGGCTTCTGAGGGCGCGCAGCCGACGGAGGTGTCACTACTGCCGCAGTACGCGACGACGCTGGCCGCGCGGGGGCGGGCTGTTGGGTGGCCGCCGGAGGCGGGGGCTGAGTGTTGGTGTGGATCGGGGGCCACCTACAGCAGGTGCCACGGCGAGGAGAACTGAGCAAGCCCTCACAATTCTTCCGTACCCCGCTCGGGATACAGACAAGGCAGACTGCCAAATCGCTGAGCGCCAGGACGCCCGGATGCGAGAGACGAGAGACGTGAGCAAGGCGAAGCCGTCCTCGCCGGCCATCTCCGCCAGAATGAGCCGCCAGGCCAGGCGGGACACCGCGCCCGAGCTAGCCGTGCGACGCCTTCTCCACGCTGCCGGGCATCGCTACAGCCTCAACGTGCGCGTGCCGGACATGCCCCGCCGGACCATCGACATCGCTTTCCCCCGCGCCAAGGTGGCCGTCTTCCTCGACGGCTGCTTCTGGCACGGCTGCCCGGAGCACGCGACGCAACCCAAGGCGAATGCGGAGTGGTGGCGGACGAAGCTCGACCGCAACATCGCGCGCGATCTGGAAACAAGCGAACATCTGGCCGAATCTGGATGGATCGTCCTACGGTTCTGGGAACATGAGGCGCCCGACAGGGTGGCGAGACGGGTGGCAGCGACCGTCGAGCGGCAGCGCCGGGGAAGACAACAGCGGAGCGACGGGGGCAAGTAGTGAGCGGCATGAGGTTCGTGGATGTCTGTTCCGGCGGCGGAGGGCTGGCCCTGGGCCTGTCACAGGCAGGCTTCGAACCGGTACTGCTCCTGGACGACAAGCCGGTGGCCTGCGAAACCCTCCGGATGAACAGGCAGGCGTGGAACGTGCTGCGATCAGATCTCCTGGACTTCGACCCTGTCGATTTCCAGGAGACCTATGACGTGGACCTCCTGTCCGCCGGCCTTCCCCGGGTGAAGTCCTCAGCGACTGCGAAGCGCGTGGAAACCGGTCTCGAACTGCGTCTCCTCAAGGCTGCGGTCTATCTGGCCCACGCTGTACAACCTCGCGCTCTACTGATCGAGAACGTACCGGGCCTCGTCGATGACGAGGCGTTCGACGAGGTGCGGGCCTTCATTCAAGGGGAGCTCAAGCACCTCGGCTACGGATTTCACTGGTTCATCCTCAATGCCGCGGATTTCGGTGTCCCGCAGGACCGAAAGCAAGGCGTGCTCGTCGCGTTGAAGCAGGAGTTCTTCGACAGCTTCCGGCAGCCGATTCCCACTATGACCGATCATGTATCGGCAGGTCAGGCACTTCTCGCGTCGATGTCCGCACGAGGTTGGGCGGAGGCCGAAGCATGGGCTCATCAGGCGGACCAGGTCGCGCCGACGTTGGTGGGCGGCTCGGAGAATCGTGGCGGCGCCGATCTCGGACTGACCGGCACCAAGAAGGCGTGGGCCCGTATGGGGATCAATGGAGGCGCACTCGCTGACGAAGTGCCCGGACCGGACGGAGTCCAGGAGTCGGACACCTCTGGTTCCCCGCTGAAGAAGATCACGGTGGAACAGGCCGCCATCCTCCAGTCCTTTCCCGCCGACTGGCGCTTCGCAGGGAAGAAGACAGCCCGCTACCGTCAGATCGGCCATGCCTCGCCGCCGCCCGTCGGCAAGGCCTTGGGTCTGGCCGTCGCCGAAGCTCTGCGGGCCTGAGCCACGGCCGCATCCATTCCTCCCGGCACAGCGGTACTGGCATGACCATCGTCCACCGCCGGCTACACTTCGATCCCATGACCCCCGCACCTCATCGACCACTCCTACCTGCGGATTTCCACATCGTGGATCTGTTCGCCGGGCCTGGCGGCCTCGATATCGCCGCCACGATCCTGGGAGTGGAGAGCATCGGGGTCGAATGGGACGACCCGACCCGCGCGACGCGTACGGCGGCCGGTCTGCGAACCACCAGCGAGAAGGATGTCGCCGAGCTGGGCCCCTGTGATCCCGAGGTCGTGGACGCCAACGTGCTCACCGGTGGCCCGCCGTGCCAGACCTTCTCGGTGGCGGGGAATCGTGAGGGGCACGAGGCGCTGGAGGATGTGAAGCGTCTGGCCACACGCTTGGGTGGGCACGAGGACGCTGCCGCGTTCGAGGCAGCGTGGAAAGAGGTGAAGGCCGAGACCGACGCCATGTCCGACGAGCGCACCGGGCTCGTGCTCCAACCGCTGCGCTGGATCATGGAGGCCAAGCTCAAGCGCGAGCGACCCTATGACGTCATCGTCCTGGAGCAGGTACCGACCGTTCTGCCGGTGTGGAAGCATTACGTCGGCATTCTCAGGGCTGCTGGTTACGCTGCTGACGCTCAAGTCCTGAACGCCGAGGAATTCGGTGTCCCGCAGACCCGTCGGCGCGCTGTACTGATCGCCAGGTACGACCCGACGGACAAGAAGCAAACCGTCGAGTTTCCCCAGCGGACTCATCAGCGATACCGCCCAGGGGTCGATCGGCTTCCGGAATCACGGGAAGCCGAACATGACCAACAAGAGGCCCTGTTCACCAACGCCGACACCGTCCCGATCAAGCGTTGGACAGCGATGCAGGATGTCCTTCTCGACAGACCTGCCGACTTCGAGGTCGTCTCCAACTACGGTTCGGGCGGCGACCCCAAGAACCGCGGCCGCCGCACTTCCGAGGAACCGGCGGCAACGGTCACCGGCAAAATTCGACGCAACCGCGTCTATCGCCTGAAAGCCACCAAGTCCGGGGAGAAGGTCGTCGGCAAGGAGCTGGATCGGCTCAGCTTCGAGGAAGCAGGCCTTCTCCAGTCCTTCCCGGGGGCGTACCCCTGGCGATCCACCGATGTGGCCCAGCAGATCGGCAACGCCATTCCACCCCGTCTGTCGCTTCACATCTTGAGCTGCGCGCTCGGATTCGGGCGGCCGGAGAAGGAACAGCTGAAGAGACTCGCGGAGTGGAAGCCCCCGGCCGTCGATGGACCTGCCGAGGGCGCCTGAGGAATCGGGGCGGGCAGGGTCCGATCAGGCGCTGTCCTCCCCGACCGGCTCCTTCCCCCGTACTGGCGCGTCGGCGAAGAGCTCCGCAAAGTAACCGGCCAATGTCTCCACCGAGTTGTCGGGGGTCTGTTCCTCATCCGGACCCTCCGGAAGCTGCTTGCGGGGTACTGCCGTGGCCGACTCGGAGGCCTCGATCCAGTCACGCAATGGCGCGGCGTCACGCTCGATGTCCGGGGCAATGACGTCGTACATCAAGGTGGCCGCGGACGTATTCACCACACGAGCCAGGGCGTTGACGTCACGGCCGGTGCTCACGGTGCCGCGCTCGATAAGACGCACCATGGCCTGGGCCGTCGGCCGATGGTCGATGGCGTCGAGGCGCAGAGTGGTGTTGAGCATGTCCTGATTGGCGCAAGCGGTCACCACCGGGCCGTAGTCGGGACCGTTCCTGAAGAGCTCGGCCGCCCACCACAGCCGGGCGAAGGCCTGCGTGTAGTGCGCCCCACGGAACCGAAGCGGCGCGACCTTCGGTGCGCCCTCCTTGGGTTCCGACATATGACGCCAGACGACGTAGTCAGGAGCAACCCCAAGTGCCAGGTAGTTCCACAGTCTCCGGTCCGCGGCCTCACGGCGGTCGAGTCTCAAGGCGGCATGGAGCCGAGGGGCCAGCCACGCATCGGCCTGGGTCGGCTTGGCATCCCGATACTTGTGCATCGCGTCGTCGACGAGATCGCGCACCGGGTGCAGCGCTGCCCGGGCTCCCGCATCGGAGACGGGTTCAGCCACCTTGTTGAGCGCTATGGCAGGCACGTCCTCCTTGCCGGTGAGCAACCCCTCGGTGAGGTACTGGGCAGCGTTGAGGTCGGACAGCAGTGCCAGGCGTTCGGGAAGGTTGGACGGCTTGTGGGTCATGCGTCGTTCCCCTGGTGGTGGCGGTCCAGACCGCGGATGGTGGTGGACAGGGCCTTGGGCACGTCAGCCCTGCGAGTGGCTGCGAAGTGGATGCGGGGTTGAAGATCGATCCAACCGGACGTTCCTGTACGCCGACGATGAACCTCACGCAGCCCCTCTTCGAGGGGGCGGTTGGGCACGACGTCCGGGAGCATCTCGCGAAGCACCTCACCACGCCAGTCCTGGGGAAAGAGTGGCGTACCGTCGTCCTCGATCTCGAGGTCCCCGATGGCCGTGTGGAAGACCGCGGTCCACACATCCGTGCACATCTGTGCAATCAGCAGGTCACGAACCAGGCCCTCCACGGAAGCACTGTTGCCGCCGAGGAGTTCCGTGATGCCTTCGAAGTCGACGTTCACATGCACGGCGGGCACGTCACCGGACGTGTCCACAACCCACGGCACATCCTTGAAGGGGCGCAGCCACTCGGGCCCCTCGCGGAAGCCGACTTCGATGACGTCGAGTTCGCGCTGCCTGAGCGGGATCTCGGACGCCAGGTCGACGATCCACTCCTTCGCCGACGTGGCGATCACGCGGCCCGGCACACCATCGACCGTGGCGATCACGTGGACGGACAGAGCGGCACGGTCGAGGTGGTCCGCTCTCCACAGGTCCAGCGAGCCCGACCACTCCCGCCCGCCTTCCGTCCTGGACTCCAAGCGGACAACGGTCCGCGCGTTGGTGGCTTTCTCCGTCAGTACCGCCACGACGGACACATCGCGCCAAGGGCTGTCGGGTTCGGTGGCCCTGGCCGGAATGGTCGCCGACAGCTTCAGCCGAGCGCTCTCCCAGTCGTCCTGATCCACCCGCCCCAACGCAACCACCTGCTCGACGACAGAGAACGCGCTGGTCTCGAGTGGCTCCCGGCTCTCGCCGGGCACCTTCACCTCCACCGCCGTAACACGCAAGGACACGGCACCGCTGAGGCGCTTGTACGGGTAGGCCTTCACGCCTTGTCCCCCTTGCCCGTGTGGAGTTCGACGACAAGGCTGGTGAGTTCGGCTTGTACCGGGTGGGTCGACACGTTGGTGACGCCCCTGAAGGTGGCTCGCCTTGCGCCGGGAGTGAAGTGCAGCATGCCGTCCACGAATTCACAGTTGTGCACGGCTACGAGCTCCGACCAGGTCACCACGGGGCGAGGCCCGGACCTCACGTCCAGCTTGGCAACCGGGGCGAGATGCCAGGCCTCGCCCCCCCGGGGAACCTTCACCTCGGCGGTGATCCGCCAGGCGCCGTCGGTCCCGACATGGGCGTCCAGTTCGTCCAGTACGGGAAGGTCGCCGGTAACGGCGGGCCGAGCCGGCCGCTTGCCCCCCACAGCAAGGCGCTTACGCAGACGATCAGTGCTCGCGCGTCGCTTCTCCTTGGGTGCCGCGACGAGTTCACGTACGGCGTTGTTCGCATCGCGGGTCAGCGTGGCGATCCTCCGGTACGCGGAGGGCGAGTACCGCATGCGCAGTTCCTCCGTCTGACCCCACTTGTCGTGCTCGGGGGGCTCGGAAACACGCAGGAACGCCTCGGCCTCCTCGGCGAAGGGGGCATCGTCCCCGGCCGCGCACCCGGCGAGAAGCACCGCTTGGAAGGGGTCGGTACCCAGCTCCAGGGCGGGGACGGAGTTCGCTCTGACCGTCATGCGGTTGCCCCGCATCATGGCCACGGTGTTGTGGGGCTTCGGGTCGTCGTCGTCCTCCACCCTGGTCACCAGGAGGACCGCCCGATGCTCCCCACCGCTCCTTCGGCCCTCGCGGCCGGGCACATTCAGCGGAACCGTCGTCATGGCCACCTGGCCCGATTCGGTCAGACGTTCCACGGTCGTACCTTCCAAGAAGGCTTGCAGCGCCCGGGCGCGCGAGGGTTGGGCCTCATGCGGGTCGATCCGCTGCTCCGGGATCAGCTCCATGCCATTACGCAGCGTCCGAACCGATGCCTCGAGCAGCGGCTGACTGGCGCCGCCTGCAGTCATGGCGGCCCAGAAGTCTCTCCCAATGGCCTCGACGAGCCGCTCATGCATGCGATGCACGCTGTCGTCGTCCTCGCTCCCCACAGCCTCAGCGGTCGAGGAGGGGTCGGCGAGGCTTGCCACGTCATGGGCGCCCACGATCAGGAAGGAAGTGCCGGGTTCGCTGCTCTCCCGTGTGAGGTGCAGTCGTTCGACCATCGCCTCATCGCCCCACCACGAACGGGCGACGTCCTCGCCCTCCACGTCCGGGTCCGGTTGGCCGAACCAAGCGGGCCCGGCATAGGACTTGTCGTCGACCTCGCGCCATGGCAGGTCGAGCCGCCCGATGAGACGTCGCTCGGTCCGTCCTTCATGCGGCTCGGACAGCGTGGAGTTGATGAGTACGAGGCCGAGCCGACTGGTCGCCCAGAGCGTCGCCTTGCCGAGTCCGTACGAACCACCAGCGCTGCTCATCGACTTGTGACTGTCCAGCTGCCGTCGGACGACCGCCGCGAACCGGCCGGTCTCGTAGTCGTCCCCGGTCAGACCGGACGCGTTGTAGTCGTCGACCCGCAGCAGCACCAAACGGTCCCGCGTGTACATCTCATGCAGCCCGGCAGCAATGACCCTGCCGACCTTCTGGTCCTGAGCTGCCGCCGACTCAAAGTGCGGGAAGAGGGCGTCCCAACCGATCGCCTCACGGAATCGGGCGAGACTCTCACCCGTCAGCTCCTCGAGCGTGTACCGAACGCGGACCGGTTGGTTGTTCCCGGTCAGTCGCTCGTCGAGGCTGTTCTGGGTAGCCTCGCGAGCCAGGACTCCGACGTCCGCCTCGAAGGCGAAGGCCGCTGCGTTGCCGAACTCTCGACCGCCATCGGCGTACGCGGGGCGGTGGCACCAAATGACGGGCCGACCGACCAAGGTGTCGGTGGTTCGGCTGTGGATCGTTCCCAGGTCCGTGCCGAGAGCATCCGCGATCTTCCTGATGGTCTCGTCCCGAGGTGTGGCACGCCCGGTGATCCAGGCCGAGACGGCAGCTCGGGTCACACCCACGGCCTCCGCCAGCTCCGTCTGCGTCTTCCTGGCCCTCTTCAACTGGCGGGCCAGCCAAGGCCCGAAGTCTTCCCCACCATCCACGGCGCCCACTCCTCAGGTACTGCCAGCGTTGCGAAGCCCACTCTACCAGGGCCATTTGACATGGGAGGGATTTGTACAACACTGGTTGACAGCCCGGCGGGCAGCGGCGGACAGTACCTCCGGAGGGACGGATGTCACCCTTACCCCCTTGATGCATCAATGCCCGCTTCGTCCGAAAGGCGCCTCGCTCGCCAAGGCTCGCACCATCGAGGAGCGCGCTGGGCACACCGATTTCGTCTTTCACTGCAAAAGCCTTGAAACGAAGGGGAGTTCGGCCCTAGGGTTCGAATTCTCGACCGAGAATCAACCACCCCACGGGAATCACCTATCGAGGGGGCTTATTCGTCATGCCCTTCCCCGTTGGAGCTCTGCAATGCGCGCCACCCGTCCCTTAGCGATCATCACGCCCAACGGATCGAGGATCCCGTGCCCGACAGCTTTGAAACCGATGATTCTTCCCTGGAAGAAATGCGGAGGATCATCGCCGAGTACGACGCCTGCGAGGGCCAGGAGAGCAAGTCCGAGTATTTGATCCAGCAGCGAATCACTCTCGGAGTCATCGGGGCGTACCGCAAGACAATCGAAATCATCGATCGCAGGAAGGTTTCTCCCCCGACCGCATCCAGCACCCCCGGAACCTCACACCGCCGCAGCCACCGCCGCCGCTCCCGCCGTATTCCGACGAGCCCTCCCGGGCATCCGGGCACCCATGACCGTTCGCGCCGGAACCGGCGTGGCCGGACACGCGTCACCGTCATCATCATCAGGTTCGATCTGCCGTAACCAGCACGCCTGTCAGGCCCGGGGTCTATCGTCGTCAAGACTGCCGGTCGCGCCATCCCTGACGGCTCGACCGGCCCCGCTCTGCACCCCGCGTTCCGCCCTCAGCCAAGAGAAAAGGGAAACCGTGAGTCAGCGCAATACGGCGGACGCTTCGGAGTCCTCGCCCGTGATCAAGAAGATCGTCGAGCAATCCGCGCGAGTACTGGAAACCTATCGCGTCGATCCTGGACTGATCCAGGAGCATGCGAATGGCGAACGCCGTATCACGCAGGGAGGGTACGGGGATCGACAGCTCTTCGAACTGGTTCAGAACGCTGCCGATGAAATCGCGAACGACCCGGGCGGTACGATTCATTCCGTCCTCACGGAAACTCATCTCTACTGCGCGAATGAAGGAACACCCGTCACCCCCGAGGGCGCCGAGACGATCCTTCGTATGAGCGTTTCGAAAAAGAGAGGCGGTCAGATCGGTCGCTTCGGCGTCGGCGTGAAATCCGTTCTCGCGATCACGGACACACCTCAGTTCTTCAGTACCGACACGGACCACTCCTCCGACAGTTCAACAATCTTCGGGTTCGGCTTCGATCGTGAATGGGCCTTCTCGAAGATCAGCGAGGCACGCGGGGCAGCCCCCGGTACAGAGTTCGAAGCCCCTGTCCTCCGCATGGCCCGGTCTCTCGATGTGGCGAAGGAGCGAGGGGGCGACCCGGTCCTCGACGAACTCCTCGGCTGGGCGACCACAGTGGTGCGACTTCCTCTGACCGCCGGGGCGACGAAGCGGCTCGCCGGCGACATGCACCAGGGCGACAAGGCGAGCGTGCAGAAGGAGTTCCCCTCCCGATTCCTCCTCTTCTCGCACCACGTCGGAACGGTCGTACTCGAGGATCGCCGCGCCATGCCCCCCATCCGTCGTGTCATCAAGGTCGAACACGAGGGATTCCGGCACACGATCCACGAGCAGCGCACCGGACAGCAGGCCTCGCGGACGGACTGGAAGGTGTTCACCCACGCACACCGCCCCACCGAGGCCGCCCGGCGCAGCGCCGGCGAGATGCATGACCGGGGAACCATCGACATCGCTTGGGCCGTGCCCGAGTACTCCGGCGACAAGCTGTTGACCGCACCGCGTGGGCGCGGCGAGTTCTGGTCCTTCTTCCCGACCAAGTACCCCATGACATTGAGCGGCGCTCTCAACGGCGCGTGGAAGACGAACGAGGACAGACAGAACCTGCTGGATGCCAGTCCGTTCAATGAAGAGATCATCCGAGTCGCGGCCCGCTTGGTCGTGGAGTCGCTGCCCCACCTCACTCCTCCGCAGGACCCCGGCGCCTACCTCCCCCTGCTCCCCGGGCGAACGAAGGAATCGGAGACGCTCAACTGGGCCGACCAGCAACTGACCGAGCAAGTCTGGGAGATCGCGGCGCAACGCCCCTCTCTTCCCGACCAGGACGGCGTTCTGCGTATCCCTCGGGACCTCCACCTCCACCCGGACATGGGTAAGCGGGGGAAACTGAAGGCCCAGTGGCTGGACTTGTGGAACGCCTATCCGGGCAGGCCGGCCGACTGGATCCATCCCTCGGTCGAGGCTGCCGAAATCCGCTCCGGCAAGGTCGAGCACATCATCGCCGCGGCAAAACAGGAGCGCGCCACGGTCCGCGAGTGGCTGGAGGCGCTGGTGGCCGACGGCTCGGCCGACGCCTCGGCCGTGGCGATCCACATCCTCGCCGAGATGATCAACGATGCCTCACCGTTCGCCGACGAGGCACGTACCGCCCGCATCGTGTTGACCGAAGAGCACGGCCTGGTCGCGCCAGTCGCAGGCAAAGTGTTCCGGCGGACCGTGCAGGACGGCCTCAAGGACGATCTCGTCTACGCCGATGCCAAGCTCTCGGCGGATGTGTCTCTCCTCTCTGCCCTCAACGTGATCGGCATCCGTGAAGCGGATGCCCGCGGGCGCTTCGTCGGCGTGCTCGAGCAAGGGTTCGCCCGCTACTCGGACCAGGACTGGACCCGGTTCTGGGAGCTCTTCCACAGCGCCGGAGGCAGCCACGTCACCACCGAGGTGCGAGCCCGGGTTCCGCATCCGCTGGAGACCTTGTACGTCCGGACCAAGGACGGCCGCTACCACCGCATGCGGGACTGCATGATCCCGGGCCGGGTGGTGCCGGGCGACGGGTCGCGTGACGTCTCAGTGGCCGTGGACATGGGTTTCCACTCCGACGACATGGCCGTCTTCCGCGAGTTCGGCCTGCTCGATCGCCCGACCGGCGGCTACCGCCCGGAGGACGAGCCCTGGTTCGACGAATACCGGACGGCGGTCTTCGACGCCTACTGCCGAACGCTCGACAGCAACGCCAGTCGCCCGCAGATCTCCCGCCTCAAGCTGGAGGGCGCTGCGATCGGTGGCCCTCTGCATCTCCTCCCCCTGCTTTCGGACGAAGGAAAGGCAGCGTTCGTCAAGGCTCTCCCGGACGAATCCGTGATCGACGTCTGGACCCGCCAGTTCGGGGCGCAGGCCGCCACGCGGAAGCCTGTTGCGTCCCCGTTGCGATGGATGGTGCGCCGACACGGCCTTGTGGAGACCTCGAAGGGTGTCATGCGTCTCGCGAACGCGGCGGGCCCACAGCTGAAGGCCTACAGCGACGTGCTGCCGGTCGCCGACATCAGCCCGGAGAAAGCTCGCAAGCTGCATCTTCCGGTCGTCGTCGACGATGTGCCGGAATCCCAGTGGGAGCAGCTGATGGAGGAGCTGCTCAGGAGTGAGGACGACACCTTCGTCGGACGCACCTACGTGATGCTGACCCGCCTTCAAGTGGGTTTCCCCGAGGACTCCTTGACCCGCTGCCGCGTCGGGATGGAGTGGGACACGCGAGAGGACGGCGAGATCGCGGTAGCCGCAACGTCCGACGAGTACCGGGCTCTGCGGGCCGAACAGCTCCCGGCCCTCCTCGCAGGAACTCCGGAGGATGCCGAGCTGATGATCGGCCAGTGGGGCATGCTGCGCTACTCCGACGTCATCAGCAAGGAGACCCAGCGCGTCACCTCCGGCGAGCCCATTTTGCTGAGGGATGAATTCCCCGCGCTCCGCCAGCGGTTGGGCACTTCCGTCAACAACTTCAACCTGCAGTACTGCTCGGAGCTGGAGGAGGTCGTGCGCACTCCCAACGGGATGCGTGCCACACCGCTGAAGAGCGCGCTGGAGGGCACCACCGTGCTCGTCCTCGCCCCGGCGGACCGACTGACCACCCTGACCGCGGCGGACCGTGAACTCCGTTGGCGACTGGGCAAGGCCGGGTGCCAGGCGGTTCTCGAAGCACAGGATCGGCAGGAGCAGGATCAACAGCTTCAGGATTCGCTCCGCGCCGTGCGGGAAGCCGCATCCGTCGTGGACAAGCTGGAGCTTCTGATCGGCGCCGACGCACTGCGTGCGGGACTACCAGCAGGGCTGTTCGCCAGCGAGCAGGCGGACATCGGCGGTGCGACGCCTTCGACTCAGCGCATCGCGCAGATGGCGTACAACGCGCATGGTGACGGAGTGCTCCAGGTGCACGCCAAGGACCTGGCCGCCGCATACCCCAGCCATGCGCCCTCCTCCTTCACCGGTGCGACCCGCGCCGTGACGTTCGTCTCCGATCTGGGCTTCCCTGACTCGTTCGCCGGTGTTCGCGCCCCCTCGTTGGCGCCACGTGTCGACGTCGACGGCCCGACGGAGTTCCCCCGTCTCCACGACTACCAAGAACGCCTCGCCACCAATGTCTTCGCCATGCTGGACCGGATCTCTCCTCAGCGCGGCATGTTGTCCCTTCCCACCGGCGCGGGAAAGACCCGGGTGGCCTCCGAGGCGGTCATCCGCTGGATCAAGCAGGACGGGCAGCTCGACGGCCCGATCCTGTGGATCGCACAGACCGAGGAGCTTTGCGAGCAGGCAGTGCAGAGCTGGCAGTTCGTATGGTCGAAAGTCGGGGCCGACAGCCCTCTGGCGATCAGCAGGCTCTGGGCATCGAACGAAGCCGGGCCCATCGGCGATCGCCCGCACCTCGTCGTGGCCACGGATGCCAAGCTGCGCGTGTCGCTCGACACCCACGCATACGCCTGGCTACGGAAGGCGTCCCTGGTCATCGTGGACGAGGCCCACGTGGCGATCGCCCCGCAGTACACGGAAATCCTGGCGCTGCTCGGCCTCACGCACTCGCGCACCGACCGCCACCTGCTGGGTCTCACCGCGACCCCCTTCCGCAACACCAACGTCGACGAGACGAAGCGGCTGATCCAACGCTTTGGTGGCCGCCGGTTGGACGAAGGCATCTTCACTTCGAACGACCCCTACTCCGAACTGCAGGAACTCGGCATGTTGGCCCGAGTCACACACAAGGAACTGACCGGTGGTTCGATCGAGTTGACGCGTGACGAGCAGGATCGCGCCGATCAGCTGAGCGTGCTCTCCAAAGCCGCGGAACAGCGGCTGGCCGACGACAACGATCGCAACAGGCGCATCATCGACGAGATCCTTGCCATGCCCGAGCGCTGGCCCGTCCTGGTGTTCGCCACGTCCGTCGGCCATGCCAAGTTCCTCGCGGCCAAGCTCAACGACAAAGCCATCACCGCAGCGGCCGTCGACTCCACGACCTCCCCCACCGAACGCCGACGGCGCATCGACTCGTTCCGGCGGCGACAGACCCGCGTCCTCACCAACTACGGGGTCCTTACTCAGGGATTCGATGCTCCCGCCACCCGAGCTGTCGTCGTGGCACGCCCCACGTACAGCCCGAACATGTACCAGCAGATGATCGGACGTGGCCTCCGTGGGCCGCGCAACGGCGGCGAGGACACCTGCCTGATCCTCAATGTCAGGGACAACATCAAGAATTACGACAAAGCCCTGGCCTTCACCCGGTTCGAGCACCTGTGGAGTGCCAAGTGACGAGCATGTACGCGGACAGTCCCGCTCTCACCCCGGAGCAGCAAGCAGTCGTCGATCAGCCCTGGGACGCACGGGTCCTGGTGACGGCCGGGGCAGGCGCGGGCAAGACCCACACCCTCGTAAGACGTCTCGACGCCCTGGTGAGCCGCGAGGAGGACGCTCTGGAGGCGGGCGAGATCCTCGTACTCAGCTTCTCGCGTGCCGCTGTGCGCGAGCTACGCGTGCGGATCTCCGCCCACGGCCGACAAGCCCGGCGGGTCCGAGCCCAGACCTTCGACTCCTGGGCGTACGCACTGTTGACCAACGCCTACCCCGACGAGGAGTGGAGCCGCTACACCTTCGACGAACGCATTCGCGAGGCTGAAAGAGCGATCACCAAGGGTGCAGTGGAGGCCGGGGAGCTCGGCGCGCCGGCACATGTGGTCATCGACGAGGTCCAGGACCTGGTCGGCGACCGTCGGAACATGGTGGAGACCTTGCTCGACCGGTTCCAGGACAGCTGCGGCTTCACGGTGGTCGGCGACAGTGCTCAGGCCGTGTACGGGTTCCAGGTAGCCGATCCGGATGCTCGGGCCGCCGAGACCAACTACTTCTTCGACTGGTTGCGCGTCTCGTACTCCGATGATCTCGTCGAACTGCATCTGTCGGCCAATTTCCGTGCCCGAAGCGAGGAGGCCCGTACGGCACTGTCCGTGGGCCCCACACTTCACGGGCTGCCATCCGACCCTTCCGAGGCAGCAACGGTGGGCGAGTCCGCGTACCGGCAGCTACGGGAGCGGCTTCTGGCCTGCCCCGATTTCGGCGAGCTCTCCGCCCCCTTCGTCGTCGGATCACTCAATGACTATCCGGGTACGTGCGCGATCCTCTGCCGGGACAACCGACAGGCGCTGGTCCTGACGGAGACCTTGTTCCAGCAGGGTGTCCCCCATCGCCTCCAACGCTCGCTCCAGGACCGCCCGGTACCAGCGTGGGTAGCCGGCCTGCTGAGGCGGACCGGATCCGCCACCCTGAGCGAGGATCGCTTCCGGGAGATTCTGTCCGAGGCCGGGACATCGTCCGATGTCGATCCCGCGCCCCTTTGGCGATCTCTGCGGGGTGCCGCACGCGCGTCGCGCGGCCTGATGGACATCGCCGGTGTACGCAGGCTCATAGTGGAAGGCCGATTTCCCGATGACCTGGCCGCCGCCGAACCCTCCCGGCTCGTGGTCTCCACGATTCATCGCGCGAAGGGCCTCGAATTCGATCGAGTGATCGTCATGGAGCCCGCTGCCATATCCGAGTTGAGCAAGCAACACACGCACCTCGACCCGGCGGCCGAGGCGCGGGCCCTCTACGTTGCGATGACACGCCCTCGGGAGGACCTCTATCGGGTTGCCGCGCCGAACACCGCAGTGATCCGCCGCGACCGGGCCATCAACCGCTGGTATGTGGGCGGTTGGAAGTCGTACGCGCGCCACGGCATCGAGGCGACCGGAGGCGACGTCTGCCGCGAACATCCCCCGGGCACGGACGGTTTCGACTTAGACCCACGGGCGGTACAGGAGCACCTCACCGGCTCTGTGCACACCGGTGATCCGCTCGTCCTGCGGCGTCTGCACGATCTACGGTCCGATGCCGACCAGAGTCCCCCCTACGCCGTGTACCACGAGGGGATGCCGGTCGGCCTGGTCTCGAAGAAGTTCCGTATGGATCTGTACTCGTCCCTCAAGGTCAGCCGTAACTGGGAGGTTCGCTGGCCATCAGCGATCACTGGATTCCGCGTCGACACCGTCGAGGCCGTGGCCGGAAGCGTGGCCTCCGGGGTCCGCGCCGGGCTCGGGGAACACGGCGTATGGCTGTTGCCGCGCATGACCGGGCTGGGGCGCTACACATCGGGCGGCCACGCCCAGGAAGGGAACGACCGATGAGGCACGACGGTAAGGGCCATGCAGCGCACTACGCGGTCCGGGACGGCTTGGTCGCCCAGCTGCGCCGGGACCTGCTGGGTCCCGGCGCCGAGGACGAAGTGCTGGCCCACGATCCTCCGATCACCGCTTATCCGATCGGCGTGCTGTTCCCACGGGGGGCAGGCGAGGCCGCCGAGGAGGAACTCGTCTCCGACAGGGCCGAGAACGACGGCGTCGACGACACCGCCGTGCTGAGGAGCAGGGACACCGAGGATCCCACCCCCGACATCGGGATTTCGCTGGCCAACGACCGCCGACCGTCGTCGATGGGGCTGACCTTCGCGGTCGACCCCCGGGTGTCCCGGACCATCGTCGTCACGACCGAGGCCGCCGCGTACGACCCTGTCGACGCGGAGGGACGTCCTGTAACCGCCAAACGCGCCGAGGCGCGCAGCACCGCCGACCAGAGCGAGCGCTGGCGGCGGCGCCCCTTGAAGTTCCCTCCCGTCACAGTTGACGTGACCGACTCCCTTCCGCGACCTTCGGAAACCGTGGCAGACGGTGTGAGCGTCCGTGCACTGGTCCGCGCTCCATCGCTCGACGGCACCGTCACCGTCACGATCTCGTTGGTCAACGAGCGACGTGTCAGTGAACGCGAACTGCAGGATGCTTTCAGCCTGTTCCAACCTCGCCTCACCGTCAGCACCCCCGCCGGAGAGCGCGCCTTCGTGGAGAGACAACCCACTTCCAAGGCCGTCGACGCCGAGCAGGCCACCAGCAGACTGCTCCACCGGCACGCGCCCACGTTCGCGACCGGACACGGATGCGCGGCCGACTGGGACTGGACGCCTCCCCCCATTGGATCCCCGCTCCTCGACCGTGCCGCGATCGACCACGTCCGGACCGAGTTCGTTCCCGCCCATGAGGTTCTGCTGACCGACTCCAACCCGGAGATCGACTCCTCGGCCCTCACCATGCTCGGACTTGCGGCCCGCCCGGACGCCGAGATCCTTGCGGCCCTCGAAGGCCTTCTCGTGGGTTATGCGGAGTGGATCGACCGGAAGGCGGCCGAGGCGGAGGAACTGGTCGGCACGCCGTTCGAGACACCCGCCCGGGAGCAGATCGAACTGTGCGGTGTGGCCCTTGATCGGATGCGACGAGGTATCCGACTCCTGGCAGACCTGGAAAGACCGGAGATCATGCGAGCGTTCAAGCTCGCCAACGAGGCCATGGCCCAGCAGCGGGCCCGTAGCTCATGGGTGAAGGACGGCCGTACAGGCACGCCCGACCTGTCGTCGGGTCGCTGGCGCCCCTTCCAGATCTCCTTCGTGCTGCTCTGCCTCGAAGGGATCGTCGACCCCGAACACGAGGACCGAAGGACCGCTGATCTGCTCTGGTTCCCTACCGGTGGTGGCAAGACCGAGGCGTACCTGGGCTTGATCGCCTTCACCACTTTCCTACGTCGCATGCGACTGCGGGCGCATGGAGCCGGTGTCACCGTGCTGATGCGATACACGCTGCGGCTGCTGACCCTGCAGCAGTTCGAGCGCGCTGCCATCCTCATCTGTGCCATGGAGCAAATGCGGATTGCGGACCAGGAGTTGCTCGGAGACGAGCCGATCTCCATCGGAATGTGGGTCGGCCAGTCCTCGACCCCCAACAAACTGGACGTAGCAGCGGAAAGCCTGGCGGAGCTCCGGAAGGGCAAGTCCCTCCAGGAGAAGAACCCGGTCCAACTCCACGCCTGCCCCTGGTGCGGCACCCGCCTAGACGCCCACCAGTACGAGGTGGAAGAGGAAGCGCGCCGCATGCACGTGCGCTGCCCCGACCTCGCCTGCGACTTTCATGACGGGCTCCCGGTCCACCTGGTCGACGACGCCGTCTACGACGCCCGCCCCACTCTTGTGATCGCCACCGTGGACAAATTCGCGTCCATGCCCTGGCGAGAGGAGACGGCGGCGCTCTTCAATCGGGACCGAGCGGACGGCACGCCTCCTCCCGAACTGATCGTCCAGGACGAGCTCCATCTCATCTCCGGCCCGCTGGGCACTCTCACCGGACTGTACGAAACCGCGGTGGACGCCCTCGCGGACCGACCAAAGGTGATCGCCTCGACCGCGACCATCCGGCGGGCGAGCGATCAGGGCAATGCGCTGTTCGCCCGCTCGGTCTCACAGTTCCCTCCGGCCGGACTGGACTCCAGGGACTCCTGGTTCGCCGTGGAGACAGCCCGCGAGAGCAAGGCGAGCCGACAGTACGTCGGTCTGCTCACCCCGAGCACGAGTCAGTCGACCCTGCTCATCCGGACCTACGCGACGCTGCTGCACCACGCGATGAACACCGACACTTCGGAAGAGGTGCGTGACGCCTATTGGACCCTGGTCGGCTACTTCAACAGCCTCCGGCTGCTGGCGGCCGCCGATCTGCAGGTCAGAGACGATGTCGAGGCATATCTGGAGTATCTGGCCGAGCGCGACGGCACCGGCAAGCGGCTCATCCAGGAGATGACAGAGCTCACCAGCCGGGCCACCTCCAGTGAGATCCCCGCCCGCCTCAAACAGATCGAGAGGCGGTATCCGGACGATGAGACGGTCGATGTGCTGCTGGCAACGAACATGATCTCCGTCGGTGTCGACGTGGACCGTCTCGGACTGATGGCCGTCATGGGTCAGCCTCAGACCACCGCGGAGTACATCCAGGCGACCAGTCGAGTCGGTCGGAGCCACCCTGGCCTCGTTGCGGTCATGCTCAATTCAGCACGTTCCAGAGATCGTTCGCACTACGAGAGCTTCCTGCACTATCACTCGGCGCTCTACCGCGAGGTGGAGTCGACCTCGGTGACTCCTTTCTCCGCCCGCTCCCGTGATCGCGGACTCCACGCCGTAGTCGTCGCTCTCGCCCGCATCCTGATCCCTACCGCCCGCCCCAACGATGGAGCGGGGCGCATCGACGAGTTCCAAGGCGAACTCCGACGGGTGATCAGACCCATCCTGTTGGAACGCGTGCGGGGAGTCGACGACGAGGAGTACGAGGCGACCGCCCGCGCCTTCGACGCGTTCGTCGACTGGTGGGTCGGGGAGGCAGAGGCGCACGGTGGCCTCTACTACGCACCGATCCGCGGGAAGAGGATCCCTTCCCTTCTCTGCAATTTCGACGACGAGTCGAGTGGCAACGGCTGGCAGACCTTGTGGAGCCTGCGCGATGTGGACGCAGAGACGGCACTGTTCATGGAGGCATCCCGATGACCCCGCCCCCCGCCCGACGCCGCCGTGGCTCAAGCGCTCCCGAACGCAGCTACCCCCGACGCGGCTCCGTCCGTCGAGCACAGATGATCACGACGTACGGCGTCGGCTCACTGATCGCCGTCGAGAACGAGTCCTTCATCGTGGCAGGCACCGACTCCTGGAACATCGAAGAAGCCCCCGTGATCCAGGAGCCCCGGCTCGCGCGAGTACTCGGCGTGCGGTCCTTCCGCCTGCCTCCCGCTTCGGACGACACCAGTAAGGACGGCGTTCGAGTACGCCGTTTCCCTCTCTGGCATTCCTGCCCGAGCTGCGGCTCCCTTCAGCATGTCCGGGGCTTCAATTCTCCCCCGGGCAAGAACGAATGCGGCGACTGCCAGGAAGATCTGGTCCCCTCGCGCTTCGTCATGGCCTGCGCCCACGGGCACATCGACGACTTCCCGTATTGGAGGTGGGCGCACCGTGGAAACCGCGCGGAGGGAGCGACGGGCCACTGCGGGGGCGAGATGCGCCTGCGGACCAGCGGCCGGACCGCTTCGTTGCGCTCCATTGTCATCTCGTGCACCTGCGGCATTCCCGAGGTCTCGATGGAAGGGGCATTCCGACGCACCGCGTTGGCCGGCCTCGCAGTGCGGTGCGAGGGCAAGCGACCGTGGCTCAAGGACGCACCCACTGAATTCTGTTCCGAACAGCCCCGTACCCTCCAACGCGGTTCGTCCGCGGCCTGGCTACCGATCGTCAAGTCCGCGCTCTCCATCCCCATCCCACCAGGGAACGATGGTCTGGCGGACCGCCTCGCGCCCTACCGGGACGACCTCCGCAGTCTCGATCGCTCCGAGATCCCCCTCTATCTGAAGATCCAGACGATGCGGGATGGTGTCGAGCTCCCTGCGGACGCGGTACTGGCCCTGCTTGACGCCGAGCAGAACGATGGCGCGGGAGGTGAGCAGGGAGCCAACAGCGAAGAGGCGTATCGCGCATTGCGCAACCAGGAGTACGCCCACCTGCGCAGCGGTAACCCCGAGGGTGAGGGAAACCAGCAGGAGCAATTCGTCTGCGAGCCACCGGCCACCCAATCGGCAGACCTGGCGCACCTCGGTCTGACCGGTCCGATGCTGGTCAAGCGGCTGCGTGAGGTCCGGGCCCTCAAGGCGTTCTCCCGGGTGGAGGCCCCGGACACCAACGCAGAGGTCCACGAGGCTCGGTTGTCCCTCGCCGACCTCGACTGGCTTCCCGCCATGGAGGTCCAAGGCGAGGGGGTGTTCCTCCGCGTCGATGCAGAACGAATCGACTCCTGGGCACGGAATGTGGCGGTCGCCGCCCGGGTGGAACGCATGCGGAGCAACCATCAGCGACAGCTCCGCGAGCGGGCCTCGGATCCTGCGGCCGCGCCGGAGTCTCCTGCTACCCCTCGCTTTGTGTTGCTCCATACGCTGGCGCATGCGCTGATCAACGAGTGGAGCCTGGACGGCGGTTATCCGGCCGCAGCGCTTCGGGAACGCCTCTACTCGGGCGAGACGATGGCCGGGGTGCTCATCTACACCGCGACAAGCGACTCGGCAGGGAGCCTCGGTGGCGTTGTCGCCCAAGGCGAACCCGAGCGCCTGGCCACTACCTTGCGATCCGCCCTGCACCGCGCGGGGTGGTGCTCCGCCGACCCGCTCTGCATCGAGTCGGAGGCAGGCGGAGCAGGCAGTGTCAACCTCGGCGCCTGCCACGCTTGTGTCCTGCTGCCCGAGACGAGTTGCGAGCTGAACAATGCGCTGCTCGATCGGGCCCTGCTCGTGGGCACTCCGGAAGACCCGTCCATTGGCTTCTTCCGGGATGCACTGGCTCACTGACCGATCGCCCATTCGGCCTCCTCCACCTCGGCCTCGAAGTGGAGCTGTGCTCGATCCAAGGCTTCGTCCGGATCGCAGTCGTGGGCCCGAAGCCAGTGGAGGAGGTCTGCGATCACATCGATCGCGGCCTCTTCCGCCACTGCGGTACCGAGCCTTGAGCGCGTTCTGTTCCTCGAGCCCCTCACACCCCCATAACTTCTGATCACCGTCTCGGCCCTGCCGACATGGGGACAGATCAGGTGCCCGTTCGGCGCACCGTCCCCAGTGGCCAGCTCGCACCACGTCACCTTCGAGTCCGCTCCCGGTAGCACCCCCCACCTTTCGGCAAGCTCATTCACGAGGGCCACCCCGCGCCCGGCTTCCGCGTCCCGTTCCGCTGCGACAAGAGTGGGGAGCACCCGCGCGTCCGGGTCCCGGACTTCGATGCGCACGAACGGCCCACGCATCGACAGCCCCAGAACCGTCGGCGTACCGATCCCCACATGCTCGATGACATTCGTAACCAGCTCGCTCACGCACAGCTGCGCTGCATCGACCACATCCGGCAGCTCCCACTGGACTAGATGCAGTCGAACGATGCGGCGCAGGGCCGCCACCTCCCCGGGTTCCGCGAGGAATGCCAACTCCCATCCAATACGCGGGACTCCACGACCGTTTTCTCCCATGAGCGTGCAACTCCCTTTAGTCGGATCGACGTCACTGCATGCATTTCCATCAGCACTCAGGGTTGCAGTGAGAGTTCCAAAATGGAACTCTCACAAGGAACTTCAGGGAGCACGCAGCCACTTCGCACGCCCCCGGCGCATGCAACCTTGCCCAGGGCCCGCCACGCGGGCACGCTCGTTGCGATCAACACGAAGGGCCGGACCATGCCAGTCGGACCAACCACCCGCCGCCGCCAACTCGGCGCGGATCTGCGCCGCCTGCGCGAGCGCAAGGGGCTGACCCTCGAAGAAGCCGGCACGCGAGTCGGGATCTCCAAGGCCACCCTCAGTCGGTACGAGACCAAGGAGGGGGCCGTCAAATGGCCTGCGGTGGACGCCCTTTGCCGCGAGTACGACACGACGGACGAAGAGCGCGGTGCTCTTGTCGAGCTCGCGAAAGGGGCCAAGATCCAGGGGTGGTGGCGATCCCTGGCCGACCCCGTCCCAGATTCGATGAACCTGATGCTCACCCTTGAGGACGAAGTGACACGAGAGGATCACTACGCCTGCATGTACGTCCCCGGTCTGCTCCAGACACGGGCATACGCCGAGGCTGTCCACCGTGCCTCCGAAATGCGCTGCGACGAGCGAGAGGTGCAGCACATGGTGGATATCCGCATGAAACGGCAGGAGCTGTTGACGCGCGATGAACCGCCTCATATCTGGGCCATCGTCGACGAGGCCGTCATCCGCCGCTGTGTCGGTGGCAAGCACGTGATGCGGGAACAGCTTCAGCAGCTGCTGGATCTGGCAGCTGCACCCCATGTGACGCTGCAGATACTGCCGTTCGCCGCCGGCGCCCATGCGGCAGCAGTCGGGAGTTTCGTCGTACTGCGCGGCCCCACACAGGAGTTGGATGTGGTCTACGTGGACATCCTGGGCGGCGGACTCTTCATGGAGAAGCAGCCGGAACTCGAGCGCTACACCTTGGCGTTCGATTACCTCCGCGCCCAGGCCCTGGATCTGGCAACATCCACAGAGACCATCCGTCGAACACTGAGGGAACTCTGATGGATCACGAGCAGCGGCTCGACTGGTTCAAGTCCTCCTACAGCGGGGGAAGTGGCACCGAGTGCGTGGAGGCAGCGTTCACTTCCGGCTCTGCTCGTGTACGCGACTCCAAGGACCCCGACCTCCCTCACCTGGCGGTGCGCCCGTCCTCGTGGTCCCGCTTCATAGAGGCGTTGCAGACGCAGGGCCTGCATTAGCCCGAAAAAACAGGACAGACGCCCGGCCACCTGTTCCTGGGTGCGCACTTCGCGACTGGTCCATGCCGCGGGACCTGGCCGAATGGTCCGTCACCCTGCGCTCCCGGTGGAACGCAAGCTCTGACCGAGCTCCGGCAAGCCTGGCCCCCAGCGGGACCTACCCCACCCGCTCATCCCACTCAATCCGATGCTCGAACTGCCAGGCCCCCCAAACCGCTCCCCCAGCCCCGCCCACCTTCGTGGCCACCGGCAGCAGCGCGTCGCGCAGCGCCCGGCTCAAAGGTCCCGCCGGCTTCGGCGTTGCTGTGCGGGCCGCGGCCGATGTGGCCGTTGCCGTGGCCGTCGTGTGTTTCAGGATGCGGTCCACCCGGGGGCGGCGCAGGGACTCGTATGCCTTGAATGCCTTGCCTACCGGCAAGTCCCTCAGGCAGCGGGCCAGTTGTACCGCGCCCTCCGAGGCCAAGGAGGCGCCCTGGCCCGACGTCGGGGACATCGCGTGTGCCGCGTCTCCGATCAGGATCATGCGGCCCCGGCTCCAGGTCGGGACGGGAGGCATCGTTTCTGTGGGGCCCGTGATCAGCACGTCATCCGGGGACGTGTCCGCCAGGAGGTCGGGGGCCGGGGTGCGGTCGTCCGTGAAGGCCTCCCGCAGGCGCTTCAGCCACTCCCCCGCGCCCACCGCCTGCGCCTCCGCCTGCGTCAGCGGCTCGCGGTGCGGCAGGGTCACGGACCAGGCCGCCGACGCGTCGTCGAAGATCTGGTACGCGAAGTACGCCTTCTTGCCGTAGCACATGTACAACACCCCCTCCGTGGAGGGGAGTTCCGTCTTGGGGACTCGTGCCGTGAAGGTGAGCGTCCCCGCGTAGTGCGGCTTCGGGAAGGACGGGTCGATCAGCGCTCGTACCGTCGAGCGCAGACCGTCCGCGCCGATCAGGATGTCCGCCTTCGCCTGCGAGCCGTCCGAGAAGCGCGCCGTCACGCCCGTGCCCGTGTCCGTCGCGTCCAGGAGGCGCTTGCCCTTGTGGACGGGGATCCCGCGGCTCGAAGCCTCCGCCTCGATCGCCTCGTGCAGCTCCGTGCGCCAGACGAAGCACGTGGCGGGAAGGTCGGCGGGCGGGGCGAGTTGGGCCAGGTGCCTGCCCGTCCAGCTGCGCAGGGCCAGGGCCGTCACCGGGGTGCCGATGGTGCGCACCGCCTCCGCCGCGTCGATCGCCTCCAGCGCCTGCTGGCCGTTCGGGGCGATCGTCATCGCACCGCCCCGGCCGCCGCCCCGGCCACCACCGCCGCCACCGCCCCGGGCCCCCGAATGGGCGTCGTACGCCTCGTACACCCGTGCCTCGATGCCCGCCTTGTGCAACGCCATCGCCGCCACCAGGCCTGCGACTCCACCCCCGATGACCAGGGCGGTTCGGGTACTGGAGGCAGTGGTTCGCGCGGTCATCTCTACTATCGGTCCCTCGTCGGCTGCGCCTTCGAGCGCGCCGCGGATGCGCAGCGCACACCCTCACCAACCTACGTGGCGCAGACCCCCTCGCCGCAAGGCTTTCCAGGCGCGTTAGCCTCGGGCCGCAGGCGCATTGAGGACGTATCGGCTGGAAGCCGTGGAAGCGAGGCAGGCATGGCGCAGGTACCGGCAGCAGCAGTGGCCGTCACGGGGATCGTCGGGGGATACGCCGTCGCCCGGTGGAGCAAGAAGCGGGCCCTTGGTGGCGTCGTCCTCGCCGCCGCGGGAGCCGCTGCCGCTCAGCAGTGGCGGCAGAGCGCGGGCGCGAAGACCGCCGCCGCGCTCAGCGCCACGTACGTCGCCGCCTTCGCCGGGTCTCATCCGCTCGCCAAGAAGGTCGGGGCCTGGCCCGCGGTCTTCGGTGTCGCGGGTGGCGTGGGGGTCGCGTCCTGGGCGCTCGCCGATCGCCGCCGACAGGCCACGGCGGTCTGACCCCGCTCAGGCCACGGCGGTCTGACCCCGCTCAGGCCACGGCGGTCTGGCCCCGCTCAGGCCTCGCTGTCCCTGAACAGGCGCGCGAAGCCCGCCACCGCCAGCACCCCAGCCCCCATCACCAACACGAAGAACCCCCACGCCAGCGGCCACACCGACGCGTCCGGCTCCGGGTGGCTGTCGAAGGAGACGTACATCAGCGTCGCCGGTGGACCCGCCACGAGCAGCAGCGCCAGGCCCAGGCGGTCGCGGAAGCCGAAGTAGGCCGCCAGGGACAGCATCGAGACGGCCAGGGCGGTGATGCCAAGGGCCGTCACCGGTGAGGTCTCGTTGATCGCGCCCGGTGTCTCGGGGCGGTTGCGCAGGTCCCAGGGGAGGCAGAGGAGGTACGCCGCCGCTGCGAGGGCGGCGCCCAGGGCGCGGGTCAGCCAGCGCCGCAGGGGTGGGCTGCCCGGCAGCTCCGTCAGCAAGGGCGTCAGCAGCTTCCGCGCACTTTTGAGGCTCAGTTCGTGGCGCGGGCTCATGCGCCGACCTATGCGCTGCCCCATACGCGGGCTCATGTTCATCGACTTTGCCGTCATGGGGACGAGCCTGCCGACCCAGCCATGGGGCGCGACAGAGTACGCGTACTCAGACCGGGTGTCCTCAAGGGCAGGACGGTCAGCCTCTCGTCCCCCTGAACGTCATCCGGTACGCCCCCGGCGACACCCCGAGCCCCGCCTGGAAGTGCTGCCTCAGCGACGCGCCCGTGCCGAAGCCCGCCTCCGCCGCGATGCGGTCGACCGTGCGGTCCGTCTCCTCCAGGAGCTCGCGGGCCCGGTCCACGCGGCGCTGGGTCAGCCACTGCATCGGCGTCAGGCCCGTCTCCTCGCGGAAGCGGCGGCTGAAGGTGCGGACGCTCATGGACTCCTGCTCGGCCATCCCGGCCAGCGTCAGGGGCTCCTCCAGACGTTCCTGGGCCCACTCCCTCGCCCGGCTCGTGGACGTCAGGCGCGGCTCCGCCACCGGGCGCCGGATGTACTGGGCCTGGCCGCCCTCGCGGTGCGGGGGTACGACGGTGCGGCGTGCCACCTCCGCCGCCACCGCCGCGCCGTGGTCGCGGCGGATCATGTGCAGGCAGAGGTCGATGCCCGCGGCCTCGCCCGCCGATGTGAGGACCGCGCCCTCGTCCACGTACAGGACGTCGGGGTCGACCGTCACGCCCGGGAACGTGCGGGCGAAGAGGTCCGTCGAGAGCCAGTGGGTCGTTGCTCTGCGGCCGTCCAGGAGGCCTGCCGCCGCCAGGGCGAAGGCTCCTGTGCAGATCGAGGCGATACGGGCACCGGCGCCGGTGGCGGACCCGAGCGTCCTGGCGAGGGCGGGCGGCAGCTCACCCGGCCTCAGCGACTCGTCCTGTTCGTGCGAGGCCGGGACGATCACTGTGTCCGCGGCGGCCACCGCTTCGGGGCCGTGCTCGGCGTAGACGGGGAAGTCCGCGTCCGTGCGGATCATGCCGGGAGTCAGGGCGCAGGTCGTCAGTTCGTAGAGGCGCGTGCCCCGGGGCGAGCGTGCGTTGCCGAACAGTTGGTGGATCAGGCCCAGTTCCATGGGCAGGACACCGTCTCTGACCAGGACCGCCACCCTGTGGGGGTGCTCCTGAGGGTGCTCCGCTCCCTCTCCGCTCATGTCCGGATCTTCCCACCCGGCCCCTTACTCGGCCCACCTGCTTACCCCGCTTACCCCGCCTACCCCGCTTCCGCCTTCGCCTCCGACGGCGGCCTGCTGCTCCCGCGGCCCTGACGACGGCTCTCCCGGCGTCAGGAGAGCTCCTCCAGAGTGCCCAGCAACGGCGCCCTCACGCGCGCCGGAGCCGCCGGGCACCCGCCGGGCACCCCGTGGGCACCCCGTGGACCGCCTACGCCCCCAGCAGCCGCGACACCGCGTAGATCGCGAGCCCCGCCAACGCTCCCACCACCGTGCCGTTGATCCGGATGAACTGCAGGTCGCGGCCGATGTGGGCCTCGATCTTCTTCGACGTGTGCTCGGCGTCCCAGCCCGCGACCGTGTCGGTGATCAGGGAGGTGATCTCGTCCCGGTACGTCGTCACCACGTACACCGCGGCGCCCTCGACCCAGCCGTCGACCTTCTGCTGAAGCCGGCCGTCCGTCGCCATCCGCGCGCCCAGCGAGAGCAGCGCGGCCCGCACCCGCAGGCGCAGTTCGCTGCGCTCGTCCTCGGCGGCGGCCACGATCATCTGGCGCACCGCCGACCAGGCGGAGGCGATCAGGTCCTGCACCTCGCCGCGGCCGAGCACCTCCCGCTTGAGGCGCTCCACGCGCTCTCGGGTGTCGGAGTCGGACTGCAGGTCGGCGGCGAAGTCGGCGAGGAAGCGGTCGACGGCGCCGCGCGCGGGGTGCTCGGGCATGTCCCGCATCTCGGCGAGGAAGCGCAGCAGCTCCTTGTAGACGCGCTCGCCGACCTTCTTGTCGACGAACCGCGGGGTCCAGCCGGGTGCGCCGCCCTGGACGGCGTCCATGACCGACTCGTCGTGCTCGACCAGCCAGTCGTGGGCGCGGACGCAGACCAGGTCCACCACCCGCTTGTGGCCGCCGTCCGCGACGACCTTCTCCAGCATCTTGCCGATGCCGGGCGCGATCTCCTGGGCGTCCGCGCGGCGCGTGATGGCCTCGCCGACGACCGCCTGGACGTCCGAGTCGCGCAGGACCGTCAGGGCGCCGCGCAGGGCCGTGGCCAGTTCGGCCGTCACCCGGTCGGCGTGTTCGGGATCCGCCAGCCAGGTGCCGAGGCGGCTGCCGATGCCCACCGCGCGCAGTCTGCCTCGTACGACATCGGATGAGAGGAAGTTCTCGCCCACGAAGTCGCCGAGGGACGCGCCCAGTTGGTCCTTCTTGTTCGGGATGATCGCCGTGTGCGGGATGGGCAGGCCGAGCGGGTGGCGGAAGAGCGCCGTCACCGCGAACCAGTCGGCGAGCGCGCCGACCATGCCGGCCTCGGCCGCCGCGGCGACATAGCCCGCCCAGGCTCCGGCGCCGGAGTTCTGCGCCCATTTGGCCAGGACGTAGACGAGTGCGACGAACACGAGCAGGCCCGTCGCGGTGATCTTCATCCGGCGGACGCCGCGCCGCTTCTCCTCGTCGGCGGGGCTGTACGTGAAGCCGCCGCCCGCGCCGGGGCCGCCCGTTCCGGAGCCGGGCGTTCCGGAGCCGGGCGTTCCGGAGCCGGGCGTGACGCGGCTTGAAGGACGGGGCTCACGGGCATGCTGCCCGGCAGCACCCGCTTCCGCCGCATCCTCCGGAATTGATCGATTCGTGCGTTCCACTCACTCCACCTGACCCGTTCGCGTGGTTCGCGGCGTCCTCATCCGTATTGTCCCCGTCCCTGTGCGTCCCTTCCTGACCGACTCCTGGAACGGACCACAAGTTCCCGGCGTCTGAATGGTCGGAGGGGGGCAGTGTCGGCCGCCTCACGGCCCATGACGCATCATGGGGTGATCACATCGGAGCCTCGATCAGGCTCCCCCTGCTCGAGGAGACACAGCCCGCATGACCAAGCGTCACGGTTATGCCCTGCTTGCCGCGGTCCTCGCGGTAATAGTGGTGATTTCCGCCGCCATATACCTCGGTGTATCCACCGACGACGGATCTCAGGACACCATCAGCGCGGGGCCCCGCAGCCCGCGCAACTCCGCGGCGCCCGCCTCCGCGGGCACCTGGGTCGGTACGTGGGCCGCATCCCCCGCGGCAGCCGAACCAAACACGCACCGCAACGGCTTCGCGGGCCGCTCCATCCGCAACGTCGTGCACACCAGCGTCGGCGGCGACAGCGCCCGCATCACCCTGTCGAACCTGTACGGGCAGCAGCCGCTGAGCATCACCCACGCCTCCATCGCCGTGGCCGTCGGGTCGAACAACCCGGCCGCCGCGCCGGGCACCCTGCGCCGCCTCGCCTTCAACGGCAACACGTCCGTGGTGATCCCCGCGGGCCAGCAGGTGATGAGCGACGCGGTCAGGCTGCGCGTGCCGCACGACGTCGACCTCCTGGTCACGACGTTCTCGCCGACCCCCTCGGGCCCGGTCACCTTCCACCCGCACGCGCGCCAGGTCAGCTACATCGCCGAGGGCGACCGTACGGAGGACCCGAACGGCGCCGCGTACACCCAGCAGAGCACCTCCTGGCGCTACCTCTCGGCCGTGGACGTCCTGAGCAACGAGTCGAACGGCACGGTCGTCGTCTTCGGTGACTCGCTCACCGACGGCATCTCCTCGACCATGGGCGCCAACGCCCGCTGGACCGACACCCTCGCCGACCGCCTGCGCGACGAGTCGGGCGCCCCGCGCTACGGCGTCGTGAACGAGGGCATCAGCGGCAACCGCGTCCTCTCGGACGGCAACGGAACGCCCGCGGACAACCCGAGCGGCCTCTCGCGCTTCGACCGCGACGTGCTCGACCGGTCGGGCATCAAGGCCGTCGTCGTCGCACTCGGCGTCAACGACATCCTGCGCAACCCGCACCAGAACAACCCCGACCGCATCGTCGAGGGCCTGCGGGAGCTGACGCGGCAGGCGCACACGCGCGGGCTGCGGGTCGTCGGGGCGACCCTGATGCCGTTCGGCGGCCACCGGGGGTACGAGCCGGGGCTCGAGAACGTGCGCCAGGGCGTGAACGAGCAGATCCGTGACGGCAAGGTGTTCGACGAGTTCGTCGACTTCGACCGGGCGCTGCGCGATCCGTACGACCCCCGCAAGCTGCGCGGCGAGTACGACTCGGGCGACCACCTGCACCCGAGCGACTCGGGCTACCGCAAGATGGCGGAGACGTTCAACCTGACGCACCTGCGGGGATCCGCGGCCGCCGAGCTGTAGTCGGCCGCCGAGCCGGGGCGCACCCCCCCGGCTCATCCCCCTGGGTCAGTCCCGCTCATCTCCCTGGGTCAGTCCCGCTCCTCGCGCCTGCGCGAGTGCAGCTCGTGCCGCCCCTCGCGCCGCTCCAGGCGCTCGCGGCGGCGCTCCTCCTTCAGGCGCAGCTTCTCGGCCCTGCGGATCTTGCGGTCCACGCCGACGCCGCCCATCAGGGCGAAGCCCTTGACGACGACGCGGGGCGAACCGGGGGTGCCCTCGCCGGTCGCCTTGTCGTCGAAGCCGCCCATGAAGCCGAAGCCCTTGACCAGGACGTTCATCTCCGGCGGCACGATGACCTGCATGCCGCCCATGACGGTCCAGCAGCGGATCTCCACGTCGCGCTCCGTGAACCGCGCCTCGCGCAGGTCGATCTCGCCGCCGCCCCACACCGCGATCCCGTCGAACTGCCGGCCGACCACCCAGCCGCCCTTGCGGCTGAAACCGCCCCAGAAGGCGAAGCCGAGCTTCGACGACGGTTCGCCGCTCACCATCCGCTCGGACCAGTCGATGGCGTCGGGATCCTGGCTCACCGGGCCCTTCACCATGGAGATCTTGGCGCCCACGTCCGGCAGGTCCCGGGTGATCGGCTCAAGCTCGCCGTACGTACGTGCCTTGTACGTCGCGTCCAGGCGCTCCTCGAACTCCTCCATGTCGAGGCGGCCCTCGGCCACGGCGTCACGGAGTCGTTCGGCGACGCGTTCACGGTCGGCGTCGGCCGCCCTGAGGTCCGGGAGATGAGGCTGCTCGTCGGTCATGCGAGCAGCCTACGAGGTCGCCTTCTCCGCGTACATCTTGGCGATGACCGCCTCGATGTCGGGTTCCCTGACCGAGAGGTCGACCATCGGATACCGCTCCGCGACCCGGGCGACAAGCGGAGCTGCCGACTCCGCCGCAGGGAAGGCCAGCCACTGCCGCGGGCCCTCCACCCTCACCACCCTCGCCGACTCCACCTCGATGGGCGGAAGTTCACGTTCCAGGTCCACGACCAGGGTCCGCTCGCTCTCGCCCACCTCGTGCAGACCGGCAAGCGCGCCGTCGTACATCAGGCGGCCGTGGTCGATCACCATCACGCGCTTGCAGAGCTGCTCGATGTCGGTGAGGTCGTGCGTGGTGAGCAGGACCGTCGTGCCCGCCTCCGCGTTCAAGTCCCGCAGGAACTCCCGCACTTTGGCCTTGCTGATCACGTCGAGGCCGATCGTCGGCTCGTCCAGGTACAGCACCTCGGGATCGTGGAGCAGCGCCGCCGCGATGTCGCCGCGCATCCGCTGACCGAGCGAGAGCTGACGCACGGGGACGTCCAACAGGGCGCCCAGCTCCAGGAGTTCGACGCAGCGGTCGAGGTTCTCCTTGAAGCGGGCGTCCGGGATCCGGTACATGCGGTGCATCAGGCGGTACGAGTCGATCAGCGGCAGGTCCCACCACAGGGTGGTGCGCTGGCCGAAGACCACGCCGATGCGCCGCGCCAGGCGGGTGCGCTCGCGGGACGGGTCGATGCCCGCCACGCGCAGCCGCCCTCCGCTGGGCGTCAGGATGCCGGTCAGCATCTTGATCGTCGTCGACTTGCCCGCGCCGTTCGGCCCGATGTAGCCGACCATCTCGCCGCGCGGCACGGTGAAGCTGATGCCGTCGACGGCACGCACCTCGTGCTTCTCGCGCCGCAGGAAGCCGGTCTTCTTCCGTACGTCGAAGACCTTCTCGACGCCGTCGAGCTCAATGAGGTCTGATTCCACGGCAGTTCAGCTCCCTGTGCTGCGGTACGAACGAAGGCCCGTGCGCCAGGCGAGGCCCGCGAGTGCGAGGAGGACGGCGGCCACGAGCGGCGGCGTGAACGCGACCCACGTCGGCAGGTCGAGCGGATAGGGCCGGCCGAGGACGTACAGGGCGGGGATCCAGTTCACGAAGGCCAGCGGCAGGATGAACGTGGCGCCGCGCACCAGGTCCTTGGCGAAGACGGTCGGCGGGAACTGGAGCAGCGTGGTGCCGCCGTACGTGAAGGCGTTCTGCACCTCGGCCGCGTCCTGCGCCACGAACTGGAAGGCCGCGCCCGCCACGAACACGGCCGCGAAGATGCCCGCGCCGCAGAGCAGCATCAGCGGGACCATCAGGACCTTCAGCGGGGTCCAGGCGATGTCCAGGACCACGAGCGCGTACACGAGGACGAACCCGCCCTGGAGGAGACGCCCGACCCTGTGCAGCCCGAAGCGGTCGGCGGCGACCTGTGCGATCACCGGGGCGGGCCGCACCAGGAGCGTGTCGAGCGTGCCGTCGCGCACCCGCTTGCCGAGCCGGTCCATGGACCCCAGGGAGAGGTCGGCGAGCCCGAACGAGGTGCATGAGGCGCCGTACAGGAAGGCGATCTCGGAGAGCGAGTAGCCGCCGAGCCGGTCCACCTGGGAGAACATCAGCAGGATCGCCGCGAAGTCGAAGGCGGTCACCGCGAAGTTGCCGAGCGCCGTCATCGCGAAGGAGAGGCGGTAGGCCATGAGGGAGCGGATCCACATGGCGGAGATCAGCCGGTAGGCACGAAGCCCGTCCCGCACCTGCGTGAGGCCATGTCGCTTCCGCGTGAGCCCGTCCCGCATCCGTGTCAGGTCAGCCACCCTGGACCACCACCCGTCGCGTGGCCACGGCCTGCAGCAGCCGCCCGGCCGTGAGCAGCGCCGCGGCCCAGCCGATCTGGAAGGCGTACGTCTGGAGCAGGTCCACGCCCGTGTGCTTGCCGAGGAACACGTCGGCGGGCACCTGGAGCAGCGCCGACCAGGGCAGGGCGCGGGCGATCTCGCCCAGGGCGCCGGGGAAGACGTTCAGCGGGAGCAGCATCCCGGAGAAGAAGGTGCCCGCGAGCATCGCCACCTGGGTGGTGCCCGCGCCGTCCATCAGCCAGAACGCGGAGAGCGCCACCAAAAAGCGCAGCGCGAAACTGACAAGGGCGCCGAGGAACACGGCGAGCAGGAACGCCAGCCAGCGCAACGGCTCGGTGGGCAGGGCCAGGTCGAAGATGAGGGCGCCGACCACCATCGGCACGACACCGCGCCCCAGGAGCTGGAACAGGGCCCTGCCCAGGTCGGTCGCGAGCCACCAGAGCTGCAGGTCGGCGGGCCGGTACAGGTCGACGGCGATGTCTCCGGTGCGGATCCGCTCGATCAGCTCGCCCTCGAAGCCGCCGCCCATCAGCGCCATCACCGTGAGCAGCGCCTGCCCCAGCCAGACGAACGTCAGTGCCTGCGACTGGTCGTAGCCGCCGAGGCCGGGCCGCTCGTCCCAGAGCGCGATGTAGGTGTAGGCGAGGATCAGCCCGAAGACGGTGTTGGTGAACACCCCGGCCAGGGTCGCCGTCCGATAGGTCGCGTACCGCCGGAAGCCTCCGCGGGCGACGGCCGCGTACAAGCGGAACCGTCCTGTACGCACACGCATCCCCTTTAACGAGAGTCTTGACGACAGCCTTGACGAGAGCCGTGCCCGTTCCGGGCCAAAGAGACGGAGCCTAGTGCGGTCGTCATCGCTCGTGCCAGGCATTTTCGGCGCACGGCGCGTGCCTGGCAGGGAACGCATGAAGCGACAGTGTGCAATGGGTCGTACGAGGCGTACGTGACGTACGACGCGAAACGGGAGTTCCACGAGACATGAGCAGCGACGAGCCGCAGCAGCAGGGCGCCAAGGGACCAGAGGGCTGGGCGCCCCGCGAACCCGTGGACACCCCGGCCGACACACCCGAGAGCACCCCCGACGCCCCCGACGCCGCCAGTACGCCTGAGGGCGCGGCGGACGCGCAGGACACTGACGGCGACAAGGGCACGGGCAAGAAGGGCAAGAAGAAACGCCCCAAGCGCAAGGGCTGGCGGCGGATCTTCCCCACCTGGCGCATGGTGCTCGGCGGGTTCATCCTGCTGATCCTGCTCTGCGTCGGCGGCTTCGTCGCGGGCTACATGATCGTCGACATCCCGCCGGCCAACGCGGCGGCCACCGCGCAGAGCAACGTCTACCTCTACGCCGACGGCAGCCAACTGGCCCGCGACGGCGAGGTCAACCGCGAGAACGTACCGCTGAGCCAGATCCCCAAGAAGGTCCAGCACGCCGCGCTCGCCGCCGAGGACCGGGACTTCTACAGCGAGTCCGCGGTCGACCCCAAGGCGATGATCCGCGCCGCCTGGAACACCGTCACCGGCAAGGGCAAGCAGTCCGGTTCGACGATCACCCAGCAGTTCGTGAAGAACTACTACCTGGGCCAGGAGCAGACGATCACCCGCAAGGCGAAGGAATTCTTCATCTCCATCAAGCTGGACCGCGAGGTGAGCAAGAACGACATCCTCGCCGGGTATCTCAACACCAGCTACTTCGGACGCAACGCGTACGGCGTGCAGGCCGCGGCCCAGGCCTACTTCGGCGAGGACGTCAAGGACCTGGACACCGCGCAGGGCGCCTATCTGGCGACGCTCCTCAACTCGCCCAACGCGTACGACGTGGCGACCCACCCGGAGAACAAGCAGCGCGCCGAGGGCCGCTGGAACTACGTCCTGGACGGCATGGTCAAGGAGGGGTGGCTCAGCGCCGCCGAACGCGCGAAGACCAAGTTCCCGACGCCGAAGGAGGCCAAGGGCGCCTCCGGCCTCTCCGGGCAGCGCGGTTACCTCGTGCAGGCCGTCGAGGACTACCTGACGTCCAACGACATCGTCGACGAGGACACCCTGGCCAAGGGCGGCTACCGCATCACCACCACCCTCCAGAAGAACCGCCAGGAGGCCTTCAAGGAGGCCGTCGACGACCAGGTGATGTCCAAGGTCGACAAGGACGCCCGCAAGGTCGACCGCAACGTGCGCGCGGGCGGCGCCTCGATTGACCCGGACACCGGCAAGGTCGTCGCGATGTACGGCGGCATCGACTACACCAAGCAGTACGTCAACAACGCCACGCGCCGCGACTACCAAGTGGGCTCCACCTTCAAGCCGTTCGTCTTCACCTCGGCCGTGGAGAACGGCTCGGTCACCCAGGACGGCCGCACGATCACCCCGAACACGATCTACGACGGCACCAACAAGCGCCCGGTGCAGGGCTGGGACGGCGGGACGTACGCCCCCGAGAACGAGGACGACGTCAACTACGGCAACATCACCGTCCGCGCCGCCACCGACAAGTCCGTCAACTCCGTCTACGCGCAGATGGCCGTCGACGTCGGCTCGGACAAGGTCAAGGACACGGCGATCGCCCTCGGCGTCCCGGAGTCCACCCCCGACCTGACCGCGTCCCCCTCCATCGCGCTCGGCCCGTCCACGGCCTCCGTCCTGGACATGACGGAGGCGTACGCGACGCTCGCCAACCACGGCAAGCACGGCACGTACACGATGGTCGAGAGGGTCACCAAGGACGGCCAGGAGATCGAACTGCCGGAGAAGAAGACCGCGCAGGCCGTCAGCCGCGAGGCCGCCGACACCACCACGTCCATCCTGCAGAGCGTCGTCGACGGCGGCACGGGCACGGCGGCGCAGGCCGCGGGCCGCCCGGCGGCCGGCAAGACCGGCACCGCGGAGGAGGACCAGGCCGCCTGGTTCGCGGGCTACACCCCCGAACTCGCCACGGTGGTCTCCGTGATGGGCCAGGACCCGGACACCGGCGCGCACACGCCGCTGTACGGGGCGCTCGGCCAGCCGCGCATCAACGGCGGCGCCTACCCCGCCCAGATCTGGGCGCAGTTCACCAGGGACGCCCTGGAGGGCGAGCCGGTGCGGGACTTCGACCTGGAGCTGGAGGAGGGCGCCGACGTGCCGGAGATCCCCGACCCCACGGACGTCGAGCCGGACCCGGCGACCGGCGGCGCGGCCACCGGCGGCGACGACGACACGCAGGGCCAGGACCAGGGCCAGACCCAAGGTCAGGACCAGGGCCAGACGCAGGGCCAGGACCAAGGGCAGACCCAGGGCCAGGACCAGGGGCAGACCCAGGGGCAGGATCAAGGGCAGACGCAGGGCCAGACGGACGGCGGTGCCACCGTCGACGGCGGAACGGCCGACGGAGGCACCACCGCCGATCCGGGCGCCGCCCAGGGGCAGACAGACGGCTCCACCGCCGACGGCGGTACGGGTGCCGACGGCGGAGCCCTGGGCGGCCTGACGGACGGCTCGGCCACCAGAAGGCGGGGCGAACCCGCCCAGTAGCCGGTGGGTGCTAGTGCCCCGAGGTCGCCTTCAGACCCACGACGGCCACGAGCAGCAGCACGACGAAGAAGATCCGGGCGGCGGTGGCGGGCTCACCGAGCACCATCATCCCGACCACCGCCGCACCGGCAGCACCGATGCCGACCCACACGCCGTACGCCGTACCGATGGGCAGCGTCTTGGCGGCATGGGAGAGCAGCAGCATGCTCGCGACGATCCCGAGGCCGGTGAACACGCTCGGCCACAGCCGGGTGAACCCCTCGGTGAACTTCATCCCGATCGACCAGCCCACTTCGAGCAGACCGGCGACGATCAACAGAACCCAGGCCACGACGGCACCTCCGACACGTAGAGACGCGAGATCGCGTCACTTGAATGGGGGTGCGTCGTCTTTGCGGAAACCCGGTACGGCGCGTCTCGTCGGGGTCCTTGAAAGGTAGCAAAGAACGCGCAAAAGGGGCTGGTGACGATGGTCACCAGCCCCTTCCGTACGTCTGTGGACCGCTACAGCGCTACAGGTACAGCCCGGTCGAGTCCTCGGAGCCCTCGAACCGGTCGGCGGCCACGGCATGCAGGTCGCGCTCGCGCATCAGCACGTACGCCACGCCCCGCACCTCCACCTCGGCCCGGTCCTCGGGGTCGTACAGGACCCGGTCGCCCGGCTCCACCGCGCGCACGTTCTGCCCGACGGCGACGACCTCGGCCCAGGCCAGACGCCTGCCGACCGCGGCGGTCGCGGGGATCAGGATGCCGCCGCCCGACCTGCGCTCGCCCTCACCTGTGTCCTGCCGCACCAGCACGCGGTCGTGCAGCATGCGGATGGGCAGCTTGTCGTCGTGGGTGCTGTGTCCCTGGCTCTTGGCGCTCACGCCCCGAACCTACCTGCCAACGGCACGCCCGTACGATGCCGGGTCAGCGCTTGCGGCGGCGCGAACTCACCGTGAGCAGCCCCACGAGCCCCACGACCACCAGCGCCACCGGCACGACGCGCTCCAGACGCGGCGCACCGTCCTCGGTCACCAGCTGGCCCCGCACGTCCGAGATGACGCGATTGGCACCGACGTACACCCGGCCGAGGGAGTTGTCGACGCCCGCGACGACCTTGGCCTTCGCGTCACCGACGATCGTCTTCGGGTGGACCCGCACCCCGATCTCGTCGAGCGTCTCGGCGAGCGTCTCGCGACGGCGCTTGATGTCCGCCTCGATCTGCGCCGGGGTCCTGATATCCGACGTGTCCGACACCGCGCTGCCTCCGTGGTCGTGTCCGGCTGTCTGTTCTTCTGTACGTATCGCCGACAGTCTGTCAGCTCCGGGCGCACCGCACCCCACGGCACCCCTATTACCCTCGACTCCGTCACCACACGTTTTACGAGCACCCTGTGCGAGGAGACCGAAGATGAGCGAGCGACTCACCCCCGGCGAGACGGCCCCGGCCTTCACCCTGCCGGACGCGGACGGCAAGGACGTCTCCCTGGCCGACCACAAGGGCCGCAAGGTCATCGTCTACTTCTACCCGGCCGCCCTCACCCCCGGCTGCACCAAGCAGGCCTGCGACTTCACCGACAACCTCGACGCGCTCGCGACCGCGGGCTACGACGTCATCGGCGTGTCCCCGGACAAGCCGGAGAAGCTGGCGAAGTTCCGCGAGCAGGAGAACCTCAAGGTCACCCTGGTCGGCGACCCCTCCAAGGAGACCCTGGAGGCGTACGGCGCATTCGGCGAGAAGAAGCTGTACGGCAAGACCGTGACCGGCGTCATCCGCTCCACGATCGTGGTCGACGAGGCGGGCAAGGTCGAGCACGCGTTCTACAACGTCAAGGCGACCGGCCACGTGGCCAAGATCATCAAGGACCTTGGCATCTGACCCGCGCCTTCCCGCCCCACTCACATTGTGACGAACGCCCCCTTCATGGGGGCGTTCGTTTGCGTCGTCGATGTTCGAGCAAATGATGCCAGGAGGATTGTTCGCAGAACGGAAGGACTACCCATGGCGGCCCACGACGAGGCAGAGGCCGATACAGAGGCTGTGAAGCGCCACCGCACCCTCTTCCGAGCCGCCAAACGGCGCGCGAATCCACCGTTGCGCCGCACGGACATCACGGTCACGGACGATGCCGCGGTCAAGCGGGCGGTCAAAGCGGCCTCGCTCGGAAACGCCATGGAGTGGTTCGACTTCGGCATCTACAGCTACCTGGCCGTCACCATCGGCCACGTCTTCTTCCCTTCCGGGAACGAGACGGTCCAGCTGATCTCCTCCTTCGCGACCTTCGCGGTGTCCTTCCTCGTGCGGCCCATCGGCGGCATGGTCTTCGGCCCGATGGGCGACAAGATCGGCCGTAAGAAGGTCCTCGCGCTGACGATGATCATGATGGCGATCGGCACCCTCGCCATCGGCCTGATCCCGTCCTACGCCACGATCGGCTTCTGGGCCCCGGTCCTGCTGATCTTCTTCCGCCTCGTGCAGGGCTTCTCCACGGGCGGTGAGTACGGCGGCGCCTCCACCTTCATCGCCGAGTACGCCCCCGACAAGCGTCGCGGCTACTTCGGCAGCTTCCTGGAGATGGGCACCCTCGCCGGCTACACGGGCGCGGCCGGCCTGGTGCTGATCCTCAACTCGGCGCTCGGCTCGGCGACCATGGAGTCGTGGGGCTGGCGCGTCCCGTTCCTCGTCGCGGGCCCGCTCGGCCTCGTCGGCCTCTACCTGCGGCTGAAGCTCGACGAGACGCCCGCGTTCCAGAAGATGGAGGACGCCACCTTCCACTCGGCGTCCGAGGGCGCCTCCACCGTGGAGACCACCGCCAAGGGCGACCTGGCGAAGATCTTCACCAACTACTGGCCCACGCTGATCCTGTGCATCGCCCTGGTCGGCGCGTACAACGTCACCGACTACATGCTCCTGTCGTACATGCCGACGTACCTCTCGGACGAACTCGGCTACGACGACTCGCACGGCCTGCTGATCCTCATCGGCACGATGGTGATCCTGATGCTGATCATCAGCCAGGTCGGCAAGCTCTCCGACCGCTTCGGCCGCAAGCCGCTCCTGATGACGGGCATGGTCAGCTTCTTCGTCCTGTCCATCCCGGCGTTCCTCCTGATCAAGCAGGGCAGCCTGATCGCGGTCTCCGGCGGCATGCTGCTGCTCGGCCTCTCCCTGGTCTGCCTCCTGGGCACGATGTCGGCCACGCTCCCGGCCCTGTTCCCGACCTCGGTCCGCTACGGCTCCCTGTCGGTCGGCTACAACATCTCCGCCTCCCTCTTCGGCGGCACGGCCCCCCTGGTCATCACCTCCCTGATCAGCATCACGGGGACGGACATGATCCCGGCGTACTACTCGATGGCGGCGGCGCTGGTCGGCATAGTGGCGGTGGCCTGCATGAAGGAAACGGCCCAGAAGCCCTTGTCCGGCTCGCCCCCGTCGGTGGAGACGAAGCAGGAGGCAGCGGAACTGGTGGAGGCGGCAGCCCCAACCCCGAAGTTCTGACCCCTCCCCCTCCTCACCCGCATCCCGGAACGGCCCGCCCCACTCGAAAGTGAGGCGGGCCGTTCCGTATTTCGGACGTGACGGTCCGATTGTCGGTTCGTTGGCCCGTACGAGGCTGCGAACAGGCGGCCGGATGCGGAGGGGAAATCATGCCGGTCAGTGCGTACACCAGGGAGCGCCTGGAGGAGGCTGCCAAGTCATCGCGGACGTTGTCCGAGGCGCTGGGCAGATTGGAGGTGGACCCGAAGAGTTCGACGCGGAGGTACATCCACCAGCGGATGAAGAAGCTGGGGGTAGATACGTCCCACTTCGAGCGGGAGGGGGCTCGGTGGACCAGGGAGGTCCTCGAGCCTGCTGTGGCCGCCTCGAAGAGCGTGAACGACGTGTTGCGGTACCTGGGGATCGAGGTCGTGGGCGGCCACCACACGCACATCGCGCGCCGCATCAAGGCGTACGGCATCGACACGTCGCACTTCCAGCAGCCGTCCCGGACCGGCGTCCCCAAGCAGCGCCGCACGCCGCATCAGATCCTGGTCGAACAAGAGCCGACGACGGCCCGGCGCATGCAGAGTGACCGGCTCAAGCGGGCCATGACCGAACTCGGCGTCGTCGAGCGGTGCGCGATATGCGGAACGGATCCGCTGTGGCGAGGACATCCCCTGGCGCTGGAGGTGGACCACATCGACGGTGACTGGCGCAACAACCGGATGGAGAATCTGCGACTGCTGTGCCCCAACTGCCACGCGACCACGGATACTTACCGGGGCCGGGCCAAGGGACGACGGTCATGAGCGAGCCGGTCCGCTACACGCGGGAACTGCTGGCACAGGCCGCCGAGAGCTGTTCCAGTATCGACGAAGTCATCGCCTTTCTGGGCACGCGCCCTTACGGGAGC
Organism: Streptomyces sp. NPDC047525; assembly: GCF_040643025.1. NCBI lineage: Bacteria > Bacillati > Actinomycetota > Actinomycetes > Kitasatosporales > Streptomycetaceae > Streptomyces > Streptomyces sp. NPDC047525. The sequence goes on from NZ_JBEYTL010000005.1 coordinate 422,976, forward strand.
CTCCGCCGTCATCTGTTCACGCGGTTCGACCACTTCGGAATCGATGTCTCCCACCTTCCACGTCCACGGCGAGGGCACACCAGACCTTCCCCCGAGGAACTTCGGCAGGTGGTCTCGCAGTCCTCATCCATCGCAGGAGCACTGCGCATGCTGGGGAAGGCGGCGAACGGCCGGCCATACGCACTGTTCCGTCGCTGGGTGGACGAGGACGGACTGGACACCTCCCACTTCCTCGGTCAGGCCCACCAACGGGGCAAGCCAGGAACGACACCTCTGAAGACGGCAGCGGACGTGCTCGTCAAGCACGACCGTCAGCGCCGCACCAGGACCGTCTTCCTGCGTCGAGCGCTGAGCGAGATCGGCGTCCCCGAGCTGTGCGACGGGTGTGGGACCCCGCCCGAGTGGAACGGGAAGCCCATGACGCTGGAGATCGACCACATCAACGGCGACTGGAGCGACGACCGGCGCGAGAATCTGCGGCTGCTCTGTCCCAACTGCCATGCGATCACCAGTACCTGGTGTCGCGGAGGCCGCCGTGCACCCATCGGGGTCCGGAGACTAAGCACCGCCTGACCGGTAACATGACTGGCCATGCGGCCGTGGCGGAACTGGCCTACGCGCAACACTTAGGATGTTGTGGGAGAAATCCCTTGAGGGTTCGAGTCCCTCCGGCCGCACGCCTTCGTTTCTAAGGCCCGGCTCGCGCACCCCGCGAGCCGGGCCTTCGTCGTCCGTGCATCCCTCAGCCCAACAACTCCCGCACCACAGGCACCAACGCCCGAAACGCCTTCCCCCGATGGCTGATCGCGTTCTTCTCGGCGGCTGAGAGCTCCGCGCACGTGCGTGTCTCGCCCTCCGGCTGGAGGATCGGGTCGTAGCCGAAGCCGCCCGCGCCCGCGGGGGCGTGGCGCAGTACGCCCCTCAGTTGGCCTTCCACCACCCGTTCCGTGCCGTCCGGCAGGGCCAGTGCCGCCGCGCAGGCGAAGTGGGCTCCCCGGTGGGTGTCCGCGTCGATGTCGCCGAGTTGGGCCAGGAGGAGGTTCAGGTTCGCGGTGTCGTCGCCGTGGCGGCCTGCCCAGCGGGCGGAGAAGATGCCGGGGGCGCCGCCGAGGACGTCCACGCAGAGGCCGGAGTCGTCGGCTACCGCGGGGAGGCCGGTGGCCTGGGCCAGGGCGTGGGCCTTCAAGAGGGCGTTCTCGGCGAAAGTGACGCCGGTTTCCCTGACGTCGGGGATCTCGGGGTAGGCGTCCGCGCCGACGAGGTCATGGGTGAGGCCTGCGTCGGCGAGGATCGCCTTGAGTTCCGTGATCTTGCCGTTGTTGCGGGTGGCGAGGATGAGGCGGGTCATGCCCACCAGTATCCGGCCTGCCCCGGGTGCTACGGCCCTGCCCCGGGTGCTACGGCGTGCAGACCTTCGTCAGTTCGCCGGCCGCGTCCGTGATCGGGCTGAGGTCGGGGGTCGCGTCGCCGTTGTCGATGGACGTGCGGACGTTGGCGACGGCCTTGTCGAGGTCGTCGACCGCCTTGTTCACGTCGGTGTTGTCGGTCTTGTCGCCGATCTCGTCGATGTTCTTGTCGATCTTGTCGAGTGCCTCGTCCGCCTGCGTGGGGTCGTCGCCCGCCTTCTCGACGGCCTGCTGGAGGTCGGTGACGCTGTCGGCGATGGCGTCCGCGGTCTGGACGCAGTCGAGGGCCTTCTCGACTGCGCTGCAGCCGACAAGTCCGACGCCCGCCGGTACGGCGATCAGTACGGACGTGATGGCGATGGCGATACGGCGGTGACGCGCGGCCATGCGTGGATCCCTCCCCGGGTGCTGACACAGGCGCACGGCATTGCCCGTGCGCCTGTATCGGTAAGAACGCGTGTGGGGGGTCCGATGGTTGCCTCTGCCGGCCGCCCAGTTGGTTGTCCGCCCCGCTGACTACTGCTGCGTGGCTTCGAGCGCCTCGCGCTGGAACGCGGCCAGGTCCTCGCAGCCGCCGACCGCGAGGTCGAGCAGGGCGTTGAGTTCCTTGCGGTCGAAGGGCTCGGCCTCGGCGGTGCCCTGGACCTCGACGAAGCGGCCGTCGCCGGTGCAGACGACGTTCATGTCGGTGTCGGCCTTCACGTCCTCCTCGTAGCGCAGGTCGAGGAGCGGCACGCCGCCGACGATGCCGACGGAGACGGCGGAGACGGTGTCGGTGAGGGGCTTGCGGCCGGCCTTGATGAGCTTCTTGCCCTGGGCCCAGGCGACGGCGTCGGCAAGGGCCACGTACGCGCCGGTGATGGCGGCGGTGCGGGTGCCTCCGTCGGCCTGGAGGACGTCGCAGTCGAGGACGATGGTGTTCTCGCCAAGCGCCTTGTAGTCGATGACGGCGCGCAGGCTGCGGCCGATGAGGCGGGAGATCTCGTGCGTGCGTCCGCCGATCTTGCCGCGTACGGATTCGCGGTCGCCGCGGGTGTTGGTGGAGCGCGGCAGCATCGAGTACTCGGCCGTGACCCAGCCTTCGCCGCTGCCCTTGCGCCAGCGCGGGACGCCCTCGGTGACGGAGGCGGTGCAGAAGACCTTGGTGTCTCCGAAGGAGATGAGGACCGAACCCTCGGCGTGCTTGCTCCAGCCGCGTTCGATGGTGATCGGGCGGAGCTGTTCGGGGGTGCGGCCGTCGATGCGGGGCTGTGAGGACATGCGGCTGAGCCTATCCGCACCTGGGTGAGTGGCCCGTCCCCGCCGCATGGGTGAGGGACCCTTCCCCGTTGCCGGGCAGGGTCCCTCACCGGTGCGTTCAGCGACTCACATCATGTCTTCGATGTCCGCGGCGATCGGGTCCGCGTCGGTGCCGATGACGACCTGGATCGCGGTGCCCATCTTGACGACGCCGTGGGCGCCTGCGGCCTTCAGCGCGGCGTCGTCGACCTTGCTCGGGTCGTGAACCTCGGTGCGGAGGCGGGTGATGCAGCCCTCGACCTCTTCGATGTTGTCGATGCCGCCGAGCCCGGCAACGATCTTCTCAGCCTTGCTGGCCATGGTGTTCTCCCTGTTCCTAAAGGACGCGGCCTCACCACACCGTAGGTCCGCTTTGTCACGGTAACGCACGGTTGGAGCATCTTCGCGGGCGGTTACGTCACTCGTACCCAATGATGACGATCAAGGTGTCATCTCTGTGGGGACGGCACCGCACCCGTTCCGCAACTGGTCTACACCAGTTTTCAACGACCGCCAAACCTGGCTTGTTCCGGAGGGGACGCCGATGAGTTCCGAAGCAGCAGCGGTGCCGCAGAAGAAGTGGTGGGGCGGTCTTTTCCAGGGCCTGCAGAAGATGGGCCGCAGCCTCCAGCTCCCCATCGCCGTCCTGCCTGCCGCCGGCATCCTCAACCGCCTCGGCCAGCCGGACGTCTTCGGCGCCGACGGCCTCGGCTGGGACAACGTCGCCAAGGTCTTCGCGGCGGCGGGCGGTTCGCTCCTGGACTCCACCCTCGGTCTGCCCCTGCTGTTCTGCATCGGTGTCGCGATCGGCATGGCCAAGAAGTCGGACGGCTCCACCGCCCTCGCGGCGGTCGCCGGTTTCCTCGTCTACTACGCGGTCCTGCGCGCCTTCCCCGACGGCTGCCCCACGGACACCACCTTCGGCGGCGCGGGGATGTGGGGCGGCGTCTGCGTGGCGGAGGACGGAACGGTCGCACAGGCCCCGTACCAGAACCCAGGGGTCTTCGGCGGCATCGTGATGGGCCTGCTCTCCGCCTGGTTCTGGCAGCGCTACCACCGCGTGAAGCTGGTCGACTGGCTCGGCTTCTTCAACGGCCGCCGCCTCGTGCCGATCATCATGGCCTTCGTCGGTCTGGTCTTCGCGGGTCTGTGCGTGTGGATCTGGCCGCCCGTCGGTGACGCCCTGACCAGCTTCTCCAAGTGGCTCGTGGACCTCGGCTGGCTGGGCTCGGGAATCTTCGGCGTGGCCAACCGCGCGCTGCTCACGATCGGCCTGCACCAGTTCCTGAACACGTTCGTCTGGTTCCAGTTCGGCGACTTCACCAAGCCGGACGGCACGATCGTCCACGGTGACATCAACCGCTTCCTCGCGGGCGACCCGACGGCGGGTCAGTTCACGTCGGGCTTCTTCCCGATCATGATGTTCGCGCTCCCGGCCGCGGCCCTCGCGATCACGCACGCGGCCCGCCCCGAGCGCCGCAAGGTGGTCGGCGGGCTGATGCTGTCGGTCGGCCTGACGTCGTTCGTCACGGGCATCACCGAACCGATCGAGTACTCGTTCCTGTTCATCGCCCCGGCCCTGTACGCGATCCACGCGGTCCTCACCGGTGTCTCGATGGCGGTGACGTGGGGCCTGGGGGTCAAGGACGGCTTCAGCTTCTCGGCGGGTCTGATCGACTACGTGATCAACTGGAGCCTGGCGACCAAACCCTGGCTGATCATCCCGATCGGCCTTGTCTTCGCCGCGGTGTACTACGTCCTGTTCAGCTTCGTGATCCGCAAGTTCGACCTGCATACGCCCGGACGAGAACCGGAAGAGGAAGCGGAAGCACTGGACGCGGAGCAGACCAAGGCTTAGCTCCAGCAAGGGCTGAGCCCACGCCCCCGCACACAGCCACATACGGAAGACCCTCGGACTTCGGGTCCGGGGGTCTTTTGCCGTTCATTTCGCGTTATGGCCGACCCCACAAAACTCGTGGGTTCCTTACGTCACCTTCACCGTGCTACAACAGGTCTACACCACTAATTGGTGTAGACCACGCGGCTCTCGCCGCGGGACCCCCGGAGACGCCGCCGTCCCCCTCTTCCATGTCCTTGGCGGCGCCTTGCCCACTGGAGGAAGTTGTGTCCACGGCCAGTGCCGCCCCCGCGGCCGACAAGAAGAAGGGCGCAGGCGCGATGGCTGTCATGCAGCGCATCGGCCGCAGCCTCATGCTGCCGGTCGCCGTGCTGCCCGCAGGCGCCCTGCTCATCCGCCTCGGCCAGCCCGACATGCTGGGCCGCGAGTCCTTCCCCGAGTTCATCACCAAGATCGCCACCTTCATGGCGGCCGGTGGCAGCGCGATCATCGACAACATGGCGCTCCTGTTCGCCGTCGGCATCGCGATCGGCTTCGCCAAGAAGTCGGACGGCTCGACCGCTCTCGCGGCCGTCACCGGCTACCTGGTCTTCCAGAAGGTGCTCGGCACCTTCACGGACAAGAACCTGCCGAAGGTCGCCACGGCCGTCGACGGCAAGGTCGTCATGGTGGACGCGCCCGTGGACGCCAAGGTCCTCGGCGGCGTGGTCATGGGCATAGTCGTGGCCCTGCTCTACCAGAAGTTCTACCGGACGAAGCTGCCCGACTGGGCGGGCTTCTTCGGCGGCCGCCGCCTGGTCCCGATCCTCTCCGCCTTCGCGGGTCTGTTCATCGGCATCATCTTCGGCTACATCTGGCCGGTCCTCGGCACGGGTCTGCACAACTTCGGTGAGTGGCTGGTCGGTTCGGGCGCGGTCGGCGCGGGCATCTTCGGTGTCGTCAACCGTGCGCTGATCCCCGTCGGCATGCACCACCTCCTGAACTCCTTCCCGTGGTTCCAGGCCGGTTCGTACGAGGGCAAGAGCGGCGACATCGCCCGCTTCCTCCAGGGCGACCCGTCCGCCGGACAGTTCATGACCGGCTTCTTCCCGATCATGATGTTCGCCCTCCCCGCGGCCTGCCTCGCGATCGTCCACTGCGCGCGCCCCGAGCGCCGCAAGGTCGTCGGCGGCATGATGTTCTCCCTCGCGCTCACCGCCTTCGTCACCGGCGTGACCGAGCCGATCGAGTTCACGTTCATGTTCATCGCCCCGGTCCTGTACGCGATCCACGCGGTTCTTACCGGTGTCTCCATGGCGCTGACCTGGGCGCTCGGCATGAAGGACGGCTTCGGCTTCTCGGCCGGTGCGATCGACTTCTTCCTCAACCTGGGCATCGCGACCAAGCCCTGGATGCTCGTACTCGTCGGCCTCTGCTTCGCCGCGGTCTACTACGCGATCTTCCGCTTCGCGATCACCAAGTGGAACCTCCCGACGCCGGGCCGCGAGTCCGACGAGGAGCTCGCCGAGCTCCAGAAGGCCGAGGCGAAGTAGGCCTCAGCCTCACTTCAGGACGAAAGCCCCGCACCGTTGAGACCAACGGTGCGGGGCTTTGTCCGTCTCGTCCGCTTACCGTCGGATACATGACGACCCCCCGCATCCTCGACCTCGACCGCGACCAGCTCTCCGCACTCCGCGGCCGCGCCCTGACCGCGTCGGTCGCCGCCGCCGAGGGCCGCACCATGGTCGGCGAGGTGTTCGCCGACCGGGCGGCCCTCGTCCCGATGCCCGGCATGCCCGGTGTGCACAACGCCGAGCTCGTCGCGGCCTTCGGCGCCGACATCGTCGTACTGAACCTGATCGAGCGGGCCTGGGACGGCGAGCGGCTCGACCTGCCCGGTCTCGGCACGTTCACGTCCATCGCCGAGCTCGCCGCCTTCATCGGGCGGCCCGTCGGCATCAATCTGGAGCCCGGCGACGTCCCCGAGATCCGCCGCGCCAAGCCCGAGTACGCCCGACGGCTGATCGACATGGGTGCGGCGATGCTCTGCCTGACGGCGAATCCGGGGACGGGCGGTTCGTACGAGGGTCTGGCGCGGGTCACGGAGGAGCTGCGGCAGGGCCTCGGTGACGACGTCGCGCTCTGGAGCGGCAAGATGCACCACGCGGGGTACCCGGAGCGGGTCACCGCCGCCCGGCTCACCTCGCTCGTGGACGCGGGCGCGGACGGCGTCGTCATGCCGCTGCCCGGGACGCTGCCGGGCGTCACCAAGGAGCTGGCCGCCGAGGCGGTGGCCGCGGTGCAGGACGCGGGGGCGGTCGTGATGGGCGCGATCGGCACCAGCCAGGAGGGCAGCCACGCGAACGTCGTGCCGCAGCTGGCCCTGAACGCGAAGGAAGTGGGCGTCGACGCGCACCACTTCGGGGACTCCTACCTGCCGGGCATGTGCGACCCGGAGGTCATGTACGCCTACTCGGTCGCGATCCGCGGCCGCCGCCACACCTGGAACAGGATGGCGCTGGGCGGCCGCGGAACCAGGCGCTAGACCGCTGGATCGTCAGATCTCGTAGCTCCGGCCGGGCGACGCGAGTTCGACCGGTCCTTCGTACGCCGTCCGCGCGTCCGCCAGGTTCACCTGGGGGTCGGTCCACGGCGGGATGTGGGTGAGGACGAGGCGCGCCGCCTTCGCGCGCCGGGCGGACTCGCCCGCCTCACGGCCGTTGAGGTGCAGGTCGGGGATGTTCTCCTTGCCGGCGGTGAAAGCCGCCTCGCAGAGGAACAGGTCGGTGTCGGCGGCCAGTTCGTCGAGCGCGCCGCTCACGCCGGTGTCTCCCGAGTACGTGAGGGACTTGCCCCCGTGCTCGACGCGGATGGCGTACGCCTCGACGGGGTGGCGCATCTTCTCCGTGCGGACCGAGAAGGGGCCGATGTCGAACGAGGCCGGCTTGACGGTGTGGAAGTCGAAGACCTCGCTCATCGAGGAGGCCGACGGGGTGTCGGCGTACGCGGTCGTGAGGCGCTGTTCGGTGCCCTCGGGTCCGTAGACCGGGATGGGGGCGCAGCGGCCGCCGTCGTGCCGGTAGTAGCGCGCCACGAAATAGGCGCACATGTCGATGCAGTGATCGGCGTGGAGATGGCTGAGGAAAATCGCGTCGATGTCGTAGAGACCGACATGGCGCTGCAGCTCGCCGAGGGCACCATTGCCCATGTCGAGAAGCAGCCGGAAGCCGTCGGCCTCGACGAGGTAGCTCGAACAGGCCGAGTCCGCGGACGGAAACGACCCCGAGCAGCCGACGACGGTGAGCTTCATGGAGCGGAAACCTCCGGGGGCGAAACGGGGGTTGTGCGGGGGCCTTGCGGGGGCTCGCGAAGAGGCCTGCGTCAGGCTCTTCGAGGAGTTCTGCGATCCGTCGAGCGTAAGGCGCAAAAGGTCCGGTCGCTCCTCCGTCGTGGGCCGTTGTGGGAGAACTCACCTGCGGTGTCACCGGTTCGGGGGGCGCGCGGGGCGGGGTGCGCGCCGGTACCGTCTGCGGTATGGATACGTCGTGGTGGCTCGCCCTGGCCGCTGTGGTGGTGCTCGCGATGGTCGCCGCCGTGGTGGACGGCCGGGGGCGCAGCGACCGCGGACCCCGCGGTCGGACCACCCGTCCGCCGAGCCGTCCGCGCGGGCCGCGGCGCAGGCTGCCCGCGCCCGAACCGGCCGAGATCTGGTGGGCGAAAGTGCCCTACGAGGACGGTACGGGCGAGAAGGACCGGCCCTGTCTCGTCCTTTCGGTGCGGGGCGAGAGCGCGGTCGTCGCGAAGATCACCAGCAAGTACCACGACGAGCGGGCCGGGGTGATCCCGCTGCCGCCCGGTTCGGTGGGCGACGCGCGGGGGCGGCCCAGCTTCCTGGAGACGGCCGAGCTGCGGGACGTTCCGGTGTGGGAGTTCCGCAGGCGGGCGGGGATCGTGGATCCGGCGCTGTGGGACCAGGTTCGGTACTTGGCGGGCTGAGCAGCAGAACGCCGGACGGGCCGGATGTCTCCGGCCCGTCCGGCGTTGATGCGGATCTGCTGCTACGCCCAGAGTTGGCCCTGCAGTGTCTCGATGGCCGCCTCGGTCGTCTCGGCGGTGTAGACGCCCGTCGAGAGGTACTTCCACCCGCCGTCGGCCACGACGAACACGATGTCGGCGGACTCCCCCGCCGCCACCGCCTTCTTGCCGACGCCGATCGCCGCGTGCAGCGCGGCCCCGGTGGAGACCCCGGCGAAGATGCCCTCCTGCTGGAGGAGCTCGCGGGTGCGCGTCACCGCGTCCGCCGAGCCGACGGAGAAGCGGGTGGTCAGGACGGACGCGTCGTACAGCTCGGGGACGAAGCCCTCGTCCAGGTTCCGCAGGCCGTACACGAGGTCGTCGTAGCGGGGCTCCGCGGCGACGATCTTGATGTCCGGCTTCTGCTCGCGCAGGAAGCGGCCCACGCCCATGAGCGTGCCCGTGGTGCCGAGGCCCGCCACGAAGTGGGTGACCGAGGGGAGGTCCGCGAGGATCTCCGGGCCGGTCGTCGCGTAGTGCGCGCCCGCGTTGTCCGGGTTGCCGTACTGGTAGAGCATCACCCAGTCCGGGTGCTCGGCCGCCAGCTCCTTGGCGACGCGTACCGCCGTGTTGGAGCCGCCCGCCGCCGGGGACGGAATGATCTCCGCGCCCCACATGGCGAGGAGCTCACGCCGCTCCTGCGAGGTGTTCTCCGGCATGACGCACACGATGCGGTAGCCCTTGAGCTTGGCCGCCATCGCGAGCGAGATGCCCGTGTTGCCGGACGTCGGCTCCAGGATCGTGCAGCCGGGCGTCAACCGCCCGTCCTTCTCCGCCTGTTCGACCATGTGCAGCGCCGGGCGGTCCTTGATGGAACCGGTCGGGTTACGGTCCTCCAGCTTCGCCCAGATGCGGACGTCGTCGGAGGGCGAGAGGCGCGGCAGGCGGACGAGGGGCGTGTTGCCCACGGCCGCCAGCGGGGAGTCGTAGCGAGGCATCCGCGATCAGACCATGCCGCCGGCCACGGCCGGGAGGATCGTGACGTTGTCGCCGTCCGTGAGCTTGGTGGTGATGCCGTCCAGGAAGCGGACGTCCTCGTCGTTCAGGTACACGTTCACGAAGCGGCGCAGCTTGTCGCCGTCCACGATGCGCTCGGCGATGCCCGCGTGCCGCGAGTCGAGGTCGGTGAAGAGCTCGGCGAGGGTGTCCCCGCTGCCCTCGACGGCCTTGGCGCCGTCGGTGTAGGTGCGGAGGATGGTCGGGATGCGGACCTCGATGGCCATGGCTGGGGGCTCCTGTCGGGAGAAGTCACGTGGGTGGGCGCGCGGCGGCCCGGTCGTGCGGGTGCGTCAGTTCGAGTGCGTAGGCAGAGGCGTTACGCGCAGGTGGCGCCGCGGCTCACGGCCGTACGGCGGCGGCTGTCAGCGCGAACAGATCGCGCTGGAGAGCCTGCACAAATCGACGTGCAGACGCGCAACGAGCAGCATGCCCGGCATCTTGTCGCTCACGTCGTGGGGAACCATGCGGTCATCGTATCGATTCCCGGTCCGGGTTCTGGAATGTGATCTCACATGGTGGATGGAATGCGTCCATCACGTGGATGACGGGAGGCGTGGCCCCGCTGTGGGCAGGTAGGTGACCGTCGGGGCGCCCGTGGCCGGGTGCACCGCGACCTCCGCTGTGACTCCATACACATCGGCGAGGAGCTCGCTGGTCAGGACCTCCTTCGGCGGTCCCGACGCGACCAGGCGGCCGGCGTCGAGCACGTACAGACGGTCGCAGTAGTAGGCCGCCAGATTGAGGTCGTGCAGGGCCAGGAGATTCGTCGTGCCGAGGTCGCGGACCAGGGAGAGGATCTCCAGCTGGTAGCGGATGTCCAGGTGGTTGGTCGGTTCGTCGAGGACGAGGACCCCGGGCTGCTGCACCAGCGCCCTCGCCACGAGCGCGCGCTGGCGCTCGCCGCCGGAGAGCCCGGCGAAGGTGCGGTGGGCGAGGTCCGCCGCGCCGACCCGCTCGAGGGCCCCGTCGACCAGGACGGCGTCCCGCGCGGTGTCCGCCTCCCAGAAGCGCTTGTGCGGGGAGCGGCCCATGGCGACGATCTGCCGGACGGTGAGCTCGAAGCCGGTGTGCCCGTCCTGCGGGACGGTGGCGATGCGCCGTGCGCGGTCCTTGGCCGAGCGGGCCGCGAGGTCGTCGCCGTCCAGGAGCACGCGGCCGCCGGTGGGCGCGAGAGTGCCGTAGACGCAGCGCAGGAGGGTGGTCTTGCCGCTGCCGTTGGGGCCGACGAGGCCGACGGTCTCGCCTCGGTCGGCGTGCAGGGTGACGTCGTCGACGAGGGTCTTCTCACCTGTGCGGTAGGAGAGGGATTCGGTGCGCAGGAGGGCCGGGTCGCTCATGCGGTGGCCTCCGTACGGTTCCTTCGCAGCATCCACAGGAAGAACGGGCCGCCCGTCAGCGCCGTCAGGACGCCGACCGGGATGTCCTGCGGCGCAGCCACCGTGCGCGCGGCGAGGTCGGCGGTCACCAGGAACACCGCGCCCATCAGGGCCACCACTGGCAGGAGCGCCCGGTGCGCGGCGCCGACCAGCATCCGGGCCGCGTGCGGCACCATCAGGCCGACGAAGCCGATGGCTCCGCTGTACGCGACGAGTACGCCGGTCAGGAGCGAGGCGAGGACGAAGACGGCGGCGCGGAAGCGGGCCGTGTCCAGACCGAGGACGGTGGCGCCCTCCTCGCCGACCAGGAGCAGGTCGAGGGGGCGGGCCAGGACGACGAGCAGCGCCGTGCCCGCGATCAGGGCGGCGCCCGGCAGGGCGAGCATGTCCCAGCGGGCGCTGCCGAGGCCGCCGAGCGTCCAGTACAGGACTTCCTTCAGGTGGTCCGCGCTGTCGGCCATGATCAGGATCAGGCTGGTCAGGGCGGAGAGGATGTACGAGACGGCCACTCCGGCCAGGATCAGGCGGCCGGTGGCGAACCCTCCCCCGCCGGACCTGGCCAGGGTGTAGACGACGAGCAGGGAGAGCAGCGCGCCGACGAAGGCCGCGGCCGGGATGGTGACGGTGACGGACACGCCCGCGCCGATGCCGAAGGCGCTGCCGAGGACGATGACGGCGACGGCTCCCGCGGACGCTCCGGAGGAGACGCCGAGGAGGAACGGGTCGGCCAGCGGGTTCCTCACCAGGGCCTGGAGGACGGTGCCGATGACGGCGAGCCCCGCGCCTACGGCTGCGCCGAGCAGGACCCGGGGCAGGCGGACGTCAAGGACGATCGTGCGGAACGGGGAAGGCTGTGCCCCTCCCGTCAGGATCTCCAGGACGTCAGCCGTGGGGATGCGGACCGACCCCAGGGCCAGGCCCGCAACGACCGCCGCCGCGAGGGCCACCAGCAGCCCGGCGACGACGGTGCCGTAACGGAGTCTTCCCCTGCCCCTCGACCGGTGGCCGTCGATCACCGGCTCCGCCGAGTTCGTCCTCAAACGCCGGACGGGCTGAACCCCCTGCCCCTTCACAGCTGGTCCGCCAGCTTGCTCACCGCCGCCGGTGCCCGCACCCCCACCACCGCGTCCGACAGCGGAAGCACCGCGAAGCGCTTGTGCTTGATGGCGGGGACGTCCGCGAGGACCGGGTCGTCGAGGAGGCGCTTCTTCTTCTGGGCGACCGTCGTGCCGCCGTAGTCGAGGATCACGATCACCTCGGGCTTGCGGTCGACCACCGACTCCCAGGACGCGTCGCCGAAGGACTTGTCCAGGTCGGCGAAGACGTTGCGGCCGCCCGCCCGCTCGATGATGTCGTTGCCGATGCCACGGCCGCCCGCCGTGAACGCGGTCTTGTCGCCGCTGTCGTAGACGAAGACCGGGAGGGGCTTCCTGGACTTCAGCTTCTTCGCGGTGGCGGACAGTTCGCCCTTCGCCGCGGCCACCCACTTGTCCGCCCGCGGCCGCACACCGAACGTGCTGCCGACCTCGCGGACCTCCTTGTAGACGTCGTCCATCGAGACCGCCCGCTTCGCGCAGCCCTCGACGTTGAGGCGGCTCTCGATGCCGGACTTCGCCAGGGCCCCGCGGCTGCGGCCCTCGCCCGCCAGGAAGGCGCTCGCGTAGCCGCCGTAGACGTAGTCGGGGTTGGCGGCAAGGAGCTTCTCGTAGGAGGGGTACTCCTTGGCGAGGACGGGGGTGTCCGCGTACGCCTTCGCGTACTTCGGCAGGACCTTGTCGTCCAGGTACGCCGTCCCCGCGAGGTGGTCCTTCAGGCCGAGCTCCAGCATCACTTCCGTCGCGTGCTGGTTCATCGTCACGGCGCGCTTCGGGGGTGCTTCGTACGTCGTCTTCACGCCGCAGTTCGTGACCGTGTACGGGAAGCCCTGTGTCTTGGACCCCGGCTTCGCCTCCGAGCCGCCGGAGGAGGAAGAGGTGGACGAACACGCTGCCAGCGGGGCCAGCAGGGCCGCGGCGATGAGCACGCGTATGTGTGCGCGAATGGGGCGGGGCATGGCTGAGCGCCTCCTCCAGGGGATTCCGCGTCCCCTGCGTCGTGGGAGAAGAAGGCGGCAGGTCAGTTCCTGACTGCCCCACCCGCGGAGGGTGGGGTCACAGTGGCGGGACCGTGCCGGATTCGCACCGGCTTCCTGGGTCCTGCCGCCTCAAGGTGAAGCTCAGTATGCCTGGACGATCTCGACCTCTTCCTCGGTGACCTCGCCGTCGACGATCCGGAAGGAGCGGAACTGGAACTCGCCCGCGCCGTCGGTGTCGGCCGTGGAGACCAGGACGTAGTGGGCGCCCGGCTCGTTCGCGTACGTGATGTCCGTGCGCGAGGGGTACGCCTCGGTCGCCGTGTGCGAGTGGTAGACGATCACCGGCTCCTCGTCGCGGTCGTCCATCTCGCGGTAGAGCTTGAGGAGGTCGCCCGAGTCGAACTCGTAGAACGTGGGCGAGCGGGCCGCGTTCAGCATCGGGATGAAGCGCTCCGGGCGGCCGGTGCCCTCCGGGCCCGCGACCACACCGCAGGCCTCGTCGGGGTGGTCCTGGCGCGCGTGCGCGACGATCTGGTCGTGGAGGGCCTGGGTGAGGGTCAGCATGGCAGCCAGGATAAGCAGAAGGGCCGACCCGTACCGAAGAGTGGTACGGACCGGCCCACATGCTGGGATCAGGCGTTACGGCACTACTTCACCGCGTCCTGCGGCTCGGCCTCGCCGCCGCCCGACGGCTGCGCGTTGCCGCGCTTCTGCATGACCAGGTAGCCGACGCCGAGGATCAGGGCCCAGACAGGAGCCGCGTAGAGCGAGATCCGCGCGTCCTTGTCGACGCCCATCATCACGATGACCATCGCGATGAAGGCGAGGGCGAACCAGCTCGTGTACGGGGCTCCCGGCGCCCGGAAGGTGGACTGCGGCAGCTCGCCGCGGTCGGCCTTGCGGCGGTACTTGATCTGGCAGACCAGGATCATGATCCAGGCCCACATGCCGGAGATGGTCGCGAAGGAGACGACGTAGTTGAACGCCTCGCCCGGCCACTGGTAGTTGATCCACACGCCGACCAGCATCAGTGCTGCGGAGAAGGTGGTGCCGACCAGCGGCAGGCCGTTCCTCGTGAGCTTGGTGAAGAACTTTGGGCCCTGGCCGTTGAGCGCCAGGTCGCGCAGCATGCGGCCGGTGGAGTACATGCCGGAGTTGCAGGAGGAGAGCGCGGCCGTCAGGACGACGAAGTTGACGATCGCGGCGCCGACGCCGAGGCCCATCTTGTCGAAGGCGGCGACGAACGGCGAGACGCCCGGCACGAACTCCGTCCACGGCACGACCGAGAGGATCATGATGAGCGCGCCGACGTAGAAGACGGCGATGCGCCACGGCACGGTGTTGATGGCCTTGGGCAGGACGGTCTTCGGGTCCTTGGACTCGCCCGCGGTGACGCCGACGAGCTCGACGGCCAGGAAGGCGAACATCACGATCTGCAGCGTCATCAGCGTGGAGCCGATGCCGTTCGGGAAGAAGCCGCCCTGGTCCCACAGGTGGGTCACGGAAGCGGTGTCACCGGCGTCGGAGAAGCCGATGGTGAGGATGCCGAGGCAGATCAGGATCATGCCGATGATCGCGGTGACCTTGACCATCGAGAACCAGAACTCGAGCTCGCCGAAGAGCTTCACGGAGATCAGGTTGGCGCCGTACAGGATGACCGTGAAGATCAGCGCGTAGGCCCATTGTGGAATGGAGTCGTGCGTCCAGTACTGCATGTACTGGGCCGCCGCCGTGACTTCCGTGATGCCGGTGACGACCCAGAAGAGCCAGTACGTCCAGCCGGTCACGTACCCGAAGAACGGGCCGATGAATTCACGTGCGTACTCCGAGAAGGAGCCCGACACGGCGCGGTACATGAGCAGCTCGCCCAGGGCCCGCATGATGAAGAAGATGACGAGGCCGGCGATGGCGTACGCCAGGATGAGGCTCGGGCCGGCCTTGTGAATGGCCTTGCCCGCACCGAGGAACAGGCCGGTGCCGATGGCACCGCCGATCGCGATCATCTGGATCTGCCGGGCACCGAGCCCGCGCTGATAACCCTCGCCTGACGAACCGGACGAACCGCCCGCTCCGTCGGCCTCATTGCCGTCGTGGTGCTCTTCGACCTGCACTGAGGTCATGGTGACGCCTTTCTCCACGCTAGATCCGTGCCCGCAGTCTGCGTAATGGCCACGGATCAGGTCCTGATCCCCCCGGATATGGATGGAGTGCTACCGGCGGTCTGCCGGCCCGAGCGCCACCGGTGACATGGGTGGCGTCACCGAGTGGTCGTGAAGATTTATCACGGCCGCAACAGTGATCGGCCGAGCCGCGTGTGGCCCATGCCACGAGAAGAACCGGACAAAATTCCCTCGCCGCATCAAAGACGGGCAGCCGAGTAACACGATCGTTATCCGGATTTGAGCGTCCGATGAGCGAACGGAAGGTAACCGCTGCTACATACAACGACTTTGCGCGGCCCGGGTGTGACTTCTAACCGATGAGCGTGCCGACCAGCGTCTCCTGCAGACCGCCCAGCCAGAGGTAGGCCATCACCATCGGCTTGCGGGGGTCCGAGTCCGGCAGCTGGAAGAGCACGTCCGTGTCGTCCTCGTCGGTCACCTCGAGGCGCGCGCCGATCGCCAGGCGCAGGTCGTTGAGCGCGCCGAGCCAGTGCCGCGACTCGTCGGCCGACAGCTTCAGCACGGCGCCGCCCTCGCCCTTCGACGTCAGGGCGTCGAGGCAGCGGATCACCACCAGGGCGTCGTCACGTTTCTTGGCCCGCAGGTCGTTCTCGGTGAAGCGCCTGAACTCCGATGAGTACGCGCGCAGTTCGTCCTCGTCGGCCTTCTCGCTGCCGGGGCCGCCGTACGCGTCAGGAAGCAGCCGCTTGAGAACCGGGTCGGTGGGCGGCTCGCTCGGCCCCTCCGCGAACAGCTCCGCGAGGGGGTCGTCGGATGCGTCCTCGGCCGGGCCCGGCCCGATCAGCTCCAGGAGCTGCACGGCGAGGGAGCGGATGATCGAGATCTCGACCTCGTCGAGCGCGACGGCGGCGCCGCCCCCGGGAATGGCTTCGAATTGTCCTGGCATCAGATGCGTCGCTACTTCCGGTCCTGCTGGAGGGTGGCCCACAGCCCGTATCCGTGCATGGCCTGTACGTCGCGCTCCATCTCCTCGCGGGAGCCGGTGGAGACGACGGCCCGGCCCTTGTGATGCACGTCCATCATCAGCTTCGTGGCCTTCTCCTTCGAGTACCCGAAGTAGGACTGGAACACATAGGTCACGTAACTCATCAAATTGACCGGGTCGTTGTGGACGAGCGTGATCCAGGGGACGTCGGGCTCCGGGACGGCGAACGTCTCTTCGTCCGATTCCGGGCGGGTGATCTCTGCGGGAGCCGTACTCACTTGTCCCATGCTGCCACCCGCAGGGGGCCCTCGCACAAATGGGCTCACGAAATCGTCAGAGTGACGAGATGCGGGGTAGCATCCTTCGTATGAACACAGCGGACCTTGGGCTGCCGGTGGATGTTCCGTCGACAGCGCTCTTCACGGATCACTACGAGCTCACGATGCTGCAGGCCGCGCTGAAGGCCGGCACCGCCGATCGGCGCTCCGTCTTCGAGGTCTTCACGCGCAGACTGCCCGAGGGGCGCCGCTATGGAGTGGTGGCCGGAACCGGCCGGGTCCTGGACGCCGTCGAGAACTTCCGCTTCGACGCCGACGTCATCGGATTCCTGCGCGAGCGCCGTGTCGTCGACGAGGCGACCTTGGAGTGGCTCTCCTCGTACCGCTTCAGCGGTGACGTCTGGGGCTATCCGGAGGGCGAGGTCTACTTCCCCGGATCGCCGATCCTGCGCGTCGAGGGCTCCTTCGCGGAGTGTGTGCTCCTGGAGACGGTGATCCTCTCCATCCTCAACCACGACTCGGCGATCGCGGCCGCCGCGTCCCGGATGGCCTCGGCCGCCGGTGAGCGCCCGCTGATCGAGATGGGCGCACGGCGTACGCACGAGCTGGCGGCCGTCGCCGCCTCGCGCGCCGCGTACGTCGGCGGCTTCACCACCACGTCCGACCTCGCCGCAGGGTTCCGCTACGACATCCCCACGGTCGGCACGTCGGCCCACGCCTTCACCCTTCTGCACGACAACGAGCGCGACGCGTTCCAGGCCCAGGTGGACTCCCTGGGCCCCGGCACCACGCTGCTCGTCGACACGTACGACGTGACCGAGGCCGTCCGCACCGCCGTCGACATCGCGGGGCCCGAGCTCGGCGCCGTGCGCATCGACTCCGGGGACCTGCTCCTGGTCGCGCACCGGGTGCGCGACCAGCTGGACGAGCTCGGCGCCACGAAGACGAAGATCGTCGTGACCTCCGACCTCGACGAGTACGCCATCGCCTCGCTCGCGGCGGCGCCCGTGGACGCGTACGGCGTGGGCACGCAGCTCGTCACCGGGTCGGGGCACCCGACCTGCTCGATGGTCTACAAGCTGGTGGCCCGCGCCCACTCGGCGGACGTGAAGGCTCCGCTGGAGCCGGTGGCCAAGAAGTCGCTCGGCGCCAAGTCGTCCGTGGGCGGCCGCAAGTGGGCCGCGCGGCGGCCCGACGAGCACGGGGTGGCCGAGGCCGAGGTGATCGGAACGGGCGCCGTGCCGGTGGAGCTCGCCGACCACCAGCTCCTCGTCGAGCTGATCAAGGGCGGTGAGGTGGTGGCGCGCGAGCCGCTCGACACCGTGCGCGACCGGCACGCGGCGGCACGGGAGCGGCTCCCGCTCTCGGCGACGCAGCTTTCGAAGGGCGAAGCCGTCATTCCGACGGAATACGTCTGAGGTGCGCCGGAGTGAAGGAGGGGGCGTTCGAACGCCCTCTCCCGCAACTCGGTTGAAGTCTCTACGCTCGGTTCATCCGGCCGAGTCCACCACGCCTACGAGTCTTGCCTAGCCGAAGGACACCCGATGCGCCGCGCTCTGATCGTCGTCGATGTGCAGAACGACTTCTGCGAGGGCGGCAGCCTCGCGGTGGCCGGAGGGTCGGACGTGGCCGCCGCGATCACCGAGCTCATCGGGCAGGCGCCCGCGGGCTACCGGCACGTGGTGGCCACCCGCGATCACCACATCGACCCGGGCGACCACTTCTCCGACCAACCGGACTTCGCCCACTCCTGGCCCCCGCACTGCGTGGCGGGCACGGAGGGCATCGGGTTCCACCCGAACTTCGCACCGGTCGTCGCGTCCGGCGCCATCGACACGGTCTTCGACAAGGGTGCCTACTCGGCCGCCTACAGCGGCTTCGAGGGGGTGGACGAGAACGACGTCCCGCTGGCGGAGTGGCTGCGGGCCCGGAAGATCACCGACGTGGACGTGGTGGGCATCGCCACGGACCACTGCGTGCGCGCCACCGCCCTGGACGCGGTGCGGGAAGGATTCGGCACGGTGGTCCTGCTCGACCTGACCGCGGGTGTCTCCAAGGAGACGACCGAGCGGACCCTTGAGGAGCTGCGGGCGGCGGGCGTGGAGCTGACGGGCAAGCCGGTGGTCTAGCTCGGCCGTTTCCGTGCGCTCACACCTCGGATGGGCTGACGCCCGGTCTCTGCCGCTTCAGGGCTCGGATGGGATGCCAGAGCTCAGCGGCAGCGTCCGGCGCCGTACGCCATATCAGCCCGTCCGGGTGATGCAGGACCGCCGTGATCTCGTCCGGCGTCGGAGGCTCCGCGTTGCCCCGCAGATAGACGGCACGCATGCCGAGGTTCCGCAGGCGCGTCAGCGCCCTAGCGCGGTTCACCGCGTGGACGATCATCCGGACATTGCCGCCGCCCGCGGACGGGCTCGGCAGGGTCAAGGCCACCACCACACTGCCGTTCGGCAGCTTGCTGAAACCTCCTGCGGACATGGCTGGTCACACCCCCGTGAGACGTCGCACGGGGTCCTCGACCGGAACAGCCGGACCCCGTGTCAATAAGAAATCCACAGGACGCACCTAAACACGATCGGCCGCCGCCCGCTAGAGGGCGACGGCCGATCATGGCTTGACCTGCGAAAACGCTAGTTACTTCTTAGAGGGGCCCACCTGGACCGTGATCGAGGAGCCATCCTTCGGCTGCTTGACGATCTTGATCTGGGTGTTGGTGTCAGTGACCTTGACACTTCCCGTGCCGTTCTCCTTGTACCAGTAGGTGCCCTTGTGGTCGTCGAAGACCGGGACGCCCTTCTGGGACTTGATCTTCAGCGCGACGTCCGCGTTGTGGAGCGTGAACTTGTCGGTCGCGAACTTGCTGAAGGGCGCGTCGAACGGCTGGATCTTGTTCCGCAGCAGGGTGCCGTCCGCCCACTTGAGCGGCTTGGCGTGCGCGTCCACCGGCAGGATCAGACCCTCGCCGGGGTGCGCGCTGGTGTTGTTGTCCTTCTGCGAGGTGTCCCACTGCCAGACCATGAGGCCGGTCTGGTACGCGTAGTGCTCCACCCAGTCCGGACGGGACTTGGAGAAGCCGAAGTTGTACGGGCCGACCTTCAGGGTCTTGTCGTACGACACGTACTGCCGGTTCTCGGCGAGGTAGTACTGGTCGTAGTTCTTGGTGAAGGACTCGCCGATGCGCGAAAAGCCCTTCGCCGTCCAGCCGTTGTCGTCGCCCTCGGCGCCGTCCTCGAAGAGCTTGGCGCCGTCCGCGGTGACCGCGAGCGCGTCGGCCGCGAAGCCCTTGCCGCCCGCGCCGCCGTCCGTGGAGTACCGGAAGCGGACGTCGATCTTCTTGCCGGCGTACGCGTCGAGCGGGAACGCGAGCTTCTTGTACGCGCCCGAGGCACCGGTCAACGCGGGCTTGTCACCGGCGTCGCGCGGGATGGCCTTGCCGTCCGCGGTGCCGTCCACGGGCGTCCAGTTGGCGCCGCCGTCGGTCGAGACCTCGGTGTAGAGCCAGTCGTAGTTGGCCTCGATGTCCCACCAACCGTCAAGGCTCAGCTCGGCCTTGGACTTGCCGGTCAGGTCGACCGAGCGCGTCAGGGTGTTCTTGAGGTCGTCGCCCTGGTCGCTCCACCACTGCTTGGAGCCCTCGGTCGGCTTGGTCACCGTGGTGGTGACGGCCTTCTTCGGCAGGTCGACGACGAGCGCCTGGCGGTGGCGGGTGTTGTACTCCGAGACGCCCAGCTTGTGTTCGGAGGTCGTCGCGGCCTTGGCCTTGGCGTAGTCGAGCCAGCCCAGCTGGAACTTGTCCCAGGCGGTCATGTCGCCGGGCAGGTCGCCGATGGCGTCCTTGCCGGTGCCGAGCCAGGATCCGGCCGACATCAGCGACCAGAAGCCGACCGAGTTCTCGCCCTTGCCCGTGGTGTCGTACAGGTCGGGCAGACCGAGGTCGTGGCCGTACTCGTGGGCGAAGACGCCGAGGCCGCCGTTCTCCGGCTGCATCGTGTAGTCGCCGACCCAGATGCCCGAGTCGCCGATCTGCGTGCCGCCGGCCTTGTTCTCGCCGGGGCCGGTCTTGCCCGCGTCGCTGCCGTACGCGTACCAGCGGTGGGCCCACAGGGCGTTCTCGCCCTCGGCGCCGCCGCCGGCCGACTCGTCCTCGCCCGCGTGCACGAGCTGGAAGTGGTCGATGTACCCGTCGGACTCGTTGAAGTTGCCGTCGCCGTCGAAGTCGTAGCGGTCCCAGAGGTCGTACTTGGCGAGGTCCGCCTTGATCTGGGCGTCCGTGCGGCCCTGGGCCTTCTGGTCGGCGGTCCAGGCGGTGACGCCGTCCTTCACCGCGTCCCAGACGTTGGCGCAGTTGGTGTCGCCGCAGTAATTGGAGCCGTACCGCGCTTCGTTGTAGTCGACCTTGACCCAGTCGGAGACCTCGCCGTCGACCGAGTAACGGCCGGAGGAGGTCTTCTCG
Source organism: Streptomyces sp. NPDC047525 (assembly GCF_040643025.1). Taxonomy (NCBI): domain Bacteria; kingdom Bacillati; phylum Actinomycetota; class Actinomycetes; order Kitasatosporales; family Streptomycetaceae; genus Streptomyces; species Streptomyces sp. NPDC047525. Next base: position 443,859 of record NZ_JBEYTL010000005.1, read on the forward strand.
TAGTAGGTCTTCAGGGAGTGCTTGGTCTTGCCCTTGGCGTCCTTGCCCTCACCGAAGTAGAGGTCCTGGAAGTGCTTCTGGTTGTAGTCCTTCTGCCAGGCCGTGCTGTTGTCCTTCGCACGGTCCGGCTTGGCTATCTTGTTGTGCGCCGGGCCGGGCTTGCCGCCGTACTTCTTGACCGGCGCCTCGGGGCCGTCGGGACCGTCCGGGTCGAACATGGTGGTGTCGTCCACCTTGTCCCCGAACTCCACCAGGATCGTGAAGATCTTGTCGGTCTTCTCCCGGCCCAGCTCGACGTACTTCTTGTCGTCGAGCTTCACGACCTGGGAGCCGCCGCGCTTCTGCACCTTGGCGTCGCCCGCGACGACCTGCTGAAGGGCCGCCTTGCGCTGCTGGGCCTGCTGCTTGCTGAAGGGCCCGTCGAGGTCGTGGTCGACCTGCGCCTTGGCCCTGCCCGGGTCCTGCCGGTCGATGGCGGGAGCTCCGGTCGGCCCGCTGTCCTCGGCCGATGCGGTGGCTGCCGAGAACGTGGCGGCTGCCGCGGCCATCGCCACGGCAGCCGCGGTGGCTCTGAACGTCCGTCTTCTGACTGTCACTTGATGCTGTCCTCCCCCGCGTCCGCGCGAAGGCGGGCCGAGGTCCCGGTCGGAGGAGGTCCGCGCGCGATACGCGTCACAAGTGACGACATTGGACCGGAGATACGGAAGAAAAGACAGACCTTGACTTGAACAGGCCAAGTACACTATGCAGGCCCACGGATCCGCTATCCGGACGGGCACGCCCGCCCGTCGGCATGGTCAACAGGCGCGTTGCACCGTCCACTTGATGGACGTCATGAACCCGTGCGCCCCCTGTGCTGCGGCACCGTGGGTTAGGTCACGCTTACCGCCCGTTCCCGTCGGGCATGCAGCGGAATAGAGTCAATCGACGGTGCGCTACAGGGCGCGGCGACACTTCTCAAGTCGGCGCCACCGAGCACCCTTTGATTCGTATACAGCTTCACATTGGGCTCGACCACCCCCGCATCCGCTGTCCCGAGGACGGATTACGCCATGCCTCGTCCCATGCCGCTGCCTCGTCCGACCCCCGCCCAGATCACCTACGGCACCCTGACGGTCGTCTGCTCGACGCTCGCCATGCTGCTGCTCTCCCAGACGAGTTCGGGGATCGGTGTCGCGGTGATAGCCACCGCCGCGCTCGGCCTCGGCTTACTCGTCGCGATGACGGTCCCCCAGCCAAAACCCGCGGCCTCACCGGCCACGCACGTCACCCCCGCCGCCCGCACCGCCGACGACCGCGTCCCGGCCCAGCGCGCCGCCGCTCCCGCGATGGCCGAGTCCGTACGCGAGCCGGCGGGCCCGTAAGGATCACGAGCCCGCCGGATCTGCCGCTGTCGCTGCTGCCGCCACAGCAGCGGTCTTCGGTCGTCAGCCGGTGCTGACCACCACCGTCTTGGCCGCCTTGTCGTGCAGGCCCTGCTTGTAGGGCTTGTCGAAGAAGCTCCAGCCGCCACAGATCGCTGTCCAGATGCAGGCACAGCAGAAGGCGAAGGGCAGCCAGAGAACAGCCGCGCGGACGAGCGCGGTCTGCAGGGTGGGCGTCGCCCCGTCATTGAGGTTCGCGACCCGGAGACCCAGCCACTTCTTGCCCAGGGTCTGACCTGTCCTGGAGATCATGAAGGTGTCGTACGCGATGTAGAGCACGGCGGCGAGCAGGGACTGGCCGAAGCTCTTTCCGTACTCGACCTCGTCCGGGTCGACGTCGAACTCGTTCGTGCCGAAGGCCCAGGAGAGCAGCCAGACGACCACGCCGACGATGATCATGTCCAGGATGCGGGCGAGGGTGCGCTTGCCGCTCTCCGCCAGGGGCGGCATGCCGGCGAGGGGGTCACCGGCTCCGCCGTAGGGGTCCCCGCCGCCGCTTCCGCCGTACGGCGGGGGTGGCGGGGGTGGAGTGCCGTAAGGGGAGCCCGAGCCGCTGTCCTGCGGAGGCTGCGGGGGCTGCTTCCTGAAGGGGTCGTTGTCGTCGTCGGGGGGCGGCGGGTATTGCGGCGGTTCGGTACTCATGCAGCGAGTCGACCGCGAGGGGGCCGGATTCGCATCCGGCGAGCGGCTGACTGGGTTAAGACGGTTTCTGGCGCAGGGGCCTTGGGCGCCGTCATCACCGGCTCCGCCGAGTTCGTCCTCAAACGCCGGACGGGCTGGAACTGCACGGCCGGGCTGGATGTATCCAGCCCGGCCTGCGGCGTCCGAGGAGCGCAGAGAAAACTAGCCCGCCACAAACGTTCCCGCAGCCTTGTCGTGCCAGCACTGGCGCCACGGACGGTCGAACACGCACCACAGGACGCCGACGACCCCGATCACCAGGACGCCCGGCACCACATAGACCAGCCACCGCTTCAACGCAGACCCGAACGTCGGCGTCTCGTGCTCCTCCATGTCCCGCACCTGAAGTCCAAGGACCTTCTTGCCCAGCGTCCGCCCCCACTTGGCCGTGGGCAGCACCTCGTAGAGGACGCCGAAGAGAAGCAGCACGCCCAGGACCATCCCCAGGTACCCCGCCGTGGTGCCGTCGAGCAGCCACACGGTGACCTTCTCGCCGGACAGCTTCGCCGCGTCGATCTTGCTGTCCACGTGATCGGCGGCCTTCGTGCCGAGCGGGAGCGCCGCGGCCCCGGTCACGGCCACGAGGACGACCGTGTCGATGAGCCGCGCGGCAAGACGCCTGCCGAGGCCCGCGGGCCGCCCCGCGGCCTGGTTCTGCGCCATCGCCAGGAAGGGGTCGTTGGCCACCGGCTTCCACGGCACGACGGGCTGCTGCTGGCCGTCCCCCTCGGCGAGCTGGTGCACCTGCTGCGCCCACGAGGGCGAGCCGCCACCGGGCCCCGCGGTCACGGGCGAGGCCGCGCCACCCGGCGCACCACCCTGCTGCGGGACGGTCGGCTGAACGGGCGCAGGCGCGGGAGCAGGGGCGGGCGCAGGGGCGGGCGCGGCGGCCTGGGGAGGCACGGCGGCCTGCGGAGGCGCCGGAGTCTGCGCCGCCGTGCCGGAGGACGACTTCGGGCGGAGCGCCCGGATCGCCATGGTGCCTTCGGTGGCGGGCGAGGCAGCGGCGGGGCGCACCGGCCCCGAGGGCCTGCGGAACGTCACCGTGCCCTCGGCCGGGGGCTGCTGGTCCTTCGGCGGCGCAGCAGGAGTACCTGACGTACCTGACGAACCAGGTGTACGAGGCGTGCCTGCCCCGCCCGACCCGCCCGGCTTGATCGCCCGGATCTGCACCGTGCCGGGCCCGTTCGTCCCCGGCGAATTCGTCTCCGGAGAAGGGGAAGCAGACGGGGAAGCGGGCGGGGTGTCCCCCGGGGTCGATCCGCTCGGCACCCGAGGGTCACGCGGGTCCCGCGGATCCCCGCCCCACGAGACCCGGCGCTCCTGCTCGCCCCCGAGCCCCGTCTGCCGAGCCGCATCGGCCTGCCACGCGGAGGCGGGTTCGGGCCTGCTCCCGTGCTGCGAGGCCTCGGCGTCACCCGCACCGGCAGCACCGCCCGCACCGCCCGACGCCTCGGGCGCCGGCATGGGCTCCTCGTCGAAGAAGTGCGGTCCCGTCTCCTCCGCCGGGGGCGTGGACGCGGACGCGGGGCCCGCCCCCGGAGGCGCGGGGAGCGATTCGCCGTCGGTCGGTGCGGGACGGCTGGTCCCTGGCACCCAGGCCGCGCCGTTCCAGTACCGGACATATCCGGGAATGGACGGATCGGGGTAGTAGCCTTCGCGGGGCCTGTCGTCGCCTGGGGCCGGAGTTGGGGCGCTCATGTCCGTCGTCCCGTATCTGCTCGGGGGTCTTTTAGAGGTTCCACATCTATCAGACCTCTGCGTCCCCCTGTGCGTCTCCTGCCCTACAGACCACTTTCCGGGCACAGTTCAACTACGTATCGACTACGTACGGAAAAAGTTTCCGGAACCCGCGTAATGCTCCGCGCCCACCGCGCTCTCTCCTTGCACGGGCCCGCTCCAGGGCTCCGAACAAGGAAGGAACGCACCGACATGCACACCGTGGTGGAACGCGAGCTTGAGCTCAAACTCGTCCTCTCGCCGGAACGCGCCATCCCCGTCCCGGCCCGCCTCACCTACCGCACCGACGACCCCTACGCCGTCCACATCGCCTTCCACATCGGCACCGAGCACCCCGTGAACTGGACGTTCGCCCGCGAGCTGCTGGTCGAGGGGGTGTTCAGGCCCTGCGGCCACGGCGACGTCCGCGTCTGGCCGACCAAGGTCGAAGGCCGCAGCGTCGTCCTGATGGCGCTGAGTTCACCCGACGGTGACGCCCTGCTCGAGGCGCCCGCGCCCGCCGTCTCCGCCTGGCTCGAGCGCACGCTGCGGGTGGTCCCTCCGGGCTCTGAGGCTGAGCGGCTCGGCATCGACGACGGCCTCGCCGAGCTGCTCACGCCCACCACGGGCCGCGTCGACGAGCTCTGGCTGCGCGACCCCTGGCCCTCCGACGAGTCCAAGGACGGTGAGTGAGCTCCGCCGCCACGGGGGCGAGAGCGGAGCCGCACGTAAGCCGGTGTCAGAACAGCTTGCCGGGATTGAGGAGGGAGAGCGGGTCGAAGGCCGCCTTGATGGCGCGCTGCATCTCCACGCCCACCGGGCCGATCTCGCGCGCCAGCCACTCCTTCTTGAGGACGCCCACGCCGTGCTCGCCGGTGATCGTGCCGCCGAGTTCGAGGCCGAGGGCCATGATCTCGTCGAAGGACTCACGGGCACGGCGGCCCTCGTCGAGGTCTGCCGCGTCGAAGCAGACGGTGGGGTGGGTGTTGCCGTCGCCCGCGTGCGCGCAGACGCCGATGGTGAGGCTGTATTTATCGGCGATGCGGTCGACGCCTTCGAGCATGTCGGCGAGCTTCGAGCGCGGCACGCACACGTCGTCGATCATCGTCGTGCCCTTGACGGCCTCGAGCGCGGTGAGCGACAACCGCCGTGCCTGGAGCAGCAGTTCGGACTCCGCCGCGTCCTCGGCAGGGACCACCTGGGTGGCGCCCGCCGCCTCGCAGAGCGCGCCGACGGCCGCGAGGTCCGCGGCGGGGTCCGAGGTGTCGAAGGCGGCGAGGAGCAGCGCTTCGGTGGTCTCGGGCAGACCCATGTGGGCCAGCGCGTTGACGGCCCTGATGGTCGTACGGTCCATCAGTTCCAGGAGTGAGGGGACGTGCCCCCCTTCCATGATCTTGCATACGGCGTCGCAGGCGTCCTTGGCCGAGCCGAACTCGGCGGCCAGGACCAGCTGTTGGGGCGGCTGCGGCTTCAGGGCGAGGGTCGCGCGGACCACGATACCGAGGCTGCCCTCGGAGCCGACGAACAGGCGCGTGAGGTCGTAGCCCGCGACGCCCTTGGCCGTGCGCCGTCCGGTGCTCATGAGACGCCCGTCGGCGAGGACGACGTCGAGCCCGAGGACGTACTCCGCCGTCACCCCGTACTTCACGCAGCACAGGCCGCCCGATGCGGTGCCGATGTTGCCGCCGATGGTGCAGGTCTCCCAACTCGACGGGTCCGGCGGGTAGTAGAGACCGTGTTCGTTCACGGCGCGGGAGAGCGTGGCGTTGACGACGCCGGGTTCGACGACCGCGATCCGGTCGACGGGATTGATCTCCAGGATGCGGTCCATCTTGACCAGGGACAGCACGATGCAGCCCTCGCTGGCGTTCGCGCCGCCCGAGAGGCCCGTGCGGGCGCCCTGCGGGACCACCGGGAGCCGTAGCTCGGTCGCCGTGCGCATGACGTGCTGGACCTGTTCGACGGTGCGCGGCAGGACGACGACGGCCGGGGTGCCCGCGTCGCAGAAGCTCGCCATGTCGTTCGCGTACGAGGCCGTGATGTCGGGGTCCGTGAGGACGGCCTCGGCGGGCAGGCCCTCGTGGAGGAGTTCGATGAGTGTGCGGCTCATGATCACAGCCTCGCACCCGGGGCCATCGGTGTGAACCCGTGTGCGACGCCGGTCCGCATGCCGGGATGTGCTCTTCATATTGACGCACAGTGAGCGTCATGGAGATCGAGACCGGGTCCGAGTCCGTGACCCAGAAGGAACAGCGTCCACCGCCCGCGCCCGCCGTGTGGAGCGAGTCGCCGCGGGGCTCGCGCCGCTCCCCCGTCGTGCGCCGGGTGCTGATCGCCTCGGTCGCCGGGTGCGTGGTGCTCGGCGGGGTCCTGGTGCTGCGGCCCGGCTCGGGCGGCAAGGCGGCGCCGCCCGCCCTCGGTCCCGCAGGGCGTGCGATGGCGGCGGCGGGGGCCGGGGCTCCCGCGGCGCTGCCGGACCTCACGGTCCTGATCGGGGAGCGGGAGGCGCACGTGCGCAGGCATCCCGGGGACGACCAGTCGTGGGCGGTGCTCGGGGCCGCCTACGTCGAGCGTGGCCTGCGGACCGCGGACTCCGCGTACTACCCCAAGGCGGAGGAGGCCCTCCGTACGTCCCTGAAGACGCGGCCGGAGGGGAACGCGGACGCCCTGACGGGCATGGCGGTGCTCGCGAACGCGCGGCACGATTTCCGCGGGGCGAAGAAGTGGGCCGAGAGCGCGGTGAAACTGGCTCCGAAGCGGTGGTCGACGTATCCCGCCCTGATCGACGCGTACAGCGGTCTGGGCGACGCCAAGGGTGTGGGGAGGGCCCTGGAGACCCTCCAGGAGCTGAACTCGGGCGCTCCCTCCGTGATGGCCCGGTCCGGACAGGTCTACCGCGACCGCGGCTGGCGCGAGGACGCGGCTTCGAAGCTGATGGACGCGGCGGCGCTGGCGGAGGGGTCCGCGGAGAAGGCGGTGTGCCTGTACCGGGTGGGCGAGCTGGCGTGGGAGCGGGGCGAGCCGGCGGAGGCCCTGCGCTACTACGAGGCGGCGCTGCGCTCGGACCCCGACCACCATCCCTCCCTCGCCGGGAAGGGGCGTGCGCTCGCGGCTCTCGGCCGTACGTCGGAGGCGCTGCGGGCCTATCAGAACGCGCTGGTGAGGCAGCCTGCTCCGGAGTACGCCCTGGCGCTCGGCGAGTTGTACGAGTCGCTGAAGCTGGGCCCTGCCGCACGGGCGCAGTACGACGTGCTGCGGGCCCGGGTGAAGCAGGAGGGGGTCAACGGCGTCAACGACGAGCGGATCCTCGGCCTCTTCGAGGCGGACCACGGGGACGCGGATGCGGCGGTGGAGCGGCTGCGCGGGGAGTTCAAGCGCCACGGCAGTCCGGAGGTGGCGGATGCGCTGGGCTGGGCGTTGCATCGGGCCGGTGAGAGTGAGGAGGGCCTGAAGTACGCGACGCGGGCGACGGACAAGGGGCCGCGGAGTGCGGTGTTCGCCTATCACCGGGGAGAGATCGAGCGGGAGCTGGGCCGATACGGGGCGGCGCGGCGGCACATCGGTGAGGCGCTGCGCCTGAACCCCTCCTTCTCGCCGCTGCTGGCCCCGGCCGCCCGCGAAGCCCTGGAGGCCCTGGGCGACCCCCCGGAGGGCGGTCCGGCCCAGATGTACGCCCCGGCCCCACCACCCCAGGCGGCGCCCCCGGCCTCGCCCCGCCCCAGGCCGACGAAGCCGGCCCAGCAGGGCTGACCCTGACCTACGGTCGTCGGCGGAACTACGCCTGCGGCTCCCGCTCCGGCTGACGCCACCCGGCACGGACCTCCCACCCCTGCCCGACGGCAACCAGCACCCAGCTGCCCCCCTTCGCCTGCGGGCCACTCACACCCTGCCCCGGCGCTCCGCGCCGGTTCTCTCCCGCCCACCCGCCCATTACCCCGCAGGCCATCCGGGGGGGCAAGTAGGCATCCGCCCACCGAAGCGCGCGCCGACGGCTGGCCACCTGCCGCACTGCAACCAGCACCCGGGTGGCCCCACTTCGTCTGCGGGTCGCTCATACTCTGCCCCGGCGCTCCGCGCCGGTTCTCTCCCGCCCACCCACCCATTACCCCGCAGGGCAATCGGGCGGGTGGGCGGGAAGCATCCGCCGCGAAGCGGCAGGGCAGAGGGACGCGCCGCCCCACCAGTCCGCGCCGCGGGGTGAACGGGTGGGTGGGGAGCATCCGGCGCGAAGCGGCGGGAAAGGGGGGCCACCGCCGCAGAAGAACACGCTCACCGCGCGAAGCGTTGGCCAAGGCCCCCGGCCAGTTACAGCGGGGCCGTGCCGATCAGGGCGTTCCGGGTGATCAGGTCTGTCAGCGCCCGTTCCGGGAGCGATTCCGTGGCAGCGGGGCGGCGGGGCAGGACCATGTAGCGGGTCTCCGCGCTGGAGTCCCAGACCGTGATCTCCGTGTCCAGGGGTACCCCGAAGCCGAACTCCGCAAGGACCGCCCGCGGTTCCCGCACCACCCGCGAGCGGTACGCCTCGCTCTTGTACCAGCTGGGGGACGGACCGAGCAGCCGTACCGGATAGCAGGAGCAGAGGGTGCAGACGATGACGTTGTGGGTGTGGGCGGTGTTCTCCACCACCCGGAGGCGCTGTGGCTGGACCCCGCCCGCCGCGTAACCCAGCTCCGCCACCGCCGACGTACCGTCCGCCAACAGCCGCTCCTTGAACTCCGGGTCCGTCCACGCCCGAGCCACCACCCGCGCCCCGTTCAGCGGCGTCGATCCCGCGAGGAACGCGTCGAGCGCCTCGTCCAGGGCCGCGCCCACGACCACCCCGCGTTCCTCCAACAGGGTTTCCAGGCTTCGCATCTGACGGGAGATCAGCGCATCCGCGTGCGTACCGGACATCAGTCGCCCTCCGGTTCCAAGTGGCTCTCCCACAGGTCGAGCACCACCCCGTGCTCCCCCTCGCCCCACAGCTCCGTGGCGGCGAACCGCACGGCGTACACCTGCTCCACCGGCGCGTCCCCGCGCCCCTGCGCGCTGACGTCCGCCAGCGGGTGCCTGCCCTCGGGCTCGATCACCACGCCCCGCTTGCCCCGGGCGTACCGCGGCAAGCGGGTGTGGTGGGTCGGGTCGTGGTGGACGGTGCGGACGCGGGCGCCCGCGGCGAAACGGTCAGCCATGCGACTCACCGCCGCCACCGGCACCGTCAACGTCACCGCCACCGTTCAGCCGGGCGTCCAGCTCGGCCGCCGTCACCACGCCCTTGCGCACCAGCAGCACCCGGATCGCGTGGAACCACCGCTCGTAGTACGACGCCGCCAGGTACTGTGCCGGCGGCATCGTCTCGACCGCGTCCCTGAACTCGTCCAGGTTGTAGACGCCTTCGCGCACCAGCGCACTGTTGAGCGCGAACACCCGCGCCTCCCAGTCCGCGTGGAAGGGCTCCGTGTCGTCGGTGGTGTCGATGGGCCCGAAGCCCGTCATCCCGCCGACGTCGTTGATCCTGGCCATGCCCGCACTCTAGCCAGCAACCCTCCGGGCCGCCGCCCTGGAGATTGCCCCCTTAGAGATTGCCGCGCTTCTCCTGCTCCCGCTCGATCGCCTCGAACAGGGCCTTGAAGTTGCCCTTGCCGAAGCCCATCGAGCCGTGCCGCTCGATCATCTCGAAGAAGACCGTCGGGCGGTCCTGGACCGGCTTGGTGAAGATCTGCAGGAGGTAGCCGTCCTCGTCGCGGTCGACGAGGATCTTCAGCTCGCGCAGGGTGTCGACGGGGACGCGCGTCTCGCCCGCCCACTCGCCGAGCGTGTCGTAGTACGAGTCCGGGGTGTCGAGGAACTGGACCCCCGCCGCGCGCATGGTGCGTACGGACTCCACGATGTCGTTCGTGGCGAGCGCGATGTGCTGGACGCCCGCGCCGCCGTAGAACTCGAGGTACTCGTCGATCTGGGACTTCTTCTTGGCGATGGCGGGCTCGTTGATCGGGAACTTCACCTTCAGCGTCCCGTCGGCCACCACCTTCGACATCAGCGCGCTGTACTCCGTCGCGATGTCGTCGCCCACGAACTCCTTCATGTTCGTGAAGCCCATGACCTTGTTGTAGAAGGCGACCCACTCGTTCATCTTGCCGAGCTCGACGTTGCCGACGCAGTGGTCGATCGCCTGGAAGGTCCGCTTGGCCGGCGGCTCGACGATCGGCGACGCGGCCTTGAATCCGGGCAGGTAGGGGCCGTCGTAGCCGCTGCGGTCGACGAGCGTGTGGCGGGTCTTGCCGTACGTCGCGATGGCGGCGAGCACGACCGTGCCGTTCTCGTCCTTGACCTCGTACGGCTCGGTGAGGCCGCGGGCGCCGTGCTCGACGGCGTACGCGTACGCGGCGCGCGCGTCCGGCACCTCGATGGCGAGGTCGACGACTCCGTCGCCGTGCTCGGCGACGTGGCCCTCGATGAAGTGGCCCCAGTCCGTGGAGGCCTTGATGACGGAGGTGAGGACGAAGCGGGCCCCGCCGTTCGTGAGGACGTAGGAAGCGGTCTCGCGGCTGCCGGTCTCCGGGCCCGAGTACGCCACGAGTTTCATGCCGAAGGCCGTGGAGTAGTAGTGCGCCGCCTGCTTGGCGTTGCCCACGGCGAAGACGACCGCGTCCATTCCCTTGACCGGGAAGGGATCGGCCTCGCGCGCGGTGTCGGGGGTGCCAGAGGTAGCCGACGTGTGTTGGGTGTTCGCGGTAGCTGCCATGTCCGCAGGCTCCCGCCGTATCGCAAGATGCGCAATAGTTTGCGTATTCAGTGGGCAATCTGCCCAGCGGAAGGTCAGGATGGGCGGGCTATCTGTACATGATGACCACCCCAGGAGCGGAGACGAGCACGCCATGACGATCGATCATCTGGACGGCAGGCTCATCGTGCTGCTCGCCCGCGAGCCCCGCATCGGTGTCCTGGAGGCGTCACGGCGCCTGGGCGTCGCGCGCGGCACCGTACAGGCCCGGATGGACCGCCTTCAGTCGAACGGAGTCATCCGCGGCTTCGGCCCGGAGGTCGACCCCGCGGCCCTCGGCTACCCCGTCACCGCCTTCGCCACGCTGGAGATCAAACAGGGCCAGGGCGCCGACGTACGGGCGCATTTGGCCACCGTCGCCGAGGTCCTCGAACTGCACACCATCACCGGCCACGGCGACATGCTGTGCCGTCTCGTCGCCCGTTCGAACGCGGATCTCCAACGTGTGATCGACCGGGTGGTGGGTTTTGATGGCATCGTCCGGGCCTCCACGGCGATCGTCATGGAGAACCCTGTTCCGCTGCGGATCATCCCGCTGGTCGAACAGGCGTCAGAAGACACCTGATGCGGGTAGGTAGGAAAGCGAACAGACGAACAGGCACAGCGCAGTACGGCCCCACGACGTACGCAGCACGCGGGCGCCGGGAGACTCCCGGCGCCGTCTGAACCGCGCCTGGGCGAGGTGAGCAGTTCAGTGAACTTCTGGGACTACCTCGGCAACCGCCACCAGCAGTTGCTGACGGATGCCTACCAGCACGCCAGCGCAGTCTTCCAGTGCATGGTCGTGGCGACCGTCATCGGAGTACTGATCGGCGTCATCACGTACCGCAGCGAGTGGGCGGGCAATCTGGCCACGACCGCGACCTCCACCCTCCTGACCATCCCGTCGCTCGCCATGATCGGTCTGCTGATCCCCGTCGTCGGACTCGGAGTCGCACCGACGGTCATCGCGCTGACCCTCTACGGCCTGCTCCCCATCGTGCGCAACGCCATCGTCGGCCTGCGCGGCGTGGATCCCTCGCTGGTCGACGCGGCGAAGGGCATCGGGATGTCGCGCGCCGCCCGGCTCCTCAAGGTGGAGCTGCCGATCGCCTGGCCGCCGATCCTGACCGGCATCCGCGTCTCCACGCAGATGCTGATGGGCATCGCGGCCATCGCCGCGTACGCGTCGGGCCCCGGCCTCGGCAACGAGATCTTCCGCGGCATCGGCTCGCTCGGCAGCAAGAACGCGCTCAACCAGGTGCTCGCGGGCACGCTCGGGATCATCATCCTGGCGCTGCTCTTCGACGCCGCGTACGTCCTGATCGGCCGCCTGACCATTTCGAGGGGTATCCGTGTCTGAGACCACCGCGACTTCCACCGACGGGGCGACGGCCGAGGGCGCGGCGGCCCCGAACGCCACCACGGGCGCGACGATCGAGCTGGAGAACCTCACCAAGCGGTACGCGGGCAGCAACGACCCCGCGGTGGACGCCGTCAACATGGAGATCAAGGCGGGCGAGATCGTGATCCTCGTCGGCCCGTCGGGCTGCGGCAAGTCGACCACGCTGAAGATGATCAACCGGCTCATCGAGCCGACCAGCGGCCGCATCCGCATCGGCGGCGAGGACGTCACCGACATGGACCCGGTGAAGCTGCGCCGCAAGATCGGCTACGCGATCCAGTCGTCCGGGCTCTTCCCGCACATGACGGTCGCGCAGAACATCGCGCTCGTGCCGAAGATGATCGGCTGGGGGAAGTCGAAGATCAAGAACCGGGTCGAGGAGATGCTCGACCTCGTCGGGCTCGACCCGGCCGAGTTCCACGGCCGCTATCCGCGCCAGCTCTCCGGCGGTCAGCAGCAACGCGTGGGCGTGGCAAGGGCGTTGGCGGCCGACCCGCCCGTCCTCCTGATGGACGAGCCGTTCGGCGCGGTCGACCCGATCACCCGCGACCATCTCCAGGACGAGCTGATCCGGCTCCAGCACGAGCTGCACAAGACGATCGTCTTCGTCACGCACGACTTCGACGAGGCCATCAAGCTGGGCGACCGCATCGCGGTGCTGCGGGAGCGCTCGCACATCGCGCAGTTCGACACCCCCGAGGCCATCCTCACCAACCCCGCAGACGACTTCGTCTCCGGTTTCGTGGGAGCGGGCGCGGCCCTGAAGCGGCTCAACCTCACCCGCGTACGCGACGTGGAGATCGCCGACTTCGCGACGGTGACCGTCGACGACCCGCTCCAGGACATCTTCGACAAGCTGCGCTCCAGCGGCACGAACGAACTGCTGCTCCTCGACAAACGCCGCCGCCCCTACAAGTGGCTGCGGCGCGGCGACCTGATGCGCGCCAAGGGTTCGCTGGCCCGCGCGGGCACCCTCGTGCACGACACGGTCACCCGCGACGCCACCCTGCGCGACGCGCTCGAAGCGGTCCTCACGGACAACGCGGGGCGCGTCGCGGTCACCGGGCGGCGCGGCGAGTTCACCGGCGTCGTGGACATGGAGACGCTGATGAACTCCGTGCACGAGATGCTGGAGGCCGACCGGCTCGACGCCGTGGAGCACCAGCACGAACTCCAGGAGCAGCGCGCCCTGTTGACCCACCACGAGCAGGAGGGCGACGGAGGGGCGGCGAAGGCGTGAGCGGCATCCCCGGGAGCAACCCCCGGATCCCCGACCACAAGCCGTCGCCCGACGACGGACCCGGCCCCAGGCCGGACGGCGAGCACGACGTCAAGGGCCATCACTTCCGTGACACGGGCGAGGCCGAGCCGGAGTCCCCGCCCTCGGCGGCGGAAACGGTGGCCACCGGCCGGGCGCGGCGGATCGGCTGGCAGAAGCTGACCATCCTGCCCGCGTTCCTCGCGCTCATCCTGCTGCTGACCTGGTGGTGGTTCGAGCAGGCCGACCTGGACGCGATCTCGAAGAACGCCCTGGCGGACGGCAATGTGTGGCTCAGGCTCCGCCAGCACATCCAGCTGACGGCGATCTCCACCTTCTTCGTGCTGATCATCGCGATCCCGCTGGGCATCCTGCTGACCCGCAAGAAGCTCCGCAAGGGCGCGCCGGTGGCAATGGCCCTGGCCAACATCGGCCAGGCGACACCGGCGATCGGTCTCCTCGCACTCCTGGTGATCTGGATCGGCATCGGCGAGAAGGCGGCCCTGATCGGCATCATCATCTACGCCGTCCTGCCGGTCCTCTCCAACACGATCGCGGGCCTGAACGCCAACGACCCGACCCTCCTGGAGGCGGCGAGAGGCATCGGCATGTCGACGTGGGGAGTCCTCGGCAAGGTCGAACTCCCGCTGGCCGTACCGCTGATCCTCGCGGGCGTGCGCACCGCGCTCGTCCTGAACGTCGGCACGGCGACGCTCGCCACCTTCGGCGGTGGCGGCGGGCTCGGCGACCTCATCACCACCGGGATCACCAACCAGCGCATGCCGGTGCTCATGCTCGGCTCGATCCTGACGATCGCGCTCGCGCTGCTTGTGGACTGGCTGGCATCACTTGCCGAACTGGTCCTTCGTCCGCGCGGGTTGGAGGTCGGGTCATGAGGGTGACGTTGCGTACGGCGGCCGTCGGTGTCGTGGGCGGGGCCCTGCTGGTGAGCTGCGGGCTCACCAGCGGCAGCCCGATGGTGGACGACGTCAAGCCGGGCACGATCGGCAAGGGGCTCCCCCTGAAGGGCGCCGATCTCACGGTCACGTCCAAGGAGTTCACCGAGCAGCTGATCCTCGGCGCGATCATGGGCATCGCCTTCGAGGCGGCCGGCGCGGACGTCCTTGACCGGACGGGCATCCAGGGCTCGATCGGCGCCCGCGAGGCCGTCAAGGGCGGTGACGCGGATGCCATGTACGAGTACACGGGCACCGCCTGGATCACGTACCTCGGCAACTCCGATCCCATCGACGACCCGCAGAAGCAGTGGCAGGCGGTGAAGGACGCGGACAAGAAGAACGGCGTCACCTGGCTGCCGCCCGCCGAGCTCAACAACACCTACGCGCTTGCCATCAACCAGAAGAACGAGGCCAAGTACAAGCCGAAGACCCTCTCGGACGTGGCGGCCCTGTCGAAGAAGGACCCGAAGGCGGTCACGCTGTGCGTGGAGAGCGAGTTCTCCTCGCGCGAGGACGGTCTGCCGGGCATGCAGAAGGAGTACGGGATGAAGATCCCCAACTCCAACATCACCAAGATGGACACCGGGATCATCTACACCCAGGTCTCCAAGGGGTCGTGCACGTTCGGCGAGGTCTTCACCACCGACGGCCGCATCAAGGCGATGAACCTGTCGGTGATGGAGGACGACAAGCACTTCTTCCCCAACTACAACGCCGCGCCGGAGATCAACAGCAAGGCCCTTGAGGAGTTCCCGGAGATGGCGGAGGTCCTGGAGCCCATCACGAAGAAGCTGAACAACACGGTGGCCCAGGAGCTCAACTCCAAGGTGGACGTGCAGGGTCAGGATCCGCATGAGGTGGCGCTGGACTGGATGGTGCAGGAGGGGTTCGTGAAGGAGGGGTAGTCCGCTCCGGGTGGTCCACTCCGGGTGGTCCGCCCCCTTCGGACCTCCGAAAGTTGCAAAGACTCCGTTGCAGAGAAAGCGTTGCAACGGAGTCTTTGCATGTCTACGCTGAAGCCATGACGGACGGCACGACAGAGCCCGAGGCCCGGAAAGTCCACACCCTCACCCCCCGCTCGCTGCGAGGAATCGCGCATCCGCTGCGCATGCAGTTGCTCATCGCGCTGCGCCGGGACGGCCCCGCGACCGCCTCCCAACTGGCGGACCGGCTGGGGGAGTCCAGCGGCGCGACCAGCTATCACCTGCGCCAGCTGGCGGCGCACGGCTTCGTCGAGGACGCCCCCGAGCGGGGCAAGGGCCGCGAGCGGTGGTGGCAGTCGGCGCACCAGGGGACGCGGCTCGACGAGACGCTCATGAACGACCCGGACCCGACGGTGCGCGGCGCGGTCAGCGTCTATCTCCACGAGGTCGCGACGTTCCACGCCGCGGAGGTCTCCACCTGGATCGGCACGCAGCACGACTGGCCCAAGGAGTGGTCGGACAGCTCGGACCTCAGCGACTACACCCTGCGCCTGACGCCCGAGCTCACCGCCGAACTGGGCGGCAAGATCAATGAACTCATCGAGAGCTACCGCCCGTTGGCGGTCGACCAGGACACTCCGGGCTCCGCCAAGGTGCGCCTGCACACCCACGTCTTCCCGACGCACTACACCGAGTGAAAGGCCTCAGCCATGCACTCCGACGTACACCTGCTCCTGCACCACGCCCGAGCCGCCGAGCTGCACGAGGCGCCCGCACGTCCCCCGTACCCCCGCCTGCGCACTCAACTCGGCTGGACCATGGTGGAGTTAGGGCTGCGCCTGGTCAGCAGCTCGGAACCTTCCCGCCCCGCTCCAGGGAACGCAACGCGTCGACCGTGCCCTTCAGTGTCGTGACCGGGATCAGCCGCAGGCCCTTCGGCAGCTCCGCCTGAGCGTCCGAGCACTCGGCCTTGGGGACCAGGAACACGCTCGCGCCGTCGCGCTTGGCGGCCTGCGTCTTCATCGAGACACCGCCGACCGGGCCGACCTTGCCGTCGGCGGTGATCGTGCCGGTGCCCGCGATGTTCCGGCCGCCCGTCAGGTCCCCTCCGCTGCCGTTGCCGTCGAGCAGGTCGACGATGCCGAGCGAGAGGAAGAGGCCCGCGCTGGGGCCTCCGATCTTGCCGAGGTCGACCTTGACCTTCACCTTGTCCGTGCCGTCCACGCCGTTGTCGTCGAGGTAGGCGAGGGCGGACTGCGTGGCCGTGTCCTGCGACTTCTTCATGTCGCCGAGGTTGTGCTTCTCGACTTCCTTCACGTTGTCGCCGGTGGGGTACACCGAGTCCTTGGGCATCACGGAGCGGTCCGTGCGGAACCAGCCGTCCACCACGTCGCTCAGGCTCACGTCCATGTCGGGCCCCGTGGCCACGATCGTCGTCATCCGCAGCTGCCCGCTCGTCTCGCGGGTGGGCGCACCGCTGATCGTGATGACCCGCTTGCCCTCGCTCTCGCCGAGTACGTTCGCCGTCGACCCCGGCTGGGCCACGGCGAACGGCAGCGGCGCAAGGGCCGTGACGGCGAGCAGGGCGACCACGGGGACGGCACAGACGGCGAGGGCCTTGGGGCGCGTGAGGCTGGAGAGGGAGAACACGGGATCAATCTAACGTGCGAGGGAGTGGATCAGCCCGTCCGGCGTTTGAGGACGAACTCGGCGGAGCCGGTGATCTACGGCGCCCAGGAGAAGCGGCTCGCCCGCGCGGCCTCAGCGCAACGCATCGGCGACCTCGCGGGCCGCGTCCACCACCCGTGGCCCCACCCGCTCCGGCACCGAGTCCGACAGCATGACGACGCCGACGCTCCCCTCTATCCCGGTCACGCCGACCAGTGGCGCCGCGGCCCCGCTCGCGCCGGCCTCCAGCTCGCCGTGCGTCAGCGCGTAGCCGGGGTCGGTGGCGAGCCCCTGCCGGGCGGCGAGTATCGCGCGGCCCGCGGCGCCCCGGTCCAGGGGGTGCCGGAAGCCGGTGCGGTAGGCCACGTGGTAATCCGTCCAGGTCGGCTCGACGACGGCGACGGCGAGTGCCTCGGCGCCGTCGACCAGCGTCAGGTGCGCCGTCGCGCCTATGTCCTCGGCGAGGGAGCGGAGAGCGGGCAGCGCGGCCTCGCGCACCAGCGGATGCACCTGGCGGCCGAGGCGGAGCACCCCGAGGCCGACCCTGGCCCGGCCGCCCAGGTCACGGCGGACCAGGGCATGCTGCTCAAGGGTGGCGAGCAGGCGGTACACCACGGTGCGGTTCACACCGAGCTTGTTCGAGAGCTCGGTGACGGTGAGCCCGTGGTCGGTGTCGGCCAACAGCTTGAGGACACGCAGTCCTCGGTCGAGCGTCTGGGAAGTCTCCGCGGTCACGACGCCCACTCCTTAGGTGAGGGTCGACGGCCCCTTTACGCGGCGGTTGCGTCGCCGGTCCCGTGGGCGACGCGCGTCAGAGGCCGCCGGTCGGAACTCCGGCTGCGCTCCGCGGCGGCGCTGCCACGGGGCGTGTACGTTGCGGGGACAGTAGCGAGGCCGTCCCGCTCAGCGGAAGACTCCGTCCAGAATCCGGGCACGAGACCGGTTGTTAGGGGCGCAATGCCCCATACGCGGGGCACGTCGGCAGGGGTGTGCACGACTCCCGCACACGGCATCCGTACTTGGAACCCACCCCTCCTCCCCCGCCCGGAGAGGACCCGCCCTACTTCATGCGGGTGGCCCACTCCCCGACCTTCGCGATCCGCTGCCGCAGCTGCCCGGCGGTGGCCTCCGCGCTCGGCGGACCGCCGCACGTGCGCCGCAGCTCGGTGTGGATCACTCCGTGCGGCTTCCCGCTCTGATGGGAGTACGCGCCGACCATCGTGTTGAGCTGCTTGCGCAGTTCGAGCATCTCCTTGTGGGAGACCACGGGCCGCCGCTCGGCGGGGAGTTCGAGAAGGTCCGCCTCCTCGTCGGGCCGCTTCTTGCTGTGCGCGATCTGCCGGGCCTGCCGCTTCTGGAGCAGCATCTGCACCTGGTCGGGTTCGAGGAGACCGGGGATGCCGAGATAGTCCTGCTCCTCCTCGCTCCCCGGGTGGGCCTGCATGCCGAACTCGGCGCCGTCGAAGAGCACCCGGTCGAAGACGGCGTCGGACTCAAGGGCCTCGAAGGAGAACTGCTCCTGCTCGCCGGTGTCCTCGTCCTCCTCCTTGTTCGCCTCGTCCATCTCCGCCTCGGACTCGGCGTAGGGGTCCTCTTCCCCCTCCTTCTTCGGCTTGTCGAGCACGTGGTCGCGCTCGACCTCCATCTCGTTGGCGTGGCCGAGGAGGTCGGGGACGGTGGGCAGGAAGACCGACGCGGTCTCGCCGCGCCGCCGGGACCGCACGAAACGGCCGACGGCCTGCGCGAAGAAGAGCGGGGTGGAAATGGTGGTCGCGTACACGCCCACCGCGAGGCGCGGCACGTCGACACCCTCGGACACCATGCGGACCGCGACCATCCACCGGTCGTTGCTCACGGTGAAGTCGTCGATCCGCTTCGAGGCACCCGTGTCGTCGGAGAGGACGACCGTGGCCTTCTCCCCGGTGAGCTCGCGGATCAGCTTGGCGTACGAGCGGGCGGAGTCCTGGTCGGACGCGATGACGAGGCCACCGGCGTCCGGGATGGCCTTCCTGACCTCCGTGAGGCGCTGGTCGGCGGCCTTCAGGACGTTCGGCATCCACTCGCCGCGCGCGTCGAGCGCGGTGCGCCAGGCCTGCGAGATGGCGTCCTTGGTCATCGGCTCGCCGAGCTTGGCCGCGATCTCGTCACCGGCCTTGGTCCGCCACCGCATGTTGCCGGAGTAGGAGAGGAAGATGACGGGACGGACGACGCCGTCGCCGAGCGCGCTCCCGTATCCGTACGTGTAGTCGGCGGCCGACCGCCGGATGCCGTCGTTCCCCTCCTCGTACGCGACGAAGGGGATCGGGTTGGTGTCGGACCGGAAGGGCGTACCGGTGAGCGCGAGCCGCCGTGTCGCGGGCTCGAAGGCTTCGAGGCAGGCCTCGCCCCACGACTTCGAGTCACCGGCGTGGTGGATCTCGTCGAGGATCACCAGGGTCTTGCGCTGCTCGACGCGGTTGCGGTGCAGCATGGGCCGCACGCCGACACCGGCGTACGTGATGGCGACGCCCTGGTACTCCTTGCTGAGCGGCCCCGCGCTGTACTCCGGGTCCAGCTTGATCCCTATGCGGGCCGCGGCCTCCGCCCACTGCTTCTTCAGGTGCTCGGTCGGCGCGACGACCGTCACCTGCTGCACGACATGGTGGTGCAGCAGCCAGGAGGCGAGCGTCAGCGCGAACGTCGTCTTGCCGGCGCCGGGTGTCGCGACGGCGAGGAAGTCACGTGGCTGCTCCTGGAGGTACCGCTCCATCGCGCCCTGCTGCCAGGCACGCAGCTTGTTGGCGGTGCCCCAGGGGGCGCGGCCGGGGAAGGCGGGAGAGAGGTGGTGGGAGGCGGAGTTGGCGGCGGTGGTAGTCACGGTCTCCGGTTTTTTTGCAGCTCGGGTACGTACGACAACCGGGCCACCCTACCGGTGATGTGTTGACGCGCGGCTGATGACAATGCGGGGTCCGGGGCGGGTGCGACGGGTGTCACACGGCGCCTGGGTCCGTGCGTTCCTTCAGGCGCGTCCCCACCCACGCCCCCACCAGGGCGACCGCCGCCATCGGCAGGAACACGGCGACGAAGGCCCCCGGATGTGAGCCGCCCGCCCCGCCCGCGCCGTGTGTCGCGCCCACCATCCCGCCGCCGAGCGCGGCGAAGGCGGCGCCGCCGACGGCCAGGAGCAGGGCGTTGGAGAGGCCGTCGGAGATCTGCAGGGCCGCGGAGTTCGAGCCCGCGTCCTTCGGGGGCGAAAGGCGCAGGAGCAGCACGCTCGTGGACGCGATGACCATGCCCATGCCGAAGCAGCCGAAGGCCCAGGCGACGGCGACGATCCACACCGGCACGGCGTGGATCAGGACGCTGGGCGCCGCGGCGATGGCGGCGGCGACGAGCACCATGCCGACCAGCATCAGCTTGCTGCGGTGGGGCTCCATGCGGGGCCGCGACTGTACGTAGGAACCGAGCGCCCAGGTAGCACCGCCCACGGCGAGCGAGAGCCCCGCCATGGTCGGGGTGAGTCCGCGCTCGGCGACCAGCATCAGCGGCACGAAGGACTCGGCGGCGATGAACGATCCCGCGGCGATGCCCCGGAGCAGGACGACGGAGGGCAGGCCCCGGACGGCCCGGTAGGTGCCGCGCGGCAGCAGACCGAGGACCGCGGGCACCAGCACGACCGCGCCAAGGACGGCGGGCAGCAGCGAGAGCCAGCGCAGGTCCTGCCCCGCGTACTGGAGAAGTCCCGCCCCCAGCGAGATCCCGAGCGCGAGCCGGATGCGGCGGCGGTCGAAGGCCTCGACGGGCGCCGAGGGGTCGACGGGCCCGGAGGCCGTGCGCCGTATCGCGGGCAGCGCGAGGGCGAGCGGCGCGAGAACCAGGACGGGGATCCCGACGAAGACCCACCGCCACCCCAGGTGCTCGGTGACGGTCCCGGAGACCAGCGGCCCCACCACGGACGGCACGACCCAGCTGGCCGCGAACGCCGCGAGGATGGACGGCCGCAGGTGCTCCGGGTAGGCCCGGCTGACGACCACGTACAGCGCGACGATGACGAGACCGCCGCCGAGCCCCTGCACGGCACGGCCGAGGATGAACATCCACATGGCCCCCGCGGTCCCGGAGAGCAGCAGCCCCGCCGCGAAGGCCGCGATCCCGGTGGCCAGCGGCCCGAGCGGCCCGCGCCGGTCGGCCCACTGCCCGGAGAGCACCATGCCGAAGAGGCTGGTCGTGAAGTACGCGGAGAAGGCGAAGGCGTAGAGGGAGACGCCGTCCAGCTCACGGGCGGCCACCGGCATCGCGGTCCCGACGGCGGTCGCCTCGAAGGCGATGAGCAGGACCACGGAGACGATGCCGAGGCTGAGCGCGCGATAGGGCGGGCGCAGCACTCCGCCCTGGAGCTCGGACGGCGGGAGTATCGGGGCGGCTGCGACGTCGGTGTCGCGGGGTTCCAGGGCGCTCATGACGGCCAGCGTAAGGGGCGTGGCGGGCTGTGACCCCTGTCCGGAGGTGGGAGACGGCTGGTCCCTTGGTCGTACGACCGCTCCCGCCGGTTCATGAACGGGGCATGGCAGTCCTGTTGCGGCCGGGCCCCATCCCTTGAGGGGCCGGTTCCGGGCGCCTAGGTTCAAGGGGTCGAGTTCAAGCTCGGCCGTGTGCCCGAGTGGCTTAGGGGCTGGCCTGCAAAGCCAGTAACGCGGGTTCGATTCCCGCCACGGCCTCGGCGATCGAGGGGTGGTCCCGTCCGGGGCCGCCCCTCGATGCGTTGCCCTCGGCGCGTTGCCCTCGGCGTGTGGCCCTCAGCGGCCGTCGGCTAGACCCGCGCCTCGTCGAGCCCCGCGAGAATCGCGTCCACCGTCTCCTCGACCGTCAGGTCGGAGCTGTCCAGCCAGAGCCCGATCCTCGGGGTCGTGGACCTCAGCCCCGTGTCCAGGTCCTCCACGGTCCACGCCCCGTAGCCGGTCTTACCCCGCCCGGCCTCCCTGGCAGCGACCGCGTCCGGCCTCGGGGCGAGCACGACGACGTGCACGGGTCGCGTACGCAGCAGATCCACGTACGTCTTCAACTCCTCGCCCAGGATGACGTCCTGGACCACCGCGACGAAGCCCGCGGCGGCGTACGCGTCGGCCGTGGACGCCGACAGGCCGTACCGCAGCCGGAGTTGGGCCGCTGCCTCGTCCGAGGCCCCGGGCTCGTACTCCTGGCCGCCCGACACGATCATCCGGCGGAAGACGTCGCCCCGCACATGCGCCGCGCGCGGCAGCCGCTCGGCGAGGGCCTGCGCCACCGTGGACTTGCCCGAGGCCATGATGCCGGTGATGACGACGACCCCGCTCAGGGCCTGCGCCGTCACGTCGCCACCGCCGCCTGCGGGCGGATCGGCAGCCTGTTGACCGGCCGCCCGGTGGCCGCACGCACCGCGGAGGCCACCGCCGCCGGAGTCGTCACGACCGGCACCGCGCTCGCCGCCTTCGCACCGAAGGGCGCCACCACGTCCCGCTCCTCGACCAGCTTCACGATGCGGATGTCGGGGGTGTCCAGGGCGGTCGGGAGCGCATAACCCGTGAGGTCCGGGTGGCGGACCAGGCCGCGCGGCGTGCGGAGGTTCTCCGTCAGCGCCGCGCCGACTCCCTGCGTGACGCCCGCCTCGATGCGCACCTTCAGCTGGGTCGGGTTCAGGATGCGGCCCACGTCCTGGGCGACCGCGAGCTCCACGACCCGTACCGAACCGATCTCGATGTCCACGTCCACGACCGCGCGGATCGCGCAGAACGCCATGCCCACGAAGGCATCGCCCTGGCCCGCCTCGTCCAGGGGCTCGGTCGGGTGCGGGCGGCACTGGGCCGTGGCCCAGAGCTCCTTGCCGTCCATCGCCTCGGTGACGGTCGTGCTCAGCACCCCGTCGTACGAGGTGATCTTGCCGTCGGTGATCTGGAGCAGCTCCGTGGACATCCCGAACTTGTGGGCCAGGGGCTGGAGAAGCTGCGTGCGGACCATCTTCGCCGCGCGCTCCACCGCGCCGCCCGACACCCACGTGTGGCGGCCGTGGCAGCTCGGTCCCGCAGGGGGCTGGTCCGTGTCCACAGGAGCCACCCGGACGTCGTCGATGCCGAGGGTCTCCTGGACGATCTGGCGGGCGAGCGTGGAGAAGCCCTGGCCCGTCTCGACCGCCGCGCAGATCACCGTCGCGACGCCGTCGTGCACCTTCACCGTGGCCGTGGAGACCTCGTCCGTGCCTTCGGCGCCCAGGAGTTGGACCATGCCGAGGCCGTAGCCGACGCCCCGGCGCACCGCTGCGGGTTCACCCGCACCCTCGGGGCCGCCGGGCAGCAGCCACTCGTCCTCGGGGGTGTCCTTGGGCAGCTCGGGCAGCGGGAAGTCCCGTACGGCGGCGAGGAGTTCGGCCACCGGGGCCGGGCAGGTCACCGTCTGCCCCGTGGGCAGGATGTCGCCCGTGGCCATCGCGTTGCGCAGCCGAAGCTCCGCCGGGTCGATGCCCAACTTCTTCGCGATCTTGTCCATTTGGGCTTCGTACGCCGCGCACACCTGCATGGCACCCTCGCCCCGGACATGTCCGGACGGCGGGTTGTTGGTGCGGACCGCCCAGCCCTCGATGAAGGCGTTCGGGACGACGTAGGGACCGCAGGCGAAGGAGACGGCCGCGGCGAGCGCGTCCGACGAGGTGTCCGCGTAGGCGCCCGCGTCGAGCAGGACCTGCGCCTCCACCTTCACCAACTTGCCCTCGGCGTCCGCGTGATGGCGGTAGCGAAGGAGCGTCGGGTGGCGGTGGGCGTGGCCGAGGAAGGACTCCTCGCGGGTCGCCGTCAGCTTCACCGGGCAGCCGGTGGTCAGGGCGAGCAGGCCGAGCGGCAGGTGGAAGCTGGCGTCCTCGCGGTCGGCGGTCGCGCCGGGGACGCCGGTCACGACGACCTTCACGATCTCCGGGTCGATGCCGTAGCAGGACGCGGCCATGTCGCGGTCGGTGTGCGGGTCGGTGGAGGCGATGTACAGCTCCACTCCCCCGTCGGGACGCGGCACCGCGAGCCCCGCCTCCGCGCCGATCGGCGCCGGGTCCTGGCGGCCGATGCGGTACAGGCCCTCGACGACGAGCTCGCCCGCCGCCTCCGGGTCGCCGTGCCGCAGCGGGATGTGCCGGATCAAGTTGCCGTCGGGGTGCAGGGGTTCGGCCGCGAAGGCCTTCTCCGGGTCGGTGACCGGCTCCATGACCTCGTACTCGACGAAGATGGCCGCGGCGGCCATCCGCGCCGTGTCGGGGTGGTCGGCGGCCACGGCGGCGATGGGCTCGCCGTGGTGGCGTACGACATCGGAGGCGAAGACCGGGCGGTCCGCGGTCTTACGCCCGTGCAGTGCCTCGCCCGGCACGTCCTCGTGCGTGACGACGGACCGCACGCCCGGCATCTCGCGCGCCTGGGACGTGTCGATCGAGAGGATGCGCGCGTGCGCGTGCGGCGAGCGCAGGACGGCCGCCCAGAGCAGCCCCTCCGCCCACAGGTCGGACGCGTAGGGGAAGGTGCCCTCCGTCTTGGCGCGGGCCTCGGCGGACGGCAGCGACGTGCCGATGCCGTGCGGCAGCGGCTCCGGGCCCGGCTGCGGCTCCACTGCGGTCGCGGTGTTCGTGCTCCCCGCGGCTTCGTTGCTCACGCCTGGCCTCCGTCCTGGCCGTACGGTCCTTCGTACGTTCCGTCCTGCGCCGTCGGGTTGACTCCTCCGGCGCCGGGCCCCGCCTGGTGCGGAATGCGCGGCTCGCCCGGCTGGTCACCCTGGGCCACCGGCTCGGCCGCGGCCGCGGACGCCTCGCGCTCGGCGACCACTTCCTGCACGGCGTCGAGCACGCCGCGGTAGCCGGAGCAGCGGCACAGATTGCCGCACAGGGCGCGGCGGGTCTCCAGGTCGGACGGGGCGGGGTTGCCTTCGAGCAGGTCGTGCAGGGTCATCGCCATGCCCGGTACGCAGAAGCCGCACTGGACAGCACCGCAGGCGGCGAGCGCCCGCTGCACGTCGGAGGGTCTGCCGTCGACGGCGAGGCCCTCGACGGTGCGCACCTCGCTTCCGGCGGCGGTGGCCGCGGGCACCAGGCAGGAGGCGACGAGCCGGCCGTCGACCTGGACGTTGCAGGCACCGCACTCGCCCTGCGAGCAGCCGTCCTTGGCGCCCGCGAGGCCGAGGCGCTCGCGCAGGACGTAGAGGAGGGACTCGCCGATCCAGGCGTCGGTGACGGGGCGGTCGGCGCCGTTGACGCGCAGGACGTAGGAGCAGAGGGGGTGTTCGTCGGAGAGGGCGGTGGCGCCGGCGGCGGGCTCGGGGTCGGGGTCGGGGTCGGTTTCGCCGTCGGCCTCGGCTTCGGGCTCGGCCTCCGCATCGGCTTCGACGCCCGCCTCGGCGCCTGCCTCGACGTCTGCTTCAACGCCTGCCTCGGCGTCCGCTTCGACCTCGACCTCGACCTCTGCCTCGACCTCGGCTTCGGCTTCGGGCTCCGGCCCGGGCTCCGGTTCTGCGGGTGCCTCGGGGGCCACGGGCGTCACGGGCTCTTCGGGCACCACGTGCATCTCAGGAGCGACCGGCGGCTCGGGGACGAACGCCTCCGGAGGCACGACGTGCTCATGATGCTGCGGCTCGACGTGCTGCTGCGGATGCGGATACTGATGCGGCTCGGCGTACGCCTGCTGCGCGGGCTCCGACCACGGCGCGCCCGCGCCCGCACCACCGGTCGCCCACGGAGCCGCGGCGCCGCCCGGCAGCGTCGCGGGCGGCGTACCGCCACCCCACTGCGCGGCGAGCGACGACGTGGTGAACTCGCCCGACTCGTCCGGAAGATCACCATTGGCCACGGGAATCGACCACTGCCCCGTGACATCGGCGGGGGCAGGGGCGGCGGGCGCGTGGCCCTCCGCCTCGTGGAAGCTCCACTGCCCGGTGGCCCGGGGGTCGTACGCGTGCTCCTGACCCCCATGGGCCTCCGGGGCCCCATGGGCCTCCTGGGCCGACGGCTCGTGCACGCCGCCCGCGTCGGGCCACTGCACGTTCTGGACGCCGGTGCCCATGCCGGTCACCTCGGGCGGCATGGCCCAGACGCCCGTGGCCGCCGGGTCCGTGGCATCGGCCGTCGTCGGGGTGACCGTTATCTGCGGCGGCACGTAACCGTGGCCGGGCGCGGCGAGGGGCGAGTGGTCGAAGGAGTCGAGGGCGCCTTCCGGCAGCTGCACGAAGGCCGTGGCGTCCGAGTCGTACTCGCCCTGCGGATGCGGCTGCCAGCCGCCGTTGTTGTTGTTCTGGTCGTCGCTCACGACAGCGCCCTCCCCAGTGCTCGTCGGGCCAGCGCGGCGACGGTGCGCCGCAGGTGCAGTACGGCGGGCGACAGCGGCTGCGGGGAGCCGTCCTGCGCCGGAGGCTGGTCGGGGATGCACGCGGCGGCGACGTACTCGCCGAAGGCGGTGAGCGCCTCCGGCACGATCGTCCGCCCGCCGTCCCAGTCGATCAGCGAGGCGACCCACTGCTCGGCCTCCAGGGGCCGCAGCGGCATCGGCGCGACGGCACCGACCGCGCAGCGCACACCGCGCCGCGCCGGGTCGAGGACGAGCGCGACGGAGGCAAGGGCGCGGCCGGGGCCCGTGCGCCCTGTCGCCTTCAGGAAGACCTGCGGGGCGTGCAGGAGCGGCAGCCGTACGAAGCCGATGAGCTCGCCGGGGCGGAGCATGTCCATCCCCGCGAGCAGGTGCGAGACGGGGACCTCGCGGCGTGCGCCGCCGGGGCCCGCGATGATGAGGACGGCTTCGAGGGCGGCCAGGACGGGCAGGGTGTCACCGGTCGGTCCGGCCGTGGCGATGTTGCCGCCGAGGGTGCCCGCGTTGCGGATCTGCGGGGGTCCCGCGGCGCGCGCGGCCGCGGCGAGCGCGGGGATCAGGGCGGCGAAGTCGGGCCGCCCGACGCGTGCGTGGGTGAGGCCCGCGCCGAGCAGCGCGTGACCGTCCTGGTACTGCCAGCCGCGGATCTCGCTGATGCGGCCGAGGCCGACGAGCGCGGCGGGGCGCAGGAGACCCGCGTTGACCGAGGCCATGAGGTCGGTGCCGCCGGCTACGGGCACGGCGGCGGGCATCGCGGCGAGTGCCTCCACGGCCTCGTCCAACGTCCCAGGCAGCTTCGCCGTCTGCGCGGTCTGCGCCGCCTGCGGTGCGTGCGTGGTCAAAACCGGCTGCCCCTTCCCGATGCCCGGCGGCTTTCTCGCCGTTCTCACCGTTACGCCTGTTCCGCCGTACGGTACGTGCTCACAGCCCGGACGTGGCAACTCTGGCACATCTTCCCCGGCCCCCGGCGCGGGGGTCCGCTAGGAGCCATTCGTCCCCAGACCTGGGGGATGTGCCGGTTTCACACGCCCTTGGCGGTCAGCGGGAATTGCCACTCTTCGGTGACCCTTGTACGACTTTCGTCCGGCTGCCCACGCTCGCAGCGCGGGCAGCCCGGCACACGGACGATCGGGTGCGCCTCACACGTTCGGGGGCGCCCCGTCGATCGGGCGTCCGAGCACACCCGGCCGCTTCTGCCACGGCAACGGGCCGCCGGGCGGGCGGTAGTCGACGCCGAGTGCGTCAAGTCGCGCGTAGTGCGGGGTCATTCGCCGCTCGAAGTCCGCGAAGTCGCGCTCGGCGGGTGCCGGGAGCGTGCTCCAGGCGACCTCGGCGAAGGCCGCGAGGCGCGGGAACACCTGGTAGTCCACACGTGCGTGGTACTCCATCACCTCGGTCCAGACGTTGGCCTGGGTGCCGAGCACGTGCCGCGCCTCGTCCTCGGTCAGCTGCGGGGGCAGCGGCTCGAAGCGGTAGACGTCCTCGAGGGTGCGGACGAAGCCGATGGGCGCGGGCTCGTCGGGGCCGCCGTCCTGCCGGTGGTCCAAGTACACCTGCTGCTCGGGGCACATGACGACGTCGTGACCGGCCTTGGCCGCCGCGATGCCACCCCCGTACCCGCGCCAGGACGACACGGTGGCTCCCTCGGCGAGACCGCCCTCCAGGATCTCGTCCCAGCCGATGAGCCGGCGCCCGCGCGCGGTCAGCCAGGTGTCGAAGTGCCGGATGAACCAGCTCTGCAGCCCGTCCTCGTCACCGACCCCCAGCTCCTTGATGCGGGCCTGCGCGGCGGGCGACGCCTTCCACTGGTCCTTGGGACATTCGTCTCCCCCGACATGGATGAAGGTGGAGGGGAAGAGCTCCAGCACCTCCTCGAACACCCCCTCGTAGAAGCGCAGGGTGTTCTCGGTCGGGGCGAGGACATTGAGGTTGACGCCCCAGGTGTCCCAGACGCCGAGCGAGGAGGTGTCGACGACGTCGGTGTTGCCGAGCTCCGGGTAGGCGTGGATGGCGGCCTGCGAGTGCCCGGGGATGTCGATCTCGGGTACGACGGCGATGTGCCGCTCATGGGCGTACGCGACGATCTCGCGGATGTCGTCCTGCGTGTAGAAGCCGCCGTGCGGGGTGTCGTTCCACAGCTCGGACGCGCGGTGGCCCCACTTCGAGCGCGGCCGCCACGAACCGGCCTCCGTCAGCTTCGGGTGGCGCTTGATCTCGATGCGCCAGCCCTGGTCGTCGCTGAGGTGGAAGTGGAAGACGTTCAGCTTGTGGGCGGCGAGGAGGTCCAGATAGCGCAGGACGCCGTCCTTGGGCATGAAGTGCCGGGCCACGTCGAGCATCATGCCGCGCCACCGGAAGCGGGGGCTGTCCTCGATCAGGCACCCCGGGACGGCGATCGGGACCCCCGGCCGCAGGGGGGCGCGGCGGAAGGCCTCGGGGCCGATGAGCTGGCGCAGGGTCTGCGCACCCCAGAAGACACCGGGGGCGGCGCCGCCGACGATGCCGATGCCGCGCTCCCCCACGGTGAGGCGGTACGCCTCGGGGGCGAGGGAGTCGTCGATCTCCAGCGAGACGGCGCCGCCATCGGCGCCCCCGCCGGGCGCCAGGGGCAGGCCGAGCGCGGCACCGAGGGTGGAGCGCAGCCAGCGTTCGGTGGACTCTGTGCCGGGTGCGGCGCGCAGCACGGTCGACGGGTCGAGGAGAAAGCCTTCGGTGTGCGGTCCCTCCGCGCGTGCGGGCGCGGGGATGAGTTGCTCAAAGGTCATGCGGCGAATCTGCCACGCGATTGCACAACGCAAAAGGGGCGTTGCGGTACACGCAACGCCCCGCCGCGAAGAGGGTCATGGACCGCGCCACAAGGCGTGGCAGGTCAGCCCGGGAGGCTGCCGCGGGAGGCTACTTCTTGCCGCCGCCCTTGCCGTCCTTGCCGCCCTTGTCCTTGTCGCCACCGGCGCTCATGGACTCGTAGATCTCCTTGCACATGGGGCAGACGGGGTACTTCTTCGGGTCGCGACCCGGCACCCAGACCTTGCCGCAGAGCGCGACGACGGGCGTACCGTCGAGCGCGCTCGCCATGATCTTGTCCTTCTGGACATAGTGCGCATAGCGCTCGTGGTCGCCGTCACCGTGCGACACCTGTGGCGTCGGCTCTACGAGGGTCCCCGTACCTGCCCCGCGCTCGGGCTCGGGCTCAAGAGTGCTCATGGCATCCAAGGGTACCTACGCCCGGCGGTTACGGGCATCGCCCGGGACCCGGAGCCCGCGCGGAACGCCCACCGGATCAGCCACCCGCGTTCACTCCACCCACCGCAGGGAGTACGCGATCGCCTCGCACAGATCACCCATGGGCCCCTCCGTGCCGCTGAGCGGCACGGAGAACGCGAGCAGCAGATAGCCCACACCGCCCGGCATCCGCACGTGGAAGTCCAGCGTCGTGTCCGTCGTCGCACGGACCGCGTCGCCGGCAGGCAGCTCCACCGCCTCGACCCGCGAAGCGTCCCCCCTGCGCCGGGCCAGGGTCTGGGCCAACTCCCCCACTTCAGGGGCGAGCCCCGGCGGCGTGGGCAGCAGCGAGACCATCAGCGATGCGGGGTAGGCCGTGCCCTCGGGCGTCTCGGTCTTGAGGTAGAACTCCAACGCGCCGTCCGCCGCGCCGCGTTCGGCGATGTTGCGCAGCGTCGTCCACAGGGACCGCCGCACCTCTTCGGGCGCGCTCCCGCTCCCGGACTCGCGGTCCACGAAGGTCTTCAGCTGGCCGCGCCACCGCTCCTGCGTCAGGTCGACGCGGAACCAGTCGCGGGGCACGAGAATCCGGTAGTCCGACGGCGGCGCCACGGTGTCGCTCACGCGTCCGTGTCCCGGTCCGGGATGATCAGCGGCTCGCCGTCCGCCTCGAACAGGCGGATGCTGCTCACTATGTTCCCGAACATCGTCGAGAACTGGTCCCAGCCGACCTGTGTGGGTGTCCCCAGCTCCATCACCAGGGTGGTCCCGTTCGGCAGAGGGACGTAGACGCGGATGAACGACGTCGGGATCCTGATGCCGTCCGGGGACTCGGTCAGCTCACCGGTGACCTTGTCGACGCGCGTGCCCACGCAGGACACCGCGGGGCCGCACGGCAGCAGGATCTCCCTGACCTCGCCCGCGTCGTCACGGCGCAGGCTGGACGCGATCGCCGCGAGGGGGTCCGCGTCCTCGTCCTCGGGGCTGTCGACCAGGGCCGCGTAGACCGTGGCGCTGCACGGGTCGTCGCCGACGGCGCCCACGGCGATGGCCGCGTACTCGGCCCCGGCCTCCAGCAGGTCGTCGATGCCGAGCGCGCAGATGACCGCGAGCTTGAGCATGTCCTCGTCCTCGGCACCGGGCAGCGCCTTCGCCGCGAGCTCCTCCAGGAGGCGGGCCCCTTCGTCCTCGTCCTCCTCGTGCAGGGGGAGGTCGTGGAAGATCTCCGGCATCACCCAGCGGACGTGGATGCCGTCGGAGTCGATGCGGGCACCGGCGTCGGCATCGGGCCCGGCGTTCTGCGCCGGGATCGTCGCCTCGAACCGCAACGGCTCGTAGGGAGGGGCCACTGGGGAGGCCGTGGCTGCTGGGGATTCCGTGGTCACTTGGCGCCGTTGCTTTCCGGGAGCGGTGGGATGGGGAGTTCGGGGGCCTCGGGGAAGAACTTCCGGGAGGTGGCGTACATGCCGTAGTACGGGTAGAGGCGGGGGATGTCGGCGCCGCCCCTGCGGGCGATGCCGACGATCTTCCGGTAGAGGCGGACCCTGCAGCGCATGTTCCGCAGGGTCGGATCGGCCACATCGGGGCCGCGCAGACGGTAGGCAACGCCGATCGAAGCCAGCAGGAGCAGTGCGTCCACGCAGAAGAAGGCGATCTGGAACGGCCTGGGCCTCAGGGACGCGACGAGATCCCAGAACGGCCATGCCCCGACCCCGAAGACGAGCAGCGGCACGGCGAGGAAACAACCGACGAGGCTCCCCTTCTCCGTGTCCCGCCGCCGCTGGAACATCAGCCGGTGCACGGCCCGGTCGTCGAGGAAGTCGAACCGCACGGCACGCCCGTACGCCTCGGCCGCCTCCCGTGCCGCGGGCACGGCGGAGATGACCGACGACGGAACCAGCTCGTGCTCGGTCCCGCTGTCGTCGACGAACGTGCCGCGCCCCAGGGCGTGGTGGTCGATCATCCGCCCCGCTCCTTACCCGGCCGGGGCCAGCGAGGAGTGGAACGACGACGAGGAAGGGCTCGGGCTCGGACCCGGCCTCGGGGACGGCGTGGGCGTCGGCGTGCCCGGGGTCGACGGCGTGGTCGGCGGCGCGCTCGGCCTCGGTCCCGGACCCGGGTGCGGGGTGATGGGGTGGGTCTTGCCGTCGTCCGGGCCCATGGCCTCCTTCATCCGGAGGATGGACTTCACGTACAGGTTCCCCAGGGCGGCACCCTTGATGTAGCGGGTGACGACCTCCGGGTTCCAGCCTCCGGCCGGCAGCTTGGGCGTGGTGATGCCGCGCTTGGCGAGCATCTTGGACGCGAAGCCGACGCCCTTGTTGATGTTCTTCACGGCAAAGCCGTTGGTGAACGCGCCCCAGACGCCCTTGCCCGCCCCGGCGAGGCGGGCGCCCTTGGCGGCGGCGGTGAGCCCCTTCAGGGCGCCGAGCCCGGGGATGATGCCGAGGACGTCGACGCCTATCGCCAGCAGGTCGAGTTTCCCGCCGCGCGCGAAGACGTCGTACAACCGGCCGGACAGGGCCGTGGCACTCATCGCGGCCCCGACGCCGACCAGGACGATCGCCAGGGTGCCGCCCGACAGGACGATCGCCGCGACGAGCGCCGCCACCGCGAGGACCGTGGCCGCGGCCGTGAACCAATCGGCGTGATCCGCGATCCAGTTCATGAACCCGCCCGGGTCACGCACCCCGTCGTGGTGGATCACGTTCTTGATCTTCTTGGCCGCCGCGCTCGCGGCGTCGTCACGGATCTCGACCGCTTCCATGATCTTGCCGCGGTGCTGAGCCATGATCGTCGTGGCGTCGTCGCGCTTCTTCTGCTGCTTCGTCCGGTCGACCGAGTCCTCCTTGGAGGAGGGCACCGTCCCCTCGGTCTTGTCCAGCTCCTTGAGCGCGGCCTTCTGCTCGACCTCCGCCTTGCGGAACTCCTCGAGGGCCTTGTCCGCCATGCGCTGCGCGCGGTGCAGCTCGCTGGCGTACTCCTTGGACTCGCCTTCCCTGACCTTGGTGCCCAGGGCGTCGGCGGCCTCGTCATAGCGGTCGAACGCCTTCTTCAGGCGCCCCGCAGTGTCACCCGCGACCTCGTGGAAGGCGCGCCCCGCGTCACTGTCCCAGCTCTCGACCGACGCCAGCGCCTTGATGTTCCGGGCCTGCTTGTCGATCTCCTCGGCCATGCCGCGCAGCTTCTTGCCCAGGCGCGCGACCTCGTACGGGTCGCCCGGCACGGGATCGGAGTCGTAGAGAGGAGTCCAGTCGCTCGGCCGCCCGCTCACTTCGCACCCTTCTTGTCGCTCTTCTTCGCGTCCCGGAGCGCGTTGGCGAGCTCGTGGTCGATGTCCTCGTACGCCTTGGCCGCATCGGCGGTGATCTTGGCGAGGTTCTCGATGTCCTTGTTCAGCTTCTTGCGCGTCTTCTTCCAGGTGCTGGAGAAGTCGTCGAAGATCTCGCGCAGCTTGTCGCTGCCCAAGTCCTTCTCGTAGCCGTCGGAGGGGTCGCCGTTCTCCTTGAACTCACGGTGGATGCGGTAGAGCGACTCCGAGCAATCCTTGATGAGGTCGAGGTCGTACCTGGTCCTGTCCGACACGGCTCAGGCCCCCCACGCGAGCGAAGCCGCCATGAGGGCAGGCAACTTGGGCGGATTGCGGCGCTTCACGGTCAACCCCCGAATGCAAGATGGCAAGTACGCGTCAGGACGCTATCCGTGTGACTCGCGGTTGCGCCACTGAGAACCGTCTTGGGGCGCTGACCTGTCAGTTAAGGGATGGATCATCCGGATACGTCGCCACCATCGCCAGCTCGCTCCGCTGCCTCCGCAGCACCGCGCGCCACAGTCGCTCCGGGTCCGGGGACGACACGTCGCCCGGCTCGGACTCCACCACGTACCAGGCGCCCTCGACGAGCTCGTCCTCCAGCTGCCCCGGGCCCCAGCCCGCGTACCCGGCGAAGATCCGCAGGGAGCCGAGCGCGGGGGCCAGGAGTTCAGGGGGTGTGTCCAGGTCGACCAGGCCGATCGCGCCGTGCACGCGGCGCCAGCCGATCGGCTCTCCTCTGGCGGGGCGCAGCCGGGATCCGGGGGACGCGCCCTCCTCGCCGGGGATCACCGCCACCCCGAGCGCCGAGTCGAGCGAGACGGGGCCGCCCTGGAAGACGACTCCCGGCGCCCCGGCCAGATCGCCCCAGCCCTCCAGGATGTCCGCGACGTCCACCGGCGTGGGCCGGTTGAGGACCACGCCGAGTGAGCCCTCCTCGTCGTGGTCGAGGAGCAGCACCACCGCGCGGTCGAAGTTCGGGTCCGCCAGGGCAGGCGTGGCCACGAGCAGCCGCCCTGTGAGCGAGGACACCTCGGTCATGAACGACATGATCCCGCATCTTTGCCCCGCGGGGGGAGGCAATGCCCGTACAGGAGTGAATGCAGCTCAGGGGCGCACAGGCGCGTCCGGAGCGCACACTTTCGCCGGTGACCCGGAGTGTCCGGTTCCGAACGGTTCGTGTTGTCGCGAACTCCTGACGCGGTTTACGCGTCCTCAGCCTTACGGAAGGGGGGTACGCGCCCATTACGCTTGCCCTTTGGTCCACCCGTCCATCCAATCGGAACGCGAGATTCATGACCGTCACCGACGATGTACTGCTTGTCCACGGCGGAACCCCGCTGGAGGGCGAGATCCGTGTCCGCGGCGCGAAGAACCTCGTGCCCAAGGCCATGGTCGCCGCGCTGCTCGGCAGCGCTCCGAGCAGGCTGCGCAATGTCCCCGACATCCGCGACGTCCGCGTCGTACGCGGACTCCTGCAGCTGCATGGCGTCACGGTCCGCCCCGGTGAGGAGCCGGGCGAGCTGGTCATGGACCCCTCGCACGTGGAGAGCGCCAACGTCGCGGACATCGACGCGCACGCGGGCTCCTCGCGGATCCCGATCCTGTTCTGCGGGCCGCTCCTGCACCGCCTCGGCCACGCCTTCATCCCCGGCCTCGGCGGCTGCGACATCGGCGGCCGGCCGATCGACTTCCACTTCGAGGTGCTCCGCCAGTTCGGCGCCACCATCGAGAAGCGCGAGGGCGGCCAGTATCTGGAGGCCCCGCAGCGGCTGCGCGGCACGAAGATCCAGCTGCCGTACCCGTCCGTGGGCGCCACCGAGCAGGTCCTGCTGACCGCCGTACTGGCGGAAGGCGTCACCGAGCTCTCGAACGCCGCCGTCGAACCTGAGATCGAAGACCTCATCTGCGTCCTGCAGAAGATGGGCGCGATCATCGCTATGGACACCGACCGGACCATAAGGGTCACCGGTGTCGACAGCCTGGGCGGCTACGACCACTCCGCCCTCTCGGACCGCCTGGAGGCCGCCTCCTGGGCTTCCGCGGCCCTGGCGACCGAAGGCAACATCTACGTCCGCGGCGCCCAGCAGCGCTCGATGATGACGTTCCTGAACACCTACCGGAAGGTGGGCGGTGCCTTCGAGATCGACGACGAGGGCATCCGCTTCTGGCACCCGGGCGGCTCGCTCAACGCGATCGCCCTGGAGACGGACGTGCACCCCGGCTTCCAGACGGACTGGCAGCAGCCCCTGGTCGTCGCCCTGACGCAGGCCGCGGGCCTCTCCATCGTCCACGAGACGGTCTACGAGTCCCGGCTCGGATTCACCTCCGCGCTCAACCAGATGGGCGCACACATCCAGCTCTACCGCGAGTGCCTGGGTGGCTCGCACTGCCGATTCGGCCAGCGGAACTTCCTCCACTCGGCGGTCGTCAGCGGCCCCACGAAGCTCCAGGGCGCCGATCTGGTCATTCCCGACCTGCGCGGCGGCTTCTCGTACCTCATCGCGGCCCTGGCGGCGCAGGGGACGTCCCGCGTCCACGGCATCGACCTGATCAACCGCGGCTACGAGAACTTCATGGACAAGCTCGTGGAGCTCGGCGCGAAGGTGGAGCTGCCCGGCAGGGCGACGCTGTAGTCCGCCTGACAGCACCCTGACAGCACGCAGAAGGGGCGGCCACCCAACCGGGTGGCCGCCCCTTCTATGTACTGCCTGAGGCTACTTGCCCTTGGCGGCTTCCTTGAGCTTGGAGCCCGCCGAAACCTTGACGCTGTAGCCGGCCGGGATGTTGATCGGCTCGCCGGTCTGCGGGTTCCGGGCGGTGCGAGCGGCACGGTGGGTGCGCTCGAAGGTCAGGAAGCCGGGGATGGTGACCTTCTCGTCGCCCTTGGCAACGATCTCGCCGACGGTCTCGGCGAACGCGGCCAGCACGGCGTCGGCGTCCTTGCGGGTCACCTCGGCGCGGTCGGCCAGCGCGGCCACCAGCTCACTGCGGTTCATGTTTGTACTCCCGTGTTCTTCTTGCCGTTGAGGCGTGCCACGCGGCGGAGCCGCATGATGGGCACAGCGAAGCCGATGCTGCCAGGGTCCTCGGTCAGGCCCCGGACCCGGGTCCGTCATCCGGACCCTCGCGCCCAGAAAGGCATCCTGCCCCCACCTGCGGCGGGAAAGCCAATCCGGGGCCCCTGGGGGTCACACGAAAAGCTTCACCGCCCCTGGAAGGTGGCAGTCGGGGGCGCGCTTCCACGCCACCCTAGAGGGCCCTGAGGACCCCTGCGTTCCGCGACGCGCCGTACTACTGGGCCGTGGCGCCTGTCACAGCCACCCCAGCCGCCTTCGCCGCGGTGCGCACCGCATCGGCGACCGCGCCCGCGACCTTGTCGTTGAAGACGCTGGGGATGATGTAGTTCGGGTTGAGCTCGTCCTCGGCGACGACGTCCGCGAGGGCGCCTGCCGCCGCCAGCATCATCTCCGTGTTGACGGTGCGCGACTGGGCGTCGAGCAGGCCGCGGAAGACGCCGGGGAAGACCAGGACGTTGTTGATCTGGTTCGGGAAGTCCGAGCGGCCCGTGGCCACGACCGCCGCCGTCTGGCGGGCGATCGCGGGGTCCACCTCGGGGTCCGGGTTCGCGAGCGCGAACACGATGGCGCCTTCGGCCATGGCCGCGACGTCGTCGGCGCCCAGGACGTTCGGAGCCGACACGCCGATGAAGACGTCGGCGCCGACGACCGCTTCCTTGAGGGTGCCGCGGGCGCCCTCGGGGTTGGTGTTGTCGGCGATCCAGCGCAGCGGCGAGTCCGGCGCGGCGTCCACCAGGTCCTCGCGGTCCGCGTGCACGACACCGTGGATGTCGGCCACCACAGCGTGCTTGACGCCCGCCGCGATGAGCAGTTTGAGGATGGCCGTACCGGCCGCGCCCGCACCGGACATGACGACCCGTACGTCGCCGATACCCTTGCCCACCACGCGAAGTGCGTTGGTCAGCGCGGCGAGCACGACGATCGCGGTGCCGTGCTGGTCGTCGTGGAAGACGGGGATGTCCAGGGCCTCGCGCAGGCGGGCCTCGATCTCGAAGCAGCGCGGCGCCGAGATGTCCTCGAGGTTGATGCCCGCGAAGCCGGGGGCGATCGCCTTCACGATCTCGACGATCGCGTCCGTGTCCTGGGTGTCCAGGCAGAGCGGCCAGGCGTCGATGCCGGCGAAGCGCTTGAAGAGGGCCGCCTTGCCCTCCATGACGGGAAGCGCGGCCTTCGGGCCGATGTTGCCGAGCCCGAGAACGGCCGAGCCGTCCGTTACGACCGCAACGGAATTGCGCTTGATGGTGAGGCGGCGCGCGTCCTCGGGGTTCTCGGCGATCGCCATGCACACGCGGGCCACGCCCGGGGTGTAGATCATGGAGAGGTCGTCACGGTTCCTGATGGGGTGCTTCGACTGCATCTCGATCTTGCCGCCGAGGTGCATCAGGAACGTACGGTCGGAGACCTTGCCGACAGTGACGCCCTCGATGGTGCGCAGCTGCGCGACGATCTCGTCGCCGTGCGTCGTGGAGGTCGCCGCGATCGTGACGTCGATCCGGAGCGCCTCATGGCCGGAAGCCGTGACGTCGAGGCCGGTCACCGAGCCTCCGTGGGACTCGACGGCCGTGGTGATCTGGGAGACCGCGGTGCCGCTCGCGGGCACCTCCAACCGGACCGTGTTCGAGTAGGAGACGCTGGGCGCCGTTGCCATGGCCGACTTCCTCTGCTTTCACCGTGTTGCTCTTGCCGTCCGATCGTCGCACCTACCACTGAGTACGTGGTAGCCGCCTCGGATTGCGAACTTTTCGTTCACCGGCTTTTCGGAAACTAGTTTCCACCATACGAGAAGTTGGGGGACGCCGGTAGGGGGAAACGGAAACCGGTGGTTGAAACCGAAAGAGGCCCTCGTCACGTGGTGACGAGGGCCTCTCCCTACGTTGATGACACCGACCCGCCATGCTCGCCTCGCGGCAAGTGGTCGCTCGTAGCGACGAAGGTTGGGCCCGGGGGCTTGGATCGGGCCGGTGCCACATCAACGGTAACAAACGATCCCCGTAAGGCAATTCCCGTCCCGACAAGTCTCTGAAGTCATTCTCGGAGCAGGTCCGGAACCCCGTCCCCGTCCGGGTCGTCGCGCTCGCCGGACAGGACCGTCAGCTGCTGCGTGGCGCGCGTCAGCGCCACGTACAGGACCCGCAGGCCCGCCGGGGACTCGTCCGCGATCTCCGCGGGCGAGACGACCACCGTCGCGTCGTACTCCAGGCCCTTGGCCTCCAGGCTGCCGAGCGCGACCACCCGGCCGCCGAGCCCGTCGAGCCATTTGGCCGCCTGCTCGCGGCGGTTCATCGCCACGACGACGCCGACGGTGCCGTCCACCTGGTCCAGCAGCCGCGCCGCCTCCTCGCGCACCGACGCGCCGAGGTCCCTGTCGCGTACGACGGCGAAGCGTGGCTTCACTCCCGTGGACCGGACGGCTGACGGCGACTCGGAGCCCGGCATGGCGAGCGCGAGCACCTTGGCGGCGAGGTCGGCGATCTCGGCGGGGTTGCGGTAGTTGACGGTGAGGGTGAAGCGGCGGCGCGGGCGGCTGCCCAGGGCCTCGTCACGGGCGGCGGCCGCCTCGTCCGGGTCGGACCAGGAGGACTGGGCGGGGTCGCCGACGATCGTCCACGTGGCGTGCCGGCCCCTGCGGCCGACCATGCGCCACTGCATGGGCGTCAGGTCCTGGGCCTCGTCGACGATCACGTGGGCGTACTCGGTGCGCTCCGCCGCGAGCCGCTCGGCGCGTTCGCGCTGGGACTCCTCGCGCTGCGGCATCAGTTCGTCGAGGCCCGTGAGCAGGTCGAGGGGGTCGAGATCCTTCTTCTTGCGGGGCTTGGGCGGCGTACCGAGGATCGACTGGAGCTCGTCGATGAGCGCCACGTCGTGCACCGACAGGGCGTCGCGCTTGAGGGACCGGGCGACCTTGCGGACCTCGCCCGGGTTCAGGACACGGCGCGCCCAGCGTCCCAGGCGCCGCTCGTCGCCCATCGCGGAGAGCACGGAGCGCGGGGTGAGTTCGGGCCACCAGGCGTCGAGGAAGCGGATGAAGTCGTCCTCGGAGGTGATGTCCTCGTCGAAGGACGAGCGCAGCTCGGCGGCGAGCTCCGGGTCGCTGTGCCGGCCCGCGGAGCCCGACTGCGACCACAGGGCGTCCAGGAGGAGCTTGCGGGCGCGCGGGCGCAGGAGGTTGACGGGGGCCGTGCCGCTGAGCGCGTTGCGGCGGATGCGGCCCAGGGCGTCGGCCTCCAGCTCCAGGCGGCGGCCGAAGGCGACCACACGCAGCCGCGTAGGCGTCTCGGCGGGGGTCTGGGGCCCCTCGTCGTCGTCCTCGTCGCCGAAGTCCCCGAAGGACAGCTGGCCGCCCTGTGCGGGAGCCTTGGCCGCTGCGCCCGCCCCGCTCTCCAAGGCGCCCCGTGCCGCCTTGCGCAGGACGTGCAGCATCCGGGACGAGCCCTTGACCCGGGCCACCGCGGGCGAGTCGTAGACCGTGGCCTCCACCGCGCCGGACGCGTCGTCGGCCAGCGCGCCCACCGCACGGATCGCGACCTGGCCCTCCTCGCCGAGGGAGGGCAGCACGCCCTCCGTGTAGGCCACGAGCAGCGGGGTCGGCGAGACGATGAGGATGCCGCCCGCGTACCGGCGGCGGTCCTGGTAGAGCAGGTAGGCGGCGCGGTGCAGGGCCACGGCGGTCTTGCCGGTGCCGGGGCCGCCCTCGACGTACGTCACCGAGGCGGCGGGGGCGCGGATCACCATGTCCTGCTCGGCCTGGATCGACGCCACGATGTCCCGCATCGTGTGGCTGCGGGCCTGACCGAGCGCCGCCATCAGGGCGCCGTCGCCGATGACGGGCAGGCTCTCGCCGTTCAGGGTGGCCGTGAGCTCCGGGCGCATCAGGTCGTCCTCGACGCCCAGGACCTTGCGGCCCTTGGAGCGGATGACCCGGCGGCGCACGACGCGGCCGGGGTCGACCGGCGTCGAGCGGTAGAAGGGCGCCGCGGCCGGGGCCCGCCAGTCGATGACGAGCGGGGAGTAGTCCGCGTCCAGGACGCCGATGCGGCCGATGTGCAGGGTCTCGGCGATCTGCGCGGTGTTGTTCTCGCTCACCGCGTCCTCGGCGGGCTCGACCGACGTGTACGCGCCGTCCGGGCCCTTCTTGCCGTCCTTGCCGAGCAGCAGGTCGATCCTCCCGAAGAGGAAGTCCTCGAACTCGCTGTTGAGCCGGTTGAGATGCACCCCCGCGCGGAACACCTGCGCGTCCCGCTCGGCGAGCGCGCCGGGCGTGCCGACCTGGGAGCGCTTGGCCGCGTCGGTCATGAGGAACTCGGCCTCGTGGATCTTCTCCTCGAGACGCCGGTAGACCTGGTCGAGATGTTCTTGTTCGACGCTGATCTCACGGTCGCGTACGTCGGCCACCGAGGCCCCTTTCCGGACGTGCAGCTGCCCTATTGAGCAGCCGTCTACCGTACGCGAAAGGGGACCCCTCTGTGCACTTCTCCTACGCGTCGACCTCCACCAGACGGTCGCCGTCGAGGGTGGTCACCTCGAAGTGGTCGATGTCGTTGCGGTCCATCGCGGCTCCCCCGTGGACGTACAGGGGGCTGCGGGCCCATTTGTTCGGGCTGTCCTCGATGCCGTATCCCCACTTCGGGACGGACCAGGTGGTCACCGTCTCCTTCTCGCCGTCCTTGCCGACCGCGACCAGGGAGCACTTGAGCGGGCCCTTCACGTTCTTCAGCTCGAGGACCGTGTGCGTGCCCCAGGCCTTCTTCTCCGTGCCGACCGTGGCGCTGACCTTGGTCTTCGGGTCCGTGGCCTTGATCTTGTCGTCCATGTGGTTGAAGAAGGCGTCCTCGGCGGGGCTCGTGGGATGCGGCTCGCCCGCCACGTCCGTCGTACCGCCGCCGTCGCTCACCGCGAGGACCGTGAGCGGCCCGCCGACGATCAGCGCCGCCGCGGCGGCCACGAGATACATGCCGCGCCTGCGCTTCTGCGCGCGCTTGACGGAGACCTCGTCCACGAGCCGGTCCGCGAGCCGCGGGCTCGGCCTCGCGGCGAGCTGCTCACCGATCTCCGGTACACCGCGCGGCACACCGCGCGCGTCCGGGAAGTCCGCGAGCGCGGCCAGCATCGGCTCCATGCCGGAGAACTCCTCCAGCTGGTGCGCGCAGAACGCGCAGCCCGCCAGATGGGCCTCGAAGGCCGTCGCCTCCGCGTCGTCCAGGATGCCGAGGGCGTAGGCGCCGACGGTCTCGTGCACGTCGCCCGCTTCCGCATGGCCCCGCGCGTCATGTCCGTAGGACTCGTTCATGCCGTCACCCCCCGCTCCTCGAGCGCCAGCTTCATCGAGCGAAGCGCGTAGAAGACCCGCGAACGCACCGTCCCACTGGGTATACCCAGTGTCGCGGCCGCCTCATTGACCGTACGCCCCTTGAAGTAGGTCTCGACAAGTACCTCCCGGTGCGCGGGAGTCAGGTCGTCGAGCGCGTCCGAGAGAGTCATCAGCCACAGCGCCTTATCGATCTCGTCCTCCGCGGGGATGACCTCCAGCGGCGACGGATCGACCTCCTGCGGCCGGGCCTGCCGGCTGCGGTGGCCGTCGATGACGATGCGCCGGGCGACCGTCACCAGCCAGGGGCGTACCGAACCGGTCGCACGATTGAGCTGACCGGCGTTCTTCCAGGCACGGATGAGCGTTTCCTGTACGACATCTTCGGCGCGCTGCCGGTCTCCCGCCACAAGCCGGAGCACATAGGCCAGAAGTGGACCCGCGTGCTCGCGGTAGAGGGCGCGCATCAACTCCTCGTCGGGTCCGTTGCGTTCAGGGACCAGGCGATGTCGGCGAGGACGTTCCTGCGGGCGCTCATCGGCCACGGCGGAATCCTTGCGCACGTCTGCCTCCGGTGTCCGCTCTTCGTCTTGGCTGGCTCACCGGGGATGTACGTACACCGGAGCGGCCGCGTTCAGCCGTGCCCGAAAGTTTTCGATCAGGCCCGCGCGAGTGCCGCCCTGCGCCGGTGTCTGGCCACCCGCTCGCGGTTGCCGCACACCTCGCTCGAGCACCAGCGGCGGCGGCGCCCGCGGGACGTGTCCAGGTACACGATGGGGCAGTTGTCGCCCTCGCACTGGCGCAGCAGTGCACGCGCGACGGGATCGGTGAGCAGGTCGACGGCATCGCGTGCCACCACGGCGAGCAGGGCCGCACAGCCGGGGTCGCCGTCCAGGGCGCGCACGAGGCTGCCGTCGGGGCGCCGCACGGCGCGCGGGGCCGGCGGCGCCGTCGCCGCGAGGGCGTTGACCCTGGCCAACGCGGCGTCGGCGGGCCGCCCTTCGAGTTCGTCGAGCACCAACTGCCCGACGTGCGCGCGCAGTTCACGGAAGGCGACGAGCCAGACCGGTCCCGCTCCCGGCAGGGCCGTGTGATCCGGGATGAGCCCGGCGCCCGCGAGCCAGGCAAGGAGCCGGTCCACGGAGTCGAGCCGTTCCACGGGATGGTTCGTCGCCACGAGGTCCAGACAGCTCCGCCCGGAGTCGAATCGCAGCTCGTACGTGGCCGGGTCCATGCCCAGTGCCATGCGCCTGTCACCGCCTTGTGGGGTTACCGGTGAGTGCTCCCCCTTACAGTGCCTCGCCTTGGGCGGGCGCGGAACCCCTGCCACCGCGCATGACGTGAGACGCGCGCTTATGGGGGCGCGCTTCGGAACCATGGTCCGGGGCCCGTCCGGCCGGTTGACTCGGACCCATGAGAGACAACCGAGGGACGAACCAGCGGGGACAGGGCAGTGCCGGGGCCGTTCTGGGGGCGGCCGTCGTGACCATGGGCCTGATCTCCGGAACCTTCTACATCTTCGCCTGCGGCGTCATGCCCGGCCTCGGGCGCAGCGACGACCGCGTCTTCATCGAGGTCATGCAGAACATGAACGACGCGTTCAACAATCCGGTCTTCTTCGCGAGCTTCTTCGGGGCGCTGCTCTTCACGGCGGTCTCGGCGTGGCAGCTGCGCGGGACGAGCTCGTACCGGTGGGTGCTCGCGGCGCTCGTCGTCTACCTCCTGGCCTTCGCGATCACGTCGGTCGTGAACGTGCCGCTGAACGACGAGCTCGCGGACGCGGGCGACCCGGCGAAGATCTCCGATCCGGCGGCCGTGCGCGAGAAGTTCGAGGACACGTGGCTGGCCTGGAACGTCGTGCGGACCCTGCTCTCCACCGTCGCGATCGGCCTGCTCGCGCGGGCGCTGGTACTGCGGGGCAGGGACGCCAAGGCCCGTCAGTCGGAGTACTTCGACCCGGCGGCCGGATCGAGCGCGAGCCGGTAGCCCCGCTTGACCACCGTCTGGACGAGCTTCGGAGCCCCAAGTGCCGTACGCAGCCTGGCCATCGCGGTCTCCACGGCGTGCTCGTCACGCCCCGCGCCGGGCAGCGCACGCAGGAGCTCGGCGCGGGAGACCACCCACCCCGGGCGCCGTGCGAGCGCCCGCAGCAGCGACATCCCCGCGGGCGGGACGGGCCGCAGCTCGTCGTCGACCAGGACGGCGTGGCCGCGGATCTCGACGCGGTGCCCCGCGATGGGCAACGTACGGGCGCGGGAGGGCAGTTCCTGGCACAGGGTCTGTACGAGGGGGCCGAGCCGGAAGCGTTCGGGCTGCACCGTGTCGACGCCGCGGGCCTGCAGCGGCAGCGCGGTGACCGGGCCCACGCAGGCGGTCAGGACGTCGTGCTGGAGGGCGGCGAAGAGCTCGATGGCCATGCCGCGGTCCTCGGCGCGGGCCAGGAAGGACGCGGCGGCGGGCGCGCTGGTGAAGGTCAGCGCGTCGACGGCGCGGGCGACGGTGGCGTCGAGGAGCCGGTCGACGGGCGCGAGGTCCTCGGGCGGCATCCACCGGTAGACGGGCACGCCGACGACCTCCGCTCCCGCGGCGCGCAGCGACTCGACGAAGCCGGGCAGCGGTTCGCCGTGCAGCTGGAGTGCGATGCGCTTGCCCTCGACACCTTCGCCGAGCAGCCGGTCGAGCACCTCCGCCATGGACTCGGAGGAGGGCGACCACTCCTCGGTGAGCCCGGCGGCACGGATGGCGCCCTTGACCTTGGGCCCGCGGGCGAGCAGCTCGACCCCCCGCAGACACCGCAGCAGCGCGTCGCCGAACCCCCACCCGTCGGCGGCCTCGACCCACCCACGGAACCCGATCGCGGTGGTGGCGATCACCACATCGGGCGCGTGGTCGATCAACTCCTTGGTCGCCGAGAGGAGTTCACTGTCGTCGGCGAGCGGAACGATGCGCAGTGCGGGCGCGTGCAGGACGGTGGCGCCACGCCTCTGGAGCAGCGCACCGAGCTCGTCCGCGCGCCGGGCGGCGGTGACGCCGACGGTGAATCCGGCGAGGGGAACCTTCTGGTGACCGTTCTGCTGACCGTTCTGAGGGGTCGCGTGCATGGCAGCTGCTCTCGTCCCGCTAGTACTGCGCGATTGTGTGGTCCGGGGTTGGACGAGCCTGCCAACAGCCCGTGACAACCCCGGATCATCACGATGTCGTACGTGTTACACCAGCGTACGACCGCCCCTTCCTCACACC
Organism: Streptomyces sp. NPDC047525; assembly: GCF_040643025.1. Classification (NCBI taxonomy): domain Bacteria; kingdom Bacillati; phylum Actinomycetota; class Actinomycetes; order Kitasatosporales; family Streptomycetaceae; genus Streptomyces; species Streptomyces sp. NPDC047525. The sequence continues at coordinate 488,133 of NZ_JBEYTL010000005.1, forward strand.
TGCGCGTACGTGAGCTGGGGCTTCGTCTCCGCGTCCTCGGTCTGCCCGGAGTCCGGGACGGCCGCGGGGCGGCGAAGGTATACGGCCCACGTGACGCAGAAGCACGCCGCGTAGAAGGCCAGGAAGGCGACGAAGGCACCGGTCCCCGACCCCACGGTCTGGAAGGACTGCCGGAAGGCGAGATTGATCCCGAGCCCGCCGAGCGCGCCGACGGCGCCGATGAGCCCCATGGACGCCCCGGACAGCCGCCGCCCGTAGGCCGCGGCGGCCTCCCCGCCGAGCCCCTTCTGAAGGGCCTTGGCCTGGAAGATCCCGGGGATCATCTTGTACGTGGACCCGTTGCCGAGCCCGGTGAGCACGAAGAGCACGACAAAGGCGGCGACGAAGAGGGCGAGCGACTCCCGCATGGAGGCGACGACGACCACGGCGGTGGCCGCGCCCATCCCGACGAAGTTCCACAGCGTGATGCGGGCCCCGCCGAACCGGTCGGCGAGCCGCCCGCCCACGGGCCGGATCAGCGAGCCGAGCAGCGGCCCGATGAAGGTGACGGCGGCGGCCTGGAGCGGCGTACGGCCGAACTGGGTCTGCAGCACGAGCCCGAACGCGAAGCTGTACCCGATGAAGGACCCGAAGGTCCCCACGTACAGGAAGGCCATGATCCAGGTATGGGCGTCCCGGACGGCCTCCTTCGCGGCGCCGGTGTCGTTCTTCACGGTGGCGAGGTTGTCCATGAAGAGCGCGGCGCAGAGGGCGGAGACGAAGATGAAGGGGATGTAGATCCCCAGGAGCACGCGCGGCCCGCCGCCGGCCCCGATGACCGCGAGCCCGGCGAGCTGCACGACGGGTACGCCGATGTTGCCGCCGCCCGCATTGAGCCCGAGCGCCCACCCCTTCTTCCTGAGCGGGAAGAAGGAATTGATGTTGGTCATGCTGGACGCGAAGTTGCCGCCGCCGACGCCGGTGAGCAGGGCGCACACCATGAAGGTGGTGTAGGAGGTCCCGGGCTCCATGACGACGAAGGCCGCGACGGTCGGTACGAGGAGCACGCCGGCCGCGATGATCGTCCAGTTGCGCCCGCCGAAGCGGGCGACGGCGAAGGTGTACGGGACGCGGGCGACGGCCCCGACGAGGGTGGCCATCGACACGAGGAAGAACTTCCCGGCGGGATCGATCCCGTACTCGGGCCCCATGAAGAGCACCATCACGGACCACAGGGTCCAGATGGAGAACCCGATGTGCTCCGAGAGGATCGAGAACACCAGATTCCGCCGGGCGACCCGCTCGCCTCCCTCCTCCTCCCAGAACTTCACGTCTTCCGGGTCCCACCGTTGGATCCACATGACAGACCTCCGCATCTCCACAGCCGGCGACTGATGGCCCCGAAGGTAGAGAGGGCGGGTTTCAGTCCTGTGGCACGCGGTGACCGGCGGGGAACTTCGCTCTCACCTGGGGGTCAGGCGGACGGTGAGGGCCCCTCGCGGGGAGGCGTCGGCGGAGGTTTTGCGCAGGTCAGGCCTTGTTCACCCACGGGAGTACGTCACTGCCGCCACCCTTGTCCCACTTGAGGGTCACCTCGTCGTTGGCCTGGGTGAGATCGGCCGAGATGTACTTCTCGTCGTCGCCGGTGCCGCACTTGAGGGCGATGCGGAAGCCGTTGCCGCCCTGCTCCTGACCGAGCCCCATGCAGAGCCCGTCGCCACCCGCGTCGATGTACGAGACCGAGTGCTTGCCCTTGCCCTGCCCCGAGGTGAGCTTGGCGCCGACGGTGAGGGTCTTGGCCTCGTCGTTCTGCCACTGGCCCTGGTAGCCGGTGTCTCCGGCGGGCCGTTCGGCATCGGCGTCGGGATCGGCATCGGTCGGATCGTCGAGGGGGTCCTCGGTGGCGGGATCCGGTGAGGGCGCTTCGGTGGGCTCCTCCGTGGACGCATCGGACTCGGAGGCGGAGGGACCGGCCGAGGCGCTCTTGTCGGCCTTCGGCTTCTGGTCGTCGTCGCTGTCGCCGCTGGTGGCGAGGAAGATGCCGCCGCCGATGAGCGCGGCGATGACGACGACGGAGCCGACGATGAGGGCGACCTTGTTCTTGCCGGGGGCGCCACCGGGCGGAGGGGGCGGCGGGTAGCCGGCGTACTGGGGGTCGGGTTGACCGAAGGGTTGCTGGCCGTAGGGCTGCTGGGGTTGCTGGCCGTAGGGGCCCGGGTGGGGCTGGGCGGGCGGCGGCGCCTTCATATGGGTTCGGATCCCCTCCCTGTCCGGCCCTTCACAGAGCCCAGCGGAAACCCCCTGCCCCCGCCCACCCCCAACATCCACCACGCGGCATCGGGGGCACAAGGGCCACCAGTGACGGCCAGAGCCGCGTTCACGGCGTACGCGCGGTCATCCGCACCCTGGGGTCGAGGCACCAGTCGAGGACGGACGGCCAAGGACCGTAGCCCGCGTCCAGGTCCAGATGAGCCCCGCCGGGTACGACATCGGTGTCGAGGCCGAGCGGCAGTCCGTACTCCCCGGCCGCGCCACCCGGGCAGTACGGATCGTCGTCCGCGGCCACGAGCCTGGTCTCGCCCGCAGCAGCCGCGACCTGCTCGGCGGTGACCTTCGGCGGCGCGAACCCCGCCACCTCCTCGTACCCGGCGAGGACTTCGGAGGACGGCGGCGCGACCAGGAGCACCCGGTCGGCCCGGACACCGCCGCGGGCGACGGCGTGCAGCCAGAGCAGCACGGCGAGGCTGTGGCAGACGATGACGCGTTCACGCCCGTCGCCGGCCTCGCCCTCCTGCGCAAGGAGGTCGTGGAGCTGCCCGAGCCACGTCTCCAGTTGCGGATCGTCCGGCGCCGGAAGCTGGGGATAGGCCACGCGCCCGCCGCGAGCGGTCAGTTCGCCCGCGAGCCAGCGCTGCCAGTGCCCTTCGGGCCGGTGGTTCTGCCACCCGTGGAGGATCAGAAAGGAGGAGTGCGAGGCCCGAGACGAGACCGAGGCCGAGGTTGTACCGGTGCTGGAAGTCATGACGGAATGCTCGACGCCATCAATCCATCAGGTCCAGTTAATGTTTCTGGATGGAACAGGTAAGCGGGACCTTCACCATGGATCTGCGCCGCCTCAGCGCACTGCGCGAACTGGACCGCAGAGGCAGCCTGGCGAAGACGGCAGAGGCCATGCATCTGACCCCGTCCGCCGTGTCCCAGCAACTCACCGCCCTCGCCCGCGAGCTGGGCGTCCCGCTGATCGAGCGGAAGGGGCGGGGCGTGAGGCTCACGGGCCAGGCGAGGGTCGTGCTCCAGCACGCGGATGTGATTGCCGCGCAACTGGAGCGTGCGCGAGCGGAGTTGGCCGCCTGGGGCGAGGGTCGACGAGGCACGCTCACGATCGGCGGCTTCTCCAGCGCGATTTCGGGCCTGCTGCCCGCGGCACTGAAAGGTCTCTCCGAAACACACCCCGACATCGACATCGCCGTGGTGGAGTCTGAGCCGCCGGACCTGTTCACGAGCCTGGACGCGGGCGACATCGACATCGCGGTGGCCGTGGACTTCGCGGCGGCGCCCCCGTTCACGGACCGCAGATACGTCCGCACGCCCCTGCTCACAGACATCCTGGACATCGCACTGCCGGCCGGACACCGCCTGGCCGACCTCCCCCAAGTCCCCCTGCGCGAACTGGCCGCCGACCCCTGGATCGTCGGAGACGCCCGAAGCTGCTGCGGGGCGGTGACGCGCTCCGTCTGCGCGGCGGGCGGCTTCACCCCGGAGATCCGCCACGCGGTGAACGACTGGCAGTCACTGGCGGCGCTGGTGGAGGCGGGCGCAGGTGTGGCCCTCGTACCGCGCCTGGTCCAGCCCCTGCACCGCCCCGGCGTGACCCTGCGCGCCCCGGAGGGAGACGCCCCGGTCCGCCATGTCTTCGCGGCGGTCCGCACGGGCGCCGAGAACGACCCGGTACTGACGGCAACACTGGCCCACCTGACAGCGGCCGCACGTCACGCAACGACGTCGGCCGGGCACCCCACAGGCACCCCCACCTCGACCCACAACAACTTCCCCCCACTGCCGAACAGCTGATCCCCAAGCGGCCAACCGCCCCCAGGCGTCCGCGCACTGCCGTACGAGGAAGAGGCCACGCCCACTGTCGGAGCCCACCGGCACGGGCACACCGAACGCACCGGGAGGCTTGTCGAAGGGGGGATTTGGGGCTGCTGTCCCACACCCCGACACGAAGCCGCCCGACACGGACGGACCGCAACCGCAGTGGGGCGGGCCCGTAGGCGATGTCAGCCAACTCATTGCCCTACAGGCTAGGGCGGATCGTTCGCATGACAGCATTTGCACCATAGGTATCGTCAGTTGCTCTGAGGCGCCGTCGTCACAGTTGGAGTCGGACGCCCGTTGCGGTTCCGATCACAGCAAGCGCCGCGCTCTTGCTGACCGGATGCGGATCCGGCCACAACGGTGACGACTCGTCCGACAAGATCAAGGGCACCGGGGGTGAAGACATGGACACTTCGGACACCGCCGCCGCGTCGGCGAAGCCGGACGGGGCCAAGCGGACGGAGATCAAGCTGCCGAAGCCCATCCAAGTCGACATCGCCGGCTGGACGCACAACGATCCCAAGCCGCAGACCATCCAGGATGATGGGAGAGACCGGCTGTGCGCAGAATACGCCGCCATCATCGCGGCCGATCCACAGGACAGCGCGCTGAGGTTCTACAGCTCGGGCGCCCCCTCAAGTCTGCCCCCGCCTGGGTCAGGGCGTACAAGGATCTCGGTCTCAAGGGACGGGTCCGCGTCTTCGATCCCCACGTACATATGGGCAACGAAGGATTCGACGTCCTCTTCCGCTGTGTTGACGAGGACTACACGATGAACCTCAAGATCCAGGAGATCCAGTCCATCAACCACGGAGCGGCAACTGACAGCTGTGCGCCCTGATTCAACAAGGCTATACAAGTGGGGGATTTGAACAGTGTCGCAACGTCCAGCGGACTGGCATGTCTTGGATCTGGAGAAGGATCCAACACCGGGAGATCCGCATCGGGTCCGGAACCTTGCCAAGAACCTGCACGATTTCGCCGACGATGTCTCGAAGGTGTTGCGGGACATCAAGGGGATGGCGGGTGAGGACGCGATCCTCACCTGGGCGGGCAAGACCGCTGAATCGTTCACCTCGGAGTTCGAGGATGCGCCCGGCAAGCTGAAGAAGCTCAAGAAGAGCTACGAGATGGCGGGCGACGCCCTCTCCACCTACTGGCCCGAACTGGAGCGCGCCCAGGCCCTGGCCGACAAGGCCCTGGTCAAGGGCCGCGAAGCGCAGGGTGACCTGTCCTCCGCGCAGACCCGGCTGACCTCCGCGGACTCGTGGATGGACAAGGCGGGCAAGGAAGCCGACAAGTACAAGGACGACAAGGACAGCGGGAAAGACGTCCCCAAGCCCGACCCGGACAAGGTCAAGGCCGCCACCCGCAACGCCAACTCCGCCGAGAAGGCCCAGAGCGCCGCCAAGTCCGACGTCTCGGCGGCGAAGTCCAACCTCGATGCCGCGAAGAAGATGGCCGAGGACGCGCGCAAGATGCGCGAGGACGCGGCAGGCACGGCGAAGAAGAAACTCGAAGACGCCTCCGACGCCGGTATCCAGAACCGCAAGTGGTGGGAGGAAGTCGGGGACTGGGTCACCGACAACTGGGACACCATCGTCGCCGTCTGCAAAGTCGTCGTCGCCGTCCTCGGCATCATCGCCATGATCATCGGCGGGCCCATCCTCGGCGCCATCGTCCTCATCGCCGCCCTCGTCGTCCTCGCCGACACCCTCAACAAATACGCCAACGGGGAAGCAGGCCTACTCGACGTCGCCTTCGCCGCCCTGGACTGCATCCCCGGCATGAAGGGCCTCACCTCCCTCCGCGGCCTCGCCAAGGGCCTCAAAGGCCTCAAGAGCGGGCTCAAGGGTCTCAAGTCGGCACGCTCGGCACTGAATGGCGTGGCAAAGGGTTCCTACGATCGACTCAAGACGCTGGTCAAGGGGTGCGGTGACCCGGTAGATGCAGCCACTGGCTACATGTTCCTCGAAGCCACCGACATCAGCCTGCCTGGCACCCTGCCGTTCGCCTTCATCCGCCGTAATTCCTCTGGCTACCGCACCGGCTGGTGGTTCGGCCCCACCTGGGCCTCCACGATCGACCAGCGCCTGGAGGTCGATGAGCAGGGCATCGTCTTCGTCACCGAAGACGGCATGCTCTTGGCCTATCCGCATCCTGAAGGCCCGGGCAGCCCGGTCCTACCTGAGTCCGGGCCACGCTGGCCTTTGGTCCAAGCCGACAACGGCGGCTACCTCATCACCAACCCCGTCATCGGCCACAACCGCCACTTCGCCCCGCCCACAGAAGGCTTGGCGCTTCTGTCACGCGTGTCCGATCGCAATCACAACACCATCGACTTCGATTACGACGCTGAGGGCACTCCGCTCGCGATTCGTCACAGCGGCGGCTACTCCCTCAAGCTCACTGTCAACGATGGCCGAGTGACTGCGCTGTCCATGGATGGGGCGCTAAGCGGCGGATCGCGCATGGCTGTCAAACAGTACGACTACACCGATGGCGACCTCACCGCCGTCACCAACTCCTCCGGGCTCTCCCTGAAGTTCACCTACGACGAGCAAATGCGCATCACTTCGTGGGAAGACACCAATCACAGTCGATACGAGTACGCCTACGATGCCCAGAACCGCTGCACCGCTCAGGGAGGCGCCGCCGGGCATCTCGCCAATTCCTTCGCCTATGAGCTTACGGACCCCGCATGGCCCGACTGCCGTATCACTGAGGTCACGACTTCCGAAGGCTCCGCTTCCCGCATCGTCATCAACGACCGATGCCTGGTGGTTGCCGAAGTGGACCCACTCGGCGGCATATTTACGACTGCGTATGACAACAACCAATACGTGTGTGCCACGACGGACCAGGTCGGCCACACCACTCGCGTCGTCAACAACGAGCTGGGACAGCCCACCGAAGTGACGCGGCCTGATGGGGCAGTCGTGCGCGTCACCTACAACAATCTGAACCTGCCCACTGCCATTGAGCAGCCGGACGGCACGACCTGGTCGCACACCTACGATGAGCGAGGAAATTGCACCTCAACGACGGACCCAGCAGGTGTCACGGCTCGAACCACTTACACCGCTACAGGATCCCCTGCCACGGTGACCAATCTGCTGGGACACACCACGCAGGTGCGTTGCTCCCCGGCCGGCCTGCCCGCCGAGGTTGCAAATCCATTCGGTGGCGTCACCACCTGGGAACATGATGCGCTGGGCCGTCCCATCGTCATCACCAACATGCTGGGCCAGACCACGCAATTGGGTTGGTCGACCGAAGGGCAGCTCCTGCACCGCGTTGCTGCAGACAGCACTCACGAGGAATGGACGTACGACGGTGAGGGCAACTGCACCAGCTATACCGATCAGCTGGGCCAAGTAACCCGATTCGAGTACACCCACTTCGATCTGCTCGCTTCCCGCACGGGGCCGGACAACGCTCGGTACGCGTTCACCCATGACGCAAGCCTTCGGCTGACCCAGGTCATCAATCCTCAGGGGTTGATGTGGGATTACATATACGATGCTGCCGGAAATCTCGTGGGTGAGGCCGACTTCGACAACCGCACCGTCACCTACACACGTGACGCTTCCGGGCAAATCACGTCCCGCGCTAATCATTTGGGACAAGACATCAGGTTCGAGCACGATGAACTCGGGCACATCATCCGCAAGGAATCTGCCGGGGTTGTCACCACGTTCGAATACGACCTGCTCGGCAATCTGACTCGTGCCGACAGCCAGGGTTCCTCGATCGTCCTGGAACGCGATCGTCTGGGGCAACTTATTGCTGAGACAGTGGACGACCGCACGATCGCCTACACCTACGATGAGTTTGGTCGCCGCACGAGCCGCACCACCCCCAGCGGAGCCACCAGCATGTGGCAGTACGACGAGATGGGGCAGATTTCGCGCCTCACCGCCTCGGGGCGCTCGATCGATTTCGACCGCGACCTTGCTGGCCAGCAGCTCGGACTTCGTTTTGGGAATGGCATCGCCCTGTCCAATTCCTTCGACGAGACAGGACGCCTCACTAGTCAAGCGATAAAAGCGGTGGACGGGAATACCGTTCAACGCCGATCATATCGCTACCGTGCCGACGGCAACCTCACCGGAATTATGGACCACCTGTCCGGCCCTCAGCAGTTCGACCTGGATGCAGCGGGCAGAGTGACAGCGGTCCATGCCCGAGACTGGCATGAGGCCTACGCGTACGACGCGTCCGGAAACCAGACTCACTCCCATTCGCCCATCACCCACCCCGGGCACGAGGCCAACGGCCCGCGCGTATACACAGGGACCCAGCTCACTCGTGCCGGGAACGTACGTTATGAACACGACAGGCTTGGTCGCACTACCCTGCGCCAAAAGACGCGTCTATCCCGTAAGCCAGACACCTGGCATTACGAGTGGGATACAGAGGATCGACTCGCGTCCGTCATCACCCCGGATGGCACTCGATGGCACTATCGATACGATCCTCTTGGGCGTCGCATCGCGAAGCAGCGCCTCACCCCTGAAGGTGAGGCAATAATTGAGCAAACGGTTTTCATCTGGGATGGCACAACGATGTGCGAGCAGACCAGCGTGTCACCTGCGCTACCTCGCCCCATTACGCTGACTTGGGACTATCAGGGAAATACCCCGATTTCTCAGACAGAGCGCATTGCCACCGATACCCCTCAAGAGGAAATAGACTCACGCTTCTTCTCTATCGTCACTGACCTGGTCGGAACCCCGACTGAAATGATAGATGAGAACGGTGACATCGCGTGGCGATCTCGAAGTACGCTTTGGGGGACCACCGCATGGAATACAAACAGCAGCACGTACATACCGCTGCGATTCCCTGGACAGTACTTCGACCCTGAAACCGAACTCCACTACAACTACTTCCGCCACTACGATCCAGAGACTTCCCGTTATCTAACCCAAGATCCCCTGGGCCTCGGCCCCGCCGATAATCCATCAACCTACGTACACAACCCTCACACCTGGGTTGACCCCTTGGGGCTTGCAGGCTGCAAGCCTTCCCTAGGAGAGCGCCTAAAGGGACTCTTCGGGGGCGGGAGGACATCCGATTCTCCGGCGGTGCCTGACACGGCCCCTGCCGAGCCTCCACGAATGTTGAACCCGGCTCCCCCAGGCATGGGCAGTCCAGCAACCCTGTACGGCCCCTTCCATCGCCTTTCCTCACCCACACAGACCAGAGAAGTCACCGATCAGGTGATCCAGTCAGGGGAACTTTGGGGCCGCACATCACGCTTCGGCGGTGACGAAATGGTTCAGGCTCACGTAGGCCCGCTGCCCGAAAATGCCCGCCCAGGAAGCTTCGAGTTCTACACCTCCGTCGCCCCCAAGCCGGCGAAGAACTCGCCTCCGGGCTACGCGGGATGGGAACTTGGCAAGCAGCCCGGTGTCCAACACGCCCAGAGCAACGGTGAAGACTTTGCTCGCATCCCAGTCTTCGTAACTCAAGTGAGATGATTATGGAACGTATCCCTGCAGTGCAATTCCAAGGGACTCCGCAGAAATACATTGCGCAGCTTGACGTTGCAACAGAGTCAATCGAGTCCACATGGGGGGCCCATGAGGTGACCTATGACGACCTCGGCCCGTGGCTTACGTTTTCATTCTCTCTTGAGGATGGAACACTGACAGCCTTGGTCAGAGAAGTAGAAAACGCTCCGCACCCCGGGTACATTTTGACAGCGATCGGCGATCGCCCTTCTTCTGAGATCCTTGAGAATTTCATCTCCGAAGCCGGTATGGACTCAGAGTCCGTTCTCCACGCGTCGGACGAGTGAGGCGTTTCCAAGTCTTTCGAACTCTCGTGAGCGCCAGTCAAGACAGGCTCGCAGCGTGTTGCAATGCTCGGGACGGTGGCCATAATATCCGACCCCTGTCCGGCGCGGATCTTGGAGATGTCCTCGGCGAAGGTGGTGTCGTGGACGAAGTGGAGCCGGTTCTCGATGGCCCATTGCGAGCGGACGATCTTCGCGATGCACTCCGGGAAGGCGCCGCGGCTGGTCCGATCGGTGACGCCGTCGACGGTCTCGGGATTGCGCTGGCGATCTGCAGCACACTCACCAACGAGTGACGGTTACCGCACCGATGCCGCGGATCAGCCAGCGCAGCCAGCCGCTGCGGCAGTCCCGCGAGTGCGCGGTGCTGCCACTGCGGCTTACTCCATCGCGAATCTCGGTGGAGCTGCGGGATCCCCCTTTGGAGAGACCTCGACAGGAGACAGCCGGAGAGGGACGAGGTGCAAGACCGAATCCGCTGACACGCCACCAACCACCCCGCGCCACCGCGACTTTCCTGCAGCCACCGCAGCTTTGCACCTCTCGGCAGGGGGCGCTCACCGGTTGACGGACTGGATCTCCTCGACTGCCACCGGCTGATCCGCGCCGAACTCGCCCTCGGGGAGGTCGCCGCCCTCGCCGTTGGTGCTGGTCCAGCTGATCTTCCAGGTGACGGTTGCCTGGAGGTTGTACGAGTCGTCACCGGAGGACCGCAGGTACTGCACGCCGCACGGCGGCAACGTGTCCGCGGGAGTGCCCTTGGCGCGGGGCTCGCCGATCTTGCCGTCCTCGATGGGGCACTCTCCCGAAGCGGGGTAGGTCTCAGCGTCCGCTGTTCCCGGCTTGATGGAGAGGGACATGGGCTCAGCGGTCGCCGTCGCGGAAAGCCCCGAGCCCGGGATGCTCGCGGTGACGGAGACCTTCTTGAACTTCGCCTTGTCCAGCCAGACCCAGGTCGGGAGATTGACCTTCGTCGTTCCCTCGGGTGCCATCGTGATCTCGGTGCTGGGGACGGGCAGTTCGTCGTAGGCGTACTCGGCGAGGATCTTGGGGGAGACCGCGAGCGGTTCCTTGGGTGTGTCGCCCGTGGGCACCCAGAAGGGCATCCTCTTGCAGGAGTTGGCCTCGGGGTCGTCCTTGCGCTTTTCGTTGACGGCCGCCGCCCAGAACTGTCCCTCACCCTGCTTGTCGAGGTTGTAGTTCTTGTAGGGGCGGCCTTCCTTGAAGTACATGTCGAACACGCCACCCACGGCGTCGCCGATCCCGAATACCTTCATCCCCCGGATCGCTTTTACCGTGGCCTGGATCTGCTTCGGGGAGTAGGCGGGCTCGTACCAGCAGGCAGGTGGATCCCAGTTGCTGTTCGCGGGTGTGAGCGTGCCCGTCTTGGCGGTTTCCCGAGCGCCGTTGACAGTCGTCTGAATCTTCGTCTCGACGCTGAGGTTCTGGTCCTGACGTCCGGCCTTGGCCTGTGGAGCAGTTACCTGCGTTCCCTTACCACCGGAGGCATACGCGGTGCTTGGCCCCATGGCGACGATCAACACGAGAGGAGGCACGAACCGACGGCTCAACCTGCGCTGGGTCACGGCATGCACCGCTTCGCCGCCGACGTGGTCAACACGCTTGTGGTCTGCCAGACGCCGTCCTCGTTCTTCTCCAGACGGGTGTTGTAGAAGCCGTAGTCCTGCTCGGACCCCGGGATCGACCTGTCTACCTTGCCGGTCTTGCGATCCTTGGGGTACGTCTTGCTCGTGTCCTCGCAATACGTCACCACGGCGGCGCCACCCTTGAGGAACGTGACCTCGCGGTCGTAATACCGGGTGGTCCCGACGAAGGTCTTGCCCCTCTTGTAGAAATCCTGAACGTAGTCCGCAGCAGACAGCAGCGCATCGCCCGACGAATAGAACTTCAGCGCCGGATGCTTCTCGGCATCGACCGTGATCGCCTCGTCAAGCGAGGCGATGCGCCGCTCGTTGTCCGCGAGGACCGCGTCCTTCTTCGCGTCCCCCGTCTTGCCGCCCTCAAAGACGTACTTCACGTCCTTCGGCAGCTTGATCTCCGGCCGCTCGACCCCGTCGTCGGATGCTGTCGGAGACGGCGACTCTCTCTTCTCGCCGGACTCGGCACCCGCGATCTTGTCGTTCTCCTTGGAGTCGCCATCGCCTCCTCCGCAAGCAGAAAGCGAAAGAACTGCGGCAGCAGTAAGGGTGGCCGCTGCGAGCAGGGTGGGTCGGCGATTCACGGTCAGCTCCTGATGAGACGAGGGTTCCCTGGAGTGAACCAAGCTATCGATGAGGGAAGGGCGACGTCACGTCGAGGGTCATGACCAGCGGGACATAGAAGGGCATAGCGTCCACACCTCGCTACCGTTGGCGCATATTGATCGCTCAGCGCTGCACGACCCTCACCAACAGGCATGGGCCATGACGCCTCTTCGCCCTCTTCGCCCTTTGAATCCGCGAAGCCGCCGGACACTTGGCCAGCAGGGGCCCGCGCACCCCCGGGCTCACCCCAGATGTGTATCCCCCAACGAAACCAACAACCGCCGCAACGCCCCATCCAGCGCCAGCCGGTCCTCGGCCGACAAAGCGGCCACCATCCGCTCCTCGTTCGCCACGTGATCCACCACCGCCCGGTCGACAAGATCCAGACCCGCCTCCGTCAGGCGGACCTTGATCGCACGGCGGTCCGCCGGGTCCGGGTGGCGTTCGATGAAGCCCTTGCGTTCCAGCTTGTCCAGGCGGTTGGTGATCGCGCCTGACGTCACCATCGCCGACTTCAGGAGGCCGCCCGCCGTCAGTTCGTGGGGGGCGCCCACCCTCCGCAGTGTCGCCAGGACGTCGAACTCCGCGAACTCCAGGCCGTGTTCGGCGAAGATCGGCTTCATTCCCTTGCTCAGCAGGTGGTCCGCCCGTTTGATGCGGCCCACCAGGGCCATCGCGTCCAGGCCCGCCGCGTCCATGTCCGGGCGCTCGCGGTGCCACTGGGCGCGCAGCTCGTCGATGGCGTCGGCGTCCGCCGCAGTCGCCGTCGCCGTCGACACCACCTCGGGGTCGGTCATTCCCGCACTCCTCTCTCGGCGGCCCGCCCCGGCCAGATATCTCAATGTTCAGATACTTGACGTTCGCGGACCCAGGGTTCATATTTATCTCAACGTTGAGAATAACAGCGTTCAGGGGAAACCGAGGGGGAGCCGCATCATGTCCATCAGCAGCCCGCGCGTCCGCACCGCACACCAGCCGACCAGCCAAGGCCGCCCCAGCCCCGCGCCGCGCAGCCGCGCCCTCGCCGCCGCGGGCCTCGCCGCCATCGGCCCCGCCACCTGGGGCACCACCTACGTCACGACCACCGAACTCCTGCCCCCCGACCGCCCCCTCCTCGCCGCGGCCCTGCGCGCGCTGCCCGCCGGGCTCATCCTGCTCGCCCTCACCCGGCGGCTGCCCAGCGGTGACTGGTGGTGGAAGGCGGGGGTTCTCGGGCTGCTCAACTTCGGGGCCTTCTTCCCCCTCCTCTTCTTCGGCGCCTACCACCTTCCCGGCGGCGTCGCCTCGACCGTCAGCGCCGTCATGCCGCTGCTCGTCGCCGGCTTCGGGGTCGGCGTGCTGAAGGTGCGGCCCACGCGCCGGACCTTGGCCGCCGGGCTCGTCGGAGTCGTCGGCGTCGCGCTTCTCGTCCTGCGCGGCAGCGCATCCATCGACCTCGCGGGGATCGTGGCCATGCTGACCGCCACCACCCTGATGGCCCTCGCCGTCGTACTCAGCAAGCGCTGGGGGCGGCCCGAAGGTGTCTCCCTGCTCGCCCTCACCGGGTGGCAACTCACCGCGGGCGGCCTCGTGTTGGCTCCCATCGCCCTCGGCTTCGAAGGCCTCCCCGACCACTTCACCGGCGCCAACCTCGCCGGGTACGCCTACCTCGGCATCATCGGCACCGCCATCGCGTACGCCCTCTGGTTCCGCGGCATCGAGCGGCTGCCCGCCTCGTCCGTGTCGTTCCTCGGGCTCACCAACCCGGTCGTCGCCACCCTCGCCGGACTGCTCCTCCTAGGGCAGACCCTCACCCTCTGGCAGGTGGGCGGACTGGTCCTCGTCCTGGCGAGCGTCTTCGTCGGGCAAGGCCGCCGCACCGCCCGCAAGCACGCGTAGACCAACCCATCAACCCATCAAACCGACACACACCCCGCACCCCCGCACCCCAAGGAGCAACCGCCATGCGCATCACCGTCTTCGGAGCAGCCGGAAACGTCGGCAGCCGCGTCGTCACCGAAGCCCTCACCCGCGGCCACGACGTCACCGCAGTCGTCCGCGACCCCGCACGCTTCGGCGAACTGCACCCCGCCGCCACCCACCGCACCGGCGACGCCGGAGTCCCCGAGCACGTCGCCGAGTTGAGCGCCGGGCAGGACCTCGTGGTGAACGCCACCAGACCCGCCCCCGGCCGCGAGGCCGAACACGCCGCCATCAGCCGGGCGTTGCTCGCCGGACTCGCCCGCGTCGACGGCGTACGCCTGATGATCGTCGGTGGGGCCGGGAGCCTGACCGTGCCGGGCAAGGCAGGCGTCCTCGCCATCGACGATCCCGCCTACGTCCCCACCGCCTGGCGGCACATCGCCCAGGCCTCCAACGACCAGTTCGACGCCGTCCGCACCGCCGACACCGCGGTCGACTGGACGTATCTGAGCCCGTCCGCCCTGCTGGAGCCGGGCGTGCGCACCGGCACCTACCGGCTCGGCGCCGACGAGTTGATCGTCGACGCCGAGGGCAGTTCCGCCATCTCCATGGAGGACCTGGCGGTGGCGCTCATGGACGAGGCCGAACGCCCCAAGCACCACCGCACCCGCTTCACCGCGGGGTACTGACCGCCCGCTCGAACTGCTGGTTGGCGCCCGTACCACAGGTCCACTGGACCAGGCGGGCGCCGTCGGCCGTGGAGTCGTCCTTGACGTCGAGGCACTTGCCGCTGTGCCGGGAGACGAGCCGGTAGGTGTCGTCTCCCGGTCCGTCTCCCGGCCCGTCCCCCGTCCCGTCTCCGCGCTCCTCGAAGCGCCACTGCTGGTGCGCGCCGGAACCGCATCGGTACTGGTTCACGAAGGCCCCGTCCCCGGTGGACTCGTCCGCCACGTCCAGGCACTTGCCGCTGTGCTGCGCCAGGACGCGTACGTATCCGTCGCCCGCGTCCTCCAGACGCCACTGCTGGTTGAGACCGCCGTCGCAGGAGTACTGCGTGACGGCCGCGCCATCGGCGGAGGAGTCGTCGGAGACGTCGAGGCACTTCCCGCTGTGCCGGGCGGCGAGGCTGTAGTGGGGTCCGCCTCCCACGCCCTTGACCGTTCCGGCGTCGGTGTCGACGGAGATCTGCGGGTACCACGGCAGGCTCATGGTGGTCCTGGTCGGGAAGTCCAGCGGCGCCCAGACGTACTGGGAGTCGTTGACCGTGCCGCCCATGGAGTTGCCCCAGCGGTCGCCCATGTAGAGGTAGGAGGTGCCCGAACTGCCCTGCACGGGAAGGACGTACGCGGTCTGGGAGCCGTACGCGGTCGCGTCACCGACCTCCTTCATCTCCGACCAGGGGCCGGTGATGCTGGTGGCGGTCGCGTACTGCTGCTGGTTGGGGTACCAGCCGCTGGTGCCCGAGGTCAGCATGAAGTAGACGCCGTCGCGCTTGAACAGTGCCGGGGACTCGCGGTGGTGGGCCGGCCAGGGGTTGGCGACCTCCTTGTCGAAGCCCGTGTAGTCGGCGGTCAGCCGGTAGATGAAGAGGTCGGCGTTCTCGCTGCCGGACGAGATCTGGTACGCGGTGCCGTCGTCGTCCTTGAAGAGCGTCATGTCACGGGACGTGGTGCCGCTCGGCGGCCGGAAGCTGCCCTTCCAGCTGTAGTCGCCGTCCACCGTGTCGGAGACGGCGACCGCGGTGCGGGACTCGGTGTAGTCCTTGCCGTTCTCCTTGTGCATCCACATGACGAACTTGCCGGTCTCGCTGTTGTAAATGACCTTGGGGCGCTCGATGTTGGCGACGGAGAGCTCCGGATCGCTCTCCTGCGTCAGGACGTTCTTCCTGAACTCCCATGTCTTCAGGTCGGAGGAGCGGTAGACCGAGACGGCCTTGAAGGTGTTGTCCGCGTGGCGGTTCTCGCCGAACCAGTAGTAGAAGTCACCCACCTTGACGGCTCCACCGCCGTGGGCGTGGACTCCGGCTCCCGTGGTGTCCGTGAACTGGGTCCCGTTGGTGACGGTGACCGGCGCGGCATGTGCCGGGAGGCCGGCGGCAACCAGCCACACCACGCTCAGGATGGCGGCCAGTAAGGGTCTGCGGGCGCGTCGAAACATCGAAGGTCCCTTCTTCGAAGGTGGGGATGGACGCTCTCAGTGACGCTCTTCAGCGTTCCTAATTGTTGAGTCCTGTTGATGTCTGTTGAGGGACCGTAGATGTGCCCGATGTTTGCGTCAACACTGTGTGCGAAATTGGTCTGTTGGCCGTTCTCGCGCACCACAGACGAAGAGGGCTGACCACCAGTCGTCCTGGTGGTCAGCCCTCTGTGATCGCCCGGCCGGGAGCCTCAGCCCCGGTGTGAACCGCCCCGTGGCCCGCCTCGCGAACTGCCTCGCGAACCGCCTCGCGAAGGCGCCGCCGCCGAGCGCCGCGACTTCGCCCCGTTGGGCCACAGCCTGGGGCTCCGCTTCGCCGCGAAGTCCTCGATCCAGCCCACCGCCATCACCATCAGGCCGATCAACGGCCAGACCAGGACCGTCATCCACAGCATGTACGTGGAGTCCAGCGCCGAGCTCCAGCGCTCGTCCTCCATGAACGGCAGGTCGTACGCCATGTCGATGATCGGCACCGTGGCCATGATCAGCAGGTTGTGCCAGAGATAGATCGTCACCGCTCGGTTGTTGGAGAGGGTGATGAGCTTGTCCCAGCGCTTCAGGCGGCCCGGCAGCTCCTGCCACGAGGGCGAGTACTGGAAGAGGATGACGACGAAGCCGAAGGACCACGCCGCCTGGGCGAGGGGGATGTCGTTCAGGTCCCAGCCGTCGGGGCCCAGATGGCCCGACGCCCACCACAGGCCGAAGGCCATGATCAGCGCCGAGACCGACACCGCCACGTAGCGCGGGACGCGGGCGAGTACGCCCTCCTGGTGGGCGATGCCGAGGACCCAGCAACTGCCGTACACCGCGAAGTCCGAGACCGCGTTGCCCGTCTCACCGGGGATCTTGACGATCTCCGTGGCGAGCACCGCCGTCAGGGCGAGCGGCGCGAACAGCGTCGCCCACGGCACCTTGCGGAACGCCCACAGCAGCAACGGCGAGGCGATCACGAACCAGAGGTACGCGCGGATGTACCAGAGCGGTCCCGCGGCCTGCGCCGGCCAGGTGTCCTCCAGGAGGCCCGCCTTGTCCCCGATGTGCCAGGGGAAGGGCGGGGCGCCGATCGGGAAGACGTAGTTGACCATGCTGACCAGGCCCCACGTGTCCCCGTGGTCCGGGTCCTTGGTGACGTTCCAGCCGCCGTAGAAGAGCAGGAACAGCGCGACCGCGCTGAACGCCCACATGGGCGGGAGCAGTCGGCGTATTCGGCCTCGGATCACGCCCCACGCCGGGCGCTTCAGGGAGCGGGCCATCAGCGCGCCCGCCAGGGCGAACATCACGCCCATGGAGGGGAAGAGGATCGTCAGCCAGGCCCAGCCGAACAGGTGGTAGATGACGACGCGGACCAGGGCGAGCGACCGCAGCACGTCGAAGTAGCGGTCGCGGCCCGGCTTCTTGGGCGCGGCCGGGGCAGCGGGGGCCGGGACAGGTGCGGGGCCGACCGGGGTCACCGCAAGGCCGGGCGGCGGCGGCACCTGGGGCAGCGGCTGCGTGGGATAGGTCATGCGACGGGCCTCCGGTCAGGGCTGCCCGTCCGCTGTTGCGGAATCGAGGGCGGCGATCCGAGGACCCCCGTGCGCCGGAGCTTCTGCCAGCGAAGGCGGCCTCCGGTCAGGGCGGTGATCCAGGACTGGAGCAGCACGACGTACATCAGCTGCCGGTAGAGAATCTGCTGGAGGGGCAGCGAGATCAGATGGGTCATGCGCTCGCGGTCGAGCCGGAAGGCGTACGCCGCGCACACCGCCTGGACGGCGAGCACGCCGAGCCACGCGGCGATCGTCTTCTGGGTGGGGCCGAAGAACAGGCCGTACAGCAGGAAGACGTCGATCAGGGGTGCCAGGAGCGGCGCGAGGACCATGAAGAGCGACACCAGCGGCATGCCCACCCGGCCGAAGCGGCCCGATGGGCCCGACTCGATCAGCGAGCGGCGGTGCTTCCAGATCGCCTGCATCGTGCCGTACGACCAGCGGTAGCGCTGGGACCACAGCTGCTGCACCGTCTCCGGCGCCTCGGTCCACGCGCGCGCCTTCTCGGCGTACACGACCCGCCAGCCGTCCCGGTGCATCGCCATGGTGATGTCGGTGTCCTCGGCGAGCGTGTCGTCGCTCATGCCGCCGACCCGCTCGAGGGCCGAGCGCCGGAAGGCCCCCACGGCGCCGGGGATGGTCGGCATGCAGCCGAGCATGTCGTACATCCGGCGGTCGAGGTTGAAGCCCATCACGTACTCGATGTGCTGCCAGGCGCCGATCAGCGAGTCCCTGTTGCCGACCTTCGCGTTGCCCGCGACGGCGCCCACGCGCGGGTCGCCGAACGGCTGCACCAGCTCGCGCACGGTGGACTGCTCGAAGACCGTGTCGCCGTCCATCATCACGATGAGGTCGAAACGGGCGTTGGCTATGCCGCGGTTGAGCGCGGCGGGCTTGCCCGCGTTCTGCTGGCGCACGACGCGTACGTTCGGCAGGCGAAGGCCCTCGACGATGAGCGCGGTGCCGTCCGACGAGCCGTCGTCGATGACGATGATCTCGATGGGGTGGTCGCTCGTCATGAGCGAACGGACCGTGGCCTCGATGCACTTGGCCTCGTTGTAGGCGGGCACGAGGACCGACACCGGTTCGGTGATGTCCGGGCCCCAGCGGAAGCCCTTCCTGCGCACCTTGCGCGCGTGCACCGCGGAGAGCAGCAGCATCAGGCCGAAGCGGAGCATGACCAGCGAGCCGATGACGGCGAGGGCCACGACGAGTACGCCGGTGATCTTCTCCGATGCGCCGACCAGGAAGACCCAGGCCTTGCCCTTCCACAGATCTATGCCGGTGACCGGCGCGTGCGCGCTGGGCGAGTCCAGGGCCTCGGTGAGGTTCGTGAAGCGGTAGCCCTTGTCCTGCAGATCGGGCAGGAAGGTGTCGAGGGCGGCGACGGTCTGCGAGCGGTCGCCTCCGGAGTCGTGCATCAGGACCACGGCGCCGTTGCCGTTCTTGGGCGTGGCGCGGCGGATGATCTCGGCGACGCCGGGGCGCTTCCAGTCCTCGCTGTCGGTGTTGTTGACGACCGTGAGGTACCCGCGGCTGCCGATGTACTTCGTGACCGGCCAGGACTTGTTGTCCATGGCGTCGGAGAACGAGGAGTAGGGCGGGCGGAAGAGGGAGGTGCGGATGCCCGCGGCGCCCGCGAGGGCGAGCTGGTTCTGCGAGAGCTCCCAGTCGATGCGGCTGGAGGACTGGTACGACAGGTCGGGGTGGTTGAACGTGTGCAGGCCGACCTCGTGGCCCTCGTCCACCATGCGCTCGACCAGGTCGGGGTAGCGCGAGGCCATCGTGCCGGTGACGAAGAAGACGCCGTGCGCGTGGTGCTTCTTCAGGACGTCGAGGACCTTGGGGGTCCACTCCGGGTCCGGGCCGTCGTCGAAGGTCAGCACGAGCCGGTGGCGGGGGACGCTCAGTGTCTCCTCGTGGCCGCCGCGCGTGTCGATGACCGGGCCGCCCTCGAGGACCTTCTCCGGGACCTTGCCGGTGCCCGCGGGCGGTTGGATGCGGTGGTCGGCGAGGATCTCGCTGTGCGTGTAGCCGCGCAGCATGAGCATCGCCATCAGGGCGACCAGGAGGAGCAGGGGCATGAGGTAGCGCAGGGGGACCCTGCGCCGCTTGGCGCCGCGGGCGGGCTGCGCGCGGCGTCGGCCGCCACCGCCCCGGGGCTGGGCGTGACTGTTCCTGGAGCCGGCTGACCGGCCCCTGTTGGTGCGGGAGTTCATCGCTGTGCGCCCTCCGAGGGCTGCTGGCCAGCGCTTTGCGGAGAGAGGTTGCTGACCGCCTGGGCGCCATGCGGGGACTGTGTGTCGGCGGCGGGCTGCACCGCGGGGACTTCGCCGCCGCCTCCGGCCGCGCCGCCCGGGGTCTCGGTCGACGGGTCCGGGTCCGGCGTCGTGGGGTCGTCCGTCGGGTCCGGGTCCGGGTCGGGCTTCGTGGGGTCGTCGGTCGGGTCCGGGTCGCCGCCGTCGTCCGTCGGGTCGGGGTCGGGGTTGCCGCCGCCCGTGGGGTCGGGGTCGGTTGTTTCGCCGGGCTTGTCCTTGCCGTCGTCCGGCTTGGCCGGGTCGGCGGAGCCGTCGTCACCGGTCGCGGGGGCGGTGGTGCCGCTCTCCGACGCCCCGGGAGACGGTGTCGTGCCGGGCGAGGCCGAGGGGTCGAGGGAGTCGGCCGGGCGGTCCGGTGTGTCCACCTTGCTCGCCGGCTTCTCGTCCTTGGGACCGATCGGCAGCCAGGGCGCGCTGGAGTTGCCCGAGAGCAGGGTGCCCACGATCATCACCGCGTACACGGCGCAGGCTATGCCGACGAGCACGCCTATCCGGCGGTACCTCCGGCTGCGGCGGCCCGTCTCGTCGACGAAAACCGGCCCGTCAGGCGCGTCCTGGTCACTCTCGGCGGCCAGATCCGCCAGCTGTCGCCCCACCCCGTCGATCTGAACGGTGACCTCGTTCGGATCATGGGTGTGTTCCGGTAGGGCATCTTCTCGCCAATTGTCCATGCGTACGCACAACCCCCCACATAACCTGAATCGGGCGCGCACGACTCCGGACAACTTGCCGTCGGACCGGGCCCCCACCCGATCCGAGCGCCCCCCTATCACACTGCGCCCGGACCATGAATGTAGCGCACAGGGGTGACAGTCGTACTAATCCTTCAGTCCAGGCTCATCATGATGAGTGCATCTGTGGCCGGAACCCACCCGCCTTCAGGCCTGCGCAGCCACCCCTCGGCGGCGGAGAGCTCGGCCGCCGCCGCGCGCAGAGCGTCGACACCCGGGTGCACAAGCCCCTTTCTCCACACCAACGACACAGGCGACAGGGGCACGGGGTCGATCAAGGGCCGCAGGACGGACTCGGGCATGGCCGGAAAGTCCACCGCGACGAGCACGGGGGTCCGGTTCTTGGCCATGATCCGCCCGAACTCCTCGACGCCCACCGCCAGGGGCGCGGGCGGCGCCACCGCGATCCCGCGTCCCTCGAAAAGGCGGTGCGCCAGGTCGGTCCACTCCAGCGTCCGGGGGTTTCCCGCACCCGCGTACACGCTCTCCCCCGCGAGCGCGCCGAGCGGCACCGCGTCCAGCTCGGCCAAGGGGTGCCCCAGCGGCAGCAGCACCGCCATCGGCTCGTACCGCACGGGCTGCTGGGCGAGCCGCGCCCGCAGCGCCGGTTCGAGCCCCGCGTACCGCCCGAAGGAGACGTCGAGCCGTCCCGCGACGATCTCGGCCGCGGCCCCGGTGAGTCCGCTCTCGAAGCGGGCCATCAGCTCGCACTCCGGGGTGAGTTCGCGGGCCCGCTCCAGGATGCGCCCGCAGATGAGCCCCGGGCTGTTCAGGTCCACGAGCAGCGGGCGGGCCGTGCCGCCTGAGCCCCCGCCCCGCGCGAAGGCGGCCGTCAGGTCGTCCTGCGCCTCAAGGACCCGCCGCGCGTACGGCAGCAGCCGCTCCCCCTCGGCCGTCGGCGTGACCTGCCGGGTGGTCCGCACGAACAGCTCGGCCCCCAACTCCCGCTCCAGGCGGCGCACATCACGGCTGAGCGCCTGCTGGGCGACGTAGAGCCGGGCGGCGGCCCGCGTGAAGTGCAGCTCTTCGGAGACGGCCACGAAGGCGCGCAGGAGGCGGGGGTCCAGGTCGCGCGTCGGTAGGCGGGGCTCGGCGGTCATCCCGGGAACTTACAACGGAAGTGCGTGAGTCGGGCCGCAGAAGGTGTTGGACCCCACACCACCGCCCCGGTGAGGGTGATCCCATGCCGTCCGCCGAGCCCCCTGCGTCCCGCCGCCGCAATCCGCCCGCCGAACCCCCCGCACCCCCCGCACCCCGAAGCCGCAACCCCTACGCCCGCCTCTTCCTGATACCCGGAGCCACCGCCTTCACCATCGGCAACCTCATCGCCCGCCTCCCCATGGGCATGTTCAGCGTGAGCGCCGTCATCATGATCGCCGGGGCGCGCGATTCGTACGCGCTCGCCGGCGCCGTCACCGCGACGGGCCTCGCCGCGACCGCCGTCGTGGCGCCCTGGACGGCCCGCCTCGTGGACCGCCACGGCCAGGCGCGGATCGCCGTCCCGGCCACCGCCATCGCCGCGCTCGGCTCGCTCTCGCTGCTCCTGTGCGTGCACCACGGAGCGCCCGACTGGACCCTGTTCGCCTCGTACGCCGCGACGGCCACGACCCCCAACACCGGCGGCATGTCCCGCGCCCGCTGGGCCCACCTCCTGAAGGGCGACGAACGGGCCGTACACATCGCCAACTCCTTCGAACAGGCCGCGGACGAGCTGTGCTTCATGCTCGGCCCCGTGCTCGCGGCGTTCCTGTGCGGGGCGCTCTTCCCGGAGGCGGGCACCCTCATCGGAGTCGTGCTGCTCCTGACCGGCGTCCTGCTCTTCGCCGCCCAGCGCTCGACACAGCCGCCGCCCCGGGGACGTACGACCACGAAGGAGAAATCGCCCCTCCACGCGCGCGGGATGCCCACACTGCTCGCCGCCTTCCTCGCCACCGGCGCCGTGTTCGGCTCGATGGAGGTCGTGACGATCGCCTACGCGGACACACAGGGGCACAAGGCCGCCGCGGGCGTGATCCTCGCGCTCCAGGCCGCGGGCTCCTGCGCGGCGGGCCTCCTCTACGGAACCCTCAAGCCGAGCGGGCCCCTTCACCGCCGCCACATCCTGTGCGCCGCCGCGATGGCCGCCCTGATGACGCTGCCGCTCCTGGCCGCCGCGCTCACCGGCTCGCTCCTGGTGCTCGCCGGGGCTCTCCTTGTCGCCGGAATGGCGACGGCCCCGACGATGGTCACCGGCATGACCCTGATCCAGCGGCGCACCCCCGAGGGCCGGTTGAACGAGGGCATGACCCTCGCCGTCACCGGTCTCCTCGGGGGCATCGCGTGCGGCGCCGCGGGCGGCGGCTGGGTGGTGGAGCACATCGGCACCGCCCAGGGCTACGCGGTCCCGGTCACCGCCGCGTGCTGCGCCCTGCTGCTCAGCATCGCGCAGGCTTGCGCCACGAGCACTCCAGGTCCCCGCTCGGCTCGGCCCCACGCTGCGAGCGCGGCTTGACCAGGACGGCCTTGTCCTCGGTCGACTTGGCGAGCGTCACGACGATCGCGTCCTCAAGGGCCTTCACCGAAGAGGGCAGGTAGTTGTTCAGGATGATGCTGAACACCAGCTCACGCCCGCCCGCGTCCTTCACGTACCCCGAAAGAGCGGACGCCCCGGTCAACGACCCCGTCTTCGCCCGTACGTTGAGGGCCGCCGGCGTCCCGCACATCCGTGTGCGCAGGGTGCCGCCGACGAACTTGTCGGGGTCGCAGGCCACCGGAAGCGACTTGTACCAGTCGGCGTACCAGGGCTCGCCCTTCGCGGACAACAGCAGCTTGATCAACTGATCGGCGGGCACGTTGTCCTTGCGCGAGAGCCCGGAGCCGTCGACCTGGCGCAGCTTGCCGGGATCGACACCGGCCGTCTTCAAGTAGGCGCCGATGGCCGCGAGACCGTCCGTCCAGTTCCCCGGCCGTCCGGTCGCCTTGTGGCCCATCGCCTTCGTGAGGTTCTCCGCGTGCATGTTGTTGGAGAGCTTCATGAAGGGGATCATCAGCTCCTTCAACGGCATGGAGTCGTGCGACGCGAGCTGCCGCGCGCCCTTGGGGGTCGCGAGCCCGGCCCTGGTCGGCCCGCTCACCTTCACCCCGTGCGCCTTCAGGGCGTCCCGGAAGATCGCGGCCGCGTACCCGGTCGGCTCCCAGACGGCGATCCACTCCTTGGTGGCGTCACCCCCGACGGGGACGGTGCCGGTGACGGTGATCGTGTTGGTGCCGTGCTCACGCTCGATGGTGAGTGTGTCCTCGCCGCCCGCGGCGACGGTCCTGGCGGTGTTGTCGACCTCTACGTAGTCCGTCTTCGGGGACACCGTCACCTTCGGCCTGTCCCCGGCCTTCGCGCCGGGCGTGGCCTCGACGATGACCGTCCCGGTGTCGTAGTCGGTGTCCGGGGCGACGCTCAGCGCGGAGATCTGGGCGGCGTAGTACGCGAACTCGTCGTCCCCGGCCCAGGTGTCGCCGATCCGCTTGGCGTCGAACCGGGTGTCGTCCGCGACCAGGCGCCCCGAGACCCGCCGGACGCCCGAGTCGGCGATCTTCGCGGCGAGTCGGTCGTAGTCCTTGGCCAGCGTCGTCGGGTCGCCGGTGCCGCGCAGATAGAGATCACCGGAGAGCACACGGCCGTGCTGCTTGCCGTCGGTGAGCACATCGGTGGTGAAGCGGTGGTCGGGGCCGAGCTCCTCCATGGCGGCCGTCGAGGTGAGCAGCTTGGTGTTGGAGGCGGGCATCAGGCGCCCGCTGGGCAGGTGCTGGTAGAGCACGTCACCGGACGCGGCGTCGGCGACGACGACGCTCGCCGCGCCGCCCTCCATCCGGGGATCGCCGAGGATGGTGTCGATGGCTTCGGGCAGGCCGCTGCGGTCGGAGTCCGCCCCGGCGGGCGATCCTGCGGAGAGGGTGGCCGCCGCGACACCGAGCACGGCGGGCCAGATCCAGTGGCGCATACGGGCGTTGACGCGTCTCACGGGTCTACTCATGACCCAGGAGCATCCCGGACTCCGGCGCCCCGCGACAGACCCCACTCCGGACACGCGCCATGTGGCGCCGCCGGGTGGACCGCCCGCCGGGGGCGCCGCGGTCCGCCGTCAGTCCGGTGCGTCGGGCGTGCGGCGGCACCGGGGCAGCAGCGAGGCGAGGAGCAGGACGGCCGGTGCGGGGTCGGCGGGTGTCACGCCGTTCCGGCGGCAGACCAGGGCGTCGGGGTCACCTGAGGGCTGCTGGAGGCTGTAGCCGTCGGGGCAGTTGGGGCCCGCGTCGCCCGCCTCGCCCTTGGGCCCGCGCTCGCCGCGCTCACCCCGCGGGCCCGCGGGGCCTTCGGGGCCCGACGCACCGCCCGCGCCGTCGGATCCGTTGGCGCCGTCGGCGCCCGGGGGCCCCGCCGCCCCGGCGGGTCCTTCCGGGCCCTGTTGTCCGTCCGAGCCGTTCGCACCGTCCGCGCCGTCCGCGCCCGCGGCCCCGGGCTCCCCCGCCTCGCCGGACGCTCCCTGCTTCCCGGGCTCTCCCGCGTCGCCGGAGTCCCCCTTCCGGCCGCCCGCCCCCGGCGTCCCCTTCTCGCCCGGCTTCCCGTCCTCGCCCTGCGAGCCGGTGGCACCGGGCGTTCCGGGCTCCCCCGAGGGCACCCGCACCCGGTTCAGCAGGTCGTCGACGGCATCGGAGGGGTCGGGCGCGGCAGGGGTGTCGCCGTGGGAGCGGACCTGCGCGCGCAGGGTCCGTACGTCCCGGGCCAGGGTGGACACGGCCTCGCCCCGCCGGTCCGCCTCGGTGGCGAGCTGGTCGGCGCGGCGGTCACCCGCGTCGATGCGGGCCCAGAGGAGGGCGGCGACACCGCAGAGGGCGACCAGCACGCAGACGAGGAAAACACTGCGCCAACGGCGGGCCAGGAGACGCTCGAGCTGAATCACGGAGTGCCTCCGAGCCGTTGATTGTCGATGAGCAGCCGGGCGATCTCGCTCTGGTCATGGACGTGCAGAGCGTTTAACTCGGCGAGTTTCGTGTCGCGTTCGGCGACCTGGCGCTCCAGCCGGTCACGCTCCGTCTGGAGTCTCTCCGTCAGGCTGGAGTATCCGGTGAGCGCGTTCTCACCGCGCTTGCCGAGATAGGCCACGACTGCCGCGCCGAGAACCCCGAGGCTGGCGAGAAGGGAACCTAAGAGAGTGACGGTGGCATCCAAGCGACTGCCTCCTGCACTTGCGTACTCAGCCGGGCTGCTGTTCCGCCCGGCCGTTGGGAACCTGCACTCGGATGCAGTAACGAGTCACATGCCCAGAGGATGTGCCCGGACGTTCCGTGTCCCGCACAACGGAAAAAGCCCCCTGGCCGCTGGCCAGAGGGCTTTAACCTCACATGGGAATTGTGGAGATGGCGGGAATCGAACCCGCGTCCAACGGTGCAAAAGGAGGGCTTCTCCGAGCGCAGTTCGCTTCGATTTTCTCGGCCCCGGTGATCTCGCGAACAAGTCTCCGACGGGCCCAGTCACTGTTTGATTTCCCATCGAACCCCGTGACCGGGCTCGATGGTTTAGTTCCCTAAATTATGCCAGGGTCCGGGTCGGGAACACCCCCGGGCTGACACCCATTAAGGGTCCTTCACTCACTGCTTATTAGGCAGCGAGGGCGAAGGACTGGGAATCGCTCTTGGAATTGGCGATTATTGGTTGCGACAGGTGGTTTACGAGATCATTGTCGCTTCCTCGGCTCGCTTCCCCTACTTCGACATCCGCTGTCGAAACCGATCATCCCCATGTTGTTTTTTCAATCTGCGCCCCGGCTGTGCGGGGCAGTGCCCATCGTACGTGACCAACGCACGCCGGGGCCAGCCAATTCCCGCGCGGCCCGCCAGGACCCACGGGGACCCGCGGGCTAGGCGCTGCGCTGGCGCCGCTTTGCGGCCTCGATCGCGCGGTTCGTCTCGCGCAGGTCCTGCTTCTCCTTGAGCGTCTGGCGCTTGTCGTACTCCTTCTTGCCCTTGGCAAGCGCGATCTCGACCTTGACCCGGCTGTCCTTGAAGTACAGGGCCAGGGGCACGATCGTGTGACCCGTCTCCTGGGACTTGGACTCCAGCTTGTCGATCTCCGCACGGTGCATCAGGAGCTTGCGCTTGCGGGTGGCGGAGTGGTTGGTCCACGTGCCCTGCACGTACTCCGGGACGTGGATGTTGTGCAGCCACGCCTCGCCGTTGTCGATGTGCACGAAGCCGTCCACGAGGGAGGCCCTGCCCATCCGCAGCGACTTGACCTCGGTGCCCATGAGGACGAGGCCGCACTCGTACGTGTCAAGGATGTGGTAGTCGTGCCGCGCCTTCTTGTTCTGCGCGACCATCTTTCGGGTGGGGGCCTTCTCAGCGGCCTTCGCGGCCTTGCGCTTTACCTTTTCCTTCGCCATAGTGCGGCCATTTTCGCACTACGAGGGGGGTCCGAGGCCAGTCAATACTGTCTCGGCCCGCGTCTCGGCGCCGTCCTCGACCTCCAGGTCCGGCGTGATGCCCCGTCCGTCGACCGCCTGACCCGAAGGTGTGCGGTAGTGCCCGACCGTCAGCTCGGCCACCGAGCCGTCGGGCAGCCGGCTCGGCATCTGGACCGACCCCTTGCCGAAGGTCTTCGAGCCCACCACGACCGCGCGGCCACGGTCCTGGAGGGCGCCCGTGAGCAGCTCGGCCGCGCTCATCGTGCCGCCGTCGACCAGCGCGACCACGGGTCTGGTGGTGTCGCCGCCGCGCTCGGCGTGCAGGGCCTTCTGCCGGCCGCGCACGTCGTACGTCGCCACGAGGCCGCCGTCGACGAGCCCGGAGGCCGCCGTGACCGCCTCCGACACCAGGCCCCCGGAGTTGCCACGCAGGTCGAGCAGGATCCCGGCACCCTTGGGGGCGTCACGCACCGCGGAGCGCACGCGCTCGCCCGTGCCCTTGGTGAAGGACTCGACCTTGATCATGACGGCGCCGCCCGCGAGCTGCGTGACCGTGACGGAGTCCGTGGACAGGCGCGCCCGGTGCAGCGTCTCGCTCCACGCGCGCGTGCCCCGCTCCAGGCCGAGCTCGACCGGGGTGCCCGCGCGGGCACCGCGCAGCAGGGACACGACCTCGGTGACGGGCAGACCCGCCACGCGCTTGCCGTCGATGCTCCTGAGCTGGTCGCCCTCGCGGATGCCTGCCTGCTCGGCGGGGCCGCCGCGCTGGACCCGGGACACCTCGATGCGCCCGTCGGCCGCGCGCCTGGCCCAGAGTCCGACGCCGGTGTACGCGCCGTCGAGGGCCTGCTCGAACTCCTGGTACTCCCCGGGGGAGTACACCGAACCCCAGCGGTCGCCGCTGCGGCTGACGGCGTCCTCCGCGGCCTTCTTGCCGGACTTGCCGTCGGCCATGGCCTCGGCCGCGGCATCGGCGGCTTCGTCCGCGGCGTCACCGGACGCGGCGACGGAACGGGTGGAGGGAGCGGGCGACTTCCGGCCCTCGTCGGCCACCTCGCTCCAGGAGCCGGTGGCCGCGCCGGTGGCGAGCACACTCGCGAAGACCAATGTCAGGGTCGCCCCGCGGCGAATACGGCGGGGCCGGGAGAGCCGGTCGCAGAACCGGTCGGGGCCTGACATGCCGGTGAGTCTAGGACAACGAAGGGCGCCGTACGGTCGGTTGAACCGTACAGCGCCCTTCCTCACAGGCGGGTCTTGTCACACCTTGAGGTACTTGCGCAACGCGAAGAACGCCGCGAGCGCGGGCATCAGCAGGCTGATAGCGAGCACCAGCGGCAGCTTGGTCAGGACCGCGTCCCACCCGATGAAGTTGATCAGGCTCAGCTTCTCGGAGAGTGCGAGGCCGTGGTCGATGAGGAAGTACCGGCCCACGAGGAGCATTCCGCAGGCGACACCGCCGCCGATGAGACCCGCGACGGCGGCCTCCATGATGAACGGCATCTGGATGTAGAAGCTGGACGCGCCGACGAGCCGCATGATCCCGGTTTCACGTCTCCGGCTGAACGCGGAAACACGCACCGTGTTGACGATCAGCATCAGCGCGACGACGAGCATCAGCGCCATCACCGCGAGCGCGGCCCAGTTCATGCCGTTGAGCAGCTCGAAGAGGTTCTCCAGGATGCCCTTCTGGTCCTGCACCGACTGCACGCCGTCACGCCCGGAGAAAGCGGTCGCGACCACCTGGTACTTCTCCGGGTCCTTCAGCTTGATGCGGTACGACTCCTGCATCTGGTCCGGCGTGAGGGAGCTGGACAGCGGGGAGTCGCCGAACTGCTCCTTGTAGTGCTTGTACGCCTCGTCGGACGATTCGTACTCGACCTTGTCCACGACGGGCATCTTCTCCAGGTCCGTCTTGACCTGGTCCTTCTGCTCGTTCGTGACCGCGCCCTTGGCGCACTTCGGGTCCTGCTCCGCGTCGGCCTTGTTGCAGAGGAAGATCGATACGTTGACCTTGTCGTACCAGAAGCCCTTCATCGTGCTCACCTGGTCGCGCATGAGCAACGAGCCGCCGAACAGGGCGAGCGAGAGGGCCACGGAGACGATGACCGCGAAGGTCATCGTGAGATTACGGCGGAGACCGACGCCGATCTCCGACAGGACGAACTGGGCGCGCATGGCTCCCTTTCAGTGGATCAGTGCAGTGGATCAGTACGGGTCGTCAGTGCTGGTAGCCGTAGACGCCGCGCGACTGGTCGCGGACGAGACGGCCCTTCTCCAGCTCAATGACCCGCTTGCGCATCTGGTCCACGATCTGCTGGTCGTGGGTCGCCATGACGACGGTCGTGCCGGTCCGGTTGATCCGGTCGAGCAGCTTCATGATGCCGACCGAGGTCTGCGGGTCGAGGTTGCCGGTCGGCTCGTCGGCGATCAGGAGCTTCGGGCGGTTGACGAACGCGCGCGCGATCGCCACGCGCTGCTGCTCACCGCCGGAGAGCTCGCCGGGCATCCGGTCCTCCTTGCCGCCGAGACCGACGAGGTCGAGGACCTGGGGCACGGACTTGCGGATCTCGCCGCGGGACTTGCCGATGACTTCCTGCGCGAAGGCGACGTTCTCGCCGACGGTCTTGTTCGGAAGGAGCCGGAAGTCCTGGAAGACGGTGCCCAACTGGCGCCGCATGTGCGGCACCTTGAAGTTGGAGAGGCGGGCGAGGTCCTTGCCGAGGACGTGCACCTGGCCGTGGCTGGTGCGCTCCTCGCGGAGGACAAGACGCAGGAAGGTGGACTTTCCGGAGCCGGAGGAGCCCACCAGGAAGACGAACTCGCCCTTCTCGATCTCCAGGGAGACGTCCCGGAGGGCGGGCCGGGTCTGCTTGGGGTAGGCCTTGGAGACGTTGTCGAATCGGATCACGGATGCACCACGGGTCGCCGGGGGTAGGTGAGCGTGACCATACGCGAAGCCGGTACGCGAGCGCAGTCAGCGTCCTGAGTTGCGCGAATTGTCGCGGATATACCACGGAACGTAACAGTCGGAAACCGACGAGGACGGGCGGGCCGCGCCGAAATTCGTGGAAGCTGGCACAGTGGTAGGGGGAACGGTTGCGTTCCCCCTAGCGTTGGGCAGGCTGTAACTGTGCGGGAGGAGGAGCGCATGACCCATGACAGGTTGGTGTGCGCGAACTGCGCGGGGCCCGTGAGTGAGGGCCGCTGCCCCGTGTGCCGGGCCAGCCGCGAGCGCTTGCAGCAGGAGGGACCGTTCGGCGGTCTCAGCCCCGCGGCCCTGATAGGGGTGCTCGTGGTGCTGATCGCGGCGGTGGCCCTGCTGGCGCACCAGACCGCTTAAGCGCGCCCGAGGCGCGCGCCAGGACACCAGAAGGGCCCGAAGCTGGCTGCTCCGGGCCCTTCTGTCATGTCATGCGCCGCATCCGTGACGCGAGGCTCGCCCTTTTATCAGGCGGCTGCGCCGCGGTTGCCGACGAAGCGCGGCAGAACGCGGAAGCCGATGCCGCCGGCGATCATCGTCGCGGCGCCGATCAGCAGGAACGTGGTCTCGGCGGCGCCCGTCTCGGCGAGCTCGCCCTTGTCGGCCTTGTCACCCTGCTCGACCGGGGTGGAGCCGGTGTCGGTCAGGCTGTCCTTGCCCTTGCCCTGCTCGACGGGGTTGGAGCCGCCGTCGGGGTCGTTGTCGTTGCCGCCGGTGCCGTTGCCGTTACCGGGGTCGCTCGGGCCCTCGGTGGGCTCGCTCGGGTCCGTCGGGTCCGTGGTGGGCTCCGTCGGGTCCTCGGTGGGCTCCGTGGGCTCCTCGGTGGGCTCGGTCGGCTCCTCGGTGGGCTCCGTGGGCTCCTCGGTCGGCTCCGTCGGCTCCTCGGTGGGCTCCGTCGGAATCTCCGTGGGCTCCTCGGTGGGCTCCTCGGTCTCGTCGTCGCCGATGCCGACGTCGACACCGATGCCGTTCTCGTCGGCGCTGGCGCTGGCCTTCGCACCACCGAGGTCGACACCGACGTCGAGGGCCGAGGCGGCACCGGCGGCGGTCAGCGAAGCACCGGCGGCGATCACCGCTCCGGCCGCTATGCGTGCCACGCGGATCCGCGTCTTCTTGGTCATCTGGCTGCTACCCCCAGTAGCTGAATCGTCAGTGAGGCAGCGCCCGGGACTGCGTTTCGTCAGGAGCGCTGAATCCGCCCCCACAGATCACACGCGCCCCAGAGATACGCATGCCGCTCGCTAGCCTTTCCAGTTTCCCCAGACACGTCAAGGTCGTTGCGCGCGCGATGTCTGAAATAGCAGGAGTTGACCGGCCTACGGAGATGTGACTGTGACGTAAAAGGCAACTGCCGCCTCATGGGCGGCAGTTGCCTTGTCGATAAAGCGGCGCTTACTTCTCCTGCTGCTTGCGCCAGCGAATTCCCGCTTCGAGGAAACCGTCGATCTCGCCGTTGAACACGGACTCGGGGTTGCCCACTTCGAACTCCGTGCGCAGGTCCTTCACCATCTGGTACGGGTGCAGGACGTACGAACGCATCTGGTTGCCCCAGGAGTTGCCGCCGTCACCCTTGAGGGCGTTCATCTTCGCCTGCTCCTCCTGGCGGCGGCGCTCGAGGAGCTTGGCCTGGAGGACGTTCATCGCGCTCGCCTTGTTCTGGATCTGCGAGCGCTCGTTCTGACAGGAGACGACGATGCCGGTCGGCAGGTGCGTCAGGCGGACCGCGGAGTCGGTCGTGTTGACGCCCTGGCCGCCGGGGCCCGACGAACGGTAGACGTCGATGCGCAGCTCGGACTCGTCGATCTCGATGTGGTCCGTCTGCTCGACGACCGGGAGGATCTCGACGCCCGCGAAGGAGGTCTGGCGGCGGCCCTGGTTGTCGAAGGGCGAGATGCGCACGAGGCGGTGGGTGCCCTGCTCGACCGAGAGCGTTCCGTAGGCGTACGGGACCTGGACGGCGAAGGTGGTCGACTTGATGCCGGCCTCTTCCGCGTACGACGTCTCGTAGAGCTCCGTTTTGTAGCCGTGGCGCTCGGCCCAGCGCAGGTACATGCGCTGCAGCTTCTCGGCGAAGTCGGAGGCGTCGACGCCGCCGGCCTCCGCGCGGATGGTGACGAGCGCCTCGCGGGCGTCGTACTCACCGGAGAGGAGGGTGCGGACCTCCATCTCGTCCAGCGCCTTCTTGACGGCCGTGAGCTCGGTCTCGGCCTCGGCGCGGGTGTCCGGGTCGTCCTCCTCCTCGGCCATCTCGAAGAGCACGCTGAGGTCGTCGATACGCCCGCGCAGGGCCTCGGCCTTCCGCACCTCCGCCTGGAGGTGGCTCAGCTTGCTGGTGATCTTCTGTGCCGCTTCCGGGTCGTCCCACAGGGACGGCGCGGCCGCCTGCTCCTCGAGCACGGCGATGTCTGCCCTCAGCTTGTCGAGGTCCAGGACGGCCTCGATCGACTCCATGGTCGAGGAGAGGGACTTGAGCTCTTCGGATACATCGACGACTGCCACGGGTCCAGCCTAACGGCTGAGCGCAAGCGGTCTTTCCTCACGGCTACGGCTCACTGGTTGCCTGGCTGGGGCTGGAGCGGTCCTGCGGGCCGGTTCGGGGGCGCTCCTGTCCCGGCGCTTCGCGCCAGGACAAGGGGCCCGCAGGCGGGGCGCGCCGCCCGGTAACCCCTTGGTGCCGGGGTGGAGGCTGGGCCGCAGGGCTACGGCGCCGTCGGGGAGGAGTTTTTCGTGTCCTGGGGTGTGGCGTCCGCGTCGTCGCCGTTCGTGGCCGCCCACGTGCCGATCCCGGCGGCAGCCACCAGCACCGCCCCTGCCACGCCGAGCGTGATCCTGCGGCGGCGGGCCGATGCGCGGTGGCGGGCCGAGCCGGGGCGGGCCGCACCCGAGGCGCGGGGCGCGCGGGCCGTGCCCCTCGCGCCCCCGGCGAGCTCGTCGGGGCCAGGGACGCGCATGGAGGTGTGGGTGTCGCGGTTCGAGTCGGGCGTGGTCGCTCCGGGGACGAGAGGGACCGCGCCGCGGCGAGGGGCGCCGGAAGCCGGCTCCGGCGCGGGCTCCTCCTCCGCCTCCTCCGCGAGCGGCTCCGTGTCCGGCTCGTCGACGTCCAGCGGCGGCATCCCCGCCACCAGCGACTGCAGCTCCCGCAGCCGCGCCGCGAGCTCCGAGGCCCGCAGGCGCGACGCCGGTGCCTTCGCCAGGCACTGGACCATCAGCTGCCAGAGCTCGTCCGGGATGCCGGGGAGGGGGACCACGGTCTCCGTCACGTGGCGGCGCAGGACCGCCCCGGGGTGGCCGCCGCCGAACGGAGTGAAGCCCGCCAGGAGTTCGTACAGGACCGTCGCGAGGGCGTAGATGTCGACGGCCGCGCGCGGAGGCAGGCCCTCGATGATCTCGGGGGCGAGGTAGTCCGGCGTACCGATGATCTTCGTCGCGCGGGTGCGGCGCGGGGAGTCGATCAGCTTGGCGACGCCGAAGTCCGTGAGGAGGGCGGGGTGCGAGCCGCCGGGGCCGAGCGGGCCCTGCATGTCGAGGAGTACGTTCTCCGGCTTCACGTCACGGTGCACGATCCCCGCCGCGTGCGCCGCCGCGAGGCCGTCGGCCACGTCCGCCACGATCGCCACCGCCGCTTCCGGGGCGAGGCGCCGCTCGCGGTCGAGGCGAGTGCGCAGGTCCGTGCCGCGGACCAGGTCCATGACCAGGGCGAGGTCGTTGCCGTCGACCACCAGGTCGTGGACGCCCACCACGCGCGCGTGGTCGAGGCTGAGCAGAGCCGTGCGCTCCTGGACGAAGCGGCCGACGAGCTCCTGGTCGGACGCCAGGTCCTCGCGCAGCAGCTTGATGGCGACGGGACCCTCGGGTCCCTCGCCGAGCCACACCGTGCCGGCGCTGCCCCGACCAAGGATCTGGTGGGCGGTGTACCGGCTGCCGATCTTGCGTGCCAAGACTGCTCCTACGGATGCGTGTTGGCGACAAAGCTACGCGGCCTCGACGCCAACCTTCACTCCAGGAGCAGAAATCACCCCGCAGATGTCGACAAATCCCCAGAGTCGGGAGGGGATTCGCCCATCACTGACCGGGGACCACTAATTGCCGCCCAGTT
The DNA here is from genome assembly GCF_040643025.1 of Streptomyces sp. NPDC047525. Classification (NCBI taxonomy): domain Bacteria; kingdom Bacillati; phylum Actinomycetota; class Actinomycetes; order Kitasatosporales; family Streptomycetaceae; genus Streptomyces; species Streptomyces sp. NPDC047525. The sequence goes on from NZ_JBEYTL010000005.1 coordinate 522,457, forward strand.
TCCCTATCCAGCCGGAGGCCGTGTCGTACCAGTCAGTCAGCTGTTCCCAGTAGCCCTTCGTCGTGCCGATCCACTCCTGGAGCGGGCTCAGCTCCCAGACGAGCCAGCTCGCCACGAAGAGGATGATCAGCGTGAAGAGGCACCCCTTGAGGCAGCCGAGACCCGGGATCTTCATCCGGTTCGGGTTCGAGCCGCGCTGCCTGGGCTCGCGCGGCGGCCGTCCGGCGGGCGGCTGCTGGGGCGGCGTCTGCTGCGGCGGCGCGTACTGGCGCGGCTGCTGCTGGGGCTGCGGGGCGTACTGCTGCTGGGGCTGCTGACGCTGCTGCTGCGGCGCGTACTGCTGAGGGCGCGGCTGCTGCTGCGGCTGCTGGACCTGGCGCTGGGGGCGGCGACGGCGCAGCGGGTCGTCGTTCGGGTCGAGATACGACTGGACCTGCGTCTGTTCGTTGCGGTCGCGGGCCGCCCGCATCTGGTTCTGCCAGGGGTGCGGGTCGTTCGGGTCCGCGCCGGGCTGGTTCGGCGGCACCGGAGGCATGACGGCCGTCGGGTCGGCCGCACCGCGGTTGCCGCCCGCGTCTCCCGCGCCGGGACCGGAGCCGGTGCTCTGCATGACGCTCGTCGCCGCGTTCGGGTCGTACGACCCCGCGTTGCTCGGCAGGACCTGGGTGGGGTCGGCGGCGCCGGCCGTCCCCGGGACCGTGGCGGGCGCCGGGTCGGGCATGAGGAGGGCGCCGACGCCCTCCGCCGCGGCGATCTGCGCGCTGGACGCGTGCACGCCCACGCCGTCCGCGACGGCCCGCAGGCCGCGCGCGAGGTTCTCGGCGCTGGGGCGGTGGTCGGGGTTCTTGCTGAGGCAGCGCTCTATGACCGTCCACAGGGGGTCCGGGACCGTGGAGGGGCGGCGCGGTTCGGCGCTCAGGTGCTGGTGCAGGACCTCGAGGGCCGAGCCGCCGCCGAACGGCGGGCTGCCGGTGACGAGCTCGTACAGGAGGATGCCCGCGCCGTAGATGTCGACCGCGCTGGTCTGCGGGCGGCCCTCGGCGGACTCGGGCGCCACGTACGCGGGCGTGCCGACGAATTCGTGGGTGCGGGTCAGGCCCGGGGAGTCGGCGAGGCGCGCGATGCCGAAGTCGGTGAGCATCGGGTGCATCGAGCCGTCGGCGTCCTGCTTGAGCAGGACGTTCGCGGGCTTCAGGTCGCGGTGCACGACTCCGTCCGCGTGGCTCGCGGCGAGGGCGTCGGCGATCTGGGCGGTCAGGAGGGCCGCCCCGACCGGCGAGAACGGGCCGTTCTCGCGGAGATAGCGGTGCAGGTCGGGGCCCTCGACCAGGTCCATGACGAGGGCGAGGAGCTCGCCCTCGACGACCAGGTCACGGGTCCGCACGATGTTCGGGTGCGTGAGCCGGAGCAGGACGGAGCGCTCGCGCAGGAAGCGCATCACGATGTCCGCGTCGTTGGCGAGCTCCTCCTTGAGGACCTTGATCGCGACGGTCTCGCCCGGCTGGCCGGGAACGGCCGCCTCGGCGCCCGCGGTCTCACGCTGGCGGGCTCGCCAGACGGTGCCCGTGGCGCCGCGCCCGAGCGGCTCCTCGAGCAGGTACTTGCTGCCTACCGGCCGCACGTCATGCTCCCTGCTGATCTGGCTGGTCTGTCCGGACCCGGCTACCCGCCGGAAGGTGTTCCGACCCACTGTAGTGCCGCCGAACGGGGCACCGGCCGGTCACATTCCGTGCCGGCCGCCGGGTGACCGGACTGCTGTTCGGTGGAAAGACGCCCCACCGGGGCCGTTGGTTGCCGATGGGCGGCGAATTGACCTTCCTCACCCCGCGGTGACCGGCGATCGCAACGGTCCAAGCAGGCACTTTTCCGAGCAGAGCCGACCAATCAAGATCACTTACTGGTGGCCGCCGGGCGTGTTGTCAGCGGCAGGTGCGAAGATGCCTATCTGTTACTGGCCGACGTGGCCGTGTGCGGTGGGGGGAATCACAGCGCGAGTCCCCGTGCCCTGCGGCAAGGGCAGAAGGGACCGCTGACGGCGATGCAGATCCGGCTGACCGTCCTCGGGCCGCGCAGCGGCCAGACCGCCGAGCCCCAAGGCCGTCCTGCCGCGCCGCGCGGCGCCTGTGACGTGCTGGTCACCGCCCCTGCCGGGACCGCGCTCGCCACGGTCGCCTCGGGCCTCGCCGCCGCCGTCGCGGGCGGTGACGGACCCGTCGTCCTGTACGCGGAGTCGGAGCGGCTCGACGCACAGCGCTGCACACTCGGGGAGCCCCCGCTGATCGACGGCGCGGTGCTCTCGCTCGGCTCGCCCGCCGAGCCAGGACCCGAACTCGCGGGAGCAGCCGCCCAGTTGCACGTGGTCGCGGGCCCCGACGCGGGCGGCGTGCACCTCCTGCACGGCGGCCAGATCCGCGTGGGCCGCTCGGCGGACGCGGACGTCCCGCTGGACGACCCTGACGTCTCGCGGCTGCACTGCGCGGTGACGCTCGCCCCGGACGGCCAGGTCACCGTCACGGACCTGGGATCCACGAACGGCACGACGGTGGACGGCCGCGAGATCACCGACCGCCCGGTGCGCCTGCCCCCCGGCTCCCTGCTGCGGCTCGGCGAGTCCGCCCTGCGGCTCACCGCGGGGGACGGGACGGGCGGCGCGCTGCCGACGGCTCCGGACGGCGAGGGGCACGTGCGCGTGCGGGTCACCGCGAGCGGCGACGCCCCGCAGAACGACCCCGGGAACGACCCCAGGAGCGCTCCCCCGGAAGCGGGCCGCACGACGCCCTCCGAGGGCACCCACCATGCGTACGGATCGGCCGGCTGGGGCGCCGCGGGCGAGGGCGGCCAGGCGGCTGCGTACGGCCAGGCGTCCCTCACCGATGTGCCGCTCGTGCCGCAGCAGGGCGGCGCCCCGGACGCCGAGAGCACCCGCACCGGCACCCCCGCGCGCGGGACGACCGTGCCGCGCGGCCTGCGCAAGCGAAGCGGCCTCTCGGCCTGGGCCCGGCGGCTCACGGGTGCCCGTGACGACGAGCACGGCCCGGCCGGCCACGAGGACGACGTGTACGGCACGGGGAGCGAGGCCGCGTCCCCGCAGCCGGCGGGCCCCACCCCCGAGGACCTCGCGGTGGCCGCCGCCGCACGGACCCCGGAGTCCTGGCCCGATCCCGCGGCCCTGCTGCTCACGGCGCTCGGTCCCGGCCCCCGGCTCTGGGAGCGGGGCCCCGGCCACGCCGAGGCGCTCGCGGTCCGGCTCGGCACGGTCGACCGCGCGGCCCCTGACGAGCGCGGCCTGCTGCCCGCCGTCCCCGTGACGGTCAGCCTGCGCGAGGCGGGCGCGCTCGGCCTCGCGGGACCGCGCGAGCGGCTCACGGGGCTCGCCCGTGCCGTCGTCGCCCAGCTCGCGGCGCTGCACTCCCCCGACGCCCTGGAGATCGTGCTGCTCAGCACGGACCGCGCACGGCCCACACCGGAGCGCGCCGCCGAGTGGTCCTGGCTCGGCTGGCTCCCCCACCTGCGGCCCATGCACGGCCAGGACTGCCGCCTCCTCCTCGCCTACGACCGCGAGCAGGCGGCCGCGCGTACGGGAGAGCTGCTGCGGCGCCTCGATGATTTCGTGGCGGACAGGGCAACGGCTGCCGCCCCCGACAGCTCTGCCGAAAGCTCTGTGGACGCCGGGCCCCGCACCGTCGTCGTGGTGGACGGCGACCCCGGTTCCGCCGGGCTGCGCGAAGCCGTGGTGCGCCTTGCGCGGGAAGGGGCCACCGCCGGGATCCATGTCGTCTGCCTGGCCGAGACGCCCGCCGCGTCACCCGCGTCGCCGGTGTCCGCCACGTACGAAGCGGCCTGCTCCGTGTCGCCCGCCTTCCGCGCGTGCGGCGCCGTCGCGCTGCTCAGCGGCGACGTGGCCACCGCGCTGCGGCTGCTGCGGACCGCTGACGGGCGCCCCGCGGGGCACGGCACCGTCGCCGCGGTGGACGCGGTGTCGCAGGCCTGGGCGGAGCGGTTCGCCCGCGCCCTTGCGCCTTTCCGTACGGACGGGGCGCCCGGCGACGGCCACGCGCGCGTGTCTGCTCCCTTGCCCCAAATGGCACGGCTCCTGGACGAGTTGGGGCTCGCACGGGCCACCCCGGCCTCCCTGATGGCGCGGTGGGCCGCGGCCGCCGATGATCCCGAGGCGCTGGGCGGGCGGGCCTGGACGGCGCTCGGGGCGGGGCCGCGGGGTCCTGTGGTCGTGGACCTCGCCGCCGAGGGCCCGCATGTGCTGGCCGAGGGCCCTTCGGGGAGCGGGCGTACGGAGCTGCTGCGCTCCATCGCCGCCTCGCTGGCCGCGGCGGAGCGGCCGGACCGGCTCGGCATGGTCCTCATCGACGGGCGGGACACCACGGGGAGCGGCGGCAGCGGGACGAACGGGGCGAACGTCCGGCTCGTCGAAGGCCTCGCGGTCTGCATGGACCTGCCGCACGTCACGACGCATCTCGCCGCCAACGACCCTGTCCGCATGCGGGAGTTCGCCCAGTCCCTGACCGCCGAGCTGAAGCGGCGGGCCGAGTTGCTGGGGCGGCTCGGGTTCACGGAGTGGCATGCGCAGGCGCCTCCGGCCGGTGGGAGTGGCGGAGTCGGTGCGGGCAGCGGGGTCGGTGCGGGCAGTGGAGTCGGTGCGGGCAGTGGAGTCGGTGCGAGCGGTGCGGGCAGTGGGGGTGGCGGGGGTGATCTTGATCCGCCGCCGAGTTCCACGATGCGGCTGCGGCCTGTCGCTGCCGCCCGTAAGGGGGTGGAGCCGGGGCCGCCGTTGCCTCGGCTCGTCGTGCTCGTCGATGACTTCGACGCCCTGCTCTCGCCTGCGCTGGGGTCGCCGGGGCGGCCTGCCGCGGGGTCTGTCGTGCGGGCGCTCGAGGCTGTGGCCAGGGACGGGGAGCGGCTCGGGGTGCATCTGGTTGCCACCACGGCGCGCAGTGAGCGGACTCCTGAGACGGAGTTGGGGCGGCGGGCCGCGCTGCGGGTCGTGCTGGACGCGGTTGCTCCCGGGCCGGAGGAGCCTGCTCCCGGGCGGGGGGAGCTTCGTACCGCCGAGGGGCGGGTGAGTCCCTTCCAGGCGGGGCGGGTCACTGGGCGCATTCCTCGTACGTCCACGGTGCGGCCCACGGTCGTTCCGCTGGAGTGGGAGCGGATGGGGGATCCGCCTGCGCGGCGGCCTGTGCGGGAACTCGGCAATGGGCCGACGGACTTGGCGTTGCTTGCCAGTGCGTTGGAGCGGGCCGCGCGGTCCGTCTCTGCGGATCAGGTGCCGTCCCTTCTGTAGTTGCTGCACTGCTGCGGGCATCGGGCGCCCTGTTGATCTGTGCCCCGCAGTGGTGCGTTGTGCCCACCCTTCCCCAAGCTCTCGGCTTCGCTCGAGCAGGGGAGGCCCCAATCGCCCTGCGGAACGCCTGCCCACAACGGGGACGACCGGCTGCTTGTGACAGGGCGGGCCGCCTGCCCACAACAGGGACACCTGGAGCACCTGCCCACAACGGGCGCGGCCCGCAGCAAAGACGTCGCAGCTCATGACGGCACGTCACAACGCCATCACGATCAACCAGTTGTCATGGTTGGCGCTCTTGCCGCCTCTCCCCGCGCGGGCGTAGACAGGCCGCACGGGACACGTCGGGGCAGAGAAACGGGGCAGTGATGCGCAGCAGTCTTCGTACACGCAGGGCACCGCAACACCGGCGTACCACAGCCAAATTCGCCGCGGCATGCGTCGCGGGCGCGCTCGCGCTCACCGTCACCGCATGCGGCGGGGACGACAGCGGCGACAACGACGGCGGGGACAAGGACGGCGGCAAGGAGAGCGCCGCCGCCGTTCAACTGCCCAAGCTGGACGGGCAGACGGTCTCCGTCGCCGCCGTATGGGGCGGCTCGGAGCGCAAGGTCTTCCTCAAGGTTCTCGACGAGTTCGAGAAGCGGACCGGGGCCAAGGTCACCTTCGTACCCGCCCAGGACCCGATCATCAGCTTCCTGGAGTCGAAGGTCGCGGGCGGGCAGCCGCCGGACGTCGCGATGCTGCCGCAGGTCGGCGCGATCGAGCAGGCCGTGGAGAACAAGTGGGCCAAGCCGGTCGGGCCCGAGGCGCAGAAGCAGCTCGACAAGAACTACTCGCAGGGCTGGCAGGACCTCGGGGCCGTCGACGACAAGCAGTACGGCGTGTACTTCAAGGCGGCCAACAAGTCCCTGATCTGGTACAACACCCAGGTCTTCGACAACGCGGGCGCCAAGGCGCCCAAGACCTGGGCCGACTTCATGAAGACGGCCCAGACCGTGTACGACTCCGGCGTGCCGCCGGTCTCGGTCGCGGGCGCCGACGGCTGGACCCTCACCGACTGGTTCGAGAACATCTACCTCTCGCAGGCGGGCCCGGAGAAGTACGACGATCTCGCGGAGCACGAGATCAAGTGGACGGACCCCTCCGTGAAGGAGGCGCTGACCACGCTCGGTGAGGTCTTCGGCAAGAAGGGCTTCGTCGCGGGCGGCGCGGACGGCGCGCTGCAGACCGAGTTCCCCGCCTCCGTGAAGCAGACCTTCACCGGCGGCGACCAGCCCAAGGCGGGCATGGTCTTCGAGGGCGACATGGTCTCGCTGCCGATATCGGAGACGAAGGCCGAGATCGGCACGGACGCCAAGGTCTTCCCGTTCCCGGCGGTCGGCAGTGAGTCCCCCGCGGTCGTCGGCGGTGACGCCGCAGTGGCGCTGAAGGACAGCAAGGGCGCCCAGGCGCTCCTCACCTTCCTCGCCTCGCCGGACTCGGCCAAGATCTGGGCGGAGGCGGGCGGCTTCGTCTCGCCGAACAAGAACCTCGATCTGGCTGCGTACCCGAACGACGTGCAGCGGGGCATCGCCAAGGCGCTGATCGCTGCGGGCGACGACATCCGCTACGACATGTCCGACCAGGCCCCGCAGGCCTTCGGCGGCACGCCGGGCAAGGGTGAGTGGAAGGCGCTGCAGGACTTCCTGAAGAACCCGAAGGACGTCGAGGGCACGCAGAAGGCGCTGGAGACGGCCGCCGCCAAGGCCTACAAGGACTGACGCGGTGGCGTCCGCGAATGCCGGGGGCACGCCGAACGTGGCGCTGCCCCCGGATCCGAAACCGCGCAAGAGCGTGACCGGTACGCGCAAATCCGTGGCGGTGCTCTTCCTCGCACCCGCCCTGGTGCTGCTCGGCGCGCTCGTCCTCTACCCCATCGGGTACTCGGTCTTCCGCAGCTTCTTCGACAAGTCGGGCGACTTCACGGCGTTCGGCAACTACAAGACCCTGTTCACGGACGACACCATCCTCACCGCGATCAAGAACAACGCGATCTGGGTGGTGGTCGCCCCGACGGTCGCGACCGGTCTCGGCCTGATCTTCGCCGTGCTCACCGAACGGATCCGCTGGGGCACGGCGTTCAAGCTGGTCATCTTCATGCCGATGGCGATCTCGATGCTCGCGGCCGGCATCATCTTCCGGCTCGTGTACGAGTCGGACCCCGAACGGGGTGTGGCCAACGCCGTCTTCGTGGGGGTGCACGACACGTTCGCCGAGTCGTCCGCCTTCCCGCAGGCGCATCCCAGTACGGAGTCTCCGCTGAAGTCGGCGGGCGGCGGCGCCTTCATCACGCGCAAGGCGGTCAGCGCGGGCACTCCGGTGGCCCTGCCGCTGACCGGTGTCGCGCCGGACAACATGCCGGACGACGCCAAGTCCGCCACGGCCGCGAAGCCGGACCCCGGCAAGGTCACCGGCACGGCCTGGCAGGACTTCACGCGCGGCAAGGGCCGGGGCGAGGTCAACGCCCCGGACAAGGCCGAGTTCGGCTATGCCGGGATCACGGTCGAGGCCGTCAAGGACGGCAAGGTCGTGGCATCGGCCAAGGCCGCGGGCGACGGCACCTTCGCCCTCCCCAAGGAGGCCGACGGGGCCCAACTACGCTTCCCCGCATCGAACTTCCGCGAGCCGTACAACGGCGTGGACTGGCTCGGCCCGTCCCTCATCACGCCCGCGGTCATCGGCTCGTACCTGTGGATCTGGGTGGGCTTCGCGATGGTCCTGATCGCGGCCGGTCTGGCCAGCGTGCCGCGTGAGCTCCTGGAGGCCGCCCGCGTGGACGGCGCCAACGAGTGGCAGGTGTTCCGCAGGATCACGGTGCCGATCCTCGCGCCGGTGCTCGCGGTGGTGGCGGTCACGCTCATGATCAACGTACTGAAGATCTTCGACCTGATCTTCATCATCGCGCCGAACTCCTCGAAGGACGACGCGAACGTCCTGGCGCTCCAGCTCTACAACTCCGCGTTCCTCGACAAGGATTCGGGCGTGGCGAGCGCGATCGCCGTGCTGCTCTTCCTCCTCGTGATCCCGGTGATGCTCTTCAACGTGCGGCGACTTCGGCGGGAGGCTCGGCGATGACCACCCAAGTCGAAGTGGTGAAGGCGAAACCGTCGCTGGGCGGGCGGATCGCCTCCGTCCTCAGCGGCAGCCTCGTACGCGCCTTTCTCGCCGTCATCGCGCTCTTCTGGCTGGTGCCGACGGTCGGTCTGCTGCTCGGCTCGCTGCGCAGCTCGGCCGACATGGCGGAGAGCGGCTGGTGGAAGGTCTTCTCCACGCCGTCGCAGATGACGCTCGACAACTACACGAACCTGCTCAAGGACGAGACGATCACCGACTCGATCCTGTCCAGCATCATGATCACCGTCCCGGCGACGCTGCTCGTCGTGATCATCGGGTCCCTCGCGGGGTACGCCTTCGCGTGGATGGAGTTCCCGGGCCGCGACTGGTGGTTCATCGGCGTCGTCGGGCTGCTCGTGGTGCCCGTGCAGGTGGCGCTGCTCCCGGTGTCGAAGATCTTCGGCGCGATCGGCATCTTCGAGACGACGGCAGGCGTGGTCGTCTTCCACGTGGCCTTCGGCCTGCCGTTCGCGATCTTCCTCCTGCGGAACTTCTTCGCGGAGATCCCCCGCGAACTCCTGGAGGCGGCACGCCTGGACGGAGCCGGTGAACTGCGGCTCTTCTTCCGGGTCGTGATGCCGCTCGGCGCGCCCGCGATCGCCTCGCTCGGCATCTTCCAGTTCCTCTGGGTCTGGAACGACATGCTGATCGCGCTGATCTTCGCCGACTCCGAGAGCCCGCCGATCACGGTCGCGCTCCAGCAGCAGGTGCGGTCCTTCGGTGACAACGTGCAGATCCTGGCGCCCGGTGCGTTCATCTCGATGGTGATCCCGCTGGCCGTGTTCTTCGCGTTCCAGCGGCAGTTCGTGTCCGGGGTGATGGCGGGCGCGGTCAAGTAACCGGCCGTCCACGGCACAGGCGCATACGTTCGGTGAGTGAGGCGGCCCGCCACCTGGGCCGCCTCACTCGTGTCCATCCCCCGTATGCCGCATATGGCGTAACTCGACCGGCCGCCGGGGCGTTGCCGGGCAGTAGCCCGCGCCGACCCATGGATGTGCCTTGCCCCGGTTCAGTGTCATCGTGCCCGTGTACAAGGTGCAGGCGTATCTGCACGCATGCCTCGAATCCGTCCTCGGTCAATCGTTCACGGACCTCGAACTGATCGTGGTCGACGACTGCTCACCGGATGCGTGCGGCGCCCTCATCGACGAATGCGCGGCCCGTGACACCCGGGTGAAAGCCGTCCACCTCAAGGAGAACGTCGGCCTCGGCCGGGCCCGCAACGCGGGCATGGAGCACGCGAGCGGCGACTACCTCATCTTCCTGGACAGCGACGACACCCTCACCCCGGACTCCCTGCACGCGATCTCCGACCGCCTCAAGGAGACGGACGAGCCGGACGTCCTGATCTACGACTACGCGCGCACGTTCTGGTCGGGCGAGGAGATCCGCAACCAGTTCCATGGCCTCCTGAGGGAGGACGGCGACACCCCCTTCCGCCTCAGCGACCGGCCCGGCCTGCTGCGGCTCCTGATGGTCGCCTGGAACAAGGCCTACCGCCGCGACTTCATCGAGCGCGAGGGCTTCACCTTCCCGCCCGGCCTCTACGAGGACACGCCCTGGACGTACCCGGTCCTGATGAAGGCGGGCTCGATCGCCACCCTCGACCGGGTCTGCGTGCACTACCTCCAGCGCCGCCGGGGCAGCATCCTGCGCACCACGACCCGCAGGCACTTCGAGATCTTCGATCAGTACGAGCGGGTCTTCGCGTTCCTCGACGAGCACCCGGAGCTGTCGGCGGCCTGGCGGCCCCTCCTCTTCAGGCGGATGGTCGACCACCTCTCCACGGTCTTCACCAAGCGGGACCGCCTCCCGCGCGGCAGCCGCCCCGAGTTCCTGCGCAAGGCCCGCACCCACTACCGCCGCTACCGCGTCCCCGGCGCCCGCCCGCGCGCCCGCACCCGGCTGCGGCACGGCCTGGTGCGCCTGGGCACGCACCGCACCTACCGCACCCTGTGGACGGCGCTGCGCCTCAGGTCCAGGGCCAGGCGGTACGCGGCGACCGCGCGGCGCCGCGCCAAGGGCGCCGTCCTTCAGCTGCACTACCGGATCCAGCTGCGCCTGCCGCTGCGCGCCGACCGCGCGGTCTTCTCCTCGTACTGGGGGCGTGGCTACGGCTGCAACCCCGGCGCCCTGGAAGCCGCGCTGCGCGAGCACGCCCCGCACATCCGCACCGCGTGGGTCGCCGACCCGGTCCACCACCACACCCTGCCGACGGCGACCCGCAGGCTCCGCCCCGGCACGGCGGCGTACTGGAGTGCGCTCGCACGCTCCAAGTACCTCGTGAACAACGTGAACTTCGACCGCAGGCTCGTCAAGCGGCGCGGCCAGATCATGATCCAGACCCAGCACGGCACGCCCCTGAAGCTGATGGGCCTCGACCTCCAGGACCGCCCGGCCGCCGCGCGGGACATGGACTTCGCCGCCCTCATGCGCAACGCCGACAAATGGGACTACGTCCTGTCGGCGAACCGGCACTCGACGCTTGTGTGGGAGCGCGTGTTCCCCGCCTCGTTCACGACCCTCGAGTACGGCTACCCGCGCAACGACATCTACCAGCGGGCGAGCTCGGCCGACGTGGCCCGCCTCCGCGAGTCCCTCGGCGTCCCCAAGGGCGCCATCGCCATCCTCTACGCGCCCACCCACCGCGACTACCGCCACTCGCAGCTGCGCTCCCTCGACCTGGAGCGGATGCTGCACAACCTCGGCCCCCGCTTCGTCGTCCTGACCCGCGCCCATCACTCCTACGGCGCACCTCTGGTGTCCTCCACGGACCGCCTGATCGACGTCTCGGACCACCCGAGCGTCGAGGCCCTCTGCCTGGCATCGGACGCCCTGGTCACCGACTACTCGTCCCTGATGTTCGACTACGCCAACCTCGACCGCCCCGTCGTCCTGCACGCCGACGACTGGGAGGCGTACGAGGCGGCCCGCGGCACCTACTTCGACGTGCGGGAGTTCCCGCCGGGCGCGGTCGCGCGCAGCGAGGACGAACTCACCGACATCTTCGCCACCGGCCACTGGCGCGGCTCGCGCTCGGCGCAGCTGCGCGCCGCGTTCCGAGACCGCTTCTGCGTGTACGACGACGGGCGGGCCGCTGAACGAGTTGTGAGGCATGTGGTGCTCGGTGAGGCAGGGGGTCTACCGTCTGTGGCGCCACTGGCGGACCGGCACCCGGCGCCGGCCGCGGGGGTGGCCGACGAGCCGCTGCCGCGGGCCGACGTCTCCCGGCCCACTCACCGCTTCTAGCGAACGAACCGTGCTTCTGACGGCCCTGCGCGTACGGCGCGCTGTCCTCCTTCCCCCATCCCCGGGACCAGACATGCAGAACGCTTCAGCCACCACGTCCGCGACCGCCACCGCGACCGCCACCGGCCAGGACTCCGGTCAGCTGCCGCGGCCGGGCAGGCTCTCCGATGTGAAGGGGTGGTTCCATCCGGTCGACCAGGTGCTCTTCGACTGGATCCTGAGCCGGCAGCTGGAGCGCGGCCAGCAGGGTGATCTCCTCGAGCTCGGCGCGTACCTGGGCAAGAGCGCCATCTTCATGGGTGCGTATCTGCGCGCGGACGAGACCTTCACGGTCTGCGACCTCTTCGACTCGCCCGCCCCCGACGAGGCCAACTCCGCCGAGATGGGCCGCTCGTACGCCACGCTCACGCGCCGCGCCTTCGAGGCCAACTACCGCTCCTTCCACGACGGTCTGCCGCAGATCGTCCAGGAGCCGTCATCCGGGATCACCGCGCACGTGGAGGCGGACAGCTGCCGCTTCGTGCACATCGACGCCTCGCACCTGTACGAGCACGTGCACGCGGACATCGCCGCCGCCCGGGAGGTGCTCGGGCAGGACGGGATCGTCGTGCTCGACGACTTCCGGGCCGAGCACTGTCCGGGCGTGGCCGCTGCGACCTGGGGCGCGGTGGCCAGCGGGCTCAAACCCCTGTGCATCACGGCCACCAAGTTCTACGGGACGTGGGGCGACTACGACGCGGTCCACGCCGATCTCGCCGCGTTCCTCAAGAGGCGCGACGACATGTGGCACGGCGCCGAGGAGGTCGCGGGCTTCCCGATGATCCGGATCAGCGGCAAGAAGGCGAAGCCGCCGGAGCAGCCGGTGTCACGGCACGCGGACGAGGCCGCCCCTCGGCCGACCGCCCCCGCCACGCCACCCGCCGGCGCCGGAAGCCGGGCCAGGGGCCTGCTGTCGTCGCTGCTCGCGCGCTCGGGGCGTTCCTGACCTCGGACGGGGCCGCTCCGGGCGGCCCCGTCCGCGCTCAGCGTTCGAGCAGCTCGAACAGCGCTTCCCAGCGCTCAAGCACGCGCGCCTCGGAGAACCGCTGCACGTTCATCCGGGCCCGCTCCCCCATCGCGTCCCGCAGCCGCGGGTTGCCGGTGAGGCGCAGGAGGCGGTCGGCGAGGGCCTCGATGTCGCCGGCGGGGGCGAGCAGTCCGTCCTCGCCGTGGCGCACGATCTCGCGTACGCCGGGTGCGCAGTCGAAGGCCGCGCACGGCACCGCGCTCGCCATGGCCTCCATCAGGGCGAGCGGGAAGCCCTCGCCGCGCGAGGACTGCACGAACAGGGAGCTCTCGGCGAGCACACCCGGCACATCGCTGGTGCGCCCCCGCCACTGAACCGAACCGTCAAGCCCCAGGCGCGTGCACTGCCGCTTGAGGTCGGCCTCGTCCGCGCCCGCTCCGTAGATCCGCAGCGTCCAGTCGGGGCGCTGCGGGGCCACGAGCGCCCAGGTGTCGACGAGCATGTCGACGCCCTTCTGGTCGGCGAGCCTGCCGATGCTGCACACCACCTTCCCGTCGCGGGGCGAGGGCACCGCGGGGAGGTGGGCCAGGGCGTTGGGCATCGCGCCGACGTTGTGCATGCCGTCGGTGATCCAGTCGTCGGCGTCCTCCTGGGTGAGCGCGAGCCAGCGGTCCACGGAGGGGTAACTGCGCCTGACCGCGCGGTAGCGGTGGCAGGCGCGGGTGTAGGCGTACGACTCGTGGCTCATGCCGATGATGCGCAGGCCCGCGGTGTCCGCCTCCCTGATCCACTCCATCGGCCAGACCTGCGTGACGATGGCGACCGCGCCGGGGCGTGCGGCGCGGAAGAGCTCCGAGAGCCGGTCGACGGTGCGGCGCTTGGCGGCGATCCGTGCCGACTCGCGGCGCCGCGCCACCACGTTGAGGCGGCCGAGGCCCCGCGCCGGGCGCGGGGTCTGCGGGTGCTCGCGGTAGAGGCTGGTCACGGGGTAGCCGAGGTCGTCGGGGAGCACCAGCTTCAGCTCGGCCTCGTGGACGCCGATGACGTGCACCCGGTGGCCGTTGCCCTGGAAGAGCCGGGCCATCTGGTGGGCCCAGGCGGTGACGCCGCCGAGTTCGTCGACGGTGTTCGCGACGAGGAAGAGGTCACGGCTCTTCGTCGCTGTCGCGAGCTTCGTCGTGGTCGCGAGCGTCGTGGTCATGCGCCGTCCCTCTTCTCCGTGTTCCCGGACTTCTCCGTGTTCGCGGACTTCTCCGCTTTCCTGGACTTCTCCGCGTTGCCGAACCGCTCCCCGAAGAGCGCGTCCACCACGTCGGCCGCGGCCCGCCCCTGGTCGTACGCGCCGAACCGCGCGGCGAACGCCTGCCGGGCCCGGGCCCATGCCCCGTCGGCCTGCTTCAGCGTGGCGAGCACGCGCAGCAGTTCCTCCTCCGTCTCGACGACGGGTCCGCCCGCGTCGTCCCGCAGCGCGAAGTAGCTGCCCCGCTCGGCCGCGTACGCGTCGAGGTCAGGGGCGAAGTGCACCAACGGCCGGTCCAGGAGCGCGAAGTCGAACATGATCGACGAGTAGTCGGTCACCAGGACGTCGGCGAGGCAGAGCAGTTCGCTCACGTCGTGGTGGGCCGACACGTCGACGACGGTGCCGGGCGGGCACACCGGGAGGCTCGCCGCCTCCATGTAGTGGGCGCGCACGAGGAGGACGTGGGTGTCCCCGAAGCGGTCCGCGAACTTCCGTACGTCAAGGGGCAGTCGGACCGCCTTGTTGTTCTTGGGCAGACCGCGGAACGTCGGCGCGTAGAGCACCACCGTCTTGTGGTCGGGGATGCCGAGGTCCGCGGCCACGGCCGGTCGCGGGAAGCGGCCCGACGCCTCGTCCCTGGCGCGCGCGGCGACCAGGCGGTCGTTGCGCGGGTAGCCGCAGCGCAGCAGCCGCTCATCGGGGATGTTGTAGGCGCGGGCCAGGGTGTCCACGTCGTGCTCGGAGCGGACCAGGAAGTGGTCGAAGCGGTCGACGGCCCGCTGGAGCCACTCGCGCTGCGGGGCGTTCTGCGTCTTCAGGCGCGCCTCGTCGAAGCCCATGCGCTTGTACGCGGAGCCGTGCCAGGTCTGCAGATACGTGGTGTGGCGGGGCTTGGGCAGTGCGTGCGGGAAGCCCTGGTTGTCGATCCAGAACTCGGCGCGGCCGAGCGCCCACAGATAGCGCCAGGACCAACGGCGCACCAGGCGGGCCGAGTTGGGGAATCCGTCGGGCGAGGCGGCGTACGACCAGGTGCAGCGCAGCCGAAGGCCACGGTCGACGATCTCCTGGTGGACGGCGCGCGGGCTGTCGCCGTAGCACCTGCCCATGTGGCTCTCGAAGACCACCGAGCCCTTGCTGACGGGCAGCCGCCGCAGCACGCGGCGGTAGACGCGCAGCTTGTACGGCTGGGCGCTGAGCCTGTCCCACCTCTTGCGCAGGGCCCGCAGCCGGAGCCTCAGCTTGCGTGCGGGGCGGAAGTGCGTGGCGTAGTGCAGGGCCGCGCGCAGGGTGCCCGCGACGCGGTGGCGGGGCGCGAGGCGCAGCTCCAGTCTGTTCGCGCCGGTGACGGTGAAGCCTTGGCTCGTCCCCACGGTCTCCGGCTCGGCGACCAGCTCCGTGGTCAACTTCTGGTCGCCCGCGGTGAGTTCGAGCCGTGGCTCCCAGGTGCGGTCGCGGATGCCGAGATCCCGCAGCCCGGCGGTGAGGCCCACCGTGGCCCGCCAGACGACCGCGCCGCCGTCGTAGTGCGCCTCCTCCACGGGTACGCGGAAGCCGCGCCGCCCCGTGCCGCGCGCCCGCACGTCGAGCCAGGCGGTGAGCGGCGGCCGGTCGGGCACCAGCCCGCCGGGGAGCACGACCCGCCCTTCGAGGACCGCCCTGCCGCCGTCGACGGCGCACTTGGTGAGGCGATTGAGGAGCCGTACGTCACTCAACTGCCGGTGCTGATGGCCGAGTTCGCTGACGTCGAGCACTTCTCGTACGCGCGGGTCGTCGAGCCCGTCCGCGCGCCAGTAGACCGTGCCCTCCCGCTCGGTCAGCTCCGAGACGACGGTCCCCGGCCGCCCCAGCGCGTACGCGGCGGCGAGGACGCCGTCCGTGTCGCCCTCCGCGAGCAGCCGCACGCACACCCGCTCCACGGGTTCGAGCGCGTCCAGGGCGCGCGCGTCCACGCGGCCCGCCAGGTGCGGGGCGAGCCCGGCCGTGGCCCGGCGCCGTTCCTCGGCGGTGAGCTGCGGGAACGTACGGGCGCAGGGCAGCACGTGGTCCGTGAGGAAGGCACGCTCGCGCCGGTCGCACAGGTCGAGGCGGCCCAGGCTCACGAGGAGCCCGGCGACGCGGTCGTTGGCCTCGGCGAGGGCGGGGCTCTCGCGGGCGGGGGCGGGCGCCGCGCGGCGGGTGGTGATCAGGTTCGGCACGAGGGCGATGCCGCGGACCCCGAGGGCCGCTTCGACGCCGAAGAGGACCTCGCTGTGGTCGAGGTCCTCCGCGTACCGCAGACGTACGCCGTCGAGGACCTCGCGGCGGACGCAGAACCCGGTGACCAGGGAGTCCCTGGCGGCGAGTTCGGGGGCGTCGGAGAGGTTCTCGACTTGCCTTGTCCGCGCGTGCAGTTGAGCCTGCCAGCCCGGGCCCCGCTCCTTCCTTCCGCTGCCCGTGAGCCGCGTCCAGCGCCCCGCCACCAGGTCGGCCCCGGAGGTGCGCGCGGCGTCGAAGAGGTTCCGGCAGGCGTGCCGCTCCAGGAGTTCGCCCTCGCCGAGCACGATGACGTACCGGCCGCGCGCCGCGTCGAGCCCGAGGTTCCGCGACGCGGCCACGGACAGCGTGCTCCCGGCCCGGACCAGGCGCACCCGGTGCGGCTGGTCGGCGGCGAGCTCCCGCGCGGCGTCGCGGGCGGGGCCGTCCTCCCCGGGGTCGACGACGACCGCCTCCACGTTGGCCATCGTCTGGTCGAGCACGGACCGCACCGACTGCCGCAGAGCCTCGGCGTCCGTGCCCGCGACCACGACACAGCTGACGTCGTGCAAGTCCGGCGTGCTCATGCGCGGCCCCCTTCGAGCATGGCGTCCGCGACACCGGCGGCCGCGTTCCCGTCGTCCAGGTCGCAGAAGACCTCGCGGAATCTGTCGTACGCGTCGGCGTACGCGGCGGTGGCGGCCGCCGGGTCGCGCAGCGCCTCGATGACCTCGTCGCCGGTGGCAAGGAGCGGGCCGGGCGCCTGGGCCTCGAAGTCGAAGTAGAAGCCGCGCAGGGTGTCGCGGTAGTGGTCGAGGTCGTAGGTGTGGAAGAGCATCGGGCGCCCGGTCTGCGCGAAGTCGAACATCAGGGACGAGTAGTCCGTGACCAGGACGTCGCTGATCAGGAGCAGTTCGCTGACGTCGGGGTGGCGTGTGACGTCGCGGACGAAGTCCGAGCTGGGGACGGTGCCGCCGACGAGGTAGTGCCTGCGGACCAGGAGCACCTGGTCGTCGCCGATGGC
The DNA here is from genome assembly GCF_040643025.1 of Streptomyces sp. NPDC047525. Lineage (NCBI taxonomy): Bacteria > Bacillati > Actinomycetota > Actinomycetes > Kitasatosporales > Streptomycetaceae > Streptomyces > Streptomyces sp. NPDC047525. The sequence continues at coordinate 539,660 of NZ_JBEYTL010000005.1, forward strand.
GCGCCGCGCGGCGTCGAGGTCCAGCTGGAGGTCGAGGCCGTAGCGGCCGCCCTGCTTGGGCTGGTTCTCGCGCCAGGTGGGCGCGTACAGGACGACACGCTTGCCCTCGGGGATGCCGAGCCGCTCGCGCACGGATGCGGCGACCTTCGCCCGGTCGGCGGCGTGCAGCAGGTCGTTGCGCGGATAGCCGCGCTCCAGGACTTCGCCGGTGTAGCCGAAGGCGCCGCGCAGCAGGGGCGTCGAGAAGCGGTTCGGGGAGACCAGGACGCTCCACTGGTCGGCGCGTCCCGGCAGCGTCGCCATGTAGGCGCGGTCTCCGGACGCGTGGCCCGCGAGGTCGCGGCCGATGCGCTTGAGCGGGGTGCCGTGCCAGGTCTGGACGACGTACTGTCCTTCGGCGCGCTCGAACCACGCGGGCAGCTGGGTGTTGGTGACGACGTAGCGGCAGCGGGCCAGGGCCTCGTACCACTCGGCGCTCCACAGGGCGAGGGGCGTGGCGCTCTCGGGCAGCGCCACCTGCTGGTCGCGCACCACCCACAGATGCTCCAACTCGACGCCTCTGCCGACCAGTTCCTCGTGCACGGCGCGCGGCGAGTCCGAGTACTGCCGTCCGTCGAAGCTGCAGTACAGGACGGCGTCGCGCAGGGGCTCGCCGCGCCGCGCCGCGTACACCTCGCGCAGCCGGCGCTGGCGCGGGCCGCCCCGGTCGGTCATGGGCACCGCGGAGCCCGAGCGCAGGTGGAGGCCGTCGTGGGCATGGCGCTTGAGGCTGATGTCACGGCCGGATCTGGTGCGTACGAGCGGGAGTCCGCGGTCCTTGCCCGGCGCCACGCACACGGGGGTGTACTGCTCGGGGTCGCTCTGGCCGGGCTCGCGCAGGAAGAGGTTCCAGCGCCCTTCGGCGAGCGGCAGGGTGCCGCCGGGGCCCGGCAGGGCCTCGGGGCGCAGCTCGGCGGCGAACCGTCCGTCCTCGATCCGTACCGGCACCACGGCCTCGTCGCCGTGGCCCGCGTGCACGAGGACCAGCTCCCCGGCGCGGGCTGCGGCGTCGGGGTGGCTGCCCTCGATGCGCAGCTCGTCGTCCCAGGTCACGCTGGAGACGAGCGGCCGCACGGTCTGGTCGCGCAGCTCCAGGTTCCCCGACGCGTTGGCGAGGACGAGGAGTTCACGCCCCGGCAGCAGTCCGTACCGCCCCGGCGGCACATCGGGGCAGGCGGCCAGCGGTGTGCGGTCGCCGCCCTCGCGGACCAGGGCGACGCCCCACGGGTCGGCCTTGCGCGGTGCGCCGGTGCGCTCGTCCTCTCCGGCATGGAAGAAGGCCAGCGGCACATCGGCGCTGAAGTCGCGGCCGTTGACCAGGGCGGGGACGTAGTGCGCCTCCTTGGTGTGCCAGTTCTCGACCCGCAGGGCGTCGACGGCCTGCGACTCGCCCGGCGCCAGCCTGCCGTGCAGCCGGACGACGCCACCGCACCCCTCGTGCGCGACGAGCCGCCCCGCCACCCGCTCCGTGCGCAGCCGCAGCCGCCCCTTGCTGAGCGTGACGGCCACCCGCAGGAACTCCTCCAGATACCGCACGGGAAGCCGCGGCGCGCCGGTCATCCGCACCGGCCCGGTGCGCGGCAGGAGCCCGCTGACCACGCCCATCTCGACGTTCCAGGTGGTGCTGCGCCGCTTGGTGACGGTCCTGCGGGGGTCGATGACCGTCTCGAACCCCGACCGGTCGTAGCTGTGCAGGCCCTGCTTGGAGCGGTACGTCGCCTCGCGTGCCCGCACGGTGCGCAGCTTCAGCGGAAGGACCCGCCGCCGCCCGGCCCGCAGCCAGGCGACCCTGGCGCGCGCCCCGAGCCGCCCGGCGGGCAGGTTGGGGATGTAGGCGTAGCCCTTGAGCCGGAGCCTGCCCTGCTCGTCCCAGGCGGCGTGGGTGAGCTGCGCGGTCAGCGGCAGGTCGGAACGTTTCAGGGCGACGGTCTCGCGCGGCAGGCCGCCGATCCCGGGGAAGTCGGCCCGGCGCCTGCGCAGGCCGCGGACCCGGAAGGCCTCGGGGTGGGACTTCTCGTACGCCATGAAGGCGATCAGGTCGGTGACACGGCGCTGGCGGACGAGCTGCCAGCGCACACGGAGCGCGAGCGGCAGTGCGGCGACGACCGCGGGGTCGACGGTGTCGAGGAAGGTGTTGGCCTGCTCCATGAAGACGTCGTGGTACGCGGCGTCGCCGTGCGGCAGGGCCTCCATGAACAGCCACAGGTCCCCGGAGAACACCGTCGTGTCATAGCGCCGCTTGGCATCGGCGAAGACCTCGGCCTGCGGTGTGCCCGCCGCCCTTTCCGCCTGCTCGGCGAGGAACCCGCTGGCCGAGAGGACGGCGGCCGTGCGGTCGCGCACGGCGCGGGGCTTGGCGCGGCGGCTGGTGATGGAGCCGTCGCGGTCGCGCCAGAGGTAGACGGGATCCTTCAGTACGTCGACGGACGCGGCCAGGAAGTGGGCGGGGATCGTGACGGGGGTGTCCTCGAAGAGCACGCCCTCCGGGAAGGCGAAGGCGTGCCGGTCCCAGAAGTCCCTGCGGAAGACCTTGTTGCAGGCGATGCGGTCGCCGAGCAGCTCCCAGTCGCGCGTGACGTGCGTGGCGCTGCGGTTCTTCTCCATCATCTTGCGGAACATCGGCGACTGTTCGCTCCTGCCGGCGGAGCGCAGCCGGTGGACGTTGCCGGTGACGAAGTCGGAGCCGGACTCCTCGAGGGCCGCGAGCATCCGCTCGTACGCGTCACGCGGGACGACGTCGTCGCTGTCGACGAACGTCAGGTACGTCCCCCGTGCCTGACGCACTCCCGCGTTGCGGGCCGCCCCGAGCCCCGCGTTCTCCTGCTCGACCAGCCGGAATCTCGCGTCATCGGCGGCGAACTCGCGGGCGATGCGCGGGCTCCCGTCGGTGGAACCGTCGTTCACCATGACGACTTCGAGGTCCGGCATGGTCTGCTCGGCCAGTGACCGGAGGCAAGGGCCGAGAAACTCCTCGACGTTGTAGACGGGGACGACGACGGCAAGTCGGGGTGTCATGCGCTGCGCACATTCCTTCCGGAGAACTGACGGGCACGGCTGCGCGTCCTGCTGGGGGCCACTTGGTTAACAACCGCCGCCCTTCCGGGTCACCCGCGCAGAGCCATTCGAGTGATCACGCGGGCGGGCCCTGTGTCCGGCGGCTCGAAGCCGCCGGACACAGGGCCCGCTCACCTGCCCGCTGTCTTCAGTTGGTTGGCTCGGCTGCCCGCCGAGCGGTCAGGGCTTGACCGCGATGCGGCCCTCGTCCATGCGCAGGAGCAGCAGGCGCTCGCCGGTCTTCTCCAGGAACTCGTCGACCGCCTGGCGCGATCCCTGCCAGTAGCCGTAGTCGTCGATGAGCAGGACGCCGCCGCCGACCAACCGCGAGTAGAGCTCCTGGAGTTCGTGCTTGGTCGAGGCGTACCAGTCGGTGTCGAGGCGCAGGATGGAGATCTGCTCGGGCGCCTCGCGCGGGACGGTCTCCTCGACCATTCCCTGGACGTAGTGCACGCGCTCCTTGGGGTAGGGCACCTTCTCGAAGCCCGACTTGACGTCGTCGAGGGAGGCGACCGCCCAGATCGGACGGTCCTTGCCCTGCAGCTTGAGCAGCTCCTCGGCGGACTTGCCGTCCCGGCGCAGGTCCTCTTCGGTGGGCGGGGTCATGCCCTCGTAGGTGTCGAAGAGGTACAGGTCGCGCTCGGTGTCACCGGCGGAGATCAGCGCCTTGGCGCAGGCCTGCATCGAACCGCCGCGCCACACGCCGCACTCGACGATGTCGCCGGGGATGCCGTGCCGTACGACGTGCCGGGTCGCCAGGATGAAGGCGTTCAGCCGTTCGGGAGAGGTCATCGTGTACGGCTTCACCGCACGGATGATCTCCTTTGCCTCGTCGTCGTAGTCGGCGGGGAGGTTCAGGGCCTTCGGCTTGGGCTTCGGCTTCGATGCCGGGGCGGGCTTCGGCGCGGGGGCCGCCGCCGCGCGCTGGGCCGGCAGCGGTTTGCGCGTCAGCTGATATCCGGTCAGTTGCTTCAATGCGCCATTCACAGCGCGTCGCCATGCCATGGAAGCGGACAGTACGCGCAACTCATCCGTGATGTCACATTTCGTCAACATAGGTTCATTTGGCGTCACTTGGTGCCTCGACGGGCCGCTCGTCCACCGAGCGCGGCGCCACCACCTTCGGCCTGCCGCACAGCGCGCGGCCCTCGACGGGCTCGGGCAGCGGGACGCCGTCGACCCCGCCGACCTTGTTCGCCCACCACGTGGTCGTGGAGCGCACCAGGGCCATGGTGAGACGCGGGTAGTTCTCGGGCCGCTGGAACACCCCGACGGAGTCGCCCCAGTAGGCGTGCTTGGCGTCGATCTGGCCATACGCGTGGCGGATGCCCTTCATGGGCGGGAAGTCCGTGTAGGCCTCGCGGAGTTCGAGCCGGGTGTAGGCGGCCAGGGCGCGGAACCCGTCGGGGTAGTAGCGCCAGCAGTCCTGCGCGTCGTGCACGTGGCCGCGCGAGGGCGCCGTCACGAAGGCGATGCCCTGCGGCTTCAGGACGCGGGCGATCTCCAGCATCGTCGCCCAGAAGAACGGGATGTGCTCGAAGGCCTGGCCGGAGATGACGAAGTCGGCGCTGCGGGACTTCACGGGGATGCGGTAGGGCTTCTTCATCACCGCGTCGACGTTGCGTCCGTCGAGCACGTCGACGCCCACGTACTCCGTGTCGCGCCCTTCGAGCAGGGCCTTGTGGGTGCGGGTCTGCCCGTCGGAGACCCGGGCGCCGAGATCGACCACCCGGTGGCGCCTACCCGTGGGCATGTACTGCTCGACGCAGAGTTCCATCTGTTCGTACGCGGACTGGTGCACGATCTCCTCCAAAACATCCAGCACAGGCTCTTCTACGCGTTGCTCGCGTTCAACGTGTATCGACACAAAGGGTCACGCGCTCAACTCGCCTCCGAGGACGCGCTTTTACCGCTCCACCTGCGCGGAGTGCGCCGCGCGCACCACTTCCTCGCCGGTTCCTCGACGTACGTGAACAGCGCCCAGGACAGGACGACCACGGTGACCGCGACGCCCAGGAGCGTGAACACCGCGGAGTTGCCGGGCTGCGGGCGGCCCCAGGTGTCGAGGATCAGCCGGTTGAGGGTCTGGTGCAGCAGATAGAAGGCGTACGACCAGAGCCCGAGCAGCACCATCGGGCGCGAGCAGAGCCAGCCCCGGTGTCCGGTCAGCTCGCGCTGGACGTAGGCGACGATGAACAGGACGGAGAAGAGGGCGGCGAACGGCCGCAGGGTCCAGGCGAGTTGGTCGGCGATGTACGGGCCGAACCAGGCGGTGCGGTGGAAGTAGAGGACGGCGTACGCGGCGAGGCAGGCAAGGACCGCCGCCGGACCGATGCGGAAGCGGTGGCCCCGGCGCAGGGCGAGCGCGCAGACCATCCCGACGCCGAACTCGGGGAGCCGGCTCACCGGGTTGCGCATGATCCACTCGGTGGCGAAGGGCGAGAGGTGGGTGGCCGTCCACCACTTGAGCAGCCACATGGCGACGAGTCCGGCGGCGGCGAGCAGGGCCAGGGTGCGGGTGCGCAGACGCAGGGCGCCACGGATGGCGAACGGGAAGAGGAGATAGAAGAAGGCCTCGACGCTGAGCGTCCAGGCGACGCCGTTGCCGGGGAACATCGGGACGACACCGGGGAACCACGTCTGCACGAGCAGCAGCGAGGCGACGAAGCTGAAGGCGTCCGTCGGCACACCGGCCCAGAGGTAGAAGACCCAGATGCAGGGCAGGGTCGCGACCAGGTGGGCGGGCCAGATGCGGCCGAACCTGCGCCAGTAGAAGAGGCGGGCGAGCGTGCCGGGGCGGTGCCCCCAGGTGAGCAGGAACCCGGAGAGCACGAAGAAGAACCCCACGCCGTTCGCGCCGAGCGTCGAGTACGGGAAGAGCAGCGGCGCGTGGGCGACGCCGCCCTGCGCGCTGAGACCGGTGAAGTGGTGCACGAACACCGCGAAGGCGGCGAGGAAGCGCATCCCGGTGAGGGAGTCGACGCGGGGCGCGGTGTCGGCGGCGGTGGGGAGCTCGGGGCGGGTGCGCGTCTGGCGCGGCAGAGCCGTCGTCATGCCGGGGACCCCTCTCCCGCGCGCAGCGCGGGGCCGCAGCCCGCCGGGCGCATCTCGGCGACCATGACGTCCAGGACCGGTCGCACCCGCTCGCGCAGTGCGGTGATCCGGGCCGGGTTGCGTACGGCGTCGGCCCGGACGAAGTCGCCGCCTTCGCCCTCGCGGTAGAGCGGGACGTAACCGGCGGCTGCCAGGCGGGGGACGGTCAGGCCCGTCTTGCGCGTCCAGGCGGCGTGCACGTGGAGCAGTTCGGGGCGCACGTCGTTCAGTACGTAGTCGCGCAGCCTTGCCGTGTCGGCGGCCGCGTACGCCTCGGCCACGCGGCGGTCGGTCAGACCCGCGACGTCCACGACGCGCAGCCGCGAGGTGAGCAGGGTGCCACCCAGGTCGGGCAGGGCGACGGTGGCGTCGCGCAGACCCAGATATGCGGCGTACGCGTTGAAGGTGTGGCCGTAGCGCTCGGCCACGAAGCACATGGACAGGGTCGGGCGCTGGACGAACCTGCCGTTCTGCGCGGCCTGTCCGGTGACCGAGAGCAGCAGGGCGCCCGCGAGGGCGCAGCCGATGAGCACGCGTGCGCGGAGGCGTTCGGCCTGCCAGACGGTGACGGCGGCCAGGGCGAGTGCCGTCGCGGCGAGCACCCACACCGGGGTGGCGAAGCGGTACAGGGCCATCCAGTCCCGGCCGAGCACGCCGTACGCGAACAGGGTCAGGGCGAGGGGGACGAGCAGCGCCGCCAGGGCTCTGCGGGCCGGTCCCGGGCGGGCGAGTCCGGGGCGGGCCAGCGCGATGCCGACGCAGGCCGCGCCGATCAGGGCGAGCGCCCAGCCTCCGTAGCTCAACAGCTCGCCCGCCGAGGACAGTTGGGCGAGGCCCGGTGGCTTCTGGGCCTTGGCCACCGCGGTGTTCGGGACCCAGAGCCCGAAGGTCGCCCTGCGCCACAGCAGGAACGCCGCGTACGGCAGCGCGAACGTGCCGCAGCTCAGCGCCGCCGCCCGCGCTGCCCGCGCGAGGCCGTCCCGGCGCAGGAAGAGCAGCGCGGTCACCGGGTAGGCCGCCGCGAGGACCGCGCCGTCCGGCCGGGTCAGCGCGGCGAGCAGGGCGACGGCTCCCGCGCTCGCGGCGACGGCGGGCCGCAGCAGGGCGCCGCGCACGGCTCCCCGGACGAGCAGCGCTCCGGTCGCGGCGGCGGTCAGCGCGTACAGCGGGTTCTCCAGGCCCGAGAAGGACCACGCCACGTACGACAGGTTTCCGGCGAGGACGACGCCGGTCAGCAGGGTCACCGCCCAGGCCCGCCCCGGCAGCACGGCGCGGGCCGCCGCGGCCACGCAGGCGAGCACGCCCGCCGTGCAGAGCAGCGCGAGGGCCTTGGGGTAGAGCACCAGGTCGCTGACGCCGAGGAGTGCGCCGTGGTCGAAGAGGCCGAGCCTGCGGCCGATGAGGAGCAGGGCGAGCCAGGAGGGGTTGGAGTATCCCTCGACGGGGTCGGCGCCCGGCTGCTGCACGGGGCCGAGGCCCTCGTCGATGCTGCGGGCGTAGGCGAAGGTGATGGCGGCGTCGTCGACGATCCACTGGCCCAGCGTGCTCGCGCGCCAGGCGATCAGGACGGTCGCGAGGGCCACGGCCGCCGGGTCGGCCCAGCGGCGGCACAGGGCCGCGACGCCCGGGGTAGGGGCCGAAGAGGGGGCTTCGGCCGGTGGTGCGGATGATTCCTTACGGCGCTGGAACTGCGCGAGAGAAATGATCATTAAGGGGGCTAACCGCCCCATACCGCCCGAGGTCACGCTCCCGTCCGCCAGGCGGGTGACCCGTGCGCGGCCACACCCCCCGGCGGAGCGAACAACAGGCCGCGCGGGAACGAACAACAGGCAAAGTGGCCCAATGCACCACATTGGGTTCACGCCATGACCCCGGCCCTGCCGCCCGCCGCCCGGCGGCTCATCGCCACCGTCAGGTCCACCCGCTTCCGCGCGGAACGCGCCGCCGCGGGCCGGGTCGGCGGCGGGGCGCAGACGCTCCTGGCGCCCGTGCATCTGTCGATCCGGGACAGCCGGACACTCAACGTCGCATGCGCCGTCATCGCCGACGAGCAGGTCGAGCGGGCCCACCTGCTCGTCTCGCGCGGGCACCGCCGGTTCCGGATCCCGCTCGCCTTCGAGCAGCACGCCCACGGCGGCCTGCTCCTGTCCGGGACCGCCACCTTGCGCGACGCGCGCGATGTGCCCGACGTACGCGACGAGCCGGACACCCCTGGCCATCCGCGCCTCGGCGAAGGCGTCTGGCGGCTCACGGTCGTCACCGCCGACGCCCGCGGACGCGTCCTGCGGCGCGGCATCGGCATCGAGGCGGACACCGAACCGCCGCCCACGCCCACCCTCCACCACGCCCCCGACCCCCGCACCGGCACGCTCATCCGCGTCGTCCGGTGCCGCAGCGGGCGCGCGGTGCTCCAGGTGACGCGGTCCCGGCCCCGCGCCGAGCTCACCCGGTTCGTGCCCGGCGGCGACGGCATCACCGTGCACGGGCGGCTCGTCATGACGGGTGCGCGGCGGCGGTGGCGGGCCAAGGCCGTGCGGCGGCGTGACGGGGTCACCGTGCCCGTCGGGGCGGTGTGGGAGGGCCCCGAGTTCAGCTTCCGGCTGCCCCTCGGCGAGATGGCGGGAGCGAGCCCCGGCCAGTGGGTGTGGGACTTCCACGTGGAGTCGGACAGCCGTGCCGCCACACTCCCCCTGGGCCGCTGGCTCTCCGACGTGCGCGACCCCTCGGCCGCCTACCCCACCCCCTTCCGCGTCTTCGCCCTGCCGAGCGGCGCCCTGGTCCGGGCCCACGCCCACTTCACCAAGTCCGGTGGCTTCGCGCTGACGTGCTGGGACATCTCGAAGGAGACCTCATGAAGATCACGTACCTCCTCGGCTGGGGCGACGAGATGGGCGGCACCGAGCTGGCCACCTACACCCAGGCGCAGCACCTCGCGGACCGGCACGACGTCGAGGTCATCTCCGTCTTCCGGACCCGGCCCGAACCCTTCTTCCCCGAGGCCCGCAGCCTCCCCGTCCGCTATCTCGTCGACCGCACCGCCTCGCCCGAGCGTCCGGTGCGCGCCTCGCGCCTGGACGAGGCCGCCTGCCGCACCCTCGCCGCCCTGCCCAGCGAACTGATCAAGCCCGCCTGGGAGTCCGCCTTCGACCGGCTCTCCGACGTCGAGATGGCCGCCGCCCTGACCACCCTGGACACCGACGTCCTGGTCACCACGACGCCCGCCCTGATGGCCGCCGCCGTCGGGCTCGTCCCGGCCAGGGTCGTCACCGTGCACCAGGAGCACCGCCCCACGCAGCGCCGCGGCCCCTCCGGCGAGCCCCTGCTCCTGCACGCGCCGCGCCTGGACGCCCTGGTCACCCTCACCGAGCGCACCCGCGACTGGATCGCGGAGTCCCTCGGCGCCACCGCCCCCGAGCTCGCGGTCATCCCGAACGCCGTGCCCGACGGCTTCCGGCCGCGCGCCGACGGCGAGAGCAAGGTCATCGTCATGGCCGCGCGCCTCACCGGCGAGAAGCGCGTCGACCACGCAGTGCGGGCCTTCGCCGAGGTCGCCGACGCCTATCCCGACTGGACCCTGCGCGTCTTCGGCGGCGGTCACCGCGAGCAGCATCTGCGCCGTCTGGTCGACGGCTTCGGGCTCCAGGACCGCGTCGAACTCCTCGGCCCCTGCCAGGACATGGCCGCCGAGTGGGCCAAGGCGGGGCTCACCCTGATGACCGCGGGGCACAACGAGGCGTTCCCGCTCGTGCTGCTCGAAGCGCTCGCCGCGGGTGTGCCCGTCGTCGCGTACGACGTCCTGACCGGGCCCGCCGAGATCGTCAGGCACCGCGTCGACGGACTGCTCGTACCGCCCGGCGAGATCCACGAACTGGCCGCCGCCATGAGCGAGTTGATGGGCGACCCCGAGACGCGGCGCGGCTACGCGCACGCCGCCCGCGAAGGCGTCTACGCCCGCTTCTCCTCCACCGACGTCACCGCCCGCTGGCAGGAGCTGTACTCCCGTCTCCTGGCCCGGCGCGACGCCCCCGAACGGCTCGACGGCCGCGCGGACCGGGTGGCGCTCGGCGTCGCGTCCGGCGGCAGCGGCTTCCGCCCGACCACGCCGTACACGCTGAACGCCGAGCCCGCCGCCGATGAGCGCGCCCGCGAGGACGAGATCGCCGCCGCCGACACCAGCGGCCTCGTCATCCGCTCGGTGGGCCGGCTCGCCGAGCGCCGTGACGACGTCCTCGCGCCCGACATGACCGACTGGAACCTCGAACTCACCGCCACCGCACTGGAGTCGGAGGACATCCCCTACGTCCTGGTCCGCACGTCCGGCACCACGCACACCCTCGCCGTGGCCGACGACGAGCGCGACGGTGCACTCAAGGCGCTCGCCGAGTCCCTGCACGGGCAGCCCGTCTACGCGGAGCTGATCAACCCGCGGGACGCCGCCCCCGGGGTCGTGCTCGCCGAGCGGCTCGACGGCATCGGCGAGGTCGCGGGCGTCAAGGTCTTCAAGCCGGTGACCACGACGACGCTCTCCCTGCGGCACGGCGTCGGACAGTCCTGCACGGTGGCGTTCTGGCCGCGGACCGCAGACGACGGGGCCGGCGGGAGCGACGCCCGGCGCGCGCCCTTCGGCACCACCCTCGCCGGATCCGAGCTGCCCTCCCTCTCCCCCACGGCGACCCTCCGCATCGCCGACCGCACGTACCCGACACTCGACGTCTTCGCCCAACTCCTCGTCGGCGACGTGGACTTCCCCGTCGACGCGGTCTACACCTGGGTCGACGACGCCGACCCCGAGTGGCGCGCCCGCCGCGCGGCGGCCCTCGGCGGCCCCGACGACGACACGTCGCCCGACCACGGCGCCGTCCGCTTCCGCAACCGCGACGAGCTGCGCTACTCGATGCGCTCGCTCGCGATGTACGCGCCCTGGATCCGGCACATCTACCTCGTCACGGCGGGCCAGACCCCCTCCTGGCTCAACGCCGCCCACCCCGACGTCACGGTGATCGACCACCGCGATCTCTTCGCCGACCCGGACTCCGCGCTCCCGACCTTCAACTCCCACTCCATCGAGAGCCAACTGCACCGCATCGAGGGCCTGTCGGAGCACTTCCTCTACCTCAACGACGACATGTTCCTCGGCCGCCCCACCACCCCGGACACGTTCTTCCACAGCTCGGGCATCTCGCGCTTCTTCTGGTCGTCGGCGTCCGTGCCCGCGCTGCCCGTCTCACCGGACGACGAGGGCTATCTGGCCGCGGCGAAGAACAACCGGGCCCTGCTGGAGCGGGAGTTCGGCAGGACCACGACGCACAGCTTCTTCCACGCGCCCTACGCCCTGCACCGCAGCGTCCTCGCGGAGCTCACCGAGCGGTTCCCCGAAGAGCTCGAGGCCACCGCCCGCAGCCGCTTCCGCTCGAACAGCGACCTCGCCCTGGTGTCGTCCCTGCACCACCACTACGCGTACCTCACGGGGCGTGCCGTGCCGGCGGGCATCGCGTACGACTTCGTGGACATCGGAAGGCGCGAGGACCACGCGCGCCTGGGCCAGCTGCTCCAGGGCCGCAACAAGACGGCGTTCTGCATCGGCGAGTCCCCCGACAGCGATCTCGCCGACGAGGAGATGGCCCTGGCCATCCGCTCGTTCCTGGCGGCGTACTTCCCGGTCCGCTCCCCCTACGAGCGGGGCTGACCGGCTACGACCGGGACTGACCGTCCAGGAAGAGCCGCCGCACCACCCGCTCGGCGGCGCCCCCGTCGTCGTACGGACAGAACCGCGCCCGGAAGGCCTTGCGTAGATCCGCCGCTTCGGGCGCGTCCCACTCCCCGCAGCGGAAGAGCCCGGCGAGCTCGTCCTCGGTGGTGGCCACGGCCCCCGGCGTCTCACCCGGGCGCCCGGAGAGCAGGTCGAAGTAGGTGCCGCGCGCCATGCGGTAGGCCTGCCAGTCGGGGGCGTACGTCACGATCGGGCGGTCCAGGCAGGCGTAGTCGAACATCAGCGACGAGTAGTCCGTGACGAGGGCGTCGGCGGCCAGGCAGAGGTCCTCCACGCGCGCGTGGCCGGTGACGTCGACGAGCTGCGGGTGGGCGCGCAGGCCCGCGTCGGCGCCGTAGAAGTAGTGGGCGCGCACGAGCACGACGTACGAAGGGCCCAGTGCGCTCACGAAGCGCTCCAGGTCCACGCGGGGCAGGAAACCCTTCTGGTAGTCGCGGTGGGTGGGCGCGTAGAGCAGGACCGTCCGGCCGTCCGCGACGCCCAACTCCTCGCGGATCCTGCGGACTTCGGCTTGGCTCGCCGTGAAATAGACGTCGTTGCGCGGGTAGCCCGCCTCCAGGGCCTGGTAGGCCGTCGAGGGGTAGACCCGCTCCCAGACCTCCGTGGAGTGCGGGTTCGCGGAGAGGCTGAGGTCCCACTGGTCGGTGTGGTCGAGGACCTTCTGGAAGCTGATGCCGTGCGTGCCCGCGGGGTAGCGGCGCTGGTCGAGGCCCATCTTCTTGAGCGGGGTCCCGTGGTGGGTCTGGAGGTAGACCTGGCCGGGGCGCTTGGTGAAGCCGCCGGGGAAGCTGGAGTTGTTGATCAGGTACGTCGCCCTGGCCATCGCCTGCCAGTAGCGCCGCGAGCCCTCGACGACGTACTCGACTCCGGCCGGTACGCGGTGCTTGTGCCGGGAGGAGACCACCCACACGCCCCGGATGTGCGGGGCGAGTTCGCGGGCCTTGGCGTGGATGGCGGCCGGGTTGCAGGAGATCCCGCGGTTCCAGTAGGCGCCGTAGACCGCGAGGTGGGGGTCGAGGGGGCGGCGCAGGTCGGCGCGGTAGGCGACGCGCATGGCGCGGGCGCGCAGCTTCTTCTTCTGCTCCTTGAGCCTGCGGGTGACGCCCGTTCTGCGAGTCCGGCTCTTGCGCTGCGCCTCATAGGAGGCGTACGAGGCGGTGGCGAGGGCCTTCGCCCCGGGAGTGGGCGCCGGGCCCGCCGGTCCGTAGGTCCGGTAGAGGCGTGCCGCCCCGCGGAAGAAGTCGCGCCGGTCGCGCGGCGCGATGCGCCCGGCGTCGTCGAGCACCGCGAGCAGATGTGCGGCCGCGTGCGGGACGAGCCGGGCGCGGTCGGCCGGGTCCGCGCCGGCGAGCAGCTCCTCGTACCGCCCGATGACCGCGAAGTGCTCCCGGCCCGGCGACGTGGCGAAGCTGCCGCCGCGCCGCTCGCGCCAGCGGACGCAGGCCTTGTCGAGGACGGCGGTGCGCGCGCCGGGCGTCAGGGTCGCGCGCCGCACCGGCACCACGTCCTCGTAGGGGCCGTCGCTGAACGCGAGGCGGCGCTCCTGCCAGAAGCCGCGCCTGAAGACGCGGTTCCAGGCGGCGACGGTGACGGCCAGCTGGTCCCCCGCCAGGTCGTCGCCGCCCGCGCGCACGCTCTCCCACCAGTCGACGCGGTCGTGGCCGAAGACGAGGACGTCCGGGTCGTCCGCCGCGTCGAGGGCCTGCGCGATCGACTCCAGGGCGCCCGGCAGGAGCAGGTCGTCGCCGTCGAGGAAGAGGAGGTAGGTCCCGGTGGCGCGGTCCGCGCCGATGTTGCGGGCGGGACCCGCACCCGAGTGCGCGGGGACGCGGACGAGTTGCACGCGCGGGTCGCGCTCCGCACACTCCGCGGCGATCGCGGCGGACGCGTCCGGTGACGCGTCGTCCACGACGATCAGCTCCAGATCGGCGCGGCTCTGGTCGAGCACGGAGTCCAGGCATTCCCTCAGGTAGCCCTGGACGCGATGGGCGGGGACGACAACCGAGAAGCGCGACATGAACACCGACCGTAGCCAGCCGGGCACGCCCTGTCGAAGACCGCGCCTCACTCATTGGGATGAAGCGAGGCAAAGAAATTGACCGGAAGGGGCAAAAGGGATGAATAAGCCCGTACTCCCATGATTCTCCCCACTCCCATGACTGGGAGCGTATGAAAGGCCGGTCGCCGTGCAGCCCCGTCTCAGCGTCGTCGTGCCCATCTACAACGTCGAAGAGTTTCTGGAGGAGTGCCTGGAGTCGATCGCCGGGCAGACCATGGCCGACCTGGAGGCCGTGCTCGTCGACGACGGCTCGACGGACGGCAGCCCGCGGATCGCACGTGAGTTCGCGGCGAAGGATCCGAGGTTCGTCTATGTGCGCCAGCCGAACGCGGGGCTCAGCGCGGCCCGCAACACCGGGGTCCGGCACGCGACCCCGACCGCCGAGTACCTGACCTTCGTCGACAGCGACGACGTCGTGCCGCACGACGCGTACGCGCGGATGACCGCGAGCCTCGACTCGACCGGATCCGACTTCGCGAGCGGCAACGTCTGGCGCCTGAACGAGCGCGGACGCCAGCAGGCCTGGCAGTACAAGTGGCTCACCGAGCCGCGCTCGCGCACTCACATCAGCCGCGACCTGGAGCTGCTCGCCGACCGCGTCGCCTGGAACAAGGTCTTCCGGCGCGCCTTCTGGGACCGGCACGGCTTCACCTTCCCCGAGGGCAAGCTCTACGAGGACACGCCCGTCATGATCCCGGCGCACTTCCTCGCGGGCTCCGTGGACGTGCTCAGCGACCACGTCTACTACTGGCGGGTGCGCGAGGGCTCGATCACCCGGCGCCGCACCGACGTGAAGGGCGTGCGCGACCGGATCTCGGCGTGCGCGCACGTCAGCGCGTTCCTCGCCGAGCACGCGCCCGAGATGCGGGGGACGTACGACACGTCCTGCCTGCGCGACGACTTCGTGTACTTCCTGGAGGGCCTGCCGATGGGCGGGCCCGAGTACCGCGCGACCTTCATGAAGGGCGCCGCCGCGTTCCTGCGGCGCGCGGATCCGGGGGTCGTCGCCGGGCTTCCGGTGTCCCTGCGCGTGAAATGGCATCTCGTGCGCGAGGGGCGCACCGCCGACCTGATCGACCTGCTCACCTTCGAGCAGCGCAACAAGAACGCCTTCCACGTCCGCGGGGTGGTGCGGCGCAGTGCCACCTACCCGCGGAGCTCGGGCGGTCACATCCGCGTCCCGCAGGAGCTGGCGCGGCTCGGGCGGGGCGAGCTGCCCGTCATCTCCCGTGTGCGGGAGGCCAGTTGGGGCGCGGACGGGCTGCTGCGGATCAGCGGATACGCGTACGTGCGCAACCTGGAGGCGACGCGGCCCGGCCACTCCATCAAGGCGGCCATCCTCAAGTCCGCCCACAGCCGGGCCCAGTTGAGGAAGATCCCCACCCGGACCGTCGCCGCGCCGCAGGCCACCGAGAACTCCCAGCAGCAGCTGCACTGTTACGACCTCTCCGGGTTCGAGCTGACCATCGACCCCGAGCAGCTGAAGACCGGCGGCCGGTGGCGGCCGGGCAACTGGCTGCTCGGCGTGGTCGTCGCGGGCCACGGTTCGGTGCGGCGGGCCGCGGTCCGCCCCCTGGACGGATCGTCCACCCAGTCCGTCGTACGCGAACTGGGCGACGGGCTCCGCCTGGTCCTCGGCTACAGCAAGGGCCGCCTGGTGCTGAAGATCCAGGACTACGTGGCGCGGGTCGACGCCCATCACCGGGACGGCGACGAGATGGTCCTCGGCGGCCATCTGCCGAGCCACCTGCGCCCGACCGCCCTGCGTCTGACGCACAAGCACTCGTCGGCGGAGTTCGACTACCCCGTGGCGCTGCCCGGCGACGACCGCTTCGACGTGCGCGTGCGCCTCGCGGACCTGGAGGGCATCGCGCCGACACCGCACCTGGCCCCCAAGGAGGTCGAGCCCCCGCACGGCGACCGCTGGCAGGCCAACCTGGTCCTGCCGGACGGCAAGCTGAAGTCCCTCGCGGCGGTCCTCGACCTGCCGCCGGGCCGCTACGCATCGCGCGAGGGCGGCCGCGAGCTGTGCGCGTCGGCGAACGACCAGGGCCAGCTCGTCATCGAACTGACCCGGCAGCCGATCGCCGACCGGGTGGCGTGGAGCGCGGACGGCACGCTGACGATCGAGGGCACGGTGTCCGACGCGAGCTGGGACGCGGCGGAACTGGTGCTCCGGCACAGCGGCAGGGACGAGGAACTGACGGTGCCGGTGGAGCGCACCGCAGGGCGCTTCCGGGGGGTGGTGGCGCCCGGGGGCGGGGTGCTGCGGGAGGGCCGGTGGTACGCGTTCCTGCGGGAGACCGGGGACGCGGGGCACGGCGAGTCACGCGCGGGTACGGCGCCGGGGCGAGGCGGGACGGTCCGCGGGGACGCGGGCGCGGACAAGAGCACTGCGGGGCAGGCCACCGCGGCAGCCGAAGTCCCGACGGACGGACACACCGCCCCAGCGCACGAGAGCCCGAGCGGGACCGCGACCGCACAGAGCCGTGCGACACCGCACAGAGAGACGGCCGCAGGCGCGGACAAGAGCACTGCGGGGCAGATCACCGCGACAGCCGAAGGCACGCAGAGCCATGCGGCACCGCGCGGGGACGTGGCCGGGGACGTGGCCGTGCGGGGCAGGACTCGGCAGCCGGACGCGGGCGTCGGCGCGGCGACTCCCGGTGGTCCGCGAGGCGGGGGCGGCTCCCATGCCGCCTATGCCGCCCACGGCGAGGACGGCATGCCCGTGCGGCTGCTCGCCTCCGTCTCCGCCGCCTTTCCGCTCCACCGGACCGTGGAGGGGCGGGAGTTCACCGTCGACCGGCGGTTCGGGGACCGGCTGCTGCTCGAAGCGGGGTCCGTGCTCGCCCGCGGTGAGCGAGGGGCCTACCGGCGGCACCGGCTGCGCACCGCGCACTATCCGAGCCGGCGCACGCAGCCGCTTCGCGACGCGGTGCTCTACTTCGACGGGGACTCGCCGCGCGCGGTCCACGAGGAGCTGGTGCGGCGCGGCGCGGACGTCGAGCACCTGTGGGTGACGCAGGACCAGCAGACGAAGGTGCCCGACGGGGCGAAGGGCGTGGAGGAGCACAGCGCCGCCTGGTACGAGGCGCTAGCCCGCTGCCGGCGCATCGTCACCGCGGGCCATCTGCCCGACTTCTTCGAGCGGCGGGACGGGCAGACCGTCGTACAGACCTGGAACGGGGCACCCCTCAAGCGCATCGGCACCGACCTCACCGACACCCTCTACGCCGACCACGGCCACCTCGACGTCCTGCCCAAGCTCTCCCGCCAGTGGGACGTGCTCGTGTCGCCGAACCGTTTCTCGACGCCTCACCTGGGGCGCGCCCTCGCCTACGAGGGTGAGGTGATGGAAGCGGGCTCGCCCCGCAACGACGTCCTCTTCTCCGAGGACCGCGGCAAGGTCGCCGAACGCGTCCGCCGCGAGCTGGGCATCGACCCCGGCAAGCGGGTCATCCTGTACGCGCCGACCTACCGGGACCACCTCGCCTACTCCCCCGGCCGCTTCCGCTACGAACCCGCGCTCGACCTCGCCGCGGCGCGGGACGTCCTCGGCGACGACCACGTCCTGCTCGTGCGCAAGCATCCGCTGACGGCGGGCCGCCTGCCCGGGGCCGGCGCGCCGTTCGTACGCGATGTGTCGTCCCACCCCCGCACGGCCGAACTCCTGCTGATCTCGGACGTGTTGGTGACGGATTACTCCTCCCTGATGTTCGACTTCGCGCACACGGGGCGTCCGATGCTCTTCCACGCCTACGACCTGGAGCACTACCGCGACACGGTCCGCGGCTTCTACCTCGACTTCGAGACCAGCGCGCCGGGCCCGCTGCTCGCCTCCACCGGCGAGGTCGTCGAGGCGCTGCGCGACCTGGACTCCATCACGGCCCGGCACGCGGAGGCGTACGCGGCGTTCCGCGAGGCCTACTGCGACCTGGACGACGGGCGGGCGTCGGCCCGCGTCGCGGAGAGGCTCATGCGATGAGCATGGCGACGCGGGGAGCGGGCCTCCTCACGCGCCGCCGGGTCCACGGCGCGACGGCCCTGCACAGGCGCAGGCGGTGGCGGCCGAGCCCGTACGTCGTGTTCGGCGGTCTGTTCTGGATCGTCATGTCGCTCGCCTTCTGGCGGGTGCCGATGTGCTGCGACTTCGGGCAGCACGCGGCGGTCGTGGAGCGGCTCAAGGACAACCTGCTGCACCCGCGCCACCCGATGGCGGACCTGCCGGGCGCGGGCAGCCCGTACTACTCGCCGTACGCGGTGGCGCAGGGCGTCTTCGCGCGGGCGTCGGGCCTCGCGGGCTGGGAGGTCGTGAAGCTGGCGGGGCCGCTGAACCTGCTCGTGCTGCTCACGGGCCTCGGCCGGTTCGTGAAGGTCCTGACGCCCCGTCAATGGGCGCCGGTCCTCGCCCTGTTCGCGATGGTGGTGCTCTGGGGCACGCGGATGGCGTGGTGGAGCGGCTACCTCGGTCTGATGTCGATGACGGGGAACCTCGCCTACCCGTCGACGTTCGCGATCGGCCTGGCGTTCTGGGCGTGGGCCTGGGCGGGTTCGCTCGCGCGGTCGCCTCGCGGCGCCGGGGCGTACGCGGGTCTCGGCGTGCTGTGCGGGGTGATCCTGCTCGTCCATCCCATCTCGTCCGTGGCGGCGGTGATCGGAGTGGTGGCGTTCGCGGCCTCGGCCGAGCGCCCCTTGCCCGCGCTGTGGAAGTGGGCGGTGACCGCCGTGACGGCGGCGGTGATCGCGGCGAGCTGGCCCTACTACTCGGTCTTCTCCCTCGTCGGCGACGAGAGCGTCGACTGGATCCACCGGCAGCTCTACACCGAGATGCCGCAGAGGTTCTGGCTCGCGCTGCTCGGCCTGCCCGCCCTCGCACTGAGGTTCCGCGGGAACCGCCGCGATCCGCTGGTCCTGATGTTCGCCCTGGACTGCGCGGTCGTGGCCTACGGCTGGCTCAGCGGCCACTACACGTACGGCCGCATCCTGGGCCTGACCCTCGTCCCCCTCCAGTTCGCCCTCGCGATCGAGCTCGCGGCGCCCCGCCCCTGGCGCCGGTGGCGCATGGCTCTTGGGGGCGTGGCGGCCACCGGAGCGGCCATCGGCTTCTTCACGCTCCAGGCGGGCGCGGTCGTGCCGCGCGCCCTTGACCCGGTGGGCTTCGACCAGCCGCCGCGCTGGCCCGGCTACGGCTGGGCGGTGAGCCAGATGCGCAAGGGCGACGTCGTCCTGACCAACGGCTACTACCCCACCCGGTCCGTCCCCGCGTACGGCGCCAACCTCGTCGCCCCCGCCTGGCCGGACGCCTCCCTGGCCGAGGACACGCGCAACCGCCGCCTCCAGGAGGTGCGCGACTACCTCTCCCCCGATTCGACCCGCGCCGAACGCACGCGGATCGTGCGCCGCCACCACGTGCGCTGGCTGCTGCTCTCGCCCAACCAGAAGGTGCCGAAGGAGGCGGTCGTGGTGGCGTGGGGACCGCGGACGGGCGAGGTGCTCGCGCGGGTGAGCGGCGGGAATGCGAAGGCGAGCGGCGGGCACACGAACCGACGGGAGACCGGGAACACGAACCAGTAAAAGACCCCCTAATCGGATAATTACTGGCAACCTCTAAAATTTCCCCCGTGGACCTCTCTCTGCCTCTCTCGCCCCCGCCGCCTCAGGTCTGTGTCGTCGTGATCGGCTACAACGACGCGGCGCACGTCGCGGACGCGGTGCGCTCGGCGCTCGCCCAGGGCCCCGCAGTCCGCGAGGTGATCGCCGTCGACGACGGCTCGACGGACGGCAGCGGTGAGCTGCTCGCCGCGCTCGCGCAGGAGGACCCGCGGGTCAAACCCATCCGCCGCGCCGCCAACAGCGGCGGCTGCGGCACTCCCCGCAACGACGGGATCGAGGCCACGACCTCCGCGTACGTGATGTTCCTCGACAGCGACGACGTGCTGCCGCCCGGCGCGGTGGACGCCCTCCTCAAGGCGGCCGCGCGGCACGACGCCGAGGTGGTCACGGGCCTGTGCGTACGCCGCGAGCTGCCCTCCGGACGCGAGACCCCCTGGCAGCCCATGCTCTACAAGAAGCCCCGCCTCATCGCCCGCCCCGAGCTGCGCACCCGCCTGGTCCACGACACCCTCTGCGTCAACAAGCTCTACCGCACCGACTTCCTGCGCCGGCACGCCCTGCGCTTCCCCGAGGGCCGCTTCACGTACGAGGACTTCGTCTTCACGGCCCGCGTCCTGGCGGCGGGCCCGCGCATCGCGCTGATCACGGACCCCGTCTACGTGTGGAACGTGCGCCGCACGGCGGCCAAGCTGTCGATCTCCCTGGACCGCTCGGGCATCGCCAACTGGCAGGCCCGCATGGAGGCCCACCGCCAGTCGGTCGAGATCCTCCGTGCGGCGCCGAGCGCGAGCGGGACGGCGGGCAAGCGGCTCGCACGCGCGGCGCGGGCCAAGTTCATCGACCACAGCCTGCGGATGTACGCACGTGAGCTCACCACGCGGAGCCCGGAGTACCGGCAGGAGTGGTGGACGGCCACGCGCGCGTACCTCGCGACCTTCGACACGGCCGACCTGGACGCGGCGCCCGCGCCGGGCCGGGTCATCGCCCGCGTGATCCAGGCGTCCCCCGAGCCGCGCGACCTGCCCCGCCTCCAGGAGGTCGCGGCCCGCCCCGCGCGCCTCTCGCCTCCCTACCCGCTGTCGCCGGACGGCGTCACACCCGTCTGGTCCCCGGACCTCCCCCAGGTGACCCTGGAACACCTCCTCGTACGCCCCATCCGCCTCCTCCCGCTCGCGGTGGACGCCGAGCTGCGCCCCCGCGCGCACCGCAGCCGCCTGACACTGCGCCTGCACGAGCTGTACGGACGGGTGGCGGACGCGGGCCCGACGACGGTCGACGTGGAACTCGCGCCGAGGGGCGGCGAGGGTCCGTCGCTGCGCCGCACGGCGGCGTTCAAGCCTGCGGACACCGAGGGCGGTGCCACCTGGCTGACCGAGGTCGTCCTCGACCTGGGCTCGCTCGGCGGCGGCGTATGGGACCTGCGGCTGCGCCTCCACTTCGACGACGGGACGGCGCGCGAGACGACGGCGCGTGCGGTCGCGGGCCCGGGACTGCTGCGGCGTACGGCACTGCCGTCGCGCCGGGGGCTGCTGCTCGCCCAGCCGTACGCGACGCAGGCGGGGAACCTGGCGGTGCGGCTCGCGCCGGGGATGCGGGGCGTGGCGGGGGTGGCGCGCAGGCGGCTCGCGCGGTGGGTGGGCGGCGGCGGGCGCTGACGCCGCCCGTACGTGCGGCTCTGCGACACTTCACGTCCGAACGCCGACGACGCGCGCGGCGCCGGACGACACGACAGACGTCTCGACACGACACGACACGTCTCGACACGACACGGAAGGCTCACTGACGATGACCTGGCTGATCACCGGCGGCGCCGGCTACATCGGGGCTCACGTGGTCCGCGCCATGACGGAGGCGGGCGAGCGGGCTGTCGTCTACGACGACCTGTCCACGGGCATCGCCGAGCGCGTCCCCGACGGCGTGCCACTGGTGACCGGCTCGACGCTGGACGCGGACCTGCTGTCCAGCACGCTGACGGAGCACGCCGTCACGGGGGTCGTGCACCTGGCGGCGAAGAAGCAGGTGGGCGAGTCGGTCGAGCAGCCGCTGCGGTACTACCACGAGAACGTGGAGGGCCTTCGGGTCCTGCTCTCGGCGGTGACGGATGCGGGGGTCGGTGCCTTCGTCCTCTCGTCGTCGGCGGCGGTGTACGGCATGCCCGACGTGGACCTGGTGACGGAGGAGACCCCCTGCCTCCCGATGAGTCCGTACGGCGAGACGAAACTGGCGGGCGAGTGGCTGGTCCGCGCGACGGGCCGGGCGCACGGCCTGTCGACGGCGTCGCTGCGGTACTTCAACGTGGCGGGCGCGGCGAGCCCCGAGCTGGCCGACACGGGCGTCTACAACCTGGTCCCGATGGTCTTCGAGAAGCTCACGGAAGGGCAGGCCCCGCGCGTCTTCGGCGCGGACTACCCGACCCCGGACGGCACGTGCGTACGCGACTACATCCACGTGACCGATCTCGCGGAGGCCCATGTGGCGACGGCCCGCAGGCTGGCCACGGCGCCGCGCGGCACCGACCTGACGCTCAACATCGGCCGCGGCGAGGGTGTTTCGGTCCTGGAGATGGCCCACCTGATCAACGAGGTCACGGGGTACGACCTGCCGCCCACGGTGGCCCCGCGCCGCCCCGGCGACCCGGCCCGGGTGGTGGCCTCGGCGGACCGCGTCGCCGCCGAGCTCGGCTGGTCGGCCAAGCGGGACGTGCGCGAGATGGTGGCTTCGGCGTGGGCCGGGTGGGTGCGGCTGCATCCGGAGGCGGGGCGGAAGTAGAGCGCGGGCAAGGCCTCGGGCGAAGGGCCCGGCGCGGTCAACGGCCGGAAGCCGCCGCGGGGTTGAGCCCGAGCGAGCGGATCAGTTGGGCGATCTCCTCGCGGTAGAGCTTGCCCGGGGAGACCGTCTGGCTGAGCAGATGGCCGTAGATCTCCAGCGAGACCAGGCCGTGCAGATGCCCCCAGATGCGCAGCGCGACGGCCACGGCGGCGGGCGGGAGGCCCGGGAACTCCTCGCGCACCTCGCCCGCCAGCTTCGGGTCGAAGTCGGACCACTGGAAGTCACCGCCCGCGTGCAGCGGTTCGGCCTCCGTCCAGGCGTCGGCGGCCAGGCGCGTGAGCCCGGCGCAGACCCGGTGCTCGGCATCCGGCGCGGCACCCTCCGCGGGCGGACGGTAGCCGGACACCGGAGCCCCGTAAATGAGCCTGAAACCACCGGAGTCGGCGAGCGCCCAGTCCCGGAAGGCGCAGGCCCAGGCGAGGATGCGACCGGCCGGATCCTCGCCCGGCACGGCGCCCCACGCGGAATCCACCGCGTCGGCGAGTGAGGCGTACACGTCGCCGATGAGCGCGGTGATGAGGTCGTCCCGGGTGGCGAAGTACCCGTAGATGGCGTTGGCCGTCATGCCCATCTCGCGGGCGATGGCGCGCAGGGCGATGGCGTCGGGCCCGCCGGACGCCATGAGCCCGAGGGCGACTTCTTTGATCTCGGCGGTGGTCTCGGCCCGAAGGCGCGCCCGACGCCCGCGCGTACCGGTTCCGCCGCCGCTCTCCACTGCCTCGCCTGCCGTCACGCCCTCGCCTGCTGTCACGCGACGACTCTACAGCGTCACGTCACTGCTTGCCGTATCAAAACTTCACACCGTATAGTCACGCCTCGTTCGCGGAATTCAACGCGCGACAGAACACGTGGCAGGACAAGGGGAGAGTCATGCACATAGGGGTAGTAGGAGCCACTGGAAATATCGGTCGGCGCGTGGTCGCCGAGGCGCTGGCCCGCGACCACAAGGTCACGGCGTTCACCCGCGACGCGTCCCTCATCAGCGAAAAGAGGGAGGGCATCACCTGGCGGACGCTCGACGCCCTGGACGCCGGGAGCGTGGCGAACGCGGTGGCGGTCCGGGGCCTCGACGTAATGATCAGTGCTTTCCAGCCGGGAAATGCGGCGAAGGATTTCAACGACACGGTACGCCGCTCGATCGCCGACCCCACGGTTTACGTAACCGTGGCCAAGGCCCTCCTGAAGGCGCTGGAGAGCCGCCCCAGGGTCCGGCTCATCGTGGTCGGCGGCGCGGGCAGCCTGGAGACCGAGCCGGGGCGCGTCCGCGCCGACTCGGACGAGGACCTGCACGGGACGCTCGACTCACTGGGCCTGCCGAGGGAGTACGCAGCGGCGGTACGCGGCCACCGCGAAGCCCTCGACACCCTGCGCACGTCCAACCGCCTGTGGACCTACTTCAGCCCCGCCGAGGACATCGCCCCGGGCGAACGCACGGGCCGCTTCCGGGTGGGCGGCGACCAGCCGGTCCTGGACGCGACGGGCCGCAGCCGCATCTCGATGGAGGACGCGGCGGTGGCACTGCTGGACGAGGCGGAGCTCCCGCGGTTCGTGCAGCGGCGGTTCACCGTGGGGTACTGACAGCGGGTCCTGAGCCGCTGAGGCCTTGGTGGAGCCAGCTACACCCCCGCTCCGGGACCGCGCTCTCTCGTTCCCGTCGGCCCCGCTGCCTAGCGTTTTTGGTGGCAGCGGCGGTCGGGCGAAAGGGAGCACTCAGCGATGTTCAGGCGGCAAGGTTCCGCGGCGGGAACCCTGGAGGGCGGTCCGTCGGGCGGGGCCGACGCGCTCTCCCTCGACGGGGTGACCCGGACCTATCGGCGCGGCGGCCCCGCCGCGCTCGAACCCCTCCGACTCACGCTCCCCCGCGGCCGGTTCCTCGCCGTGATGGGCCCCTCCGGGTCCGGCAAGTCCACCCTGCTGCAATGCGCCGCCGGACTCGACCGGCCCAGCGCGGGGACCGTACGCATCGGGGGCGTGGACCTCGGCTCCCTCAAGGAAGCCGCCCTCACCCGGCTGCGACGTGAACGCGTCGGGTTCGTGTTCCAGGCGCACAACCTCGTGCCCTCGCTCAGCGTCGCCGAGAACGTCGCCCTGCCGCTGCTCCTCGGTGGCGAGCCCGACGAAGGACGCGTCTCGCTCGGCCTCGCCGAGGTCGGGCTCGGCGGTCGGGGCGACGACCGCCCCACCGAACTCTCCGGCGGGCAGCAGCAACGCGTGGCCATCGCCCGCGCCCTCGTCACCCGCCCGGAAGTCGTCTTCGCCGACGAGCCCACCGGCGCCCTGGACCCCGTCACCGCGCACGGCGTGCTCGCGCTGCTGCGTCAGGCCGTCGACCAGGACGGTCACACCGTGGTGATGGTGACCCACGACCCGGCGGCCGCCGCCTGGGCCGACGAAGCGCTCTTCCTGGCCGACGGCCACGTCGTCACCCGGCTCCTCCAGCCGGACAGCGCCCAAGTGCACGCCATCATGCGGAACTTGGGACGGCCGACAGCATGAGCACGCACCCGATGAGCACACACCGGACGAATACGCACCGGACGAATACGCCCCCGAACGTCACCCGGCTCCTCGCCTCGCGCGCCGCCCGCATGCACCGCAAGGCCTGGGCCGCGGTCTTCGCCGCGCTCGCCCTCACCTCGCTCCTCCTCGGCGCCTTCGGCCTGGCGCTCGCGTCGGCCGGACTCGGGCACGCGCGCGTGGAGCGCTACGCCGGGGCCGACCTCGTCGTCGCCGGCGACCAGAGCACCCGCTTCACGGCCAAGCCGTGGGGCAGCGACCCCGAGACGGCGACGGCAGGACTCACCGAACGCGTGCGGGTCCCGCGGGCGGCGCTGAAGGCCGTGCGCGAGGTCCCCGGGGTCCGCGCGGCGATCGCCGACGAGGTCTTCCAGGTGGGCGTGCGGGGAGATGCGGCCACCGGGCGGCCTTGGAACGCCGCCCAGTTGGCGCCTCACGCCCTACGGGACGGGGGCGCCCCGCGACACGGACGCGAGGTCGTCGTGGGCGAGGGAACGGCCCGCGTCGGCGACCGGATCACGGTCCGGGCGTCCGGCATCGACGCGACGTACACGGTCGCCGGGATCGCCGAAGGCCCAGGTGCCGCCGTCTACTTCACCTCCCCCGAGGCCCGCCGTCTGGCCGGTCACCCCGGATCGGTGGCGGCCATCGGCGTCACGGCCGATCCCGGCACGAGCACGTCGGCCCTCCACGCGCGCGTGCGGCACGCCCTGGACACGGCGGGCCTCAAGAGCGTCGGACACCGGGCGGACGGGGACGGCGCCGGGCTCCGCGTCCTGACCGGGGACGGGCGCGGCGGCGCCGAGTTCCTCCACGTCGCTCCCGCCCGCGCGGGCATGCTCGCGCTGCTCGGCTCCGTGGCCGGCACCGTCGTACTGATCGCGCTGCTCGTCGTGTCGTCGACGATCGTGCAGGCGCTCCAGCAACGCTCCCGCGAGCTGGCCCTGTTGCGGGCGGTCGGCGCGACGCCGCGGCAGCTGCGGGGCGCGGTGGGCCGGGAGGTCGGCCGGGTCGCGACGGTGGCGGCGCTGGCCGGAGCGGTCGCGGCGATCCCCGCCTTCTTCGGACTCCGCGCCCTGCTCGACGCGCGCGACGCCCTGCCGCCAGGCCTTGAACTCCCCTTCCCTCCCTGGCTTTTGCCGACCCCTCTCCTCACCGCGGGCCTGACGCTGCTCGCCGCCCGCCTGGCAGCGCTGATCGCGTGCGCGAGGACGGCGAAGGTGCGCCCCGCCGAGGCGTTGCGCGAGGCGGCGCCGGGCAGGGGGCGCCAGATCACCGGCCTCGTGCTGCTGTTCCTGGGCGTGAGTTCGGCGGGCACCGCCACGCTCCAGCACGGGGAGGCCGCGGCGGCGGCTGCCGGTGCGGCGGCGGTGGTCCTGGTCATCGGCTGCGCGCTGCTCGGCCCGTGGATCGCCGAGGGCGCGATGCGGGTGCTCGCGCCGCCGATGCGGCGCTTCGGCGGCGCGGCGGGTCACCTCGCGGCGGCCAACTGCACTGCTTCGGCACGCCGATTGGGAGCGGCCATCACACCGATCATCCTGGTGACGGCGTTCGTCCTGGTCCAGCTCTCCGCGGGCGCGACGATGACGCATGCCGCGGGGGCGCAGTCGCGGGGTGCGGCGCGGGCCGACTTCGCGGTGACGGCGGAGGGCGGCCTGCCCGAGGGCACGCTGGAACGCATCCGGAAGGTGCCCGGCGTGCGGTCCGTGACCGCCATCACACAGAGCACGGTGGTCCTGGCCCGCCGGGAGACGGGCTCGCCCCGCCTGGACCGCCTCCCGGTACTCGGCGTCACCTCCGGCGGCCTCGCGCGGACCCTGGACCCCGGCGTGCGGCAGGGCGACATCGGCGAACTGCGCCCCGGCACGGTGGCGGTGGGCCGGGACCAGGCCCGCTCCCTGGACGCGCGTCCCGGTTCGGCGGTGACGGTGCGGTTCGGGGACGGGGTGGAGTCACGCTTGACGGTGGTGGCGACGTACGACCGCGAACTGGCGCTCGGCGCCTTCCTCTTCTCCCGGGAACAACTGCTCCGTCACACGTCGTCGCCGGGGGCGGACCGGATCCTGGTCGCCGCGACCGGCACCGCCGCGGGCGCCCTGCGGGCGGCTGCCCCTGGGGCGAAGGTGATTGCGGACCCCGCGCCCGAGCGGCTCGAACCGGAGGACCGGGCGCTGGGTGAGGTGGTGACCGTGGCGGCGGTCGGCGCGATCGGTGGCTTCACCGTCATCGCGGTCCTGAGCACGCTGTGCCTCATCACCGTCGGACGGCGCCCCGAGCTGTCCCTGCTCCGCCTCGCCGGGGCGGGCCGGGGCCAACTGCGCCGCATGCTGCGACTGGAGGCGGCGGCTACCGCGCTGACCGGGCTCGCGGTCGGCACGGCGGTGGCCGCGGTCCCGCTGCTCGCCTTCGGGGCGGCGATGACGCGTTCCTTGCCGTACGTTGCGGCTGCGCAGGTGGCGTCGATCGCTCTGGTGGTCGCCGCGACGACGGCCGCGGGGACGCTGCCGCCGGCCTGGCGGGCACTGCGGGGCCGCTACCCCTCGCAGGGGCGCTGACCGCACCGCGGCGCGGCGGCCTGCATCCGCCCCTGCACGAACAAGCCTTTTGCCGCCCACCCGCCCGTGACCCCGCAGTCGGGAGCGCTCGCGAGGGGACGGGCCGGTATGTCCGCCCGGAGCACGGTTCGCGGCGCTCCGGCACCGAAGCAACAACACGGCCACCGGACGATAGCGAGGACGGACATACCGGCCCGGCCCCGCCCCCAAGACGGACCAACCCCGCACCCCCGCCCAAGCCCCCGCAGGGATCCCTCACACTTGACCCCATGAAGATCATGCTCTGGCTCGTGCTCGCCGTCGCCCTCGTCGTCAACATCTCGTCCAGCTTCGTCATCGACGACAACACAAGGCAGGCCATGGTCAGTGTGGCCACCGGCGTCATAGCCCTAGCCTGCGGCGTGACCCTCTTCGTCAAGCGGGAGAAGCGGACCTGAACCGAAGGCCTTCAGCCCCTGTTCAGATAAGCCAGCACAGCAAGCACCCGCCGATGCCCACTGTCACTCGGCGGCAGCCCCAGCTTCAGGAACACGTTCCCGATGTGCTTGCTCACCGCCCGGTCCGACACCACAAGCGCCGACGCGATCGTCCCGTTGTCCCGCCCCTCCGCCATCAGCTGGAGCACCTCCCGCTCCCGAGGCGTCAGCGAGTCCAGCGGGTCGTCGCGCCGCCGGGTCAGCAGCTCCGTGACCACCTCCGGGTCCAGTGCTGTCCCGCCCCCCGCCACCCGCTCCAGCGCGTCCAGGAACTCGTCGACCCGCCCCACCCGGTCCTTCAAGAGGTACCCGACGCCGCTCGCACCCCCGCCCAGCAGCTCGGCGGCGTACGTCTCCTCGACGTACTGCGAGAGCACGAGCACCGGAAGCCCGGGAATCTCCACCCGCGCCGCGAGCGCGGCCCGCAGCCCCTCGTCCCGGAACCCCGGCGGCATCCGCACGTCCAGGACGGCGACGTCCGGCCGGTGTTCCAGAAGCGCCGGAAGCACCTCCGGCCCACTCGCGGCCACCGCCACCACCTCATGCCCGGCGGAGGACAGCAACAGCACCATCCCCTCCCGCAGCAAGGCATTGTCCTCGGCGATCACCACGCGCACGGCAGCTCCACTTCGATCACGGTCGGCCCCCCGACGGGGCTCGCCACTTCCACGGTGCCGTCGAGCGCGGCGACCCGGCGCCGCATCCCCAGCAGCCCACTGCCCCCGCTGCCGCCCGCGTCATCGGCCCCGCCCCGCCCCTCGTCACGCACCGAGATCCTCAACACCCCGCCCACCCGCGAAAGTTCCACGGAGGCCCGCTCCGCCCCGCTGTGCTTGGCGGCGTTCGTCAGCGCCTCAGCCACGACGAAGTACGCGGCGGCCTCCACCGCGGCCGGGGCCCGCACCGCATCCCCCGACAGATCCTCGACACCCTCCGCACGCACCGCCACATCGAGCCCGCTGCTCGCGGCAAGCGCCCGCACCGCCCCCACCAGGCCCCGGTCCGTCAGGATCGGCGGATGGATGCCGCGCACGACGTGCCGCAGCTCGCTCAGCGCCTCCTCCGCCTGGTCCTGCGCATCGGCGAGCAGCTTCCGCGCCGCTTCGGGATCCTTGTCGAAGGCACGCCTCGCGAGCCCCACCCGCATCGACATCGAGACGAGCCGCGCCTGCGTCCCGTCGTGCAGGTCCCGTTCGATGCGCCGCAGTTCGGCGCCGTGCGCGGCGACCGCTCCGGCCCGCGTGACGGTCAGCTCCTCGACCCGCTCGGTGAGCCGCGCGGCCCGCTCCGCCTCCGGCGACGCCTTGAGCAGCGCCCCCGACCAGGCGGCCTCCAGATCGGCGATGCGCGCCACCAGCGGCAGCACCACGGCACGGCGGCCGAGCAGCCCGCACCACACACCGTCGACCAGCATTCCGACGATGAACACCGGAAGGGCGATGTACAGCAACAGCCATCCGTAGAAGAAGTGCAGGCCCAGCCACCGCAGATCGCGGTACGTCGCCGGATCCGTCACCCCCGCGCGCACCCGCCGGCTGAGCGTGCCGGTCAGCGGCACGTACGCCTCGGGGATCTCCTTGCCCGTCCACACGGCGACGCGCCGCCGCTTGAAGCCCGCCATCCGGCGCAGCATCAGAACCGTCTCGGGCAGGATGCCCGCGCCCACGACGATGAGCGTGGTGACGAGGGTGAGCAGGATGACCCCGATGAAGAGGTACGACGCCAGGGAGAGCAGCGCCGCGGCGCCCAGCTGCTCCAGGGCCCGCTCCGTACGCCGCAGTGTCTCCCGCATGGTCAGAGGCTATGCGACCCCACTCGCACACGCGGGCGAGACCGCTCCCCTGCGCACGGTGTAGCGCGCTACACCCCCGGTCCGGGAGAGCACACCATCGTCACGCAGCCTCTGCCCCGGCAGAGTTGATCTCGCAGCGGGACAGACCCCGCCGCCCCGCTCCCCGCATCCGACGTGAAAGGCCCCGCCATGAAGGCCCTGCTCTGGCTCGTCCTCGCGATCGCCCTGGTCGCCAACGTCTCCACCAGCTTCGCCTTCGACGGGGTGCAGCAGGTCCTGATCAGCGTCTGCACCGGCGTCGCCACGCTCGGTTCGGGCGTGGCCCTGTTCCTGATGCGGGAGAAGCACGCCTAGCCCGACCCCCAGCCGACCCCGGCCGCACTCACAACGCCCGAAGCGCCGCCGCAGTAGCCGTCGCGAGGCTGCCCAGATACCCCTTGGGCAGCTCGGCCCGCACCACCACGGACCGCCAGTAGAGCGGCCCCGACACCAGGTCGAGGGCGAGGTCCTCGTCGATCCCCTCCCGCACCTCGCCCCGCGCCACGGCGGCCCGCACGATGCCGTTCGCCACCCCGTGCTGCCCCTCCCGCAAGGCCTTCTGCATGGCCTCAGCGATCTCCGGGTTGCGTGCCGCCTCCGCCTGCAGATCGGGGATCACCTGCGAGGCCACAGGGTGCCGCAGGGCGCGCGACGTCACCTCGTACAGCAGCCGCAGATCGCCCTCCAGGGAGCCGCTGTCCGGCATCGGCAGACCCTGGACCGCTATCGCCGACACCAGGTCGAGCACCAGATGCAGCTTGGAGCGCCAGCGGCGGTACACGGCGGTCTTGCCGACGCCCGCGCGGCGCGCGATGCCCTCGATGGACATGCGCGCGTACCCGACCGCCGCGAGCTCCTCGAAGACGGCGGCCCTGATCGCCTCGGTCACATCCTCACGGAGCACCGCGGCCCCCGCGGGCGCCCTGCGGCGCGGCTGTTCATCTCCTGGCCTGCTCGTCGTCATGCGGACAGCATAGAACGTGACGACGATACGGTTGCGTTCCGACGTCGCATCGTCCTACTCTCGACGTTGCGACGATACGGGTCCGTCCCGACGTACGCGCCCCATGGCTCCCGAGTGAAAGCAGCGGACGTGAGTCAGGTCCTCGACGCTCCATCCCGCCCCGCGGACGCGGTCGGTGCACCCGGCCCCGCCGTCGACGCCGCCGAGCTCGCCGCCCGGCACGGCCTGACCGTCAGCGGCGCCCGCCCCACACTCCCCGCGTACGTCCGCCAGCTCTGGCAGCGGCGCCACTTCATCACCGCCTTCGCGACCGCCAAGCTCACCGCCCAGTACAGCCAGGCGAAGCTGGGCCAGGTCTGGCAGGTGATGACGCCGCTCCTGAACGCGGCGGTGTACTACTTCATCTTCGGCGTGCTGATGAACACCAAGCACGCCGTCCCGGACTACGTCCCGTTCCTGGTCACCGGCGTCTTCATCTTCACGTTCACGCAGAGCTCGGTGATGGCGGGCACCCGCGCCATCGCCGGCAACCTCGGCCTGGTGCGCGCCCTGCACTTCCCGCGGGCCGCGCTGCCGGTCTCCTTCAGCCTCCAGCAGCTCCAGCAGCTCCTGTTCTCCATGGGCGCGCTGGTCGTGATCCTGCTCTGCTTCGGCGTCCCGCCGAGCCTGTCCTGGTTCCTGGTGATCCCGGTCCTGGTCCTGCAGTTCACGTTCAACACGGGCCTGGCCCTGGTGATGGCCCGCCTGGGCAGCAAGACGCCGGACATCGCCCAGCTGATGCCGTTCGTGCTGCGCACGTGGATGTACGTGTCCGGCGTGATGTGGAGCATCGACGCGGTCCTCAAGGACCAGCACCTGCCGCACGCGCTCCAGGTCCTCCTGGAGTGCAATCCGGCCGCCATCTACATCGACCTGATGCGGTTCGCGCTCATCGACAGCTTCCACGCGGACCAGCTCCCGCACCACGTCTGGGCGTGGGCCGTCGGCTGGGCACTGCTCGCCGGGGTCGGCGGGTTCATCTACTTCTGGAAGGCAGAGGAGACGTACGGCCGTGGCTGAGAAGACAGCAACCCCCACAACGACAGATCTCCCCACCGACACCCGCACCCCCGCACCGACTCCCGCACCCGCCCCGGCCCCGGCCCCGGCCCCGGCCCCCACAGTCATCGTCGACCAGGTCGACATCGTCTACCGGGTGCACGGCGCCGGATCCCCCTCCGGCCGGGGCAGCGCGACCGCCGCCCTGGGCCGCATCCTCAAGCGGGGCAAGGGCCGCGAGGAGTCCGGCGTACGCAAGGTGCACGCCGTCAGAGGTGTCTCCTTCACCGCCCGCAAGGGCGAGGCCATCGGCCTGATCGGCACAAACGGCTCGGGCAAGTCGACCCTCCTGAAGGCGGTCGCGGGGCTCCTGCCCGTCGAGAACGGCCGCATCTTCACCGACGGCCAGCCCTCGCTGCTCGGCGTGAACGCGGCCCTGATGAACGACCTCACCGGCGAGCGCAACGTCCGCCTCGGCGGCCTGGCGATGGGCATGACCCGCGAGCAGATCCAGGAGCGCTACCAGGACATCGTCGACTTCTCGGGGATCAACGAAAAGGGCGACTTCATCACGCTCCCCATGCGGACGTACTCCTCCGGCATGGCGGCCCGCCTGCGCTTCTCCATCGGCTCCGCCAAGGACCACGACGTCCTGCTCATCGACGAGGCCCTGGCGACCGGCGACCGCTCCTTCCAGAAGCGCTCGGAGGCCCGCATCCGCGAGCTGCGCAAGCGCGCGGGCACGGTCTTCCTGGTCAGCCACAACAACAAGTCGATCCGCGACACCTGCGAGCGCGTGCTCTGGCTGGAGCACGGCGAACTGCGCCTGGACGGCCCGACAGAGGACGTCCTGAAGGAGTACGAGCGGTTCACGGGCGGCAAGAAGTAGCCCCCGGGAGGGTCGTCCCGGGGGCCGCCCCGGGTCCTACCGCTCCAGGAACAGGAACAACTCCTCCCAGCGCCGCACGACTTCATCCGTCGTGTAGCGCTGGATGTTCACCCTGGCCAGCTCCCCCATCCGGTCCCGCAGCTCCTTGTCGGACATCAACGTGTCCAGCCTGCGCGCCAGTTCACCCGTGTTCCCGAGCCGCGCGAGCAGCCCGTCCACACCGTCCTGCACGATCTCGTGCACGCCCGGCGCACAGTCGAAGGCCGCGCACGGAACAGCCGTGGCCATCGCCTCCATCAGCGCGAGCGGGAAGCCCTCGCCGCGCGACGACTGCACGAACACCGACCCGCCCCGCAGCGCGCCCGGCACATCGCTCGTCCGCCCCATCCACTCCACGGAGCCGTCGAGGCCCAGGGACGTGCACTGCTTCTTGAGGATCTCCTCGTCCTCGCCGGAGCCGTAGATCCGCAGCGTCCAGTCCGGGTGCAGCGGCGCGACCTCCGCCCAGGTGTCGAGGAGCATGTCGATGCCCTTCTGGTCGTGCAGCCTGCCGATGCTGGTGACGACCTTCTCCGTGCGCTGTGAGGGCACATCGGGCATGAAGGGCAGCGGGTTCGGCATGAAGGACGCGTTGTCCAGGCCCTGCCTGATCCACAGGTCGGCGTCCTCGCGGGTGAGCGCGAGCATCCGGTCGACGTCCTTGTAGTGCTTGCGCACACGGTTGCCGCGTGAGGACGCCCGCGAGTAGGCGTACGACTCATGGCTCATGCCGATGACCGTCATGCCGCTGGTGTCGGCGAGTTCGACCCACTCCATCGCCCACACCTGCGTGACGATGACGACGGCTCCGGGCCCGGCCTGCGCGAAGAGCGCGGTCATCTTGGCGGCCTGCTCGTGCATGCCCGCCTCGCGCCGCGCGCGCAGCCGGTGCTCGGCCACGTTGAGCCGCCCCTTGATGCCGCGCACCGGGCCGACGCGCGGCGGATGCTCGTCGTACAGCGTCGTGGTGGGGTACGGCAGGTCCGTGCCGACGTCCTGCGGTACGCCGGGTTCGGTGATGCCGATGACGTGCACGCGGTGGCCGCGCTCGACGAAGAGGCGGGCCATCTGATGGGACCAACTGGTGATCCCGCCCAGCTCGTTGACGCTGTTGGAGACGTAGAATATGTCCCGGTTCACTTGCCGCTCCAGTGCGAGAAGAACTGATCGACGACGCTCTTGGCGGCATCGCCCCGGTCGTACTCACCGAACTCGGCCACGAACCGCGCCCGCGCGTCCCCGTACTCAAGTGCCTGCTCGTCGAGCGCCTTCAGCGCCCCGAACAGCTCGTCCTCGGTGTCGACCACCGGTCCGGGAGCCCGTTCCCTCAGGTCGAAGTAGGTGCCTCGCCCTTCGTGCACGTACTCCTCGTAGTCGTACGTGAAGAACAGCATCGGCCGGTCGAGAAGGGCGTAGTCGAACATCACGGACGAGTAGTCGGTGATCATCGCGTCGGCGAGCTGATAGAGCGGTGTGACGTCGTGGTGTGCGGACACGTCGATGACGCGGCCCCGCACGGACGGCGGAAGCACCACGTGGTTGAGGTAGTGCGAGCGCACAAGCAGGACGTACCGGTCGCCGAGCTCCTCGGCGAACCGCTCCACGTCGAAGGGCAGTTCAAAGCGCCCGTGCCGTCCGCCGTGCCGCCGGAAGGTCGGCGCGTAGAGCAGCACCTGCTTGTCCTCGGGGATGCCCAACTCCACTGCCAGCGGCCCGCGTTCGCGCACGCCGCTCGCGTCCTCGAGCTTCTTCGACCGCACCAGCGCGTCGTTGCGCGGATAGCCGACCCGCAGCAGCACCTTCTCCTTCAGGCGCAGGGCCTTGGCGAGGGTCCGCACGTCGTGCTCGGAGCGGATCAGGAAGCGGTCGAAGCGGTCGAGCACCCGCTGCTGCTCGTCCTGCCGCGGCTTGCTGCGCAGCTTCCACGCGGGCTCGTCGAAGCCCATGCGCTTGAGCGCGGAGCCGTGCCAGGTCTGGATGTACGTCGTCCCGGGACGCTTGGTGAGCTTGAGCGGGTAGCTCTGGTTGTCGACCCAGAACTCGGCCTGCGCCAGGGCCCGCAGGTACGGCAGCGACCAGCGCCGCACCAGCGTCGCGTCCTCGGGGAAGCCCTTCGGGTTCCCGGTGTAGGACCACACGGCGTCGAAGTCGAGCCCCTGGCGCCGCATCTCCTCGTAGATCGCCCGGGGGCTGTCGCTGTACTGCTTGCCGAGGTGGCTCTCGAAGACGACCGTGCCCTTCTTCACCGGAAGGCGGCTGAACACCTCGTCGTACACGCGCAGTTTGCTCTGCCCGGACGTGAGGTCCCCCCGCAGCTTCTTCGCCCTGCGGAAGCCGGACTTGGCGAGCCGCCCCGGGACGCCCTGCGTGCCGCGCGCCACCAGGTCCTGGATCCGGCCGCCCGCCGCGTCCCGCGTGACAAGGCGGAAGGCGAGGTGCCCGCGCTGCGAGACCTCCGGCTCCAGGTGGTCGGCGACCAGGCGGGTCAGCCTCGGCCGCACCGGGAGCATCCCCTCGGCGAGCCCCGGGTCGCCCGCGGTGAGCCGCGTCCTGGTGCGCACGCCGTCGGCGGTGAGGTGCAGGCGCACGTCCCACACCGCGTCGACGACGCCGAGCGGACGAAGCCGCTTCGCGAGGTCGGCCGAGGCCTCCCAGGTGATGACCTCGCCCTCGTACCGCACGGCGGAGACCGGGAAGCGGAAGGACTGCAGGCTGCGGCGGCGCGCGCTGAACTCAAGCTCCGCGGTGAGCGCGGCGCCTGGAGCGACGGTGCCGAGCGGGTTGGTGATGCGGCCCGCCATGCGCACCGTCCCCGCCGACTCCTCGTACCGCGTCAGGACGTTGCGCAGGAACATCTGGTCGAAGCGCTTGCTGTGATAGCCGAGCGCGGTGACGTCGAGGACCTGGCGGCCGAACGGGTCGTCGAGATGCTCGGCGCACCAGTACACGTGGCCGTCCCGCTCGGCCAGCGGCGAGGAGATCTTGTCGCGGTTGGTGAGGGTGTCGACGGCGGGCAGCAGGTTCTCCCAGTCGCCCTGCTCCAGGAGGTAGCCGCAGATGGCCTGAATGGGCTGCACCTCGGCGTACGCGGCGCGGTCGAGCCCGGCGAGATAGCCGCGGGCGAGGCCTGCGAACTCCTGCCGGTAGGAGTCGTCACGGAAGGGCAGGTCGCGCAGGTGGAGCACCAGGTCGTGCTTGAGGAACTTGATGTCCTTGGCAAGACGCAGCTCGTCGAGGCCGCGCTCCGCGAGCAGCGCGTCGATCCGGCGGTGGATCTCCAGGCGGTGCTCGAAGTTGGTCATCTCGTGGCGCCGGTTGGTCACGGACTTCGCCTCGGCGCGCTCGTGGACGTGCCAGAAGTAGACCTGGTTCGGTATGAGGGTGATGCGCTCGGCGGCGAGGTAGGCCTCGGCGATGAACATCAGGTCCTCGTAGAACATCCCCTTGGGGAAGCGGAGGGCGTTCTCGACGAGGAAGTCGCGGCGGTAGAGCTTGTTCGTGGAGAGCGTGTCCCAGACGAACAGGTCGGGCAGCTCGGTGACGGACTCCAGGGTGCGGGTCGTGGCGTAGAGCCAGGGGTACCACTGGTCGCGCTTCTTGTTGCGGGTGTCCATGGACAGCCGTACGCAGAGCCCGGAGACGATGTCGGAGCCGTCGCGCTCTGCGGCTTCGAGGAGGTTGCGGCAGGCGTTGCGCTCCAGGACGTCGTCGCTGTCGAGGAACATCACGTGGCGGCCGACGGTGTGGCCGATTCCGACGTTGCGGGGCTCACCGCCCGCGCCGCTGTTCTCCGGGAGCCGGTAGGCCCGCACCCGCTCGGGGTGCTCGGCGGCCAGCTCCTGCGCCGTCTCGTACGAGCCGTCCGTGCTGCAGTCGTCGACGATGACGACCTCGACGCCGCGCAGCGTCTGGTCGAGCACCGACTGGACGGCGGTCGGCAGCCGCTCGGCGTCGTTGTAGACGATCACCACTACGGACACATCGGGTCGCGCCTCCGGCGTCCCCCGCTCACCTGTCGCTCCCATGCGTCCCTCCAGTCAAATACCGGCTCATCCTACTAATTATCGCTAATGCCCGATTAGCGCCCTTCAGGGGGGTGTGAATGGCTCAAGGAAGCACCGCGATAGCGTCGCGCGCGAGCCACCGCGCAAACCACAAAGAGGGGGCGCCCCGAGCCATCAGGCTCGGGGCGCCCCCTCTTCTTGCTCTGGGCCAGGGGCCTACGAGTGCGTGCGCAGCAGCGTCCTCATGGTCCGCATGGCGACCGACAGGTTCGCCAGGTCGAACGCGTCCGAGCTCTGGATCTCGTCCAGCGTCGTCCGCGACCGGCTCAGGATCGCCGCGTTCTTCTCCTCCCAGGCCTTGAAGCGCTGCTCGGGAGTGTCCTCGCCGTTCCCGGCGGCGAGCACGTCGGCCGTCAGGGCGGCGTGCGCCGCGTACAGGTCCTCGCGGATCGACGCACGCGCCATCGACTGCCAGCGGTCGGCCCGCGGCAGCTCGATGATGCGGTCCATGAGCTGGGTGATCCGCAGCCGGTCCGCGAGGTCGTAGTAGACCTCGGCGACGGCCATCGGCTCCTTGCCCATGCGGTCGGCGATCGCCACGATGTCCAGCGACGGGAAGGCCGACGAGAACCCGGCGACGCGCTGGGCGAGTTCGTCGGGGACGCCCGCGCCCGTCAGCTCGTCCCGGATGCTCTGGTACCACTCCTGGTCGGAGCCGCGCAGCAGCTTGGGCAGCTCGGTCCAGACCTCGGCGACTCCCTCGCTGAAGAAGTCGATGGTCTCGGCGAGCTGGAGCGGCTGCGGCCGGTTGTTGAGCAGCCAGCGCGTGCCGCGCTCGACCAGACGGCGCGAGTGCAGCCGGATCCGCGTCTGGACGTCGGCCGCCACCACGTTGTCGAGCGCCTCGACCGCGTCCCAGACCTTGCTCAGACCGAAGATCTCGCGGGCCGCGAGCTGCGCCCGCACGATCTCCTCGAGCGAGGCGCCCGTCTCCTCGCGGAGGCGGTGCAGGAAGGTCGAACCACCGGTGTTCACCGTGTCGTTGACCAGGACCGTGGTGATGATCTCGCGGCGCAGCGCGTGCTCGTCGATCTGCTCGGGGAACTTCTCCTGCAGCGCCTGGGGGAAGTACGCGTGCAGCAGACGGCGCAGGTAGTCGTCGTCCGGGAGCGTGGTCTGGATCAGCTCGTCGGCCGCCGTGATCTTCGTGTACGCGAGGAGCACGGCGAGCTCGGGCTGGCTGAGCCCGCGGCCGGAGTTCAGGAGCTCACGGATCTGCCGGTCGGTCGGCAGGAACTCCAGGCCCCGGTCCAGGTGACCGTCACGGCCCAGGCGGCGCATGAAGCGCTGGTGGGCGTGGAGGAGGGACGGGGACTGGGCGACCGCGTTCGACAGGGCGGTGTTCTGCGCGTAGTTGTTGCGCAGGACCAGGGTCCCGACCTCGTCCGTCATCGCGGCGAGGAACTTGTTGCGCTGCTTGACGGTCATGTCGCCGTTCGCGACGACCGCGTTCAGCAGGATCTTGATGTTCACCTCGTGGTCGGAGGTGTCCACGCCCGCGCTGTTGTCGATGGCGTCGGTGTTGATGTGCCCGCCGGCGCGCGCGAACTCGATGCGGCCCAGCTGGGTCAGACCGAGGTTGCCGCCCTCGCCGACGACCTTGACGCGCAGGTCGGCGCCGTTGACGCGGATCGCGTCGTTCGCCTTGTCGCCGACGTCGCTGTTCGACTCGGCCGACGACTTCACGTACGTACCGATGCCGCCGTTCCACAGCAGGTCGACGGGGGCCTGGAGGATCGCCTTCATCAGGTCGGCCGGGGTCATCTTGGCGACGCCCGTCTCGATGCCCAGTGCCTCGCGGATGTGGGCGTTCAGCTGGATCGCCTTGGCGCTGCGCGGGAAGATCCCGCCGCCCGCGGAGAGCAGCTCCTTGTCGTAGTCCGCCCAGGAGCTGCGCGGCAGCTCGAAGAGGCGGCGCCGCTCGGCGTACGAGGTGGCGGCGTCGGGCCTCGGGTCGATGACGATGTGCCGGTGGTCGAAGGCGGCCACCAGGCGGATGTGTTCACTCAGGAGCATTCCGTTGCCGAACACGTCACCGGACATGTCGCCCACGCCGACGACCGTGAAGTCCTCGGTCTGGGTGTCGGTGCCCAGCTCCCGGAAGTGCCGCTTGACGGACTCCCAGGCGCCGCGGGCGGTGATGCCCATGCCCTTGTGGTCGTAACCGGCGGAGCCGCCGGAGGCGAAGGCGTCACCGAGCCAGAAGTTGTAGGACTGGGCGACCTCGTTCGCGATGTCCGAGAAGGTCGCGGTGCCCTTGTCGGCGGCGACCACGAGGTACGTGTCGTCCTCGTCGTGCCGCACGACGTCGGCCGGCGGCACGACGTCGCCCGTGACGAGGTTGTCGGTGATGTCGAGCAGCGCCGAGATGAACGTCTTGTAGCAGGCCACGCCCTCGGCCAGCCACGCGTCGCGGTCCACGGACGGGTCGGGCAGCTGCTTGGCGACGAAGCCGCCCTTGGCGCCGACGGGCACGATGACGGTGTTCTTCACCATCTGCGCCTTGACCAGGCCGAGGATCTCGGTGCGGAAGTCCTCACGCCGGTCGGACCAGCGAAGACCACCGCGGGCGACCTTGCCGAAGCGCAGGTGCACGCCCTCCACGCGCGGCGAGTACACCCAGATCTCGTACGCCGGACGCGGCGCCGGAAGGTCCGGGATGGCCTGCGGGTCGAACTTCATGGAGACGTAGTTGTGCGGCTTGCCGCCCTCCGCCTCCTGGAAGAAGTTCGTGCGCAGCGTCGCCTTGATGACGGTGAGGAAGGACCGCAGGATGCGGTCCTCGTCCAGGCTGGCCACCTGGTCGAGCGCGCCGTCCAGCTCCTCCAGGAGCCCGTCGGTCAGCTCGGTCCCGGCGCGCTGGCGGTCCGGGGACATCCGCGCCTCGAAGAGCGAGACGAGGAGGCGGGTGGTGTGGACGTTGTTGCGGAGGGTGTCCTCCATGTAGTCCTGGCTGAACGTGGAGCCCGCCTGGCGCAGGTACTTGGCGTAGGCGCGGAGCACCATCGCCTGACGCCAGTTGAGCCCGGCCCGCAGGACGAGCGAGTTGAACCCGTCGACCTCGGCCTCGCCCGTCCAGGCGGCGGAGAAGGCCTCCTGGAAGCGCTCGCGGCCGTCGTCGCCGAGATAGTCACCGTTGCCGTTCTGCGACTTGGGCAGACGGAGGCCGAAGTCGTAGATCCACGCGTTCGTGCGGTCCGTGCAGCGCAGCTCGTAGGGGCGCTCATCGGTGACCTCGACGCCCAGGCGCTGGAGGACCGGCAGGACGGCGGAGAGCGAGACCTGGACGCCGGAGCGGTAGATCTTGAAGCGGCGCTCGCCGGGGGCGGCACCCACCGGCTCGTACAGGCTGAGCGCGAAGTCCTCGCGCCCGTGCTTGAGCTGCTCCAGGTGCTGGAGGTCGGCGACGGCGGCGCGCGGCGTGTGGTCGGCCTTGTAGCCCTCGGGGAAGGCGCCCGAGTAGCGGCGGAGCAGCTCGGCGGCGCGCTCCTCGCCGCACTCGGCGGTCAGCGCCTCTCCGAAGCCGTCGGCCCAGGAGCGTGCGGCCTCGACGAGCCGCGCCTCGATGCGGTCGGTGTCGGCGTCGGTGAGCTGCGGAAGCCCGCCGCCCGGCGCGACACGGACCACGAAGTGCAGCCGGGAGAGGATCGACTCGGTGTTCCAGGCGGTGAAGTCGACGCTGTCGCCGCCGAGCTCCTCCTTGAGGATGTCGATGATCCGCAGGCGCACGCCGGTGGTGTAGCGGTCACGCGGCAGGTAGACCAGGGCCGAGTAGTAACGGCCGTACTCGTCCTTGCGCAGGTACAGCCGCAGCCTGCGCCGCTCCTGGAGGTAGAGCACGGACGTGACGATGGCGCGCAGCTCGTCGGGCGGGGTCTGGAAGAGCTCGTCGCGGGGGTACGTCTCCAGGATCTGGAGCAGGTCGCGGCCGTCGTGGCTGTTGGGCGAGAAGCCCGCGCCCTTGAGGACCTCCTGGACCTTGCGGCGGATGACCGGCACGCGGCGCACGGACTCGGTGTACGCGGCGGACGAGAAGAGCCCGAGGAAGCGCCGCTCGCCGATGACGTTGCCCTCGGCGTCGAACCGCTTCACGCCGACGTAGTCGAGGTAGCTGGGCCGGTGCACGGTGGCGCGGCTGTTGGCCTTGGTGAGCACCAGGAGCTTGTGCTCGCGGGCCTTCGCGCGCGCGTCCGCGGGCAGCCTGCTGAAGGAGGGACTGACCGGATGGTCCTCCTCCCCGTCGTGCTGCGGGTCGGCGCGCAGGATGCCGAGGCCGGTGCCGGGCACCGCGGCGAGCGAGTCGTCGTCGTTGAGGTCGTACTCACGGAAGCCGAGGAAGGTGAAGTGGTTGTCGGCGAGCCAGCGAAGGAGCTCGCGGGCCTCGTCGACCTCCTGGTCGCGCAGGTCGTCGGCGGTCGGCTCGGAGGGCAGCTCATCGGCGATGCGCAGCGCGGCATCGCGCATCTTCTCCCAGTCCTCGACGGTCTCGCGTACGTCGGAGAGGACCCGGAGCAGATCGGCGCTGATCTGCTTGAGGTCCGCGCGGTCGGTCTCGCGGTCCATCTCGACGTGGATCCAGGACTCGGTGACCGCGTCGTGCGGGCGCTCCGTGCCGGGGTCGGTGAGGACCTCGAGGAGCTTGCCGGTCAGGTCCCGTCGTACGACGACCTGGGGGTGGATGACGACATGGATGCCGCGCCCCTGCCGCGAGAGCTCATTGGTGACCGAGTCGACCAGGAAGGGCATGTCGTCGGTGACCACCTCGACGACGGAGTGGCTGCACGTCCAGCCGTTCTCCTCGACGGTCGGGGTGTGCACTCTGACGTTGGCCGTGCCCTGCGGGCGGTTCTCGGCCAGCCGGTAGTGGGAGAAGGCTGCTCCGAAGACGTCGACCGGGTCACGGTCGGCAAGGTCCTCCGGGGCGGTGTGCAGGTAGTAGCGCTGGAGGAACGCGAGGGCCGTGTCCTGGTCGGGCGTGGCCTCGTCGCCCTTCGACCCGGTGGGTGCCCCATTCGGTAGGCGCCCCCCAACCGGGCTGTTCTCAGCTACCCGGGCCGCCCTTGTGAGCAGCTCGGCTTTGGCTTCGTCCAGCTTGGTCTGCATTGTCCTCTGACTCCTGTCGCGCGCCGTTGCGTGACGTAGGGAAGTGATCCGACGTAACGCCGCGACGCGGGGTCTCCGGTCGAAGTCGACGTTATGCCGCGGTGAGAGATGAGCGGGCGGTTATCCGCCATTTTCAGCGGTTTCGCTGACCGATGGCCGGGATGATCTGGCTGGCCGCACCGCGAAGAAGCGTCAGCGACGCCCCGGGCACGGATGTCCTCCGTGTTCCCCGGGCGCAGGGCGGGGGCGTACACGCCCCCGCGGGATATCGCGCTGATCACGGGTCAAGGCTATCGCCCTCCACCCGGGAGTCGTCATGAGCCGTATGTGTACAAAAGCAGGGGTGGAACTTTGACACTCTGCACAGAGACTTTCGCGCCATCTGTCGGCGCCGACCCCTCCCCGCAAACCGGTGGGCCCTCTTGGCAAACCGGACGGGCCGATGCACGTTGAGCGGGACGGACGGACAGCGCGCGACGGACGGACCCGGTCCGCCCACGATTGGGGAGCGAGCACCGATGGCAGCCAAGATCCTGATAGTGACCGGCGACGCGGCCGAGTCCCTGGAGGTCCTGTACCCCTACCAGCGGCTGCGCGAGGAGGGGTACGACGTCCACATCGCCGCCCCCGCCCGCAAGAAGCTGCAGTTCGTGGTGCACGACTTCGAGCCTGGCTTCGACACGTACACGGAGAAGCCGGGCTACACCTGGCCCGCGGACCTCGCCTTCTCCGAAGTCGATCCCGGCCAGTACGCCGCTCTGGTGATTCCGGGCGGCCGGGCCCCCGAGTATCTGCGCAACGACCCGGAGCTCCGCAAGATCCTCAAGTCCTTCTTCGACTCGGACAAGCCGGTCGCCCAGATCTGCCACGGCCCGCTCCTGACGGCGGCGATCGGCGGCCTGAGCGGCCGCAGCGTCACGGCGTACCCGGCCCTGGAGCTGGACATGCAGACGGCGGGAGCGACGTTCCGCGACGCGGAGGTCGTGGTCGACGGCACGCTGGTCTCGGCCCGCGCCTGGCCGGACCACTCGGGCTGGATGCGGGAGTTCCTGACGGTGCTGCGGGCGAAGGCGCCCGTGACGTAGAGACCCGTGACGTAGAGACAGGACGCGCGGAAGAGTCGGTACGTATACCGATCAAGCAGGGGCCCCGGGAAATGCGTATACGGCTCCCGGCCGGTACCGATGCAGTGCACACGCACGAGCCGTCAGGCTGTCCCTTGTGCCGCTTTCCGGCCACACAGACGTGCCTGCCCTCGTCGGCGAGGGCAGGCACGGTGCGTTGTACGGCGGGGCGATCGGATGCGGGGAAACGTACGGCGGGGCGATCGGATGCGGGGAAACGGGTGGGCGGGCGGGAAAGATCCGCCGCGAAGCGGCGGCACAAGAACAACGGCGGCGCCATCAACTCCCCAAGGCCCCGGGGCCCGCAACCGCAGCGATCTCCGTCCGAGAGGAAACCCCCAGCTTCGCCAGAATGTGCTCCACGTGCGCATCAGCGGTCCGCTTCGAGATGACAAGCCGTTCAGCGATCTCCCGGTTGGACATGCCCTGCGCCACCAACGCCGCCACTTCCCGCTCACGCCGGGTCAGCACATCGAGCCCGGCACCCCCCGCACCCCGCGGCCCCGGCACCGCGGCGGGCCGGTCCACATCGGCCTGAGCGGCGGCCACCGCCTCCCGCATGGACAGCCGCTCGCCCTCCCCGTACCACCGGGCGAAGGCCTGCTCGCCGAGCGCCTCCGCGACCTGCTCGCGCACCTGGGCGTGCAGCCCCCGCAGCGTCGGGAACATCCCGAACGTGTCCCCGGTGCGGCTCCGCGCCGCCTCCACGTACCCGAGGAGCCAGGCGGCCCTGATCCACCGCTCCTCCTGGGCCGCCGCCCAGGAGAGCCCGGCGCAGCACAGCCTCGCGGCCAGCGCCTCGCCGATCCGTCCGACGGAGTCCAGCGCCTGCCGCAGCGTCTGCGCGCTCTCCTTGCCTCGCCCCGCCACCCAGAGGGAGACGCCCTTCACCATGAGGGCCGCGCCGCGCAGATGCCGCTCACCCTCGAAGGGCGCGAGGTGCGCCAACGCCTCGTCGCACAGTTCGAGGGCGAGCGCGGGGTCCCCGAGCGCCGCCCTGACGGCCGCCTCCTCGTGGCAGAACAGCGCCGACCGCGCCGGGTCGCCGACCTCGACGAGCCGCGCCCTGGCCCGCCCCATCTCGGCCAGGGCCCCGGCGAGGTCACCGGAGCCGGAGCCCGCCGCCAGAATGACCCGGGTACCCGCCAGTTCGGCCTCGGCCATCGCGGCGACGCCCGCGTCCCCGACGCGCCGCGCGACACCGACCGCTTCGGTGAGCCGCTCAAGCGCGGCCACGGGATTGCCGAGCCACAGGCAGAACTCACCGGTCCTGTGCAGCCCCGCGGCCCGCTCAGGGCTGTCACCGGGCGCCGCGCGCAGCCCCTTGTCGATCCAGCGCTCCCCCTCGGACATGGCGCCCACCGCCCGCCAGTGCGGCCAGAGCCGGGTGGCCAGCAGCAGCCCCTCGCGCTCAAGGCCCGGCGTCCCGTACGCGTACTCCAGCGCGGCCCGCACATCGTCCTCGGCATCCCGCGCCGCCGCGTGCAACGCCACCTGCTCCGCGCTCAGGAAACGCTCATCGAAGCGCCGCCCCAGCTCTCCGTAGTACGTGAAGTGCCGCTGCCTTGCCTCGTCCGTGTCCGTCCCGAGCCGCTCGGCCCCGTACTCCCTGATGGTGTCGAGCAGCCGGTAGGTGTCCCCGGCCCCCCGCTGCACCACCGACTTGTCCACGAGCCCGATCAGATGCTCGATGACCTCGCAGGCAGGCAACTCCTCACCGCCCGCGCAGACTTGCTCGGCAGCCGCGAG
The DNA here is from genome assembly GCF_040643025.1 of Streptomyces sp. NPDC047525. Lineage (NCBI taxonomy): Bacteria > Bacillati > Actinomycetota > Actinomycetes > Kitasatosporales > Streptomycetaceae > Streptomyces > Streptomyces sp. NPDC047525. The sequence continues at coordinate 584,469 of NZ_JBEYTL010000005.1, forward strand.
GTCGAAGGTCCCCGCGAACACCGAGAGCCTGGCCCACACCACGCGCTCGGGCTCCGTGCACAGCTCGTGGGACCAGTCGATCGCCGTGCGCAGCGTCTGGTGCCGCGTGAGCGCGGTGCGCCGACCGCCGGTGAGCACCCGGAACCGGGCGTCGAGCCGCGCGGCGAGCTGCTCCAGCGGCACCGCGCGCAACCGCACGGCGGCGAGCTCCAGCGCGAGCGGAATGCCGTCGAGCCGACGCACCAGGGCGCTCAGCAGCTCCCGGTTGCCCTCGTTCACGCCGAACCCCGGCACCACGGCACCGGCCCGCTGCACGAACAGCTCCACGGCCTCGGCCCCGCCGAGCGGCTGCAAGGGCCAGCAGCTCTCGCCCGGCACGTCGAGCGGCTGTCTGCTGGTGGCGAGGACACTGGTGCCCGGCGCCTCCCTGAGCAGCACATCGGCGAGCATCGCGCAGGCGTCCACCAGGTGCTCACACGTATCGAGAACGATCAGCGCCCGCCGCTGCTGCAGAAAATCGACCACGGCGTCGAGCGGCTGCACCCCGGTCTGCTCGGGCAGTCCGAGCACGGTGGCGAGGGTCCCCGGCAGCAGCTCCGGATCCCGCAGCGCGGACAGCTCGGCGAGCCAGACCCCGTCGGGAAACCGCTCGGCGGCCCCCGCGGCCACCCGCAAGGCCACCCGGGTCTTGCCGACGCCGCCGGGCCCCACGACGGTCACCAGACGGGACTGCCCGAACGCCCGCCCCAAGGCGGCGACATCCTCGCCCCGCCCCACGAAGCTGGTGGTCTCAGCGGGTAACCGACCACTCCTGCGCTGCCCGAAGCCGAATCCCATGTCGCCCCCGCTACGCCCGCGTCGAAACCATCCCACCCAGCGTACGCACCCGACCGCACAGGGTAAGCCGCTTCACCTAAGCAGCCAGCCGCTCGGCCACCTCCACGGCCTCGGCAAGACTGTCGACCACGGGAACCTGCACCCCCACCGCCTCCAGACTGGCCCTGCTGTGCGACCCCCCGGTGTAGAGCACGGCCTGCGCACCCACGTGCGCCGCCGCGACCGCGTCGTCGACGGCGTCCCCGATGACCACGACACGCTCGGCGGCGGCGACTCCCTCAAGAGCCGCAAGGTGCCGCACCATCCGCTCGGCCTTGCCCGCGTGCGAGGCGTCCATGCGCCCGTCGATGCGCACGAAGTGCTCCTCGATCCCGTGCCGCCGCACGATCGGCACGAGGTGCTCGTGCGGCGCGAGCGACAGCAACGACTGCGTACGCCCGGCTGCCCGCCGCTCGGCCAGCAGCTCAGCGGCACCGTCGGCAAGGCCGCAGGCCTCGGCCCGAGCCCAGTAGTGCTTGTGGAAAACGGCGTCCATGACTTCCCACTCGGCGTCCGTGGGCAGCCGCCCCATCAGCCGCTCGTAGAAGAGCGGGACAGGCACGCAGTACAGGTCGCGATACCGCTCGAGCGTGATCGGATCCAGCCCGATCTCCGCGAACGAAGCGTTCGTCGACTCGATCACCGCATGAATGTCATGCAGGAGTGTCCCGTTCCAGTCCCACACGATGTGCGCCCCGCGCTGCTGCTTCCCCATACGGAAACGCTACCCGCCCCCACCGACAACCCACTCCCCCGGCAACACAGCCCCGCAAAAACAGGCCCGCCGCTCCGCGACGGACACTCCCCGCCCACCCGATTACCCCGCAGCATCCAGTAGGCCGAACACCCAAGCAAGAAGGCACCCGCAGCCGGGAGCGCTCGCGAGGGGACGTGCCGGTATGTCCGCCCGGAGCACGGTTCCCGGCACTCCAGCACCGAGGCAACAACACGGCCACCGGACGATAGCGAGGACGGACATACCGGCACGGCCCCGCACCCACAGACAGACCGGCCCCGCAGCCCGCACGCCCCCGCAGTCGGCAGCGCTCGCGAGGGGACGTGCCGGTATGCCCGCCCGGAGCACGGTTCGCAGGACTCCCCCACCGAAGGAACTGCACGGCCACCGGACGACAGCGAGGACGGACATACCGGCACGGCCCCGCACCCACAGACAGACCGGCCCCGCAGCACGAGTGCACCCGCAGACGGCGCCGCACCCACAGACAGGCAGACCGACCCGCAGCCCGCCCAAGCCCCGCAGGGAACCCTCAGCCGATCAACCCAGGAATCTCCTGCGTCGCGAACCACAGCAGCTCATGATCCTCGACCCCGTCCACAGTGAACCGCGCGTCATCGTCCCCCTGATCCGCAGCCCCCAGCACCCCCACCGCCGCAGCGACATCCCCCTCCGCGTCCTCCGCGTCCACATGCACGGCGGCAACCTTCTTGAACCCCAGCACCCCGGCGACCCGAACCTCACCAAGAGCCGCGTCCGGCCCCAGCTCCGGCTCCAGCCCCGCATCCGGCACATCCACGGCCACCACAACCCGCCGCCGAGCCACCCCCGAGTCACCGGCGATCAACCGCAGCGAAGCAAGCGCGGCCCGGTTCAGGGCCGCGTACTCCAGCTCCTCGATGTCATCGGAGACGTACCACTCACGCAGAGCAGGCGTCACGGCATAGGCGGTCAGCGGCGCCGGCCCCAGCTCGCCCGCCTTGTACGCCTCGGCGAGACGGCTCAGGGTCAGGGGAACGTAGACGCGCATGACGGCCCGCTTTCACAGTCGGAATCACAGATTCTGAAGGCACCTGAAGACACCTCAAGGCACCTGAACAGGCCCCCAGAATACGTGCGGGCGTCCCCCTTCGAGCTGCGCCCCACACCCACCCCCCACGTCACCCGCGACCCCCGCCCTTCACCCGGCCCACCCCAACGCCCCCAAGGAACAACGCACCCCCGACCACCCAGATAGGTGACTCCTCCGCCCCTCACCCCCGGACCCCGCAGCCCCTTGCGACCCCCGCCTCCGCCCCCGTACAAGATCTCCGACGGAAGTTACTCCCCGGTATCCCAGGATCAAGCACCCCGGAGCCGGGACAGCGAAGCCGGAGGCACCACGGCATGCAGAAGGTGATGACCAGGCCCCGCCCCCGCCCGGCGACGACCACACGCCCACCGGGCCGCACGGACCCCCGCCGCCCCTCGGCGGCACCACGTACCCCCACACGCCCCCTCAGGACCCCACCCCAACCCCCACCGCACCCCACGGAGCTCTTCACCGAGCGCCTGCTCCTGGTGCTCAGCGGCCAGAAGCCGGTCCACTGGGCGGCCCGCCACATCGCCCACACCGCGTTCGACGACCTGACCCGCCTCGCCGAACTCACGCCCTTCAACGTGAACAACCGACGCCCCACGATCCACCGGATCGGCCACTACGAACCCCGCCCGGGGGTCTACGAGGTCTTCGCGAGGATCGGCACGGGCCCCGCCCTCAGGGCCCTGGCGTTCCGCCTGCACCTGGGCGACGACCAGAGGTGGCGCTGCACGGCGGTAGAGGTGGGCGCTCCGCGCCCATGACAGCCCCGGGACAGCCCCGGGACAGCCCGAGAGAGCCCGAGAAGCCCGGGGAGAGCCCAGGAGAGCCCGGGACAAGCGAGAGGGCCGGGACACCTCACGGCGCCCGGCCCTCCACAGCACTACCTGACGCAAAGCGTCACGCCACTACTTCTTGCGGCGCCGCCCACCCTTCTGAGCCTTACGCCGCTCGGCACGCGTCATGCCGTCCGACTCGGACCGCACACCCGCGTCCTCGGTCTCGAAGTCCCCCTCGTCGACCCCGCCCTCGGCGTTCGGCGCCTGGAAGTGGAGACGGTCGGGGCGCTGCGGGGCGTCGAGCCCCTTGGCGCGGATCTCGGGACGGCCACCGCCGGCCGGAACCGCGTCCTTCTTGTCCAGCGACGTGGCGCCCTCGGCCGCGTCCGACACCGGAACCTCCTCGACCTGCTGCTCGACCTGGACCTCCAGGTTGAACAGGTAGCCGACGGACTCTTCCTTGATGCCGTCCATCATGGCGTTGAACATGTCGAAGCCCTCGCGCTGGTACTCGACCAGCGGGTCCTTCTGCGCCATGGCGCGGAGGCCGATGCCCTCCTGGAGATAGTCCATCTCGTAGAGGTGCTCACGCCACTTGCGGTCGAGCACCGAGAGAACGACGCGCCGCTCGAGCTCACGCATGATCTCGGAGCCGAGCTGCTCCTCACGCGTCTCGTACTGCTGGTGGATGTCGTCCTTGATGGACTCGGAGATGAACTCGGCGGTCAGACCCGCGCGGTCACCCGCGTCCTCCTCCAGCTCATCGATGGTGACCTTCACCGGGTAGAGCTGCTTGAAGGCGCCCCACAGCCGGTCCAGGTCCCACTCCTCGGCGAAGCCCTCGGCGGTCTCCGCCGAGATGTACGCGTCGATCGTGTCGTCCATGAAGTGCGTGACCTGCTCCTGGAGGTTCTCGCCCTCCAGGACGCGGCGACGCTCGCCGTAGATGACCTCGCGCTGGCGGTTGAGGACCTCGTCGTACTTCAGGACGTTCTTGCGCGTCTCGAAGTTCTGCTGCTCGACCTGGGACTGGGCGGACGCGATCGCGCGCGTCACCATCTTGTTCTCGATCGGCACGTCGTCCGGGACGTTCGCCATGGCCATCACGCGCTCGACCATCTGCGCCTTGAAGAGGCGCATCAGGTCGTCGCCGAGCGAGAGGTAGAAGCGGGACTCGCCGGGGTCGCCCTGACGGCCGGAACGACCGCGCAGCTGGTTGTCGATGCGGCGCGACTCGTGGCGCTCGGTGCCGAGGACGTAGAGCCCACCCAGGCTCTTGACCTCCTCGAACTCCGCCTTCACGGACCGCTCGGCCTTCTCCAGGGCGGCGGGCAGCGCGGCGGCCCACTCCTCGACGTGCTCGACGGGGTCGAGGCCGCGCTGGCGCAGCTCCGCCTCGGCGAGGTCGTCGGGGTTGCCGCCGAGCTTGATGTCCGTGCCTCGTCCGGCCATGTTCGTGGCGACGGTGACGGCGCCCTTGCGGCCGGCCTGGGCGATGATCGGCGCCTCACGGTCGTGCTGCTTCGCGTTGAGCACCTCGTGCTGGACGCCACGCTTGGAGAGCTGCTGGGAGAGGTACTCCGACTTCTCCACGGAGGTCGTGCCGACCAGGATCGGCTGGCCCTGCTCGTGCTTCTCGGCGATGTCGTCGACGACGGCGGCGAACTTCGCGACCTCGGTGCGGTAGATCAGGTCCGACTGGTCGGCGCGGACCATGGGCCGGTTCGTCGGGATCGGCACGACGCCCAGCTTGTAGATCTGGTGGAACTCGGCGGCCTCGGTCATGGCCGTACCGGTCATGCCGCAGAGGCCGGGGGTTTCCTTGCCGTCGTGGTCGTGGCGCTTGTAGAGCCGGAAGAAGTTCTGAAGGGTGATCGTGGCCAAGGTCTGGTTCTCGTCCTTGATGTCCACCCCTTCCTTCGCCTCGATCGCCTGGTGCATGCCCTCGTTGTAGCGGCGGCCGGCGAGGATACGGCCGGTGTGCTCGTCGACGATCATGACTTCGCCGTCGATGACGACGTAGTCCTTGTCCTTCTTGAAGAGTTCCTTGGCCTTGATGGCGTTGTTCAGGTAACCCACGAGCGGGGTGTTCACCGACTCGTACAGGTTGTCGATGCCCAGCCAGTCCTCGACCTTGGCGACGCCGGACTCGTGGATGGCGACGGTGCGCTTCTTCTCGTCGACCTCGTAGTCGCCGGTCTCCTCGATGCCCTTCAGCTGGTTGCCGGGCTCGCCCTTGGTGAGGCGGGTGACCAACTTGGCGAAGTCGCCGTACCACTTGGTGGCCTGGTCGGCGGGGCCGGAGATGATCAGCGGCGTACGGGCCTCGTCCACGAGGATCGAGTCGACCTCGTCGACGATCGCGAAGTTGTGGCCGCGCTGGACCAGTTCGTCCTTCGCCCACGCCATGTTGTCGCGCAGGTAGTCGAATCCGAACTCGTTGTTCGTGCCGTACGTGATGTCGCTCGCGTACTGCTCGCGGCGCTGGGCCGGCGTCATGTTGGCGATGATGCAGCCGACGGACAGACCCAGGAACTTGTGGACGCGGCCCATCATCTCGGAGTCGCGCTCGGCCAGGTAGTCGTTGACCGTGATCAGGTGCACGCCCTTGCCCGACAGGGCGTTGAGGTACGCGGGGAGGGTGCCGACGAGCGTCTTGCCCTCACCGGTCTTCATCTCGGCCACATAGCCGAGGTGCAGCGCGGCGCCGCCCATCATCTGGACGTCGTAGTGCCGCTGGCCGAGGACGCGCTTGGCGGCCTCACGCACCGTGGCAAAGGCTTCGGGGAGGAGGTCGTCAAGGGTCTCGCCGTCGGCGTAACGCTCCTTGTACTCCTCGGTCAGCGCGCGCAGCTCGGCGTCGGAGAGGCTGACGAAGTCCTCTTCGATGGAGTTGACCTGGTCCGCGATGCGGTGCAGCTTGCGCAGGATCTTGCCTTCGCCTGCACGCATGATCTTCGAGAGGACGGACACGGGGGTTGGTCTCCTTGCCGGTCGGGCCTGGCATGGTCGGTTTACTCATAGGGCAACGGCCATCGTAAGCGAGGAGCGGGCCGCGCCGGGAGGTCTGCCGATACGTCAACGGACGGGGGGCCTGGAAGGTGCCGGGTTGTGCCGATCAGCGCTCGGCGAAATGCGGGGGAAACGTCAGCCAAAAGCACTGGCCTCGGGTCCCTCGCCCCCGCAGAATCACCGGATGGAGCCCGTCACCCTCACCACCGAACGCCTGAGCCTGCGCACCTTCACGCCCGCCGACACCGACGAGACGTACGCGGCCTGCCAGGACCCCGACATCCAGCGCTGGACCACGATCCCCTCGCCGTACGCGCGCTCGGACGCGGAGGGCTTCATCACGCGCATGGTGCCGGACGGCTGGCGGTACGACACGGAGTACACCTTTGCCGTACGCCCCCGGGGCGGCGGCCCGCTGATCGCCGCCGCCAGCCTGCACCACCCGCGCTCGGGCGCCTGGGAGGTCGGCTTCTGGACGGCGAAGGAGCACCGGGGCAGCGGCTACATGACGGAGATCGTCCTCGCCCTGGCCAGGTGGGCCTTCACCGATCTGGGCTGCACCCGCCTGGAGTGGCGCGCCGAGGTCGGCAACACGGGATCGCGCGCGGTGGTGGAGAGGACGGGCTTCACCGTCGAGGGCACCCTCCGCGGCGCCCTCCTGAACAAGTCCACGCTCCGCGACTGCTGGGTGGGCGCCCTGCTCCCGAGCGACCTCGGCCTGTCGTCGAGCCAGCCGTATCTGCCGGCCAGGGATGCCCTGGACTGACGCCCGGGACTGAGGCCCGGGATGCCCGGGGCTGAGGCACGACCCGGCCACCGACGCGTTCTGGCAGGCCGCAGGCGTTGTCAGTGCCGCCGCCTATCGTTTCCGGCATGACGAGCCTGCCGAGCCCCGCCACCGCCCTCTCCGCCGACGAGGCCCGCCGCATCGCGCTCCGCGCCCAGGGCTTCATGGGCGCCCCGGACCGCAGGTCCGGTGTGCGGGGCGTGCTGCGCCATCTCGGCGCGGTCCAGCTGGACACGATCTCGGTCCTGGCCCGCTCCCACGAGCTCATTCCGTACGCCCGTCTCGGCGCGGTCGGCCGCGACAGGATCGAGGCGGCGTACTGGGACGGGGCATCGGCGGGCGCGGGCCCGGCGAGGGCACACGCCTTCGAGTACTGGTCGCACGCCGCGTGCATCCTGCCCATCGAGGAGTGGCCGCACTTCGCCTTCCGCCGCCGCGCCTACCGCACCCGCCCGCACTGGCACCACGACCTGCCGGACGGTGCGTACGACACGGTCATCAAGCAGCTCACCGCCGAAGGCCCGCTCACGGCGACGGAGTTGGGCGGCGCGAAGAACAAGGGCGAGTGGTGGGACTGGTCGGACGCGAAGGTCGCCGTCGAGCGCGCGCTGATGTACGGCGAGGTGGTCTGCACCGAGCGCCGCAGCTGGAAGCGGGTGTACGACCTCGCGGAGCGCGCCATCCCGGACACGCTGCTCCATGACGACCTGGACGACGCGGAGTGCCTGCGCCGCCTGGTCCGTCTTGCCGGACAGTCGCTGGGCGTCGGCACGCGCGCGGACATCGCGGACTACCACCGCCTCAAGGGCGAGCAGTTCGACGCGGTGGTCGCGGACTCGGGTCTGGTCCCGGTGACGGTGGAGGGCTGGGACAAGCCCGCCTGGGCCGACCCGGCGGCCCTGGAGACGGCCCCGCGCGGCCGCCACCGCACGACGCTCCTCTCGCCCTTCGACTCCCTGATCTGGGAGCGGGCCCGCACGGAGCGGATCTTCGGCTTCACCCACCGCCTCGAGGCGTACGTCCCCAAGCCGAAGCGGATCCACGGGTACTTCGCGATGCCGGTCCTTGCCGGGGGCCACCTGGTCGGCCGCGTGGACCCCGCCCGCGAGGGCAGCACGCTGGTCGCCAAGCAGGTGTCGCTTGACAGCCCCAAGTCCGTGCCCGCGGTGGCTCAGGCGCTGCGTGAGGCGGCGTCCTGGGTGAACTGCGACTCCGTACGGGTGGAGCGGGTGAACCGTCCCGAGCTGACCGCCGAGCTGGTCCGCGCCCTCACCTGATCTCGAGGATCTTCTCCCGCATCGCGTAGACGACCGCTTCCATCCTGGAGTGCAGCTGGAGCTTCTCCAGGATGTTGCGGACGTGGTTCTTCACGGTGTTCTCGGAGATGAACAGCTCTTTCGCGATGTCGCGGTTGTTCATGCCCGTCGCGACCAGCTTCAGGACTTCCAGTTCGCGTTCGGTAAGCCGCGGCGCGGGCACCAGCCTGCGCTCGTCGGTGCGCTGGATCATCGACTTGAACTCGGTGAGCAGTTTCGACGCCATGGACGGGCTGATCTGCGACTGCCCGTCGGCGACCGCGCGAATCGCCGTGGCCACCTCGTCCGTGGAGATCTCCTTGAGGAGATATCCCGTGGCGCCCGCCTTGATCGCGTCGTAGAGGTCGGCCTCCTCGTCGCTGATCGTCAGCATGATGATCTTGGCGCTCGGCGCGACCTCCTTGATCGAGGTGCACGCCTCGATGCCGCCGCGCTTGGGCATGCGTACGTCCATCAGGATGATGTCCGGCAGCAGGTCAGCGGCCTTGTCCACCGCCTCGGCGCCGTCGCCCGCCTCACCGACGACCTGGATGTCCTCCTCTGCGGCGAGGACGATCTCCAGGCCCCGGCGGAAGAGCGCGTGGTCGTCCACCACAAGGACCCTGATGGGCTCCTTGCGCGGTGCGCCCGCGTCCGTGCCGATGCCGATGCCCTGGTCGGCATCCTGGTGCCGCATCGGTCCGAAGCTGTCCGCCATCGTTCCTCCCCCTGAAGGCCATGGCCCGTTGTGCGTTGGCTGCCGCCAACCCGAGGCAACAGCACACCGGTTGGCCGGCTCCGCCCATGATTTCATGCCCGGACGGCCGCGCGGTGCGCGCAGGGGTCGCATGATGATGCCCCTGGGGGCGCACACACGCTCCAGGGGCACCATCTCAGCCCTCGGCCGACCGTGGTCAGCCGCCGAGCGCACCGCCCCCGCCGGCGGACTCGGCCCGCGCGACCATGGGGTCGGTGTTCAGTCGGATGACTCCGTAGTCGTAGGCGTGCCGGCGGTAGACGACACTGGGCTCCTTCGACTCCGAGTCGACGAACAAGTAGAAGTCGTGCCCGACGAGTTCCATCTCGTAGAGCGCCTGGTCGAGCGACATCGGCGCCGCCACGTGGGTCTTCTCGCGGACCACGAGCGGGCCTTCGCCCTGGATCTCCAGCGAGCCGATCCTCTTGACGGGCACGCCGTCCGGCTCTTCCTCACGTGCGACGGTGCCGTCTCCGTTGAGAGTCGCCGCGTCCGGCACCCGCTCGGCAACCTCGGCGGCGGAGAGCCTGCCGTTGCCGCGCCGGTTGTGGCGCTTCTCGTGCTGCTTGCGCAGTCGTGCGTCCAGCTTTGCCGTGGCCAGGTCCAGCGCCCCGTACGGATCGGTTGCCGAGGCCTCCGCGCGGATCACGGGTCCACGCCCGCGGAGTGTGATCTCCACGCGGTCGGAACGGTCGGCCTGACGCGGGTTGGCCTCCTTGGACACCTCGACGTCCAGGCTGATCACCTTGCCGTCGAGCTTCTGGATCTTCTCCAGATTCAGCTTCTCGGCCACGTGCTTGCGGAACCGCTCTGTTACCTCGGTCTTGCGGCCCTTGACGACGATGTCCACGCAGAACTCCGTTCCCGGATCGCTCCGCTTCGGCGGCGGAGCATCTCCCTTTTGCACCAGGCCCCGGTGACTCCCGGAGCCTCGGACTCGGTGACTTCCACCTCCTCCTCCCCCGCGAACAAGATCTCCACCCCGACCGGCCCAGGTGATTGCAGAAAACCCAGCGGCCGGCATTCCGATATGCGAGGGACGGCGTCCGCCATTCCTCACAACCGAACATATCTCGCCCGGACGGATGTCGTCACCCTCTACCGCCGCATACCTCCATTCAGGTGTATTGGCACTCTCACTACCTGCAACGATGCAAGTTCCCAGTCAGTTCCGGTTTATTCCGAAAGAATCCGGTGAGGAGGCGACAACAGCTGCGATGATCGCGTTCTCGCACGGCATTTCACGGGCTGTTACCACCGCGGGCCGCCCTTTACTTTCCGTGCGTACGTCACGTATTGCGCGGGCCGCCTCCGCCAAAGACGCGCCCGTGGTCATCAGGTCGTCCACGACCACGACCCGGCCACCGTCGGCGAGGAGCCGCCCGCCACCCGCCGTCACCTCCAGGGCGCCGTGCAGATTCGCCTGCCGCTGACGGGAGTTGAGCCCCGCCTGGTCGGCCACGGCACGCCGCTGACGCAGCACGCAGAGCACCCGGGCCCGCGTCCCGCCCCGCCGCAGCTCACCCGCGGCGGCCAGCGCGATCCGCCGTACCGGATCGTGCCCACGCGACCGCACGGCCGCGCGAGCCGACGGCACGGGCACGAGCAGTACCGGAGCGTCACCATCCCCCGCTCCGGGGTCCATCAGCCCCGCTCCGGAGCCCGTCAGCCCCGCACGCACAGCCCCGGCGAGCCCCGCGCCCAGCGGCCCCGCGAGCCCCAGAGCGCCCCGCTCCTTGTGCGCGAGCAGCAGCGCCCGCACCGCGTCCCCGTAGGGCGCCGCCGCGTGCACCACCGGCAGTCCGGCCGGCCGGGGGTCAGGGCTCACCCGGCACGGCGCCGCCCCGCACAGGGCGTCGCGGCACTGCGCGCAGAGCGTCGTGCGAGGCCTGCCGCAGCCCCCGCACTCGGCCGGCAGCACCAGATCGGTGAGGTCCCGCCACCACCCCGGCATGCCCACCACTGTGCCAAGGCGCGCACGGCCCTGCCACCCCTGTGGACAACCATCTGTGGACAACCGCCCGCGGGCAACTCCACGGCGCGGGAAAGCCGTTGTCAGGGAAGGGCCGTCCGGACCTTCGCGAGGCGTCACCCCGGATAGACCGGCGCCGACCCCTCCTTGACCACCGTCTGCCACTGCGCACCCGTCGGCAGCCGTACGATCCCGTCGTCCGAGTGCGCCACCAGCGGCTGCCGCTCGTCCTCGGACGCCGCGATCTCCTTCACGCCGGTGAGGCCGGGCAGGGTCGCGCCCGCGGGGACCGAGCCGTCGCACTGGACGTACCGCATCTGCTGCACACCGCCGGACTCGCGCCCGACGACCACGAGCCGGCTGCCGCCCGCCCACGACATGGCGGTGACCTCCTCCATCTGCGGCGCCGCCCGGCGCAGTCCGTCCACCGAGATGACCGGCTGCTCGCCCTTGGCGCCCGTCCGCTCGACGCGGCCGATCTGCAGGGACGTCTTGCCGTCCTTCTTCACGAGAAGCGCGATCCGTACGCCGTCGGCCGACACCCGCACCGCCTCGATCCGTCCGTCGAGGTTCGCGATCTTGACCGGCACCGGCTCTCCCGCGCCCTGGTCCAGCCAGAGCAGGCGCGGCCGCTTCAGGTCGCGGTCGGCCACCCAGAGGTCGCCGCGGCCGTCCCAACTCGGCGTGGAGAGACCGTCCTCCTCCGACTTGGCCTTGCTGCGCACCTCGGGCTTGCCGAGCGGGCCGTCGGAGACCAGCGACCCCATGTACAGCGAGCGCCCGTCGAGCGACACCCCGGCCGCCCGCTCCTCGTCCCGCGACACGGCGGCGGACCGCAGCGGCTGCCCGCCACTGCCCAGCTTCCCCCGCACGGGCACCGGATCGTCCTTGCGGGCGGCCGGCATCTGCACCAGGCGCCGCTTGTCGTCGATGAGGTACTGGTAGTCGGGGTGTTCCGGGGTGCGGCGCGAGGCGACGGACTCGGCCCGTTCCTTGCTCAGGACGCACAGCTGCGAGCCGTTGCGGCGCTGCAGCTCCACCTCCTGGACGCCGGACGACGTCAGGTCCTGGAGCGTGAAGAGCATTTGGGCGGCCATCTCGGTGCACCGCTCCTGGCCTATGGGATCGGCCTTCGCGTTCAGCGGCACCGTCAGCTTGCCCTGGTCGTCGGGCGCCAGCGTCTTGGTGCCCGCCTTGAGGTGCGTACCCGTAGGGAAGCGCGTGCCCACGACCTGCTCGAGCCAGGTGGTGGGCCCGTCGAGCAGTGCCTTGACGGACTCCGTCACGGGGTCTATTCGCTGCCGTATGTAGACGGGGTCGGCGACGAGCCCTTCCTGGCCGCCACCGGACGCACCGGTCGAACGCGTCGCGAAGTAGTACTTGTTGACGGACCAGTAGATCCGCTGGAAGTCGGACTGCCCGAGCACGACACCCGGCGGCACCCGGTCGATCCGCCACTCCTTGCCGTTGGGTCCGTCCTGCTGGGAGAGGTGGACGGACTGGTTGTACGCGGCGTTGTCGAGCTGGTACGCGTGCTCCTTGTCGACCGTGGCGACCTTGCGCCCGGTCAGCGGGAACGAACGGCCGGTCTGGCCGCCGCCGTCCCCGACACTGCCCGACCCCGTGCTCGGCCCGTTCTCGAGCACCGTGGTCTGCACATCCGGGTCCCAGCCCTTGGAGGCTTCCTTGGTCAGATACTTGCGCGCCATCGCGAAGTCAGGATCGTCGCTGGTCAGCGCCTCAAGGAAGCCCTGGACTATCTCCTCGGGACTTGCGTCCTCACCCGGCGGCATCGCGTAGACACGGACCTGCGACTGCGAGTCCGGCCGCTGGGAGGCGTCGACCGCCTTCAGATTGCCGCTGTCGGGCATCGAGGCACAGCCCGCGAGCAGCACCCCGCAGGAGCCGAACAGCAGACCGGCCCGCAGTGCACGCCGGTGCGCGCGGCGATCGTGGTCAGCGCCCACGAGAGGCCTCCCCTTCCCTTGCGGGATCAGCTTCCGTGTCGCTCACTCGATCCGCTTCCGTCGCCGGCTCACCGGTGCTCCGGTCCGCCCCGGACGCGGGCCCATCGGGCTCCTCGCCGCGCGGCATGTCGTCGTCCATCGGCCGCCGCGGCACGACGCGCGCACCGTTTCCCGGCAGCGCCGTCGGGTCCACCGCCGCGCCCGACTGCGCGAGCCGCGGCGCCACCGGCGCCCTCGGCGGGACGGGCGGCGGCACTCGCTCCGTCGCCGACGGCTGCACCGGCACCGTAGCGAGCTTGTTCGCGCCGCCGAGCGGGAGGCCCGCGTCGTTCAGGCCGCGGTGGCGCCTCGAGTCATCGGGCTCCAGCGGTATCGGCGAGCCCCGCAGCGCCTCGTCCGCCGTGCGCGGCAGCGTCAGACGGAACTGGGAACCACCGCCCGGCTCGCCCCACGCCTGGAGCCAGCCGCCGTGCAGCCGCGCGTCCTCGAGGGCGATGGAGAGCCCGAGGCCCGTACCACCGGTGGTACGCGCGCGTGCCGGGTCGGCCCGCCAGAAGCGGCTGAAGACCCGGGTCGCCTCGCCGGGCTTGAGCCCCACCCCGTAGTCCCGCACCGCGACCGCCACCGCGCCGCCCGCCACGGCGAGCCGCACCACGACGTCCTGGCCCTCGCCGTGCTCCACGGCGTTGACCACGAGGTTGCGCAGGACGCGCTCCACACGGCGCGCGTCGGCCTCGGCGACGACAGGCAGCTGGTCCCCGATGATCCGGATGTGGGTCCCCTTGCGGTCCGCGAGCGGCTCGGCGCCGCCCACGACCCGTCGTACGACCTCACGCAGGTCTATCGGCTCGGCCTCCAGGGCCGCCGCGCCCGCGTCGAACCGGCTGATCTCCAGGAGATCCGCGAGCAGCGTCTCGAACCGGTCGAGCTGATCGGCGAGCAGCTCGGCCGACCGCGCCGTCACCGGATCGAAGTCCACGCGCGCGTCGTGGATGACGTCGGCCGCCATCCGCACGGTCGTCAGCGGCGTACGCAGCTCGTGCGAGACGTCCGAGACGAACCGCCGCTGCATCCGCGAGAGCTCCTCCAGCTGCTGGATCTTCAGCTGGAGGTTCTGCGCCATCTTGTTGAAGGCCTCGCCGAGCCGCGCGATGTCGTCCTCTCCGGTCACCTTCATACGTTCCTGAAGGCGCCCGGCGGACAGCCGCTCGGCGATGCCCGCGGCCATCCGTACCGGCGTGACGACCTGGCGCACCACCAGCCAGGCGATGGCACCGAGCAGCACGACGACGAACAGGCCCGCGGTGGCGAGCGTCGTCCTGACGACGCCGAGGGACTCCTCCTCCTGGGTCAGCGGGAAGAGGTAGTAGAGCTGGTAGGGGTCGCCGTTCAGGTCGTTCAGGCGCTTGCCGATGACCAGGCCCGGCTGTGCGTCGCGGCCGTCGTTGAAGACGATCCGCGTATTGCTCTGATAGGCCCTGGTGCCCTTGTCGACGCTGCTGCGCAGGGACTCGGGCACGCTCTGGATCGGGTCCACGCCCCCGGAGGCGCGCGGCCCGCGCACGCTGGCGCCGCCGGGCGTGGACGTCGGGCTCAGCGTCACCACGTTGAACGCGCTCTGACCGCCGCTGGAGAGCTGCTCCACCAGGTCGGACATCCACACGGCGGTGGGCGGTGTGGCCCCGCCGCCGGACGTGCCGCTGTCCTGCCCGGAGCGCGGCCGGGCCGAGTTCGCCTCGTCCTGAGCGGCCCTGAAGCCGCCGTCGGCCTGGCTCTGCGAGGCCTTGACCTTGGCCTTGAGCAGGCCGTTGTTCACGGAGCTCATGACGGCGAAGCCGAGCATCAGCACGACCCCGAGCGACATGAGCAGCGTCGTGACGACGACCTTCAGCTGGATGTTGCGCCGCCACAGCCGCAGCGCGGGCAGCAGCGGACGCCGCACCCAGCGCACGAAGAGCCTCAGGACAGGGCTGCCCTGCACCCCGTCCTGCAGCAGCAGACCGCCGTCGAGGAGCCGCCCGAACGTGGAGCCACGCCGCGACGGTCCGTTGGCCTTGCCCCCTCCAGTCCGCCCCGAACGGCCGCCCGGAGCCCCGGGCGGTACGGGGGAACTGTCCCGGGTCACGTCAGCTCGGTCCGGCCTTGTAACCGACACCACGGACGGTCACCACGATCTCCGGACGCTCGGGGTCCCTCTCGACCTTCGAGCGCAGCCGCTGGACGTGCACGTTCACCAGACGGGTGTCGGCCGCGTGGCGGTAGCCCCAGACCTGCTCCAGGAGCACCTCACGCGTGAACACCTGCCACGGCTTGCGGGCCAGCGCGACCAGGAGGTCGAACTCGAGGGGCGTCAGCGCGATCGACTGCCCCTCGCGCTTCACGGAGTGCCCCGCCACGTCGATGACCAGGTCACCGATGGTCAGCTGCTCCGGCGCGGGCTCCTCGGACCTCCGCAGCCGCGCCCTGATGCGGGCGACGAGCTCCTTCGGCTTGAAGGGCTTCACGATGTAGTCATCGGCGCCGGACTCAAGACCGACCACGACGTCCACGGTGTCGCTCTTCGCCGTGAGCATGACGATCGGGACCCCGGACTCCGCCCTGATCAGGCGGCACACCTCGATGCCGTCGCGGCCCGGCAACATCAAATCCAGCAGTACAAGATCCGGCTTTGCCTCCCTGAAAGCGGCCAGCGCCTTGTCGCCATCAGCTACGAACGACGGCTCAAAACCTTCTCCACGCAGCACAATCCCGAGCATCTCGGCCAGTGCGGTGTCGTCGTCGACGACAAGGACTCGTCCCTTCATGCCTGACATCATCCCATTCTCGTAACTGTGACCGGGGCGCTGGTGAGGTAGGTCACTGGCCTGTGACGATAGTCGTACGAGGTCACTACTGTCTGCCGTCGCCCGCCACCGTCGATATCGGCCACGCATGCCGGGGCGGGTGCGCCGGTGACCCGTCAGTCCGATATGACCGACAGTATTTCCGTCAGCCCGAAGACGCCGGACACTCCGACGACGACAAGACCGATGACTACCGCCATACAGGCGAGAGCAATCACGATCATGAGCCGGCCGCAGCCGACCGCGCTGCGGTACTCGGTGTCGTCATCCCAGTCCTGGATCGCTCCCCCTGCGCTCGCCGCACCGTACATCGCGGTCGACGGGGCGTCGGTCGGGAGGAGCTGCCAGGGCGAGGGGCGTCCAGGGCGGGTGGCGGCTGCCTGGAGCACCTGGAGGAGTGCCTAGAGCCGTGGAGCCGACCGCAGCTCCTCCAGGCCCCCCGCCGTCACGGGCGACACGATGCCTCGCTCGGTGACGATCGCCGTCACCAGCTCCGGTGGAGTCACATCGAACGCGGGGTTGTACGCCTGGGTCCCCAGAGGTGCCACCGCGATCCCGCTCCCCGCCTCGAAACCGGACATCGGCACATAGGGCGCCGTGACCTCCGTCACCTCATGGCCCGCCCGCTGCTCCACCTCGATGGCCGCTCCGTCCGGGGTGTCCGGGTCCACGGTCGTGCCCGGAGCCACCACGATGAACGGAACGTGGTGGTAGCGGGCAAGGACCGCGAGCGGATAGCTCCCCACCTTGTTGGCCACCGAACCGTCGGCCGCGATGCGGTCGGCGCCGATCAGCACGGCATCCACCTCACCCGCCGCGAACAGCGACCCCGCCGCGTTGTCCGTGAGCAGGGTGTACGGCATTCCGGCCCGCGCCGCCTCGTACGCGGTCAGCCGCGAACCCTGCAGCAGGGGGCGCGTCTCGTCCACCCACAGCCTGCGCAGCCGCCCCTTCCGGTGTGCCGCGAGTGCCACCGCGAACGCCGTGCCCTCACCGCCGGAGACCAGCGCCCCCGTGTTGCAGTGCGTGAGGATCCGATGCCAGCCGCCGGGCAGCAGCTCGTCGAGCAGCTCCAGACCGTGCACCGCCATCCGCGCGCTCGCCTCGGCGTCCTCCCGGTGCAGCGCCCGCGCGGCCGCCAGCGCCGCGGCGCCCGCGAGCTCCTGGCCGGCCCCGTCCGCGACCGCCGCGCGATATGCCGTCAGGGCTCTGCGGACGCCGTACCCGAGGTTGACCGCGGTGGGCCTCGCCCCCGCGATCGCGCCCGCGGCCTCGTCCACGTCGAAGCCGCGTACGGCGGCCAGCGCGACGCCGTACGCACCGGCGATGCCGAGCAGCGGCGCCCCGCGGACGGCCAGCGTGCGGATCGCCTGCACCAGGGCGGGCGCGTCCGTGCACACCAGCTCGGTCTCCTCGCCGGGCAGCCTGGTCTGGTCGAGGAGGACCAGTACGGGGCCCTCCGGTGGCTCGGCCCAGCGGATCGCGGGGATCGCCGGGGTCTTCACGTCCACTGGGTGCGCTGAGCTCATCGGGGTCTCGGTCGGCCGTGCGTCCTCGCCGGATTGCGCGTACTGATCAGCCATCCGCCCAGTCTGCCCCGTACCTGACGGACAATTGAAGGTGTGCAGCCCATACGCTGCCCGGTCACCGCAAGGGCGTGCCGTGGCACGATGGCTGCCAACCGGCCGCCGCGACCGCGGACGGGCACCGTGAAGGAGCGACGATGAACGACACTCCGGGCTGGGCTTCGCCCGGATCTGCCCCCTCCGACGGACAGGACTCCGGCACGTCCGAACCTGCCGAGCCCACCGAGCCCTCGGACCAGCCGAACGGTCCGGGCTCGAAGTGGTCCAAGGAGCAGCCGCCGCCCGCCCAGTGGTCCGCCCCCAGCCCGCCGGCCCCCGGCCAGACCCCGCCTCCTCCCGCACCCCCGCCCGGCGGTGGCTGGGGCGGCGGACGTCCCGGCGGCCCCGGCCCCGGCGGACCTGGCGGTCCCGGTGGTCCCGGCGGCTATCCCGGCTGGGGGGCGTGGCAGGGCCCGCCGCCCGCCGCCAAGCCCGGCGTCATCCCGCTGCGTCCGCTCGGCGTCGGCGAGATCCTGGACGGCGCGGTCTCCACGATGCGTACGTACTGGCGCACGGTGCTCGGCATCTCCCTGGCCGTGGCCGTGTTCACGGAGATCGTCGTCATCCTGCTGCAGGGGCTCGTCCTCAACGACAGCGAGACCACGGACGTCCTCGACGACCCGAGCGCGACCGTCGGCGAGCTGACCCGCGCCCTGGGCGACACCCTGCTCAGCTCCGGCGTGATCCTGCTGATCACCCTGCTCGGCACGATCGTCGCCACCGCCCTGCTCACGATGGTCACCAGCCGCGCGGTGCTCGGCAAGTCGGTCACCACGGCGGAGGCCTGGCAGGACGCCAAGCCGCAGCTGCCGAGGCTGATCGGCCTGACGCTGCTGCTCCCGCTCATCGGCATGGCGGTCGTCGCCGCGGGTTCCTTGCCCGGCGTGCTGATCGCGGTGGCCGGGGCGTCCGACGCGGGCATCAGCCTCGCCGTGCTCGGCGGATTCGCCGCCCTGGGCGTCGCCGTCTGGCTGCTCGTCCGCTTCTCGCTCGCCTCGCCCGCCCTGATGCTGGAGAAGCAGGGCGTGAAGAAGTCGCTGACCCGCTCGGTGAAGCTGGTCCGCGGCTCCTGGTGGCGGGTGTTCGGCATCCAGCTGCTCGCCGCGATCATCGCCAACGTGGTGGCGTCGATCATCGTCATCCCCTTCACCCTCATCGCGGGCGCGCTGAGCGGCGACGGCGTCACCGGCTTCCTCGACAGCGGCACCGGCGATCTCGGCTGGACCTTCCTGATCGTCAGCGGCATCGGCTCGATCATCGGTTCGATGCTGACGTTCCCGATCACCGCCGGCGTCACGGTCCTCCTCTACATCGACCAGCGGATCCGCCGCGAGGCCCTCGACCTCGAACTCGCGCGCGCTGCGGGCCTCCAGGGCGACAACGGCTCCAACGCCCCCGGAACCCCCGGGAGCTGATGCGGTGACGGGGGCAGTACTGCACGGATCAAGGGCGCTCGCACCGTTCCTGAACCGCACCGGCGACGACGACCCGCCGGTGACGATCCCGCGCGGCCCCGCAAGGGAGGCAGCCGAGCGCGAGCTGTCCGACCCCGCGTACCACGAGAACGACCCGAGCCTCCTGCAGCGCGCCCTGAACCGCTTCTGGGAATGGGTCGACGACCTGTTCACCGCCGCCTCGGGGGCAACCCCGGGCGGCGGCCTCGGCCTCCTGGTCATCCTCATCGCGGTGGTCGCCCTCCTGGTGGCCCTGTGGTGGCGCCTCGGCACCCCGCACCGCGCCCCCACGTCGTCCCCCGCCCTCTTCGACGACCGCCCGCGCACCGCCGCGGAACACCGCGCCGCCGCCGAGGCACACGCAGCCCAGGGCCACTGGAACCAAGCCGTCCAGGAGCGCATGCGGGCGCTGGTCCGCTCCCTGGAGGAACGCGCCCTCCTGGACCCCCGCCCCGGCCGCACGGCGGACGAAGCAGCGGCGGAGGCGTCGCTCACCCTCCCGGCCCACGCCACGGAACTCCACGCGGCAGCCCAGTCGTTCGACGCCATCACGTACGGCGGCCGCACAGCCACAGAGCCGACGTACCGCCGCCTGACCACTCTGGACAAGGCCCTGACCCAGACAAGGCCAACCCTCAGCAACACCCAAGAGGGAGCCCCCAATTGACGGCCCCCCAGGACCCCACAAACCCCTCCCCCAAAGCCGACAACCCGCCAAGAACCGGCGTCGGAACGAGCCCCGAAGCCGGACCCAAGCCCAGAGCTGGCACCGACCCCGGCCCCAGGCCCGACGCCGGGCCCGAAGCCGGTTCCGAAGCCAGGGCCGCATTCGGAACCGAGAGCGGAACAACACCAGGAGCCAACGCCGGCGGCCCAAACAGTCCCGGCGTCTCCGGCGGCTCGGGCGGCACCGGCAGCACCGGCAGCGCGATCAGCACGACCAGCACCAGCGCCGACAGCCCGGCACCCACCCCCACTTCCTCCGCCCCCACCCCCCGCCAGCTCTGGACCCGAACCCGCGGCATCCTCCTCGCCCTGGTCGTCCTCCTGGCAGCCGCCGTCGCCATCGCCACCGTCCGCTCCAGTGCCCAGCACGGCCGCCTCGACCCCCGCTCGGCCGACCCTTACGGCAGCCGTGCGGTAGCCGAACTCCTCGCCGACCGCGGCGTGTCCACCCGCGTGGTCACCACCTCCGAAGAGGCCAGGTCCGCGGCAGGCCCGGACACCACGCTCCTGGTGGCCGCCCCCGACCGGCTCACCGAGCGTCAGCAGTCACGCCTCCGCGCGGCCACCGAGGACTCCCGAGGCCGCACCGTCCTCCTCGCCCCCGGAACCCCCTCGGTCAGCACCCTCGCACCGGGGGTCACCGCGGACGCCACCCCCAGCATCGACTCGACGCTCTCCCCCCGCTGCTCCCTGCCCGCCGCCCAGCGCGCAGGCTCCGCCGACGTGGGCGGCCTCCGCTACGACACCCTCGCCCCGGACGCCGAGTCCTGCTACCTCAGCGACGGCCTGCCCAGCCTCCTGCAGCTCCCGGCGGCCGACGGCCCCGGCGACACCGTCGTGCTCGGCGCCCCCGACATCCTCTTCAACGACCGCATCGACGAGCAGGGCAACGCTTCACTGGCCCTGCAACTCCTCGGCTCCCGCCCGCACTTGGTCTGGTACCTCCCCTCGCTCACCGACGACGCGGCGACCGACGACTCCGCCGACCGCGACTTCTTCGACCTGATCCCCGACGGCTGGCTCTGGGCCACCCTGCAGCTCACCATCGCCGCCGCGCTCGCCGCCCTGTGGCGTGCCCGCCGCCTCGGCCCGCTGGTCCCCGAACGCCTCCCCGTGGCCATCCGCGCCTCGGAAACCGTCGAAGGCCGAGCCCGCCTCTACCGCAAGGCCAACGCCCGCGACCGCGCGGCCGCCGCCCTCCGCTCGACCACCCGCACCCGCATCGCCCCCCTCATCGGCGTATCCCCCGGCCAGGCGCACGCGCCCGAAACCCTGCTCCCCGCCCTGACCGCCAGGCTCCGCACCCCGGGCCAGGACCTGCACCCCCTCCTCTTCGGCCCGCCGCCCGGCAACGACGCAGCCCTCATCAACCTCGCCGACCAACTCGACGCCCTCGAAAAAGAGGTACGTACTTCATGATGGACCCGACCACTGACAACGCCGAGAACTCCGGAAGCTCCGGCAGCGCCCGCTCCTCCCTGGAGTCCCTGCGCACCGAGATCTCCAAGGCCGTGGTCGGTCAGGACCCCGCGGTGACAGGCCTCGTCGTGGCCCTCCTCTGCCGCGGCCACGTCCTGCTCGAAGGCGTGCCCGGAGTGGCGAAGAGCCTCCTCGTCCGCGCCCTCGCCGCATCCCTCGAACTCGACACCAAGCGCGTCCAGTTCACTCCGGACCTGATGCCGAGCGATGTCACGGGCTCCCTCATCTACGACGCCCGCACCACCGAGTTCTCCTTCCAGCCGGGCCCGGTCTTCACCAACCTCCTCCTCGCCGACGAGATCAACCGCACCCCGCCCAAGACCCAGTCCTCCCTCCTCGAAGCGATGGAGGAACGCCAGGTCACGGTCGACGGCACCCCTCGCCCGCTCCCGGAGCCGTTCCTGGTCGCGGCCACTCAGAACCCGGTCGAGTACGAGGGCACGTACCCCCTCCCCGAAGCCCAGCTGGACCGTTTCCTCCTCAAACTCACCGTCCCCCTGCCCTCACGCCAGGACGAGATCGACGTCCTCACGCGCCACGCGGAAGGCTTCAACCCCCGCGACCTCCACGCCGCCGGCATCCGCCCCGTGGCGGGCCCCGCCGACCTGGAGGCAGCCCGCGCCGCGGTCGCCAAGACGTCGATCTCCCCCGAGATCACCGCCTACGTGGTCGACATCTGCCGCGCCACACGCGAATCCCCGTCCCTCACGCTGGGCGCCTCCCCCCGAGGCGCCACGGCGCTCCTCTCGACGGCCCGCGCCTGGGCCTGGCTGACGGGCCGCGACTACGTCATCCCCGACGACGTGAAGGCCCTCGCCCTGCCCACCCTCCGCCACCGCGTGCAACTCCGCCCGGAAGCCGAGATGGAGGGCGTGACGGCCGACTCCGTCATCAACGCGATCCTCGCCCACGTCCCGGTCCCCCGCTGATGGCCCTCACCGGCCGCACAGCCCTCCTGGCGGCCCTCGGCAGCCTCCCTGTAGGCATCTGGGACCCCAGCTGGACAGGCATCCTCGCCGTGAACGCCCCGCTGGCCCTGGCCTGCGCCTGCGACTTCGCCCTGGCCGCCCCCGTACGCCGCCTCGGCCTGACCCGCGCAGGCGACACCTCCGTACGCCTCGGGGAATCCGCCGACGTCGAGCTGACCGTCACCAACCCCTCCGGCCGCCCCCTGCGCGCCCAGCTCCGCGACGCCTGGCCCCCCAGCAGCTGGCAGCCCGGCACCGAGGTCGAGGCATCCCGCCACCGGCTGACGATCCCTCCCGGCGAACGCCGCCGCCTCACCACCCGCCTGCGCCCCACCCGCCGCGGCGAACACCGGGCGGACCGCGTCACCATCCGCTCGTACGGCCCCTTGGGCCTCCTCACCCGCCAGGGCAGCCACCAGGTCCCGTGGACGCTCCGGGTTCTGCCCCCCTTCACCAGCCGCAAGCACCTCCCGTCCAAGCTGGCCCGCCTCCGCGAACTCGACGGCCGCACCAGCGTCCTGACCCGCGGTCAGGGCACAGAATTCGACAGCCTCCGCGACTACGTCCCCGGCGACGACACCCGCTCCATCGACTGGCGCGCCACCGCCCGCCAGTCCACCGTCGCCATCCGCACCTGGCGCCCGGAACGCGACCGCCACATCCTCCTTGTCCTCGATACCGGCCGCACCTCGGCGGGCCGCGTCGGCGACGCCCCGCGCCTCGACGCCTCGATGGACGCGGCTCTGCTCCTCGCGGCCCTGGCCTCCCGAGCGGGCGACCGGGTGGACCTCCTCGCATACGACCGCCGGGTACGCGCCCTGGTCCAGGGCAAGGCGGCAGGTGAAGTGCTTCCCTCCGTGGTCAACGCCCTGGCCACGCTCGAACCGGAACTCGTCGAAACGGACGCCAGAGGCCTGACCTCAACGGCCCTCCGCACCGCGACGCGCAGCTCGCTGATCGTGCTGCTCACCAGCCTCGACGCAGCCCCCATCGAAGAGGGCCTGCTCCCCGTACTCTCCCGCCTCACCCAGCGCCACACAGTCCTGCTGGCATCGGTGGCCGACCCTCACATAGAGCAGATGGCCAAGGCCCGCGGAACAACGGAGGCCGTGTACGACGCGGCAGCCGCTGCCCAGGCCCACGCGGAACGCCATCGCACGGCAGAACAACTCATCCGTCACGGCGTCACCGTCGTAGACGCGACCCCGACCGACTTGGCCCCGGCACTGGCAGACGCATATCTGTCCTTGAAGGCAGCCGGCCGCCTCTGAAACAGAAAAAGGCCCTCTCAGGGCCTCTATATCTGGTGAACGCAGAAAACCCCCGCACCCAGAGGGTGCGGGGGTTTCCCGTTAATAATAGTTCGGCGGCGTCCTACTCTCCCACAGGGTCCCCCCTGCAGTACCATCGGCGCTGTGAGGCTTAGCTTCCGGGTTCGGAATGTAACCGGGCGTTTCCCTCACGCTATGACCACCGAAACACTATGAAACTGTCAACCGCACCGTAGTCGTGGCCCGACATACGGGGTTGTTCGTGGTTTCAGAACCAACACAGTGGACGCGAGCAACTGAGGACAAGCCCTCGGCCTATTAGTACCAGTCACCTCCACCCGTTGCCGGGCTTCCAGATCTGGCCTATCAAC